>CAZMEX010000006.1:0-93050 GCA_964565415.1 uncultured Desulfobacterales bacterium | reverse complement strand
GATTCATGATAAAGCTAAAACCTGATCAACTATTTTTTTGAATGCATCGGGGATGGCTGTAATATCTTCAAAGGGGCGCACACCCTCTCTGTCAGCATTGGCAATCTCATCGAATTCAGGTATAAAGCCTAAAATTTTAAAGTCCTTCATGGATTCTTTGATAAGCTCCCTGTCCTGTTCTGATTTTACTCTGTTGCCAAGTACATAGATATTTTTAATGCCAATATCAGAGCCGAGCTTTTTTATTTTTTCTGCGGCAACTCTACTCCTTTTGCCCGGGTTTACAACTATGATAAGTCCATCCATGGAGCCTGAGGTGCCACGTCCAAGATGTTCAATTCCTGCTTCCATATCCATAACAACAACATCATCTCTGTTAAGGATAAGGTGGTTCATTAAAGCTTTTAAAATGGTAGCTTCAGGACAGATACAGCCTGAACCTCCGGTTTGAACTGTTCCCATGACAAGGAGTTTTACACCATCTCTTTCCAGGGCAAATTTATCAGGAATATCATCGACTTTTGGGTTTAATGTAAAAAAGCCACCCATTGTTCCGGGTTTTGCTCCGGTTCTTTCAAAGATAAGATCTTTTAATTCTGATATGGGAGTTATGGGTTTTGATTCATCAATTCCAAGACCTGCTGCAAGGTTGGTAACAGGGTCTGCATCTATGGCAATTACTTTTTTATCTGTGGCAGCAAGGCACCTTGCAAGAAGAGAGGTAATAGTTGTTTTACCCACGCCGCCTTTTCCGCCTATGGCTATCTTTAGACCCAATTTACTCCTCCAGTTCTTTAATTATTTGACCTTTATCATCCATTAAAAAGACTTTGTGATCTGTCTGTTTTGTTTGAAAAAAAATATCTTCCTTTATTATAGCCTGGACCTCATATTTTAAGTTTATAACATCTTTTGGCATCAAAAGAAAACATGATTGAGCTTCCTCTTTTGTATTAAATGCCGGAATAAAATCTATTTTAGTTTTGGTTTCTTTAAACCCCATTAGTTGTTCCAATGATGTGCCGGGATCTTGGACAATACAAAAAAACCATTCACTTTTTCCTTTTTTTGTCATACTTAAAACCTTACAAATTAAATAATAAAAGCCCCTTTTTTAACAATTGGTGCAAAAGGGGCTTTTTATTTTATCTTATAGAAATTGTTTATGCCTTATACTTCAAGCCATGAATCAGAATAGAGTGAATTACCTAAAATTATATTAACGGTTTTTACGTAATCTACCAGTCCTTCATCAAGGGTTGCCATGTCAGGTTGGTCACCATCCATTACTTTATTTATTATATCAATTATTTCAGGATGTTTACCCTTTGCAATGGCAGTCAGTTTTTCATCTAAAGGGTCAGCAATAACAGACACCATGCCGTATCTTTCAAGCATAACCATATAGGTTTGATTTAAAATACCACGCAGATGTTCAGGAGGTCCATTGGAAATGTTTGAAAGACCACAGGTACTTTTGGCACCAGGAGCAATATCTTCAATCATTCCCTGGAAATTCATCAGGCTGATTAATTGTGGTTGCTGGATACTGACAGGAGTAACAATACCATCTACCCAGATTTTCTCATTGGGAATGCCTGCCTCATTTGCAAAATATAGAAGTTCTACAGCAAGGGCAGCTCTTTCATTCTCATCCCTGGGCAGCCCTTCAGGTCCCCACATCAGTGCTACAAAGTCAGCATCAAATTCTGCTGCAAGTGGTACCATGGACTCATATCTTTCAGCCCTTGCCATGATTGAGTTAACAATATGAGGTTTATCAGCAGGTTTAAGTACTTTTAACCCTTCTCTGATAGCTTCAATATTTGAAGTGTCAAGCAACAAAGGAACTCCAGGGGCTGCTTCCTGAACAATATTACATACCCAGGGCATTAGCTCTGTACCGAATTTTTTTGCTGGTCCAAGATTAATATCAATATAATCCATGCCCTTTGCTTTTTGGAGTTCAACCTCTTCTTGAATTGGCTTTGGATCACGCTTGGAAGGATCAATCTCCTTGAATTGTTTTCCAATTTGTGTTGCAATTACATTTAAACTTTCGCCAAAAAGTATCATTTTAGTCAAGTCCTTTTATAAAATAGTTATATTGCTTTAAGAAAAGCCGGAATATGGGCAGCTTCTCTGGGTCCTACTGTAATTTTCCAGTCGGAAAGTTCTTCTTCAACTTCACCTGCAATGGCTGCTGCATATCCTGGAATTATAAGCTCACTGTTTTTAGTTTTGTCTAAAATACCACTTTTCTTTACGAATGTTCCAACATCATCTCCTGCAAATTTACCTGCTGCCCATGCTGTAAGAACACTCAATCCTTCTGAATCCTTAATTAACAACCACGTTGGCACCTTGCTTGCCTCAACTTCACCTGAAACAATAAAATATGTAAGTGCAAAGTTGGTAGTAACAAGTATGGGAGAGTTAGCATCTGGTTTTCCTATCTCGTAGATACCTTCTGTAACAGTCATTGGTCTTTGTGGATCAGTAAAGATATTGAGTCTTTCTAAAAGAAGAGGAAAAAGTGATTCGGTGGTAAAGTCTGACAACACAACGATTCCGCCGTATTTAGCTATAAACATTCCCGCTATCATGGTTTCCATATCTAGGTTGGAAGCCATTTCACATGGGAATGTTATTGTTGGAAAACCTAGAGAACGATTGCTGGCCTTTAATGCAGCCCGTCGTATTGCAATTTGATCTTCCAGTGCCTGTTTAACTTCCCTTGCACCGGAATCAATAACAAGATCTTTAACACCCATCTCAGTAAGTTTATCTGTAAGGGGCATAAGCTCTTCCACAGAATCAGCTTTTACAGCCAGGGGAAGGTCATTGTCTTTGGCAAGAGCTCCCAATGCATCAGCATTGTCCTTGGTTGCACAATAAAGCAGAGGTCTTTTAAAACCAGCAGTTGCAATCCCTGCTTTCATGACATCAAGATCTTCAGTCATTAGAACAAGGTTGAATTCTGATTTTTCAGCAATTATTTTTGCCAGGGCTGCAAAGGCATCCTTGCCATTCCCAGCATCTTTCAAACAGATAAGTTCCGGGCGTAAATTAAATCCAACTCTTTCATATTGAAAGGCATTATAAATTTGAAGTTTTTTCTCAAGTTCCCCGGCATCAGTGTCTGAGGATACAGTTGCTGCTATAATAGTTTTATTGAAAAATGTTTTTTCATGTCTGAACAGTACGGTTTCACCACCTGTTACGCTCTGGCGAACACCCTTTCCAAGTTTTACCGGTCTTATGGGAGGGGCAGATGCTTCGGCAAGTTCTGCTTTTGCTTCGTCAGAGACATAGGGGCAGGCATCAAGCTCAGCCTTTCCAGATGCAAGATTCATAGCAAAGGCTAGGCATGTTGGAACACCGCACTCCTTACAATTTGTTTTTGGAAGGAGCTTGAATATCTGAATACCTGTTAAAGCCATTTTGATCTCCTTAAAATTATTTCACTAAATTTAACTTAGATTTTAAATTTAATTCCCAGAGCTGTGAAGTTTTTCTGGTGATCCCAGCCCTGGGAATCTTTTTTATTAATATTTATCCAACAAGTGACTCCATGGTTAAAGCAGGATGTCCTTTTTCCTGTAAGAATGGAAGAATTTCTTCTTCAGTAATTCCAACAGTTTCATCGGCAATCATATCATAAAAATTATCAACACCCATATCTTTAGCTCTCTGGACAATACGATCTTTAAGCTCTTCTTTTAGAGCTTTAGGCATCCAGACCATTCTTAGAAGACCACCATCACCAACAATGAATTTACCCTGGGTGATATTAAATTTTGAATGACCAACAAAGCCCGGAGAAGAAGCACCACCGCCCATAACTCCGGCAAGTGTGGTAAACTTCATACCACATGGTGTTTCACCTGCATAGTCACGACCAACAGTCATAACGCCGTTACACGCAGGGAGCATGGCAGCAATACACTCGCAACAGCCGCATGTTGTCATGGGATCTATAACCATTGAATAAAAATTATAATGGGTTACACCTCCACGGGAAGCTTTGAATACAAAGTCATTGACACCTTTCCATTGTCCAAGTTTTGCATCAATACACTCACCCTTTTCAATGGGCTGATTTGGACCAGTCTCATTGATTTCATAGGAAGCTTTACAATCCATCCAGTTGTATGCACCGCAAAGTCCGGTTCTCTCAGGACTTACTGTACATACATGGTTGGGCGCAAAAGACTGGCAGAGTGTACATGAATAGTATGTTTCAACATCTTCATCTGTCATGTTATCCACGCGGGCATCACGTTTTTGATATTCAGCCCTTGCAGTTTTAGTAAGTTTATCAACATCAGCTTTTTTCGTATAAAGCGTGATTTCAACCTTATCAACAATTTTTGTAAAGTCCTGATGAAATTTTGCATGGAGGACAACACCGATATCTTTAAGGGTAAAGCCTTTTTCAATGGCAGCTTTTCCAACACGTACCCAGGATATATCTCTCTGTCCAATATGCATGATTCCCTGTATATAATTGATAAGGTGATGGATTTGTCTTTCCATGATTGGTTCAAAATCTTCTTGAAATTCACGCCCGGCAATTTTAACAGAAATGCCAAGGGGGAATGTTCCACCTTCTTTGACTTTATCAATGTCTGGTCCGACAATATTAACTTTACCATCTTCAATATCACCCAGTTCAGCCATTTTAACAAGCTCAGTACATTGGGTTTTTCCACCACCGCACTGGGCGTGAAGGTCTGCTCCTCTGACCCTTTCACCCTCAAAAGCTGGACCAAATGCACAAGGAATCTTAATTTCTGATACTGCAACTTTAAGACCTCGAACCTCAACTGATTTCTGGCAAATATCTTCATGGGCAACCGGGGCTACAACATGTTCATATGTACAGATACCAGTTGGAAGTATTTCAGGAATAGGAGTATCTGCAAGTGTTGGGAAACCCCAGTTTACACATCCTGCTGCTGCAACACCCCATTCTGTACCAACATCACCCAAGGCATTAACAAAGGCAAAGATTCTGTCTTTGTTATAAATGAGCATTTTATTATAATCACCTGGTGTAACACCGCCAAATGCCATGGCTGCTCTATTGGCAAACCCAAGGGCAAATACAGCTGAAGAGATGTCCGGACCAAAAGGAACAATACGAGTGTTCCAACCTACCTGCATACCAGCTTCCAGGCATTGTTCAATAACAGTATTTCCGTTGTGGTTAGCTGCACAAAAAATATACAAAGATTTTTTCTGGTAATCTTCCACAATCATTTTTGCTATTTCAGGGTTTGGAGCTGCACCAACAATGGCTGCAAATCCAGGAGCTGAACCATCAACAAATTCAACACCACGTTTTCTTAAAATAGTATCATCAGCAGCACCAACCCACAGTTTACCATTTTCAATATCAGGGTCTTCCTGGGGAAGATAGAAATCAGGTTCATTCAAGTATCTTAAAGCTTCCATTATTTCATAGGAAAAGATACCTGCCATACCAGCGTCAAGAAGTGGCCCTAAGTAAGGAAGCCAGTTTTTAAGCTTGATATGGGGTGGAAGAAGTCCCTTTGCAAACTCCATGGGTTTTTTAAGGTCTTCCAGAGTTTCAACTTTAAGCCCGGTCAATGAATAGATTACCGGCAGATAGTATGCTGTATTGGGGAATCCAACTTTTGTACTTGCATCATAGGTTTCAAGTGCTTTATTCAGCTGTCCTTCAGCTTCGGCAACTACTTTGTACCCACCCTGAATGGCAGCAAATGCGATCAATTTTGACATATTATTTTCCTCCTTCTTTGAGGATTTATTATAAATTTATTTAAAAGCTTCATCTAAGCGTCAAGTGCCTGACGGGATGCCATATCCATCAATACTCTTTCCCTTGCCTTATCAATACCAAGCTCTTTTCTCTTTTTGTCTATGTGGTCAATCATGAGCCATGCATGCTTGATTGGATCAGGTTCAACATCCCATTTGCCGCCATAAATGCCTTCAAGCTCCTTGGAAATGTAGTCATGGAAAACAGGTGCTCCCGATGTTGGCAAATATCCGCCAAATACAGTGTATACGCCTGATGTGACAAAGTAGTGGCCAATGGAGATGGCTTTTTCACTCATCCATTCAGGTGCGCTCCCTGCAGCGGGAATGTCACACAGATCATTACCCATGCCTCCGGCAGCAATCATCTCTGTTGCAGCAAGAAGGATTCTGGAGTTGTCTACACAGGAACCAAGGTGGAGAACCGGTGGGATACCAACGGTCTCACATACTTCAGCAAGTCCTGGACCAGCATGTACCTGACCTGCTTCCGGGGTAAGAAGTCCATGTATGGCAGAAGTAATGGCATCACATCCAGTTGTGAGAACCAGAACATCATTTTTAATAAGTTCTTTTATAACTTTAATGTGGGTCTCATCCAATCTTGATCTGGCATTGTTACATCCAACAACACCTGCAACACCACGAATTCGACCATTGATGATATTGTCATTTAATGTGTAGTAAGTGCCTCTGAAAGTTCCACCTAGGTGATATCGAATAGACTCAACACCAAAACCTGCAATCTGGGTGGTTTTGTATTGGGGAATCATTACTTCTGCACCACGGTTTTCAAAATTATCAATTGCCATTTTAACAATGCGTTTTGCGTCATCCATTGCATAGTGCTCGTCAAATTCAATGTGGATAACATTCTCCTGCTCCATTCTGGCAATGGGGTGGGTTGTAATCAAATGGGTATGGAAACATTTTGCCACGTTGGCAAGGTTTTGCATAACACATTGAATATCAACAACCATAGCATCACAGGCACCTGTAATAATGGCAAGCTCCTGTTGCAGAAAGTTGCCTGCAGTGGGGATACCATGTCTCTGGAGCATCTCATTTGCTGTACAGCAGATACCGCCGAGCTGAATACCTTTTGCGCCTTTTTTTGCTGCATAATCAAGCATCTCTTTGGTTTGAGCCACTGCAACAATAACTTCTGAAAGCACAGGCTCATGACCATGGACAATAATGTTAACATGATCTTCTTTCATTATGCCAAGATCAGCTTCGCCCTGGAGAGGGTAAGGAGTACCAAACAGTATATCCTGAAGGTCAGTTGCCAGCATGGAACCGCCCCAGCCGTCTGCAAGAGAACACCTTGTGGATTGTTTGATAAGATTTTTATAATCCTGATCAACACCCATGTGGGTTCTATGCATGATTTCAACGATTTCTCTGTCAATATTTCTTGGGAGAACTCCTAATTTTTTCCATTTTTCATATAGGGCTTTGGGTGCACGTTTAAGATAAAGTACTTCACCTTCTGCTTTTCCCCATTCGTTCATGGCAACTTCAGCAACTTCAAGGGCAATCTCATCAGTATCTCTGTCTAAAGTCTCATCCCCTTTTTCAATAGTAGTCGCAACATTAAGATGTTTTGCAACTTGAATAAGTTTTGGGATGTCTTTAATTTTATAATCATCAGTCTCTTTTTTAGCAGCTGATAGAAATACTTCAGCTACTGATCTGCCATGATCTGAATGGGCAGCAGCGCCTGCTGCAACCATTCTGGCAAAGTTTCTGGCTGCTATTGTATTAGCTGTGGCTCCGCAAAGACCTTTTCTTGTATCTTCGCCTTCAATG
Organism: uncultured Desulfobacterales bacterium; assembly: GCA_964565415.1. Lineage (GTDB taxonomy): Bacteria > Desulfobacterota > Desulfobacteria > Desulfobacterales > Desulfobacteraceae > JAIOSM01. The sequence goes on along the minus strand of CAZMEX010000006.1, from coordinate 85,430 downwards.
CCGTCTTTAGGCAGGGGAAGCCTGCAAGGTCCCATTGAACAATTCTTGCAACAAATTCCCTGCATACCTATTGCACAGGGTTTCATATTCATTGCCCTGTCAAAAATAGTATCTATTCCTAGCTTCTGGGCATGTGCAATCATCTCCTGAGCTGAATTTCCATATGCTGCTGCCTTAGGATCAGCAAGTTTCGGTTGTTTAACTTTTTTCTTTTTCTCTTCTGCCATTAGAGGTTCCTCCTCTTAGTTTTATATGATGGTTGAGAAGTAAAACAAGCATTCTCAACCTTTAATATTACTTGTTTCGTTTGTGAGCAATATCCAGAATTTCAATAATCTTTTCAAGATCAGTTTTCTGAACTTTAGCTGCTGTCACTTTAATTTTAGCTTTTTTACCTTTTGGTTTGGCTTTTGTTTTTGAAGCATGTTTTGCTTTTTCAGCAGCTCTTTTTTCTTTAAGAGCTTCAGCCTCAGCATCACGTTTTGCAGCAGCATCTGAAATAGCTTTTTTCTCTGCTTCTACCTTAGCCTTGGCATCTGCTTCTTCCTTAGCTTTTGCATCTGCTTCAGCTTTTGCTTTAGCTTCAATATCAGCTTTTGCCTTAGCTTCTGCATCAAGTTTAGCTTTTGCATCTGCTTCAGCTTTTGCCTTTGCTTCTGCTTCGGGATCAGCTTTTGGTGCAGCAGGTTTTGCAGGTGCAGCAGCAGGGGTTGCTTCTGCCTTGGGAGCTGCTTTGGCAGGTGCAGGTTTTGCAGCAGGAGCTGGTTTTGCTTTTTTGGCAGGAGCTGCCTTTTTAGCAGGAGCTGCTTTTTTCTCTTCTTCAATGGTAAGGTCAACTTTTGGAGCCAACTTGGCAAAGTCGATATCAACATCATCAAGGCGTTTTTCAATGGGACCAATATCGCTTGCTGAGCCACCACTGTAAAGCAGTTCAATATATGCCTTTGTAAGTTTGATTGCTTCCGGGTGGCGCATGATCAAAATGCTTGAACCTGAAAGAAGATATGATACTGAACCAACGGCCTCCATCATTATTGCACGTTTTTCAGGATCACCAAGTAGAGGTGCATCCTCAACAGTCTGCTTTGCTTCTTTGCATTTCCATACTTCATTGCCCAGATTGTTGATCATCGGGTTTTGAAGTTTGTCATCACCCTGGGTCAGGGCTGCCATGTTAAGACGTTCCATAACTGAATATGAATATTCAAGTCCATAACCAAGACCACCTGTTGTGGGGTCAGTAATTACATTGCTAAGATCCATTCCAAGATTTTCAAGAAGAATGTTTACCTGTTTTGCAAGGTTAACATCAATGGGAGAAGATGAAATTACAGAGTGCTTGTAGCCCATGGCAGCAGCACCAATTCCTTTGTAATTTTTTTCCTCCACAGGACCCAGGATCAGGTTTTCACCCTGGCACTCCTCGGCAATTTTTTTAAGGACTTCTTCATCTTTTTTTGGATTTGCGATTCCCCATATAAACAAGGGAACATTAATCTCCTTTAAAACTTTTTTGACAGTGGCAACTGCATTGTCAGCGCTTGTGTCTTTGTCATTGGGGTCAGTGCTCTTAAGTTGAAGAACAATGGCCTGGGCATCATACTCATCAACACATTTTTTTGCCCATGCTGCAGGGTCAGATATAACATCCTTAAAAGGTGCTATAGCTGCTGCCGGCCAGTCTTCAGGTTCCATGTCCCAAATCTCCATCGCAACAATGGGTTTATTTGGCATTTCACCTTCAAACTGATAAAACGGGTAACATGTTTGACCACCGACAGTAAGGGTATTATCACCTTTTCCTACAGTGATGCTTTTAATGCTGCCAGCATATGATTCTTTATTGATTTCAAATCCCACTTTTACCTCCTTTTACAATAATATAAATTTATGTTGAGTTGCGGGTGTTTTAACTGGTTGGAATCTTGTAGATTAATTTGGGAATGTAAAAAATAAAATGTATAATCAGAGATCTGTTTTAAATAAAAAAGGCTATCAGTTTTATTTTCTTTTTCCATAGCTATACAATTTTTACAATTCATATTAATAAACCAACTTAAGAAAATTACAATTTGACAACCCATTTGTCAATAGATATGAACATTTAATACTTTATGATAAAAAAGTATTAATTGGCAGGAATAACAACGGATTTGGCTGTTTAGTCACAATGTGACTATTGAGTGAATTGGATTTATTTAATAAATATGAATTGTCCCTATTAAAATAGTTGATTTTTTAATTATTTTTATATAGTTTCAATACGGGATGAATCAATATAGTATCAGAATTAGTATGTTGTTATATTTGCTTAGATGTTATTTTATTAATTAAATAGTGGATTATCATTAACTAGGGACTCTATTTTTAGGGTCAAAATCATTATAAAGGAGTATAATCATGGCATTAGATCCAACCAAACATCTAGACTGGGAAATCGCAGAAGACGCAGAAAAAACAATGCTTACAATCTATGAAATTGGTGAAAAACTGGGGCTTACTAAAGAAGAGCTTCTACCCCATGGTCACTATATTGCTAAAATAGATTTTCAAAAAGTACTTGAGCGTCTTAAAGACAAACCCGATGGAAAATACATTGATGTAACAGCAATCAGCCCAACACCATTGGGTGAAGGAAAATCAACCTCATCAATGGGGCTTGTCCAGGGTCTTGGTAAACTAGGTAAAAATGTTTGTGCTGCAATCCGTCAGCCTTCCGGCGGACCCACAATGAATATTAAAGGTTCAGCAGCAGGTGGTGGACTTGCCCAATGCATCCCTCTTACACCTTTTTCTTTAGGTTTTACCGGTGATATCAATGCAATCATGAATGCACATAACCTTGCAATGGTTGCTTTGACTTCAAGGATGCAGCATGAGAGGAATTATACAGACGAACAGCTTAACAGGCTTTCAAAAATGGAAAGAATTGATATTGATCCCACAAGGGTGGAAATGGGATGGATCATGGATTTTTGCTGCCAGTCCCTAAGAAATATCGTTATTGGCATGGATGGTGTAAACGGTAAAGCTGATGGTTTCATGATGAAATCAAAATTTGGTATTGCTGTCTCTTCAGAAGTTATGGCTATTCTTGCCGTTGCAACTGACCTTAAAGATATGCGTGAAAGAATGGGTAAGATTGTTGTTGCTTATACTAAAAAAGGAAAACCAGTTACAACTGAAGATCTTCAGGTTGCTGGAGCCATGACAGCATGGATGGTGGATGCATTAAAACCATCTTTGATGCAGACCCTTGAAGGACAACCTGTAATTGTACATGCCGGACCTTTTGCAAATATTGCCATTGGTCAAAGCTCCATTATTGCTGACAAGATTGGTTTAAAACTTGCTGATTACCATGTAACAGAATCTGGATTTGGTGCTGATATCGGTTTTGAAAAATTTTGGAATCTTAAATGCCGCTATTCTGGTCTTACACCAGATTGTGCAGTTGTTGTTGCAACAATCAGAGCACTTAAATGTCATGGTGGCGCACCAGTTCCTGTACCAGGCAAACCAATGCCAGAAGAGTATAATACTGAAAATGTTGAATGGGTTGCCAAGGGGTGTGCTAATCTTATTCATCATATCAGAAACGTTCGAAAAGCAGGTATCTCTCCTGTTGTATGTATCAATGCATTCTATAACGATACAGATGCAGAAATTGCAAAAGTTCGCGAGCTCAGTGAAGCTGAAGGTGCAAGAGTTGCCCTTTCACGTCATTGGGAAAAAGGTGGTGACGGTGCTATTGAATTTGCTGAAGTTGTTATTGAAGCGTGTGAAGAGAAAACAGATTTCAAATTCCTTTATGAACTTGATATGCCTATTAAAGATCGTATTGATCTTATTGCCAAAGAAGTTTATGGTGCAGATGGCGTTGATTACTCTGGAGAAGCAAATACAGCCATTGCAAGAATTCAGGCAGATCCTGAACTTGCAAAAATGGGTATGTGCATGGTTAAAACCCATCTTTCTCTTTCTGACAATCCCGCTCTCAAAGGAGTTCCAACAGGTTGGAGGCTCAACATAAGAGAAGTATTAACTTATGGCGGTGCAGGTTTTATCGTTCCAGTTGCAGGCGCCATCAGTCTTATGCCTGGAACAGGTTCCAACCCGGCATTCAAGAGAGTTGATGTTGATGTTGAAACTGGAAAAGTTCAGGGTGTATTTTAAATAAAGGAGATTTGTCAAATGACTGCTAAAATTATAAGCGGAACAGAGATAAGAAAAGATATCTTAGCTGAGATCAAAGAAGAAGTTGATCAAATGAAAGAAAAATATGGTAAGGTTCCGGGTCTTGTAACTATCCTTGTGGGATCAAGCCCTGCATCAATAAGTTATGTTACTCTTAAGGTCAAAACCGCATTGAGCTTGGGATTCCATGAGATTCAAGATGATCAGCCAGATGATATTTCAGAAGCTGATCTTCTTGCATTGATTGATAAATATAATAATGATCCTGATATCCATGGCATTTTGGTCCAGCTTCCTTTGCCAAAGCATATTGATGATAAAATGATTTTAAATGCAATTGATCCAGATAAAGATGTTGATGCATTTCATCCTGTAAATGTCGGGAGACTCATGATCGGTGGTGATGAAGTAAGATTTTTGCCGTGTACTCCAGCAGGTATTCAGGAGATGATCGTTCGTTCAGGAACTGAGACTTCTGGTGCTGAAGTTGTTGTTGTGGGAAGATCCAATATTGTTGGAAAACCAATTGCAGTGATGATGGCTCAAAAGGGCGAAGGTGCTAACAGTACATCTACAATAGTTCATACAAGAACAAAAGATCTTGCAGGTCACTGCAAACGAGCTGATATATTAATTGTTGCAGCAGGTGTTCCTGACCTTGTAAAACCTGAGTGGATCAAGCCAGGTGCTACTGTTATTGATGTTGGTGTTAACAGAGTTGGCATGAATGAAAAGACTGGTAAGGCAATACTCAAAGGTGATGTTGACTTTGAGAAAGCAAAAGAGATAGCAGGAGCTATTACACCTGTACCAGGCGGAGTTGGACCCATGACCATTGCAATGCTCATGAAAAACACACTTAGGTCTGCAAAGCTTTTTGTGGAGGGTTAATTTTTAAAGCGATAAATATTTAGGCAACTAAATCATCAAGCGGGAGATAGAATTATCTGTCTTCCGCTTTTTTTTTGCTTGCTAATTCTTTAAATTGAGTTATTTTGAATTTCAAAGGTTTTGTTTTGAATTGTAAACAACTAAATTAAGGTGAATTTATGAACTGGGATTGGGAAAAGTTACGCGAAAATAAAGAGAAGTATGAAAAAAAACAGGGAGGTGGTGGAATGCCAAAACCTCCTCAACCCCCTCAATTTGATGATATTGTAAATAAATTTAAAAATTTTAAATTCTCTGGAATTTTTATTGTTTTTATTGTTTTGTTTATACTCTTTTTTGGAAAATCAATGGTCTTTCAGATTGAACTCGATGAAGTTGGTGTTGTTCAGCAATTTGGTAAGTTTGACAGAATTACAAATCCAGGGCTTCATTTTAAGTTCCCCACCGGGATTGAAAAAGTTACCAAAGTTCAAGTGAAACGGGTTCGAAAAGAGGAATTTGGTTTCAAAACCATTCAGGGTAGTAATAACTCACGCTATTTTGATGATAATACAGGTCAGGATGTTGCAATGATGCTGGCAGGAGATCTCAATGTTGCCATTGTCCCTTGGATTGTTCAGTATCGGGTTGCAAATCCGAAAAAATATCTTTTTGAAGTAAGGGACGTAAAGACACTATTGAGAGATATGTCTGAAGCTACAATGAGGACAGTTATAGGAGATAGAAGTATTAATGAAGTTATAAGTGAAAGGGAAATAGTAGCTATTGCAGCAAAGCAAAGTCTTCAAAAAGAGATGGATCAGGCAGATGCAGGGATTAAGATTGTGACAATTGAAATGAAAAAAACAAATGTTCCTGAACCTGTGCAGGATTCGTTTAATGAAGTTAATGAAGCAATTCAGGAAAAAGAGCAGACCATCTACAAAGCACGGGAAGAATATAATAAGGCAATACCCCGAGCTGAAGGTGAAGCAAAACGTGTTGTTGAATCAGCTGAAGGTTATGCAATTGACAGGGTGAATCGTGCCCAGGGTGATGCTTCAAAGTTTACTGCTGTTTACAATGAATATGTTAAAGCAAAGGATGTTACAAAAAAGAGACTATATTTAGAGGCAATGGCAGAGGTAATACCAAAACTTGGCAGAAAATATATGGTGGATTCAGGTCAGAAAAACCTGCTTCCTTTTTTGAACTTAGGCAGCCAAAGCATGCAATCAACCCAAGTAAAATCAACCTTAAAATAAAAGTTAGGTAATTAAAATGAATGACAAAATAAAAATTATTTTAATGGCTTTAGTGTTTGTAGTCGGCCTTGTTGTATTTACTTGTGTTTATACGATAGATGAAACTGAACAGGTTGTAATTACACAATTTGGTAAGGTTGTTGGCAAGCCGATTATGGAACCAGGTATAAGATTCAAAATACCGATAATTCAAAAAATAAACCGTTTTCCCGATGTTCTTCTTGAGTGGGATGGAGACCCTGGTCAGGTTAATACGAAAGACAAAAAATATATCTGGGTTGATACCTTTGCAAGATGGAAAATAGTTTCCCCCATAAAATATTTTCAGACCGTGAACAATGAACTTGCTGCAAAAGAACGTCTTGATGATATTATCGGTCCTGCCATGAGAAATCTTATAACTTCACACTCCCTTGTGGAAAGTGTTCGTAATACTGACAGAGCAATGGATACATTCAAATCAGGTCCTGACAACAACAATGGTAAACAGCATTCAAGGTATGATATTCTTCTTGGGCGTGATCAGATAACAAGAATGATTAAGAAACAGGCACAGCCCAAGCTTGCAGAGTTTGGAATAGAACTTGAAGATGTCAAGATAAAACGTATTAATTATATTGATAAGGTAAGAGAAGCAGTTTATGGAAGAATGATTGCTGAAAGAAGCCAGATTGCTGAAAAATTCCGTGCAGAAGGCATGGGAAAAGCAAGTGAGATAAGGGGACAAAAGGAGAGAGAACTACAGGTTATTGAGTCAGGAGCATATAAGACAGCACAGACCATTAAAGGTAAAGCAGATGCAAAAGCAACTTTAATATATGCTAAAGCCTATGGAGTTGATCCTGAATTTTATTCATTTCTTAAAACCCTTGATGTTTACCGAACTGCCTTGGGTAAGGACAGCACTCTTGTGCTTTCAACCGATTCTGACTTTATGAGATATTTTAAGGGAATTAATAAGTAATCAGTCTTAATATGAAATAATAAAGAGTATTGAGGTGAACTTAAGTTATCTGGATTGTTATCCAGGTTGTCCTCAATACTCATATGAAGTATATATTATATAAATAAGACTATTTTTTCTTTCGTTGGTGTCTTGTTTTTGCAAGGTGTTTTCGGTGTTTGTGCTTGGACATTTTCTTTTTTCTTTTTTTTTGAACACTACTCAAGGCATTACCTCCTAATTGATATATTAAACTTAAAATTATAATAACTGATTATTATTTATAATCGGTAAATATAACATATTTTTTCAATTTGTCCATTGGTTTTATTGGTTTTTGATGATTTTTTAATTTCAGGGAATTAAATTATAAATGAGTAGTCCGTGTTTTTTTTCTTTGTCTGATCAAAAGCATGTTGGTGATGCAGTCGCAATTTCAGAAGAGTTGGTGAGTAACTATTACAAAATGTCATCAAGTCAATGGCTGGCTGCCAGGTATGAGATAAAAACTGCTAAAGATTTAAATGAACATGAATTTGTAGATGGACCTTTTGCCCAGGTTGTAAAATACAGAGGAAAAAGAAAAGATAGATACTTGAGTTCCTATTCATATAATTTCTATACAATCTGTCTTCAGGATGCTGCTATTTTAAATATAATTGAGGAAGATAGGAAATTAGTTTTATATCCATTCCTTGTTTATATTTTTATCCATGAACTTGTTCATATTGTCCGTTTTTTAAAATTTCAACAGCTTTATGAAATATCCAGAGAAGATGAAGTAACAATTTTTGAAGAGCGTAAAGTGCATAAAATTACCTGGGATATTTTACAGCATGAATCCATAGATTGCATTGAAAAAGTTCTTGAATATCATAAAAACTGGAGAATTGTTCCTTAATTGTGAAGAAACCATGAAATGTTTCATAAAAAGAGAATTGCCTGCTTGACAAGAAATAAAAACTGACTATTTTATTTTTGAATTTCAGATAATAATCAAGTGATCAATGGTATTGAAAACGGAGAAATAAAAGATGCCTATTTATGAGTATGAATGTTCCAAATGTGGAAACATTGAAGAAGCATTCCAGAAAATGTCCGACCCTCCTTTGAAAGAGTGTGGTGAATGCAGAGGTGAGCTTAAAAAACTTGTTTCCCACAGCTCCTTTCATTTAAAAGGCTCTGGTTGGTATGTGACTGACTATGGTAGTTCTAAAGGCAGCCAGAAGAAGAAAGAGACCAGAAAACCTGCAAAAACAGATAAAAAAGTATCAAATAAAGTTAAAAAAAAGAAAACCGATTTAAAATAAACAATTTTACTAACCGATTCAATAACAATTATTATTAGGAGGTTTCAATTATGAGTTTAAGACCATTGCAAGATAGAATTCTTGTGGAGCGTGTTGAAGAAGATGAAAAAACTAAAGGCGGCATTATCATTCCTGATACTGCAAAAGAAAAACCAGCTGAAGGAAAGGTTGTTGCAGCAGGTAACGGTCGTATTGGTGAAGATGGTAAAGCTCTGCCAATGGAGCTGAAGGTTGGAGATCGTATATTGTTCAGCAAATATGGCGGAACAGATGTAAAGATTGATGGTAATGATTATCTTATTATGCGGCAGGATGATGTTCTTGGCGTTGTTGAGTAGATTCATTGTTTAATAAATTTAATATATAAGGAGGTTTTTAGATATGGCAAAAGAAATTAAATATGCTGCCAAAGCTCGTGAAGCAATGCTAAAAGGAGTGAAAACTCTTGCTGATTCTGTGGTAGTGACATTGGGACCAAAAGGTAGAAATGTTGTAATTGAAAAATCATGGGGCTCCCCAAATGTTACCAAAGATGGTGTAACTGTTGCAAAAGAGATTGATCTTGAAGATAAATTTGAGAATATGGGCGCCCAGATGGTAAAAGAAGTTGCCAGCAAGACAAGTGATATGGCTGGTGATGGTACTACTACTGCTACTGTTCTTGCAGCTGCAATTTATGAAGGTGGACAAAAACTTGTTGCAGCTGGAAATAACCCCATGGGCATTAAAAGAGGTATAGATAAAGCAGTTATTAAAATAGTTGAAGAACTTGAAAAAATAAGCAATCCTACCAAAGATCAGGCTGAAATTGCACAGGTTGGTACAATCTCTGCAAATAACGATGAAACAATAGGTAATATAATTGCAGAAGCAATGGATAAAGTAGGTAAAGAGGGTGTTATCACCGTCGAAGAAGCAAAATCAATGGACACTGTTCTTGATGTTGTTGAAGGTATGCAGTTTGACAGAGGATATCTCTCACCTTACTTTGCAACTGACAATGAGAAGATGGTTGCAGCCCTTGATAACCCTTTTGTTCTTATTTGTGATAAGAAAATTACCAGCATGAAAGATCTTGTACCTGTGTTGGAAGAGGTCGCAAAAATGAGCAAACCTCTTGTTATTATTGCTGAAGATATTGAAGGTGAAGCCCTTGCAACTCTGGTTGTAAATAAACTTCGTGGTACTCTGAATGTTGCTGCTGTAAAAGCTCCAGGCTTTGGTGACAGAAGAAAAGCAATGCTTGAAGATATCGCTGTTCTAACTGGTGGACAGGTTGTTTCTGAGGATGTTGGAATCAAACTTGAAAATCTTACAATTAATGATCTTGGTTCAGCAAAAAGCATTACTATTGATAAAGATGATACAACCATTATTGATGGTGGCGGTAAAAAAGCAGATCTTGAAGCAAGGGTTAAAATGATTCGTGCCCAAGCTGAAGAGACTTCTTCTGACTATGATAAAGAAAAACTTCAAGAAAGACTTGCAAAACTTGTTGGTGGAGTTGCTGTTATAAGTGTTGGTGCTGCAACTGAAACTGAGATGAAAGAGAAGAAAGCAAGAGTTGAAGATGCTCTAAATGCTACCAGGGCAGCTGTTGAAGAGGGCGTCGTGCCCGGTGGCGGTGTTGCTCTTTTAAGAACAATCAATGTCTTGAAAAGTGTTACAGAAGACAAAGAAGAGCAACTTGGTGTTGATGTTATAAGCCGAGCCATTGAAGAACCTTTAAGAATGATTGCAAACAATGCTGGTGTTGAAGGTTCTGTGATTGTTAATCAGGTAAAAGAGAATGATGGCGCTTTTGGGTATAATGCAAGAACTGATACTTTTGAAGATCTTATTAAAGCAGGTGTTATTGATCCTAAAAAGGTTGTTCGGTATGCACTTCAGAATGCAGCAAGTGTTGCATCTGTGATGCTCACAACAGAAGCTATGATCGCTGATAAACCTGAAGAAGATGCTGGTGGTGGAATGCCAGGTGGTGGTATGGGCGGTATGGGCGGAATGGGTGGAGGAATGCCAGGTATGATGTAATTTCTCTCACTTACCTACCTATTAGTTATTATGTAAAGTCCAGGCATGTCTGTTTCATGCCTGGACTTTTCTGTTTTTAAAGCAAGCCTTAAAGTGTTTAAAATAAGAACTTGACATATTCTAAGTGCTCGTATAAAAATGTAAACTCAACCTGATATTGTTGGAATATCAGCAGATACTAATTTGGAGATTTTTTTATGACCTCTGATACACTTGGAATTATTTACATGGTGACTGGAGCAGGACCAGTGGTGAAATGTGTACTGCTTTTACTTTTACTCTTTTCCATTACAACATGGGCGATTGTTTTAATAAAGTGGAGATATATTAGAAAAGCACAAAAAGAGTCAGCTGATTTTATTGAACTGTTCTGGCAGTGTAAAACTCTTTCCGATGCATTTTCAAAAGCCAAAGTTTTGAAATCAAGTCCTGTTGCAAGAATTTTCATCACAGGATATATGGAGATTTCAAAGTTTAATAAAGCCAGAAGTAAAGGTGAAAGAGAAACCCTTGATTCTGAACTGGAAAGCTCTAATATCAGTGTAATAGGCAATTTGCAAAGAAGCCTTAGAAGATCAATAAATCTGGAAGTCAGAAGATTAACCCAGCTTGTCTCATTTCTTGCTACTGCAGGGAATACATCCCCTTTTATAGGGCTTTTCGGCACAGTATGGGGAATTATGACAACTTTTCAGGGTATTGGTCTTAGTGGTTCTGCAAGCCTGGCTGTTGTAGCCCCTGGAATTTCAGAGGCTTTAATTGCAACTGCTGCTGGTCTTGCCGTTGCCATACCATCAGTTATTGCATATAATTATTTTATAGGAAAGATTCGGATACTTGACTCTGAACTCCAGGGATTTTCCACGGACCTTTTAAATATTATTGAGCGGGAAACACATAAACAGAGGGTATAATAATGAATATTGGCTCAGACAATGATCAGCTTATGTCCGAAATAAATGTAACACCTTTTGTTGATGTTATGTTGGTACTCCTCATTATTTTCATGGTTGCAGCTCCCATGATGGTGCAGGGAGTCAGTGTGCAATTACCGGAAGCAAACACTAAACCTTTAAAGAGCAACCAGGAAAATCTTGTAATATCAATAGACAATGAAAGAAAAGTTTATATTAATAATCAGGAAGTCAATGTTGAGTACCTGGCTGAAAAGCTTAGTAAGATTTTGGAGAATCTGGAGACAAAAAACGTTTATCTGCGTGCTGATAAACGAGTACCCTATGGTATTGTGATCAATGTGGTCTCAAAGATAAAACATGCTGGTGTGGATAGCATTGGTATGTTAACCCTTCCTGAAAATGAAAAAGAGTCCTGATTCTCTAACATGAGCACAATACTCATATCAAGGAACAGGGAGGGAGCTTTTTCCAGACCTGATCAGGGTAAAAAAATATCCAATCGCAGATTTGCTATTACTTTTATCTCTTTACAAGGCGTATCTGTCTTGTTACATATTGGTTTGATGTTAATTCTGTTTTTTATGCAGCAGCACACTTTTTCCAGTAGAAAAATGCCTCCTTCACTTCAAGTTGACCTGGTGACTTATACTCCTAAACTTGAAGATCTTTTAAAATCTGAGAGTAAGCAACCAAAAAAAGATGCTACCAAGAAAGTTGAGAAACGGATTAAACCAAAACCGGTTAAAAAAAAGAAAATCAAAAAAAAGGTTGTTGATGTTAATCCTGAATCAGTAAAAACAGAAGAAAAAAAACCAGTTGAAAAAAAGATTTCTGAACCAGTTCAAGCTGAGAAGGAAGATGACAAGGCTGAAGAGATAGAAGAGTTGGAACAGGAAAAAATTCGAGACCTTTTAGATGAGATGAGGGAAAAGGTTGCAGAACAGGAAAAATTAAAAGATCTTTTAGAGGGAGATGAGGCAGAAGAGGAAGGATCTCAAGGTTTAAGTCGTGGAAGATGGAGCAATATTACAGCAGAGAGTATATATCAGGGAATATTTTCCACAATGATTCAGAAAAAATGGGTTTTTAATGAAAGACTTGCAAAGCTTGATAGAAATGACAAACAGATAAAAGTGTTAGTTATGATAAAAATTTTAAGCAATGGGGAGCTTGGAGATATCTGGATTGAAACAAAATCAGGAAATGCTTTCCTTGACAAGTCAGCTGTAAGGGCAATTAAAAAAGCCGCCCCTTTTCCACCTCTTCCAAAGGAGTTTCAACGGCATACCTATGAAATTGGGTTGCGTTTTTCACCAAAAGGATTACATTAGAACAATGTTTTATAAAAAAGCAGTAAAATCAATATTTTTGTTTGTAATACTATTATCAATAGTAGCTTTTGAAAATAGTTCTGGTTATTGTAAAGATGTTACTATTATTGATATTAGTAATCCATCCATCCGAAAAATTCCTTTAGCAGTCCCTGAATTCAAGCAATTTTTAAAAGGGGTAGATATAGATAAGACTGCTAAAAAAGCGCAGACTCTTTTAACCGAGGCGCTTGATTTTACAGGATACTTAAAGCTAATCGATGAGCAGGCATTTCTTGCACGCCCTTCTGTGACTGGAATTTCAAGAAAAGATATTGATTTTCTGGATTGGACAGGCATTGGTGCAGAATTGCTTATTACCGGTGGCATAAGTGTGGATGCCAATAAAGTTAAGCTCTGGCTTAGGCTTTTTGATACATTTGATATGCGACTATTAATAGGGAAAATTTATACAGGGGACAGAAAAGATTTAAGAAAGATGATTCATCGTTTCTGTGCTGAAGTATCCAAGAAACTAACAGGTAAATCTGGGATTTTTGGTAGTAAAATTGCCTTTGTATCAAGGGTTAATGGTAATAAAGAGATTTTTATATGTGAGTTTGATGGATATAATCCTAAACAAATTACTTTTCATAGGAGTATCAGTCTTTCACCTGCATGGTCATCAGATTCCGAATGGATAGCTTATACATCCTATGCCAGAGGTAAACCTGATATTTATATTAAAAATTTAAAAGAAAAAAGAGGAGCAATAATTAACAAAAAAGGTATGAATATAGCTCCTGCATGGGTTCCTGGACAATTTGCCCTGGGAGCCAGTTTAAGTTTTTCCGGGGATTCTGAAATTTATTTGTTGACTGGCAGAGGGAAAATTATTAAAAGGGTAACTGATAGTTGGGGAATTGATATCTCTCCAAAGTTTTCACCTGATGGCAAAAAAATAGCATTTGTTTCAAGAAGAAGTGGATCACCCCAGGTTTTTATTAAAAACCTTGAAACAAATCAAACAAGAAGATTGACTTTTGAGGGTGGTTATAATACATCACCTGCATGGTCACCCAATGGTGATCGAATTGCATATGTTGGTATTAAAAAAGGCAGAATAGATATAAATACCATAGGGATTAACGGTGAGTATCCAGCGCAGCTCACAAAGGCTGCTGGTGATAATGAGGATCCTTCCTGGTCACCAGATGGCAGTCTGATAGTGTTTTCTTCGACCCGGCAAAGAGGAAAAGCTAAACTATTTGTTATGACTGCTTCTGGAGGGAACCAGAGGAGACTGCTAAAAATTAATGGTGAACAAACTGATCCTGATTGGTCCATGGTAAATGATTAAAATAGAGTTAAGGAATAATAATTTAATTAAGGAGGCAGTATGAAAAAGAGAGTTTTTATTAATTTAGTATTGGCACTTTTAGTCACTGGTCTTTTTTTGACAGTTTCATGTGCACAGAAACAAGTAGCATCAGAATCAGAATCCACTAAACAAGCTGACCAGAAAAAAGCAGATAAGGATAAAGGTACTGCGGCTGGTGATGCAACTTCAGTAAATCCACTAAAACCAGTTGCCACAGGCAATCCTGATGTTGATTTTATTAACTTAGATATCTATTTTGATTTTGACAGTGCAGAACTTACTGCCGATGCACAAGCTGTTTTGCAAAGCAAAGCAGGATACCTCCAGAAAAACAGCAATATTAATGTTATTATTGAAGGACATTGTGATGAACGTGGCACCACTGAATATAACCTTGCTCTGGGTGAAAGACGAGCAAAATCAGCCAAGAGTTTTCTTGTTGACTTGGGTATTTCAAACTCACGCTTAAGTTTTATCAGCTATGGTGAAGAAAAACCAGCTGATCCAGGTCATAATGAATATGCTTGGGAGCGTAACAGACGCGGTCATTTTGAAATTGAATAAGAGTTTGCTTATTATTTAATTTACTTTTTTTTCAAGTGCATTAAACTTTTTATCTTTAAAAAGATTAATGCACTTGAATACCAAATTAGTTGAACCTGGTTTGGTTACAGACTTTTTATTTTTTTTATCTTAAGGGATTATTATGAATAGGGCTTTCTTTTTCTCAGTTTTTTTTATTGTTGTACCTCTCTTTTTTTCAGGATGTGTTTCATCCAGCACTGACAGTGATACCCTTGAAAGTAGAGTAACTTCCCTGGAAAAAGAAAATATTCTACAGATTAAAAAGAACTTTTCCCAGGAAAAATCCATAGATTCTCTAGAACAAAATAGTGAGCTGAATAAAAAGGATTATGCATCACTAAAAGCTGATTTGAGAAATTTTAAAGTTACTATCCGTAGATTAAAAGGAGTTATTGAGGAGACTGGCCACAAATTCAAAACCCTTGACAACAATAAAGATAATAATGCCATTAAACAAAAAATTAAAGAGTTGAATGATAAATTTCTTAAGATTTTTAACCGTATAGTTGCACTTGAACAATATATAGGTATGGAGGTTAAAGATAAATTAAGTAATGAATTTTCAAAAAAGAAAGCTAATGATGGTGATAATCACATAACTGATAATAAAAAAGCTGATAAACAACAAAAAAGAAATCTGAGTGACCAGAATTCAGAACAAATATATAAAAATGCCAAAAATTTGTTAGACCGGGAAGAATTTGATGCTGCCCGATTGGAATTTGAAAAGTTTATCAGTCTATTCCCGGATTCTAAAAATACTGATAATGCGAGATTCTGGATAGCTGACAGTTACTATAAAGAAAAATGGTATGAGAAAGCGATTCTTGAATATCAAAAAGTAATTGAAAATTATTCAACGGGAAATAAAGTTGCATCAGCACTCTTAAAGCAGGGTTTTTCATTTGCAGAACTTGGTGAAAAAGCAAATGCAAGATTGATTTTAAAAGAGCTTACTAAAAAATATCCTGAGTCCAGTGAAGCAATCCTTGCTCTAAAGAAACTGGAAACCTTAAAAAAATAAAAAATAAAAATGATAAAGGTTGTTGGAATTGATCCAGGGCTTGCTGGTACTGGAATAGGAGTTGTCCGGGGAGAAAACAGAGAAGTCCTTGGATATTCCTTTGGTAGTATAAATACTAAAAAAACAGACCCCATCAGTTTAAGACTTAATACGATTTATTCAAACGTTGCTGATTTTATAAAGCATGAAAACCCTGATTTGGTTGTAATCGAAGATATTTATTCTCTTGAAAAATACCCAAAATCAGGTATCATGTTAGGAAAAGTTGTAGGTGTGCTGCTTATAGCTTGTCATAAAGCTGGAGTGAAGATTGAAGAAGTGTCTGTGCGTGAAGTAAAAAAAGTGGTTTCTGGCAATGGTAGTGCTGATAAATATCAGGTTGAAGAATCTACTCGAAATTTGTTAAAACATGGACAGCCCATTAGACCATTTCATGCATCAGATGCTCTGGCATTAGCTTTAACCGGATTTTTCAGGTACGAATCCTACTTATGATTGGATATTTAGAAGGTAAAATTATTAAATATGAAACAGATGGTATTCTGTTGCTTGTCAATGGTGTGGGGTATGAAATATTGCTTTCTGCAAATACTTTGAATAATATTAAGGAGAAGGATGTAAAATTATACATCTATTTTCACCAAACTGAAAAACAGCCAAAACCTGTTCTGATTGGATTTGAGACCCAAGATGAAAAAGATTTTTTTCAACTGTTTATAACGGTTGATGCAATAGGTCCGCTTAAAGCAATAAAAGCTCTTGAAATTACTAATTCTGCAATAGCCAGGGCAATTGAGGAAAAAGATGTAAAAGCTCTTGTGAATTTAAGGGGTATAGGAAAACGCAGCGCTGAAAAAATAATTGCAGCACTTAATGGAAAAATGGGAAGATTCATTTCACAGGAGAGTGAAATTTTAGAGACCAATCCGGGAGATAATACCTACAATTTACTAAATAGTATTAAAGAACAGGTTGCAAATGTTTTAAAGGAACAATTGGGGTATTCAGAAAAGGATTCTAAAATATTGATTGCTGAGGCTTTAGAACAAAATAAAGATATATCCACTGCAGAACAGCTGTTTGACGATGTATTCAAAAGAGGATTTAAGCCATGAAAGATGATGGTATCATCTCATTCTCATCTGATAAGGAGAGTATATCATCAGCTAAACAGCTGCCCCAGGACAGGAGTTCAGATATTGTATCCTTACGCCCTGAAAGTTTTGATGAATATGTCGGACAAAAAAACAGTGTAGAGACTTTAAGTATTGCCATTGAAGCTGCAAAGATTAGAAATGAACCATTGGAACATATTTTACTGCACGGACCCCCAGGACTTGGAAAAACTACTATTGCACATATTATTGCCAATGAGATTGATAAGGGATTAACCATAACTTCAGGTCCTGCCTTAGAAAAGGGTGGCGATCTTATTGGAATGCTAACAAGTTTGAAAGAGGGCGATATCTTTTTCATTGATGAAATTCATAGGATTCCAAAACTTGTTGAAGAGTTTTTATATCCTGCCATGGAAGATTATGCAGTAGATTTTGTCTTTGATAAAGGCATCAATGCAAGGAGTTATAGATATAAACTTAAGCAATTTGTCTTAATTGGTGCCACAACAAGAGTTGGGTTGCTCTCTTCTCCACTAAGAGATCGGTTTGGTATCTTTAGAACCCTGGATTTCTATTCTGTAACCGAACTTATTACCATTGTTAAAAGATCTGCATTAATTCTCAATGTTAAAATTGATGCAGATGGTGCAAAGGAGCTTGCAAAAAGATCAAGGGGGACACCTAGAATTGCAAATAGACTTCTTAAACGTGTGAGGGATTATTCCCAGGTAAAATTTGATGGGAAAATCACAAAAGATATCGTTGATGCTGCTCTTGATCTTGAGGGCATAGACAGTGTCGGGCTTACCATGCTGGATAGAAGTTATCTGAAAACCATTATTGATTTTTATAAAGGTGGTCCTGTTGGCATTGAAGCTATTTCTGCAACATTACAGGAGGAGACTGATACTTTGGTGGATGTTGTTGAACCATTTTTATTGAAAATAGGGATGATTATTAGAACCTCAAGTGGAAGAAAAGTCCCTGCCAAGGCATATGATCATTTGAAAATTAAATTTTAAAGTATCTTACAACTCTTCGCAAAAAAGAAAGGATGGGTAGTGCAGCATCAATTTAGAATTATTCTATTAGCAATTTTCCTTTGTATAATCAATCATAAAGTCTCTGCAAATGTTGAAGGTATGCTGCCAGACTCTTTAATCCTTTTACCTGAACACACCAATGCCCTTCTGGTTGAAAAAAGCAGCCAGCATATCTTGCTTTATTCCTTTGGAGAAACTGAAATTTTTGAAAAGTACAGATTTTTTTGTTCAACTGGTGAAGTCCCTGGTATTAAGATGAAATCAGGGGACAAGAAGACTCCCGAGGGAGTTTATTTTATAAAGGACAGGTATGAAGATAGGGATCTCTCTCCCATATATGGGAAAAAAGCATTCCCTCTGGATTATCCTAATTTCTTAGATAAAACTGCCCTGAGGAGCGGAAACAACATCTGGCTCCATGGAACCAATAAGGTGTTGAAAGCTAGGGACTCCAATGGGTGTGTAGCAATGGAGAATGACAATATACTGAAATTATCCCAGCATATTTTTATTAACAGAACTCCTGTTGTAATAGTTGATACTATATCCATGGTTAAAAGAGATACTCTTGCTTTACAGGCTGGAATGATACAGGAATGGTTGCAATCCTGGGCAGATGCAGTAAATAATGGTAGTTATCATGACTACTTGAATTTATATGATGATACCTATCTTCCTGAAATATTATGGTGGAAAAGGTGGTATAGTATCCGCAATGAAACAAAAAAAAATATTGGAAAGTTCAAAATTACTATTAGGAATATTGGAATCTATAAACAAAATAACGTATATGTGATTATTTTTAATATGGGGCTAAACCTTTTAAAACAAAATGTCGATCTTGGTATAAGAAAACTTTTTATAGTAAAAAAAGATAATAATTTTACAATAATTGGCGATGTGTATCAGGTACAAAATGCATCTTTGCAGGTCGTTGCTGAGAGTCTTGTCAGGAAAGTTGAAATGGGACCAGACATTAGAGATATTATTAGGAAATGGGCTAGGGTCTGGACTGATAAAGATATGAATGCATACGCATCTTGTTATTCAGAAAATTTTATTTCAGATGGATTGAATAAAAAAGAGTGGGTAACAAGGAAAAAAAACCTTGCAGAAAGATATGACTATATAAAGGTTTCTACAAGCAATTTCAACATTAAAAAAAGTAAAAACAGCCTTGTTGTGACATTTTTACAAGATTATAAATCCAGTGGATTTAGTGCAATAGGTGTAAAAACATTAATATTTATTAATGAGGGTAACAGATGGAAGATATATCGCGAGAGCTGGAAAAAGAGATAGAATCATATTCAAGCCCCAGCCGTCTTCAACGGAAAAGTGAGACAAGACTTATAGCTGTTGATGATTTCGGGAAGATGAAATCTGCTGACTGGATTAAAAAATTAATCCTCTGTTTATTGGTTCTGAGTGTAGTTCTTTTACTTACCACAATTATATTTTATAAGCTTTTCACAAATTATAAAACCGAAACTCTTGATTTGCGCGGAAATTTGAATTCAGCTGAAATGAGAATAAAAGATTTAGTGAAAGAAAAAGAGTTTCTCATGGCAAAACTTGTAATAGCAAAAACAGATTATATAGAGCCTGACAATAAAGAGAAGAAAGATAATAAAGAAAAAGGTGGTGAAAAAGTAGTTAGAAACAAGGTTGCTAAAGTTGAAAAGAAACTGCCCCTATCAGCACATAAGAAAAAGGTTCCTGTTACTCCTTCTACTGTTACTTCTGCTACTGTTCCTCCCGCTACAATTGCTCCAAAAGTCAAATTAAAACCCAATGATAATGAAAATGTCAGCATTGAAAAATTTATAATAGTCAAAGATAAGAATACCGGCAATCTTATTATAAATTTCAGAGTATTAAACATGGCAAGTGAGAAAGGTGATGCATCAGGTCATATTTTTGTTCTTTTGTCATCCAGGGATGATCCCAAGATAAATAAATTGATAATACCATCCGTCGCACTGAAAAATGATATTCCTACTATACCTGCCCGGGGGCAGTATTTTTCCATAGCTCATTTTAAGCCTGTTACCTTCAGAGTTAGAAATGTTGCCAATCCCGGCATTTATACTAAAGCCATTGTCTATGTGTTTGGTAAGGCAAATGCCTTGATTTTAAATGAAACTATCAATATATCAGTGAATTGACAACTCATATATGAAAGAAAAAGTGCATTATAAACTTCTTATCTGCTTTTACCTGCTCTTATTTTTATTTGTGTCAAGCAGCTATGCTCTTGCTCAAAAGAGGACATATACTGTTTTCTTTGAGGGGGAAGATAATGAGCTCCATGTATATAAGATAAATGGTACAGAGCCAGGAAAAACCCTTATGATAATAGGTGGTATTCAGGGCGATGAAGCAGCAGGATTTCTGGCTGCAGACCGGTATGCTGATATTTCATTAAAAAAAGGGAATCTCATTGTTGTACCCCGTGCTAATTTTCCTTCCATTTTAAAACGAGAGCGTAAAATCAATGAGGATATGAACAGAAAATTTTCCGGTAACCTTGTTGAAAACTATGAAGCAAGAGTGGTTAAAGTTCTAAAAAGATTAATAGGAGAAAGCGATTGTCTGCTAAACCTGCATGAGGGCTCAGGTATTTTTTCAAACAAATGGGAAGGTCCCATGCGTAATCCTAAAAAATATGGTCAGTCAATTATTGCAGACACTGCTTTTTTTGAAGATAAACAAACAGGAATACAAATTGATCTTGAAGCAATGGCAAAGGTTGTAATTAAAGAGGTGAATACACATATCGGTGCTTCAGAGCAATTTCATTTTAATAACCACAAAACAGCTGAATCTGGTACAAAACATAAAGAACAAAGAGGTTCTGCAACATATTATGCTTTATATCAATGCAAAATACCAGCCTTTGGTGTTGAGTCAGCAAAAGCCCTTCCATTGGAACAAAAGGTAAAACAGCATATTTATGCTATCAATGGATTTATGAAATTGATGGGAATAACTCCGGAGACTCCGGGCATTGATCTTAAAAAGCCAGAGCTTCAATATATAATTATTTCGGTCAATGATTCCGTGCCTGTGGTAGTTGCAACAATGCAACACTTGAAAATTAACCAGGGAGACATGGTTGAGGTTTTAGATATAGTGGCAAATTACAAAAGAGGGCTCAGTGCAGATATCATTGGAGTCGGGTCCAGTTTTAATGATATGAAAAAAAAATTAAAGATAGATGAAGAGACAAGAATCGTTGCAAAAAAAGATTATTACTCCTGTGGTAGCATCTTTCTTGATTTTCATTCTAAAGCTTTAAAACCAATAGACAAATTGTCTGTCTCAGATTCGAAAAACATTGAGGTGCTGAGGTTTAAAATCAGAGTAAATGGAAAAATACATATTGTTGACAACTACTCCCATGTTAAACTAAAGCGGGGAGACAGATTGGTTATAATTGATATGATAACCGGTAAGGTTGATCCGGCTGAATACATTGTTAATTTTAAGGGTTTTGTTGGTAACCGTCACAATAATAACGGTGAAGACAGGGGGTATCTTATTGATACGGGTAAAAACGTTTTGATGAAGAAATATTCAATTGATAATCAGGACAAACAATATTATATTATTACAAGTTTGAATGATAGAGAAGTTGGTAAGTTATTTATAGATTTTTAACTATAATTTAAAAAATCATAAAGTGGGGGAAAAATGAAGATGAATAAGAAGAATCTTTCAATTATTGATAAGGAGCTTATGATTGAAGGCTCTGTTTCAAGCACTGGAAAATTAATAATAAAAGGAAAGATTAAAGGAGAAATTAAAGGTGATATTATTGTTATTGCAGAGGATGGTGAGGTAAATTCCAACTCGGCAATAGTTGCAAGTATGACTGTTGGAGGAAAGTTTAATGGAGATTTAATTGCTTCCAAGGAACTAATAATCCTCTCCACAGGCAGTTGTGCAGGTAAGGTTGAGTGCAAAGATTTGATTGTGGAAAATGGTGGGGTATTGAATGCAGAAGTATCATGCACTACTTCGAGCCAGGCAGATAGTGGAAAAGTAAGAGAAAAAATTAAACTTGCTAAAAAAGAGATAAAAGAGAGTAATAAGATTGAATTGTAGAATTTCCTTGACATATTTACGATTATATAATAATAATGTCGAATTATTTTTTTGATTTGAACAGGAGTATAGGGAAATTGAATAAATTTACATATAGTGCAAAAAGATCAGATAACAAAGAGAAATGGTGCGTTGTTGATGCTGAAGATAAAGTACTTGGCAGGCTTGCATCAGAGGTCGCAAGAAGAATCAGAGGTAAACATAACCCTTTGTTCACTCCCCATGTTGATACCGGAGATTGGGTAATTGTTATTAATGCCGATAAAATCCGCCTCACAGGAAAGAAGTGGGATGGAAAAAAATATTATCGACACTCAGGTTATGTTGGCAGTATTAAATCAGAAACAGCTCGTGAATTACACAGCCGCAAACCCACTGAACTTGTAAGAAAAGCTGTTGTTGGAATGCTCCCCAAAAATAAACTTGGGCGACAGCTTACTAATAAATTATTTGTTTATGCAAATGATCAGCATCCCCACGCTGCTCAAAAACCTGAAACCGTGGATTTATAAAAATATTTAAAGGAATATAAAAAAACTTTGGAAAATACAAATATATTTTACGCAACAGGTAAAAGGAAAAGTTCCATTGCAAAAGTATGGATAACACCTGGTAAAGGCAAATTTATTGTTAATAATAAAAACATGAATGAGTATTTTGTACAAGATTCTGTACAAAGTATGCTTACTGCACCACTTTCTCTGGTTGAGAAAAAGGATGCATTTGATATCAAAATCACGGTGCTTGGCGGTGGTGTTTCAGGTCAGGCTGGCGCAATAACATTAGGCTTATCAAGAGCCCTTCTTCTTGTTGATTCAGATCTTCGTGGTATTTTGAAAGATTATGGATATCTTACCCGTGATTCAAGAATGAAAGAGCGTAAAAAGTATGGGAAAAAAGGTGCTAGGGCAAGTTATCAATTTTCAAAAAGATAATCAGCCATATAAATTTTTTTTATATATAAAAGGTGAGCATTTTAAAATACTCACCTTTTTTTCTGTATAATAATGAAGACCTATTTGTTCTATGACATTGAAACCAGTGGATTGAACCCTGCCTTTGACCAGATCCTTACTTTTGCCTGTATCAGATGTGACCAAAACTTCAATGAGATAGAACGTGACTCTGTAACAATACAGTTGAGACCTGATATTGTCCCGTCTCCTCAGGCATTTATTATCCACAGACTTTCCCATGAAGACTTGAAAGCTGGTCTGCCAGAATATGAAGCTTGCAAAAAGATACATAAAATAGTTAACAAACCTGAAACTGTGAGCCTTGGCTACAATACTCTTAAATTTGATGATGAATTTTTGAGGTTTTCGTTTTATAGAAATCTGCTGGACCCATACACCCACCAATATAAAAACAGATGCTCCCGTATGGATATCTTTCCCCTTGCTACTCTTTTTTATCTTTTTAAGCCTGAGATCATTGAGTGGCCTTACAATGATGGAAAAATTAGTTTTAAACTTGAAAAGATAAGCAATAAAAATTCCCTTACAGTATCAGGCAGAGCCCATGAAGCAATGGCAGATGTTGAGGCAACTTTTAACCTTGCCAGAATTTTTTCAAGGGAACAAAAAATTTATAATTATGCAATGGATTTTTTCAGTAAACAAAAAGATGAGTTGAGAATCAGCAAAATTGAAAATTGCCTAAATTTAAAAGGCCAGGCATTTAAACTTGGTATTATGGTGTCCCATAGATTAGGTCCTGATAAAAATTATATGGCATTGGTAATTAATATTGGCAAATCCACAAAGTATTCAAATCAGAATTTGTGGTTGAGGCTTGATGAGACAGATATACTCTCTTTTGTCTCAAACCCTGAAGAATCTACCTCTTTAGTGATAAGAAAGAGATATGGTGACCTGCCCATAATTCTCCCTGCAAAAGCTAGATTTTATGAAAGACTCACAAATGAGAGTGTGCAACAGGCAGAAGCTAACCTTAGAGCCATTTCAAACAATATTGATGATTTCTTTAAAATTATCAATTTTCATATTGAGTTTCAGTATCTGTTCATCCCTGATCTTGATCCCGATGCCGGTCTCTACCAAAATGGTTTTTTTAATAACCATGAGAAAAAAGATATCCTGGATTTCAAGAACGCAAACCTTGATGGGAAAATTTTAGTGACAGAAACCATGGGCAGTGAGAGAGTTAAAATTCTTGCCCAAAGAATCATCCAGAGAAATTATTCTTCCAAGCTACCTGAACCTGAACAATTTGCTGAATATAATGAATTAATGAAAAAACTTCGATCATCCAAAACAAGCAAGGCAGTGAAGGGGTTTAAAAATGATACTAAATTAAATTGTGAGAATGCACTAAAAGAGCTGGAAGAGACTCGTAAGCTTGCATTGGATGGTGAACAAAAGGAAATTTTAGATTGGCTGCAGGGCTATATCAAAGCAATGCAGCATGGAGTGGAAGCAGGGCATTAAAGTCTGGAAAGCCTCTGAAGTTCATCCACCTGTGCTTCATGGATAAATGTATTTAAAGAACCCTCTTTTTCAGAAGATATATTGATAAATTTCATACCAATCAAAATATGGCTTTCGGAAAAATCGATATTTTTTCTTGTAACTTCTGCTTTAGCAGGAATAATTGCGACAGGTTTCCTTTCTGATGTATTATCTTTTGTCTTTTTTTGAAGAATCATACCAATTTTAACTGTTTGGTGTACTTTGATCCTGGTAAGCTCATTTATTTTTAAGTTAACTTTTCTGGGACATATGATTCCCACCCCGGCAAATGAAACATCACGAAAAACAAAATCTTTTCTTGTTACATACTCCTGGTCAAGAAAAATAATTTTGCCGGTAATCAAAAAATGATTACCCAATTGCAACCTATATGCAGCACGGATATTTGCTGCTTTAGTTATGGGATGAAAGTATTTGAGTTGTATAGCTGCAACACTCTTGTTCCCGGCAAGTTTATATGCTTTTATTAATTTTACAGGCTTACATTTAACGCCAACTCTAACCCTGCCTTTTTCCCCCTTTATAACAACGGTTAAGTGCATTTCATCATAGTCAGCATTCAGTGTAACAGGGTTTAATGGTTGAGCTATAATAACAGTATTGTCATTGTAATTAATATCATAAATAATTGATGATCTGGCATAGGGGGTAAGGGAGTTTAGATTAAAGACTAAATCAACACCCATGGAAGGGATAAAAATTTTCTTAAGTTCCATATATCACAAAAAAAAATCAGGTAATATATTGCTAATTCCAGTATATTACCTGATTAATATTGAATGATTGATTATTTTACTGCATCTTTTAAGGCTTTGCCTGGAACAAATTTGGGGACAGTTCTTGCTGGAATGTCAATCTCTTTACCGGTTTGAGGGTTTCTTCCCTTTCTTGCTTTTCTGTCAGCAGTTTTAAAGGTACCAAATCCGACTAAAGTTACAGAGTCGTTGTTGGAAAGTGCTTCTGTAATGGCTGCAATCATGCAATCCACTGCTGCATAAGCTTCTTTTTTACTGTTAAGTACTTCAGAGACCTTGTTGATTAAATCGCCTTTGTTCATCTTTATCACTCCTTTTTTACGGTTTGCATATTAAATTCAATTGAATTTAACCTACCAAATTAGTTACTTAAATAACGCTTTAACCGTACGTTACGTGGTTGGAGGGCGTGTGTCAAGTGTTTATTCCAATTTTTTTTGAAAAAAAGTTGCTAAACCCGCATGAAATCGTTAAAATAGAGAATACAGAGAGGAGACAATTATGGACGCTTCATTGGTGAATCCCTTTATTGAAGGGGCTTTATACATTCTTGATACAACTGCATTGGTTAAAGTGAAACCTGAACCGATTTTTTTGAAAAAAGAGACCACACCCCTTGGGGATATTACAGGTATGCTTAATATGGATGGAGATATTTCTGGTTCCATTGCTGTCTCATTTTATGAAAATAGCATTCTCGGAGTTGTTTCTGCAATGTTTGGAGAAGAGATGACTGAAATGAATGAGGAGATTGACGATGCAGTCGGGGAAATCAGCAATATGATCGCAGGTCATGTAACAACAAAAATTGCAGAGATGGATAAAAAAGTGAAAATCAAGCTTGCGGGTGTAGTGTCAGGCGAGAATAGCGTGGTTGAGCATATTAAAGGCGCAAGCCATGTTCTTGTGATCCCTTTTAAAACAACAAAGGGCAGGTTTTTTATAGAAATAGCGATCAGGGATTAAATAGATATATAAATTCCATAAATTCGTACCGGTTATATTATAGAAGGGCCGTTGAAAAATACCATTTTATAAGAGTGGGACCAAAAAATATATAAATTACAGCTCCAAATGATAAATATGGACCAAAGGGTATTTTCAGCTTTGTATCCAAAACTCTAGAAGATAACATTATTATAATTCCAGCGATTGCCCCTGTAAGCGATCCAATGAAAAGAGTAAAAAATACACCTTTGTATCCTATTGCAGCACCTATCATGGCAAGAAGTTTAATATCTCCTCCGCCCATGCCATCGATTTTTTTGAGGACATAATATGTTACAGCGATAAGATATAGACTCCCGCCTCCCAGGAGTATCCCAAGAATAGAATCCATAAAACTTATCCCTGGTACAAACAAAGGAGATGTGGCAAAAAGGATAATTCCAGGCAGAGAAAAGATGTCAGGGATTATTTGATAATCAATATCAATAAATGAGATAATAATTAATATGGAAATAAAAATAAACCAGAAGATGGTTGTTGTGCAATAGCCGAATTTCAAATATAGAAAAACTAAGATTGTTCCTGTCAATGCTTCAATAAGTGGGTATCTCGGCGAAAACGGATGTTTACAATATTTACATTTACCCCGCAGTATAAAATAACTGAAGACTGGTATATTCAGATAAAAAGGGATTTTGTTTTTGCAAAAGGGGCAGTGGGAACCCGGAGTTACAATGGACTCTTTTTTCGGGATCCTATAAATGCATACGTTATAGAAACTGCCTGCCGAAGCCCCAAACATAAAAATCAGAAATAATAGTATTTGATCCATATAAATATACATTAACTTAAGATGGCTCCTGTAAAAATAATTTATTGAGATTAAAAATAGACAAAAGCCATTTGTCTGTCAATAATTTTAATAGATAAAAAAAAATGGTGTAATATGTTGTAAAAGGAAAAAAATGTTTTATTGTACAAATACAAGTATAATTATTCGTGATATAATTTGGATAAATAATAGTGGATAACAGTGATAAATGAATTGAAAGGGGTAACAGATATATATGGCTGAAACTGATATGGATGATCTCATTGATGTAATAGAGAAAGAGGGAGACTTTGATAAGATTCCTCGTACTATTTCAATGATGCCCGTGAGAGATGTTGTTGTTTTTACTGATATGCTTTTGCCTTTATTTGTAGGAAGGGAGAAATCCATTAAAGCAATTGAGGAGTCAATAAATAGAGATCGATATATTTTCCTTTCTGCACAAAAAGATTCTTCAGTTGAAAATCCCAAAGCTTCCGATGTTTATAGGGTCGGAACTGTCGGCAGAGTGCAGAAGATGCTGAAATTACCTGATGGGAAGGTAAAGGCATTGGTTCAAGGCATTACCAAGGCAAAAATAGTAAAATACACAACAAAACGTGCTTATTTTGAAGTGAAAATAGAGATTATTGAAGATAAAGAGATAAAAGAATTAAATATCGAGCATGAAGCTTTAATGCGCAATGTGAAAGAGAACAGTGGGAAACTACTGGCTCTAAAGGGAGAATTTTCCCAGGATGCTGTTGATCTTTTAAACTATATTGAATCTTTAGGAAAACTTGCTGATCTTGTGGCATCTAATTTGAATCTTAAGGTTGCTGATTCTCAAGAATTGATTGAGATAGACGACCCCATGGAGCGTTTGAAAAAAGTTAATGATTTCCTTGCCCGGGAAGTTGATCTTTCAGCGGTTCAGGCCAAAATCCAGACTGATGTCAAAGATGAAATACATAGAAATCAGAAAGATTATTATTTAAGAGAGCAGATTAAAGCAATCCATAAGGAGCTTGGTGAGACCGATGACAGATTAATCGAAATAGAAGAGTATCGACTGAAGATCAAAAAGGCAAAAATACCAACAAAGTGTGAAAAAGAGGCGTACAAGCAACTTAAAAGACTTGAACAGATGCATTCTGATTCATCGGAAGCTTCGATAATTCGAAGCTATTTAGACTGTATTGTTGAATTACCCTGGACAAAATCATCAAAGGATTTTTTGGATATTGAAAAATCTGCTCAACTGCTTGATAAAAATCACTATGGTCTTGACAAAGTAAAGGAGAGAATCCTTGAATATTTGAGTGTTCGTCAGCTCAATCCTGATAAAAAGGGACAGATACTCTGTTTTGTTGGGCCTCCCGGTGTTGGAAAGACTTCTTTAGGGCAGGCAATTGCTAAAGCAATGAAGCGAAAATTTTTTCGGTTTTCCCTGGGTGGTATCCGGGATGAGGCCGAGATAAGAGGGCATAGGCGTACATATATTGGAGCAATGCCCGGCAGAATTCTCCAGGGCTTGAAACAGTGTGGAACAAATAATCCTGTATTTATGCTGGATGAGATTGATAAGCTTGGAAATGATTTTCGGGGTGATCCATCTTCTGCTCTTCTTGAGGCACTTGATCCAGAACAAAATTTTGAGTTCTCAGACCATTACCTTAATATGCCTTTTGATCTCTCCAATGTACTTTTTATTCTTACTGCCAATGTTTCCGATACTATTCCGTCAGCATTGTTTGACAGAATGGAGGTGATCAGGCTATCAGGCTATACTGTTGAGGAAAAACAGATTATAGCAGAAAGGCATCTGTTCCCACGTAAGAAAAAAGAGAATGGTCTTATACGAAGGTCTATTGACATAAGTTCAGGTGCTATGGGTTCTATTTTGTTTGAATACACACAAGAGGCAGGATTGAGAAATTTAGAGAGAAATCTTGATAAAATATGCCGAAAAATAGCAAGAAAGATTGCCGGAGGGGAAAAGGGAAAATTTTCCATAACAAAACAGAACCTTGCAAAGTATCTAGGTCCTGCAAAATTTTTTCCAGAGCTTGATCAGGAAGAGAGTCAGGCAGGTCTTGTTACAGGACTTGCATGGACAGAAGCAGGCGGTGAGCATCTATATATCGAAGCCTCTCTTGTAAAAGGGAAGGGTGAGCTTGTTATCACAGGGCAGATTGGTGATGTTATGCAGGAATCTGCAAAAGCTGCCTTGACCTACGTAAAAAGTAATATGAAAAAACTTAAAATTCCAGCCAAAGCCATAGATAATAATGATATTCATATACATGTACCAGCAGGTGCCATCCCAAAAGACGGACCTTCAGCCGGCATTGGAATTGCAGTTGCAATGATATCTGCTTTAACAGGCAGATTGGTTGACAGTAAGGTCGCCATGACAGGCGAGATAACTTTGCGTGGAAGAGTCTTACCCATTGGTGGACTAAAAGAAAAAGCGCTTGGGGCTGTAAGGGCAGGAATAGAGAAAGTCATTATCCCTGAAAAAAATAAAAATGATCTTTTTGAGATACCACAAACCATAAAAAAGAAGCTTGAGTTCATTGTTGTAAAAGAGTTGGATCAGGTTATTGAAGTGGCCTTGATAAAGGATAAATGATTTGAAGATACTCGCCATAAGTACTGCTGAAAAAGAATGCAGTATGGCTTTGACTATAGATAACAATCCTGTATGTGAAGAGATGTGGGCAGCAAAAAAAACCCATTCAAAGCGCATTATGGGCATGGTTGCTCAAATTATGGATAGAGCAGGTATTAAGCCTTGGGAACTTGATGGATTAATAGCAGCAAGAGGTCCTGGAAGTTTCACAGGTTTAAGAATTGGTATCAGCACTATTAAAGGACTCAGCTTTGCCGTATCAAAACCTTGTATCGGTATTTCAAGTCTCGATGGTATTGCATGGCAGTTCTCATTTTCATCAATACCTGTATGTGTGATCATGGATGCGCAAAGAGGAGAACTATACCATGCAACTTATAACTTTAATAACGGTAAGCTGTTAAAAAAGAGCGAAGAAAAAGCTTTAAAACCAATAGATGTACTCGAATTATTAGATGAGGATGCTCTTTTTGCAGGCTCAGGGGTTGTTGCATACAGAGAAATCCTGGAGACCAGGTTTAAAAAAAAAGCAGTGTTTGCTCCACTGTTTCAAAACAGAGTGAGTGCCTCTGCTCTTGTTCAGGTTTTTTCCCAAAATTCTTCTGTTTTTAATAACAACAAGCTTGATAACTACTCTCTTGTTCCAAAATATTTGAGAAAATCAGATGCCCAGGTTAATAAATTAAAAAAATCTCAAAAAGACCTTTGATTGGTTAAAGATTATGTTTGATAAAGCTGTAAAATTATTGACAAAAGCATGGGATATAAGATATACTCCAAAGTTTTTAATTGTAAATTAAGCAGTATGAGCTTGTGAATATAATGAATATAGAAAAACAATTATCCAGATCATATCTGCCAGTAGCAGTGCCTGGTTTGATATTCATCTTCATCAGTGGTATAGTTACAGGTCTGTTGTTCTATTTTGAAGTTGCTATCCTTGGCTGGGTAGCTCTTTTGCTGACTTGTTTTGTATGCTGGTTCTTTAGGGATCCTGAAAGATTTATTACCAAAGAGATTGGGGCAATAGTATCACCAGCCGACGGCAGGGTTATTGTCATTGAAAAGATCATAAATGATGAGAATCAAAATGAATATGTTGAAACCAGGGCCCTTAAAATAAGTATCTTTATGAATGTTTTTAGTGTGCATGTTAACAGGGTACCATTTGATGGAGTTGTTCAAGAAGTTAAATACACTCCAGGCAAATTTTTCAATGCATCTTTTGATAAGGCATCTGTTCATAATGAAAGAAGTGCTTTGACAATTAATACAACAGCTGGTCATACTTATAAGGTTGTGCAGATTGCAGGCTTAATTGCCAGAAGAATTATCTGTAAAGTTGAAAAGAACTCTTTTCTAAGGAGGGGAGATCGTTATGGTATGATTCGTTTTGGGTCAAGGCTTGATCTTTATCTGCCCTGGGATACAAAAGTTGTAGTTTCAAAAGGTGACCAGGTTAAGGCTGGATCATCCATATTAGGGTTTTTTACTGAAAAGGAGGGATGAAAATGGAAAAGGAAAATATTAAAAAAGGAATTTATATATTACCTAATTTTTTTACATCCATGAATATATTCTGTGGATTCTACGCAATCCTTGCCTCAGTTGATGCACGATTTACCGATGCAGCCATTGCCATATTAATTGGAGGCATTTTTGATCTGTTTGATGGGAAAATTGCCAGGGCAACAAATACTACCAGCAGGTTTGGTATTGAGTATGATTCCCTTGCTGATCTTGTGACTTTTGGTATGGCACCATCTCTTACTATGATACTCTGGGTGCTCAAACCCATGGGAAGGCTTGGCTGGGTTGCAGGCTTTCTTTTTATGATTTGTGGTGCGCTTCGCCTTGCAAGGTTTAATACAACAGCTGGGACCCCGCAAAGTTCTAATAGTTTTGAAGGGCTTCCTATTCCTGTTGCTGCCGGAATGACCGCTGTTACTATTTTACTCTTTTCACGGCTTAATATTGCTCCTGATAATTATCAGATAGTTTTTCTGGTAATGCTCTATTCTTTATCTTTTTGTATGGTAAGTTCAATTAAATATAACAGCTTTAAAAAAGTATCTCTTTTTAATAAAATGAAATTTAACAGGCTTGTGGGATTGGTTTTAGTCCTTGCAACTGTTGCATATGAGCCCTGGATAGTTTTATTTGCAGTTTTATCTGTTTATATTGTTTCAGGACCTCTTACTTTGCTTTATTCTCATCACTCTATATCTTCACGGCAGAAAAATAAATAATAAAAATAAAAGAATAAAAATATTGAAATTTTAGAGGTTATCAATTTTAGAGGTTATCAATGGTTAAAAAGGTTGAAAAAAAATTAAATGTTATTGTTGCAGGTGCAACAGGAGCTGTGGGAAATCAGATGTTGACCTGCCTTGAAGAGCAGGATTTTATGATTAATAATTTTAAGCTTCTTGCATCGAGTCGTTCAGCAGGGAAAAAAATAAAATTTAAGGATGAAACCTTTGTTGTTGAAGAGATGACAAAGGATTCCTTTAAAGGATTTGATCTTGCTCTTTTTTCAGCTGGTGGTGATACAAGTTTAAAGTTTGCACCATTTGCTGCTGATGCTGGTTGTGTGGTAGTGGATAACTCCAGTGCCTGGCGTATGGATCCAGAGATTCCCCTTATTGTACCTGAAGTTAATCCAGATGCTGTTGCAGGTTATAAAAACAGAGGAATTATTGCAAATCCCAATTGTTCAACCATACAAATGGTTGTTGCTTTAAATCCCATACATAAAAAATTTGGAATAAAAAGGCTGGTTATCTCCACCTATCAAGCTGTTTCAGGTTCAGGGGTAAAGGCTATAAATGAGCTTACAGAGCAGACCAAGGCTTTTGTTGCTGGCAAACCTTGTGTGGCTGAAGTGTATCCCCATCCAATTGCCTTTAATGTATTGCCACAGATAGACTCTTTTCTTGATTCAGGCTACTCAAGAGAAGAGATGAAAATGGTCAATGAAACAAGAAAGATTCTTGGTGACCAAGAAATTGGAATCACTGCTACTACTGTACGTGTTCCTGTTTTTTATTCCCATTCTGAATCTGTTAATGTAGAAACTTTCAAACATGCAACATCTGATCAGATACGTTCTCTATTGGAAACTGCTCCCGGAGTAAAGGTGTTGGATGATCCTCAAAACAGTGTTTATCCTCTTGCTTTAGATGCTCAAGGAAATGATTTAACCTTTGTTGGTAGAATAAGGGAAGACGTGAGTATTGAAAACGGAATTGATCTCTGGATTGTTTCTGACAATATAAGAAAAGGTGCTGCGACTAATACAGTCCAGATAGGCAAGCTTTTAGCTCAAAATTATTTATAAATTTATAAGCAATTTAGGAGAAGTTGAGGTTTGGGTAAAATAGCAATAACAAAACAAGGATATGAAGCTCTTAATGCAGAGCTCAAAAGATTAAAAAGTGTTGATCGGCCGGAAAATATAAAAGCAATTGCAATAGCAAGGGCCCATGGTGATCTTTCAGAAAATGCAGAGTTTGATGCTGCAAAAGAAAAACAGGGCTTTATTCAGGGAAGAATCGGTGAGATAGGGTATAAATTAGCTAATGCTGAAGTGGTTGATCCTGATAAGGTAAAAAAAGATTGTGTACGATTCGCCTGTAAAGTACTGGTGGAAAATATTGATTCTGAAGAAGAGTTTGAATACCAGATAGTTGGAGAGGATGAAGCAGATATTAAAAAAGGGAAAATATCAGTTGCTTCGCCGCTGGGAAGAGCACTTCTTGGCAAAAAACCTGGTGATGAAGCAACACTCCAGGCACCTGGCGGAAAAAGAACTTATGAAGTTATTGATATTTTATAAATAAGGAGGTTTGACTTTGGCTAGAGTTACAATTGAAGATTGTCTGCAAAATGTCGATAACAGGTTTCAGCTTGTTCATCTGGCAGCTAAACGGGTAAGACAGGTTAGAGAAGGTGGAGATTTTTTAATAAAATCAAAAAATAAAGATGTTGTAACTGTGTTACGTGAAATTGCTGCAAAACGTGTTACAGTAAAAAAAGATGGGGATGATTCAGAAGAGAGTTGATCATGCTGTGGGTAAGGCAATTTTTGACTACAACATGATTTTGGATAAAGAAAACATCCTTGTTGGTGTTTCTGGAGGGAAAGACAGCCTCGCACTTTTAACCATTTTATCTTCTTTTCAAAAAAAAGCTCCTGTTAATTTTAATATTTTTCCTGTTTATATTGACCTGGGGTTTGAAAATTCATTTGCAAAAAAGCTTGAAACATTTGTTAATAAATATTATGACACTATCAGAATAGAATATACTGATTATGGAGTATATGCACACTCTGAAAAAAACAGGGAGAATCCATGTTTTTTGTGTTCCAGATTAAGGAGAAAAAGGCTTTTTGAGATTGCCCGGGAGTTGGAATGTAACAAGATTGCTCTGGGGCACCATAAAGATGATATAATTGAAACTTTTTTTATTAATATGCTATATGCAGGCAGATTAGACAGCATGAAGCCAGAACAATTATTTTTTGATGGCAGATTTCAGATAATTAGACCCTTAAGCTATCTTGATAAAGATACAATTAATAAGTTTTGCCGGAAGTGTGGTTTCCCGGAATTTGTTAACACATGTCCCAGTGACAATACATCCAAGAGAAAAGAAGTCAGGGATATGCTGAATAATTTATATGCGCAGAATAATCACATTAAAGGAAATATCTTTAAGGCAATGGGACAAGTGATAAATGATTGATATTCAAAGCCAACCAGATTTTAGAAAAATTCCAATTGACAAGGTCGGTATAAAAGAGCTGAAATATCCTGTAAAAGTGCGTGATAAATCCAAGGGATTTCAATCAACTGTAGCTAAAATCAGCATGTTTGTTGATCTCCCCCATCAGCTCAAAGGCACCCATATGAGCCGCTTTGTTGAAATGCTCCATGTTTTCAGGCAGCAAGTCTCTTTAGAATCCTTAACAAATATCTTAGAAGATATGAAAGAGACTTTAGGAGCTGAATCTTCTCACATTGAGATTGCTTTTCCCTATTTTATCAGTAAAACAGCTCCTGTTTCCGGGACTTCAGGACTTATGGATTATTCATGTACAATTATTGGTTTTTCAGGTAGAGAAAAAAACAGGGATATTGTCTTGAAGGTTGCGGTCCCTGTAACATCTGTCTGCCCATGCTCAAAAGAAATAAGTGAATATGGAGCTCATAACCAGCGAGGTCAAGTACTTGTGAGTGCAAGATTTAAAAGATTTATCTGGATTGAAGATATTGTTGATATTGTAGAAAAATCAGCTTCAAGTGAACTCTATTCTGTTTTAAAAAGGGAAGATGAAAAATACGTAACAGAGAGTGCTTACAATAAACCCATGTTTGTGGAAGACCTTGTAAGGGAAGTCGCTTCTGAATTAATAGCTGACAACAACATTACATGGTTTGAAGTGAGTGCTGAGAATTTTGAATCCATCCATAATCACAGTGCCTATGCCTATATTGAAAAGGGTGAGATGTACAAATCTTAGAGACTCTGTACTCTTTTTTTCATTTTCAATAAAATATCGTTATAGCTTCTATTTTTCTGATTTATCATTATCACATATGGGTATAAGGAGTTGTTTTTTCCTGTAATATAACCAGCTCGTGTTCTTATCCTGGAGAGTGTACCTGTCTTATAAAACCCGCTTTTATCTTGTTTCATTAGAGAGTGCCAGGGTATGAATTTTATTAGGATTTTAATCATATCTTTGCTGGAAATTCTATTCTGCCTTGAGATGCCGGAACCTTCACAATACTGAATTTTCATCTCCTTAAAGTTCTTTGATAAAAACAGGTTTACAGCTGTGGTTGATATATGAAGGTTGGAAGGTGCGTTTGCATTGCGGGCACCCAGGGTTAATAAAACCTGATTTGCAATGAAATTATTGGAATATTTTAATAGATTTTGTACTATCATTTTAAGATCAAAAGTTGAAGTATATATTAAAAAAGGCAGCTCTTTTGCAGTAATTTTTCCTAAAGTTATTCCCCCTAACACTCCCACACTATTTTTTTCCAGAAAATATTTTATTAAAAGTCCTGGATACAACAGGCTCTCTTTTTGGGAGAGAGTTATCCTGCCTTTCTTGAGATTTGTTGCAATGATTTTTTTTCTATATTCTGGCAGCAGAGGAGTCTGCTTTTCCGCGCTGACAATTTCAT
The DNA here is from genome assembly GCA_964565415.1 of uncultured Desulfobacterales bacterium. Lineage (GTDB taxonomy): Bacteria > Desulfobacterota > Desulfobacteria > Desulfobacterales > Desulfobacteraceae > JAIOSM01. Next base: position 49,479 of record CAZMEX010000006.1, on the reverse strand, counting down.
GGTCATTACTATCTGTTTTGAAAAATATGGTGTTAAAGTTTGCACATAAAGCCCCTGGGTATGCATCGTATGGATTTAATGTATTGCTCCTTCCAGGGATAGTGATTTTCTTTTCAAAAAAAGAGTTGTCAAGCACAATATTGTTGATAAAATCAATATTCTCTTTTTTTAATCTATCTGACACAAGGGTGCATGCCTTTTTTATCTCTTCAGATATGAACAAAGGATCACCAAACCCTTTGATATAAAGGCTATGGCTTTGTTTATTATAATAAAAATATGTTTGATATCTGTAATTTTCTCCAAGATATGAGATGGCTGCAAGCGAGGTAACTATCTTTAGTATTGATGCAGGAATTAAGGGTTTATCAATATTTTCAGCAATTAAAGGTTTACCATTTTTATCTGTCAGCAAAAATCCAATATCACTGTTTTCAGCCCCTGCTAATGGAGTGAAAATCCAAACAGAAATTATTAAAAAAAGAATATAAGTCAGTAGGGATGCTTTTTTATCAGCCATTTGATTCAAAAAAACTTTTATAACCACTATATGTCATATGGATATCAGCTTTGCTCGATATTTCAAGGGGTGAGTGCATTGAGAGAAGAGCAGGTCCGCAATCTAAAACATCCATGCCAGATTCAGCAAGAAATTTTCCAAGGGTACCTCCGCCGCCTTCATCAGTTTTACCGAGTTCACCTGTCTGCCAGACTATTTTATTATTATTAAAAAGCTCAATTATTTTACCAAGAAATTCTGCATTGGCATCGCTGGCACCTGTCTTGCCACGACTCCCTGTATATTTTGTAATGCAGATACCTCTCCCAAGTCTTGCAGCATTCATTTTTTCATGGACCTCTTTATAATCAGGGTCCATTGCAGCATTAACATCTGCTGAAAGACAAATGGAGCTGTTTATACTTTTTCGCATGGTTCTAAAATCAGGTTTTTCCCGGTTTAAGAAAAGAAGTTCTAAAATAAAATCTTCAGTAATCTTTGATTTTGCACTTGTATTTCCCACGCTGCCAATTTCTTCTTTATCAAAAAAAAGAGCAAGAGCTGTTCTGCCAGGGTTTTTAAGAGCAAGTAAAGCTTTTAGCTCTGTAAAGGCACAAATTCTATCATCTTGTCCATAGGCCCCTATCATTGAGCGGTCAAACCCAATATCTCTGGCATTTGATGCAGGAACAGCTTCTATCTCAGCACTCACAAAATCTTCTTCAATGATTCCATATTTGTCATAAAGAAGTTTTAATACAGCAAGTTTGTATCGATTTTTTGTTTTCTCATCTCCCAGGGGTATGCTTCCACACAGGATATTCAGCTTTTCACCATCAAATACCTCAGATAATTTTTTATTTTGCTGAAGTTTTCCTGAAAGGTGGGGTAAAAGGTCAGACACAGCAAAGATTGGATCTTTTAAGTCTTCACCAATTGTGATATTAAGTTTTTCTCCATTGGATTTAATAATTATTCCGTGCAGTGCCAGTGGTATGTTAAGCCATTGATACTTTTTTATACCCCCATAATAGTGGGTTTTCATAAGTGCAAGATCAAGATCTTCGTATAAAGGGTTTTGTTTAAGGTCGAGCCTTGGTGAATCAATATGGGAAGCTATGATATTTAATCCATTTTCAATGGAATCTTGTCCTAGAACAGCAACTCCTACACTTTTTCCCTTAAACACCCTATAGTATTTTTTCTCTTTTAATGGAGTTTTATCTGTAATCATATCTATATCAATAAATCCATTTGCCTTAGCCATTTTTACAATTTCATTTACGGCTTCTCTTTCGGTTTTTGCATTATTAAGAAATGTTTTATACTCTTCAGCAAATGCGAATGCTGCAGATGCCTGTTTTTTATTTAAGTATTCAAAACTGTTTTTATCTTTTTTTAAGATTTTTTTTTCAAGTTTTTCCAACTCTTTTCTGTTCATTCTTGCTCCATGCCTAAAATTTATTTAAAGTAGCCTGCCTGTTGGTAAGTTTTTGAATATTAAAACAAATTTAAGATAAAGTAAACATAGATATCTTTGTCTCATTTGAAAAGCGAAATAAAGTTGGAGAACATTTTTTTTATGCGGTTTTTTATTTTTAAGTTCTTCCATTTATCCGGGAAGGCAATGGGGCTGAAATCTGCCTGTATTTTCACAAAGTATGAGTTGTTTTTTTCAACTAGGCCTTTTTCAAGAATGATTATTGGGGCTTTTATAGCACCTTCATAGCTGACTATGGTGTCATAATCCCTGCTCTTTATTGAGCGCAGCCCATATTTTCTCAGCAATGAAATAATCGCTTTCTCCCGGGCGAATTTTGTTAATTTTTTCTCCGACTCATTATATGTTGCAGATATTGCTCCATAGGTTTGAATAGTAGAAAATTTTTCCGCCCTGAATTCATCTTGTGAAGGTATCATAATAAGGTTTGTATCAACTATTTTATGTTTTGAAGTTTTAACATCATATCTGATGTAAAAAAGTTCAATCCCTTCATGGCTACAGGCTATAGCAGGTATCAAACCCATGAGCAGGGAGAGGAGAACAATAGTTAATAGAGAAATATTTGATTGTTTTATAAAAACAGGCATAATTTTTGTATATTATTCGTATATTGTTCGTATATTATTAGTAATCAAATTAAAGTTCGCTGCAATAACAAGCGATTATACTATTATTATCATAGAAATCAGAACTGTGCCATTAATGAAATAAATAATACAATTATTTAACAATTTTAAATTTAAAGTGGAGGGATGAAAAATGAAAAAAATCATTGTTTTAATGCTTATTCTTTTTATTTCGGGATCTGTTTTAGTTGGATGTTCTTCAAAAAGGTTTAGCCGCAGGGCAAATAAGCAGTTAAAGGTAGTAACATTCTATGTCACAGGGAAGGGTCTGGAACCAGAAGATGCTTTGACAAAAGGTGAAGCAGTGTTGATGGCAGAGAGGGCAGCCGTGGCAGATGGCTATAGAAAACTTGTTGAAAAACTTCGTGGTGTTTATGTGGATGCATTTATGCAGGCTGGGCGTGGTACTGTAGATCATGAGCTTATTCGTACCCAGACACAGTCGTGGCTGAGGGGAACAGAAGTCGTTGAAATCAGTGAAGGTAAACACGGCATTACCAGCGTGCGTATGCGCCTTAGAATTAATTTTTCAAAAAAAGGTATGATCTGGTGGCCTGCCGGCATTGACAACGATGTTGAATCGGTTTTAGCTCCTTCATAAACAAAAATAATTGGTGGCTGTTATGAAAACAATTCAAACTATTAGAGAATCTATTTTTAAAATTTTGCTACCCCTGTTTTTTTTGGTTTTTGTATCATCACTTTATGCTGCGGAGCATTCAATGATGATGCTGGACTATGATGTGCATTCTTTGATTGATTTATCCGAAAGAGCAGAGGAATACCAGGAGAGAGTTGAAGATTTAGATGAACAGATAAAAGAGTGCATAGATACAATTGATTGGCTTTCTCTCAAGATGGAGCGAATAAGTGATTCAGGAAGGATGGTTACGCATAATATCGGGGAATCCATTGAAAAGAAAAAATTCAATGTCAAAAAATTATCAAAAGAGAGACAAAGATATTCTGAGTTGGTTAAAACCATTTTGGGTGAGCTCAAAAGAAGAAAGCAGACAAAAAGGTCAAGCAAAATTTTAAAGCCCACCAGGGAGATTTTTACGGATAAACAAAAAACCAAAGAAGTTTCACAAGACAGGACTCAAGATACTTTTGATAAAGCTCAACTCTTTGTTGACATTGAAAAAGCAAATCTTAGTGACTGGTTTGAAATCACTGATAGTAGTGCTGGTTTAAAACTTACAACAACACTTCCAATCCTTTTTCCTGCTGGAAGTGCTAAAATTGCAGATGAGTATAAATCTTTTTTTATGAAGCTTGCCAATTTTTTAAAAGTATATGATGTAAGGGTAATGGTACAGGGCTATGCAGATATGGATCCCATCCATAATAATAAATATCCATCTAATTTTGAACTTGGTGCAATAAGGGCTGCCAATGTAGTTCATGAACTTATAAAGAACGGGCTGAAGCCCTCAATCTTTAACATTCATTCTCCTGGTAAGTTTAGGTTTTATGCAAATGGCGAGTTAAAACAAAAAATACTTGAAAGGCGCGCTGAAGTAACAGTTTTTTTCATTGGATGATAAATAATTTGAGCTGGATCTGCTGATTTGATTATTAGTGGATTCAGACCCATTCCTGCCAATTATATCTAAACAATCGTTATTGTTTCTGATTCAATTCATTTTTTTCTTGACTACAAATATCATATCATTTATATAGTTCATACTATGAACACCGCATATGACAAAGAAATCAGACTAAATCTTTTAAAATTATTAAAAAATAATCATAATTTGACCCAGCGTGAGATGAATCAAAAGATGGGCATCAGCCTTGGCAAAGTTAATTATTGCCTTACAGAGCTTGCAAAGAAAGGCTTGATCAAGATTGAAAGATTTCAGAAATATAAACGAAAATCTGCTTATTTGTATTGTTTAACCCCGACAGGCGTTGAAGAGATATCAAAGTTGACCATTCAATTCTTAAGGCAACGACTGCTGCAATATGATAAAGTTAAGGCAGAAATAAAAAATCTTTCAAACGAGATTAAAAAAATTGATTCTGAATTTTGTAATGACCCGGAATTGGAAGAGGCATTAAAAAAGATACTTATTTAGGTTGTGTGCAAACAAAAGCGTGTTATTTCAAATGGTTATCTCTGAATATCGATGTGACCGACAAGGCGGAGCTGTACCTTGGAAAAACCAATGGAATTTTAATCAATGGATGAAAATAGTGCTGTGAGCAATATCCCTGATATTTCGTACAATGAATACCCAAAAGAGATGATTGGGCTGGAAAATCTGTCATTCAAATTTATGAAGCAATCAATCTTTGTACCATTATCCCTGGAAAATAACAGCCTGAAGATAGCCATGGCTGATCCTTTGGATCATTTTACAATTGATGCCCTGAAATTGTCATATGGTTTTTCCATTGACGTTTACAAGGGTGATGCAGGGGATATCATTGATGTTATTGAACGGTTGTATGGTAGTGGCAGTCAATCTCTTGAAACTATTATTGAAGAGGCAGACAAGGATGTTTATGAGATAGAAGTTCCCCAGGGACAAGATCTTGAGAGCCTTAAAGATATGGCCTCGGAAGCACCGATTATCAGACTGGTTAATCGTCTCATATATAACGCTGTAGATATGCAGGCAAGTGATATCCATTTTGAACCATTTGATAATAGATTTTTAATTCGATATCGGATAGATGGTGTCCTCCATGAGATTGAATCCCCACCTTTGAGGCTCCAGGCAGCTATTATTTCAAGGGTTAAGATTATGGCAAAACTTGATATTGCTGAAAGACGGCTGCCCCAGGATGGTGGAATTAAATTAAAAATAGCTGATCGTGAAATAGATTTCAGGGTGTCTACAGTACCTACATTATATGGTGAAAGCCTGGTCATGAGGATTCTTGATCGAGAGAGTCTCGAACTTGACCTTCGTAAACTGGGTTTTCCAGATAATATCTATGAACAATATATTGAGCTGGTTCAACAGCCCTATGGTATGATATTGGTGACAGGGCCCACTGGAAGCGGTAAAACTTCCACTTTGTATACTACCCTTGCAATGATTAACTCTTCTGAAAAAAAAGTTATTACCCTGGAAGATCCTGTGGAATACCAGTTGTCAGGAGTGAATCAGATACAGGTAAAACCTAAGATAGGCTTAACATTTTCCAATGGATTAAGATCCATTGTGCGGCAGGATCCAGATATAATTCTTGTGGGGGAAATCAGGGACAGGGAAACAGCAGAGATTTCTATACAGTCAGCTTTAACAGGACATCTTCTTTTCAGTACACTTCACACCAATGATTCAGCTGGCGCTATTGCAAGATTGACAGATATGGGTGTTGAAAGCTTTTTGCTGAGTTCAACTCTTTTAGGGGTTATGGCACAAAGACTGGTCAGAGTAATTTGTCCTGACTGTCGACAGCCAGTTGAGCCTGAAGAACGTTTGACAAGCCTTATGAAATTAGAACCAGATGAACTTTCCAAGATTGCCTTTTATGAAGGTGTTGGGTGTGATACTTGCCACCATACAGGTTTTAAAGGCAGGACTGCTATTTTTGAATATTTACCAATGATTGAAGATATAAGAAGAGAGATTATCAATAAATCAAGTGCGGAACAGATAAAGAAAAAGGCAATTGCAGCAGGGCTTCGTACTTTAAGGGAAGATGGCTGGGAAAAGGTTAAAAAAGGCGTTACAACTATCTCTGAAGTTTTAAGAGTTACTCTGGAAATTTAATCAATGGCTCTTTATTCATATAAAGCTGCTGATACTGACGGTAAAATAGTCCAATCTGTCATGGAAGCAGATTCGGAAGGATTTGTGGTTAACCACCTCCAGGAAAATGGAATGATACCCCTCCGTATCACACCCGCATCAAAAAAAACATCCAAGGCAGGAACCATGCTGTCCCTTGATGTAAAGAATTTTTTCCAAAGAGTGACCATGAAGGATGTAATGCAATTTACCCAGGATTTAACTGCACTTCTTGAGGCAGGCTTGCCTGTTGACCGCTCATTGACAATCCTTGTGGATGCAACTCAAAATCTTGTATTTAAAGAGATAGTTAAAGATATCTTAAAAGCCATTGAAGGTGGATCTGATTTATCTGAAGCCATGGCGCGTCATCCTAAAATTTTTTCCAAATTTTATGTTAATATGATTAAGGCAGGAGAGGCAGGCGGCATACTGGAAACAGTTCTGGATCGCCTGGGATTATTTCTTTCAACTTCCCAGGAGTTAAAAGATTATATAAAATCTGCCATGGTATATCCTCTGTTTTTGCTTTTTGTAGGTGGAATATCAATTATTGTTTTAATGACTTTTGTTATTCCAAAATTTTCTATTATTTTTGTAGACATGGGCAGTGCTCTTCCTTTTTCAACAAAAATTCTTTTAATGGCTTCTGAATTTTTCAGGGTATATTGGTGGGCACTTATTATTGCAGGCATAGCTTTTGTTTTTGGAGTAAGACAATATTTGAATACTCCAAAGGGAAGAATTCAATTTGATATATTAAAGATAAAAATGCCGGTAATTGGTGATCTTATAAAAAAAATTGAAGTCGGCAGGATAACTAGAACCCTTGGAACCCTTATTAACAGTGGAGTTCCAATCCTTCAATCCATTGTTTTAGTCAAAGATATTGTAAACAACAAGGTTATTGCTGATTCAATGGGTGATGCCTATGACAGGGTTAAAGAAGGAGAGCGGCTTTCAGCTCCATTGTCCCGGAATCAGATATTTCCTCCCCTTGCTGTTCATATGATCAAAGTGGGAGAAGAGACAGGCAATCTTGCACCTATGCTGCTCAAGGTTGCTGATAATTATGAAAAAATGGTAAAAAATTTAGTGAAACGAGCTATCAGTTTGATAGAACCACTGATGATTCTCATCATGGGTATTGTAGTTGGTTTTATTGTTATTTCCATGCTGATGGCTATCTTCAGCATGAATGATATGCCGATGTAAACTAATTAATGGAGGATAAATATATGAATACAGCTAAAACAACAAAACATGACTTGAAAAATAATGAAAAGGGTTTTTCTCTAATAGAACTATTGATTGTTATGGTTATTTTGGGACTTCTTGCAGGACTTGTAGGTCCTAAAATGTTTGGGAAAGTTGATATTTCAAAACAGAAAGCTGCCAAGTCCCAGATTTCTCTTTTTGAAACTGCTTTGGATATGTACCGGCTTGACATGGGTAAATATCCAACTACTGATATGGGCCTTAGAGCCTTGAGGGTAAACCAGGATGATTCTGAGAAATGGGATGGACCATATTTGCCCAAGGAAATTCCTTTAGATCCGTGGAATCATCCATATCACTATGCATCCCCGTCTCAACATGGCGACTATGAGATTATCTCATATGGTGGTGATAATGCTGAGGGAGGAGAAGAGATAGATGCTGATATAGAGAGTTGGAAGAATCTTGGGAAATCATAATGATCAGGGTTTTACACTTTTTGAGCTGATTATTGTAATGGTAATTATGGGGCTTGTATCCTCCCTTGCCCTGCCAAGACTTTTTAATTCAATGACCCATGTTGAATTGAAAACTGCAACCCGGCACACCATTGCCCTGCTTCATCAGGCAAGAGACATTGCATATTTTCAAAAAAAGAGAGTCAAATTCTCTTTTGATCTGGAAACTGATCGTATTACCATATCCCAGTATGATAAAAAAAAAGAATCTGAAAACAGCCTTACCCGGAATGAAACAAACTGGTCTCAGATCAGCAATTATTCATATCCTGAAGATATCAAAATAAAAGCATGTAAAAAGAAAGATCAAGAGATTATTCAAGGTGAATTTGATATTTTATTTTCACCCAATGGTAACAGTAGTGGTGGGATTATTACTCTTAAGAATAAAAAAAACAGAGTATATGAAATTGAGGTTGATTTTATTACTGGAAACGCCCGAATAAATGAATAGAGAAGAGCAGACAGAAACAATGCAAAAAAAAATATCAGTCACTGTTCCGGTTTTTAATGAAGAGAAAAACCTGGATGATTTATACAATAAGTTGGTTCTGGTTTTAGATAAGATGATGTGTCCCTATGAAATTATTTTTGTCAATGACGGCAGTTCAGACAAAAGTCTGGACATAATTAACCGTCTGGCAGGGGCAGATAAAAAAGTAAAGGTTATTCATTTTACTAGAAATTTTGGTCAAACTGCTGCAATGATGGCAGGTTTTGACCATGCAGAAGGTGATATTATCATACCCATTGATGCTGATATGCAAAATGATCCAAAAGATATTCCAAAACTTGTTGAAAAGTTGAACCAGGGCTTTGATGTCTGCTCAGGCTGGCGTAAAAATAGAAAAGATAGTACTTTTAAAAAAGTTCTGGTCAGTAAAATTGCCAATAAGATTATTTCAAAAATATCAGGGGTACGGCTCAAAGATTACGGCTGCACACTCAAAGCATATCGGAAAAATGTGATAAAAGGGGTCAGGCTTTATGGTGAAATGCACAGATTTATTCCAGTATATGCAAGTTGGGAAGGTGCAAAAATAACTGAAATTCCAGTTACACACCATCCTAGGATACATGGAAAATCAAACTATGGGCTGGAAAGAACTTTTAAAGTGCTTTTAGATTTAATTGTAATTACATTTCTGGATAATTATGCTCAAAAACCTATTTATGTGTTTGGAGGGGCTGGCTTCTTAAGTTTGATTTTCTCTTTTTGCACATTTTTTTATGCTTCCTATTTAAAATATTTCAAGGGAATCTCATATATCGATACACCTCTGCCCGTACTTGCCTCCATCACTATGCTTGGAGCATTTATGTGTATTCTTCTTGGTTTATTGGCAGAAATGATCATGCGCACTTACTATGAAACCCAACAAAAAAGTATTTATTTAATCGAAAATTCCAAAAATATTAATATGAATGATCAAGACTGATGTGTGGCATTGCTGGATTTACAGGGCAGGGTACATATTTAGATATTAAAAATATGACTTTTGCTCTTCATCACAGGGGCCCTGATGCAGAAGGTTATTTCAGTGATGGAAAAAATAATATTTTTTTAGGACATCGGCGTTTGTCCATCATTGATCTTAATGATGGCATCCAGCCCATGATCACATCAGATAAAAATATTGTTATTGTTTTTAATGGTGAAATCTATAACCACCCTGATTTAAGAAAAACATTAATAGAAAAAGGGCACACATTTGTAACTGATCACTCTGACACAGAAGTGCTCTTGCACGGATACAGAGAGTGGGGATTTGATTTGCCTGGGAAACTAAATGGGATGTGGGCCTTTGCAATTTATGATAAAGAGAAACAGATTCTTTACTTAAGCCGTGATCGTTTTGGAAAAAAGCCTCTTTTTTATTCCATGCAGAATAATACTTTTGCCTTTTCCTCGGAACTTTCATCCCTGACCCTTCATCCATACATGGAAGATTCAATCAGTTCTGAAAATCTCAAAAAATATTTCGCATATGGATATATTCCTGCACCAAATTCAATATTTAAAAATATTTACAAACTTGCAGCAGGGCACAATCTGGTTTATTCCTTCTCCTCTAAGGAAATAACCATTAAAAAATATTGGGAATTTGTAATAGAACCCTTTGAGAAAATTCCAGAAAACCCTGAAGAAACCTGGGGAGAAGAGCTCAGACATCTGATTTCCAAGGCAGTAAAGCGCAGACTTGTCTCTGATGTTCCTTTGGGAATATTCTTAAGCGGAGGAATTGATTCTTCCTGTGTAGCTGCCTATGCTGCCTCCTTTATGAACCCAGGTGAGTTAAGAACTTTTTCCATAAGTTTTGAAGAAAAAAGCTTTGATGAATCTGAATACTCTTTAAAAGCTGCTGAATTCATAAAATCAAATCATCATAATGAGACATTATCACTGGATAAATCAAAAGTAGTTTTACCCCAAATAATTTCTAAACTGGACGAACCCATGGGTGACAGCTCCCTCTTGCCGACTTATCTCTTAAGCAGAACAACCAGGCAATATGTCACAGTAGCTCTGGGAGGAGATGGTGCTGATGAACTTTTTGCAGGTTATGATCCCTTCAGGGCTTTAAAGTTAGCAAAATTGTATTCCAAAATTGTTCCAAAGCCTGTTCATAAGGGTATAAGAATGCTATGCAATATGCTGCCTGTATCCCATAAAAATATGAGTTTTGATTTTAAACTTAAAAGAACCTTGAGAGGCTTGAGCTTTCCTTCAAAATTTTGGAATCCGATATGGCTTGGGACTTTATCTCCCGATGATATTTCAGATTTATTCAATGAACCTGTGGATATTGAGAACCTGTATTCCGAAGCAATTGAGCAGTGGGACAGATGTAAATCAGATAATATGATTGATCACACTCTTCAGTTTTACACCAGATTTTATCTGCAGGATGATATTCTAGTTAAAGTAGATCGTGCATCCATGATGAATTCCCTTGAAGTGAGAGTTCCGTTTCTAGATAAGGACCTTGTTGATTTTGTAAGGAAAATACCCTCAGATTTTAAATATAGGAATGGTGAGACAAAATATATTTTAAAAAAAGCATTGGAGCCTGTTTTACCAAAAGAGATTTTGTACCGTTCCAAAAAAGGCTTTGGCATTCCTGTTGGCAGATGGCTTAAACAACCTTTTTTTAACTTGGATTCTGGATTATTCCCCATGGTTTTCAACAGTGACTATATCCAAAGAGCAGGGAAAGAACACCTGTCTGATAAGCAGGATAACAGAGCATTCCTCTGGAACTACTGGCTATTGAAAACATGGCAGTCCAGCTGACTTTGATGAATATTTTACTGATCAATTATGAGTTCCCACCTCTGGGAGCAGGTGCATCAAACGCAACATGGAATATAGGAAAAGAACTTGCCAGAATGGGTAATAGTATTACTGTGTTGACATCAGGGTATAAAAAAAATATGGGCTATGGTCTTGAAGAAGAGATGACAGTTTTCAGGTGCCCGGCAATAAGAAAAAAAACATCTGAGTCAAATATTTTAGAAATGCTTTTGTTTATTGTGTCAGCATTTTTTTTTCTACCCTGGATTATAGTTAAACATAGAACCAAAGGGATTATTGTTTTTTTCTCTTTTCCCTGCGGACCTTTGGGGTTATTATCAAATTTACTGTTTAATATTCCTTATATTACTTCCCTCCGGGGCGGAGATGTCCCTGGTAATGAGAAAAAGCTTGATGGAATGCACAGGTTGCTTATGCCATTGAGACGTTTGATATACAGAAAAAGTAAGTCAGTCATTGCCAACTCCAACGGATTAAGATTTCTTGCACAAAAGGCAGATAAAGTTGATATATCAGTTATCCCCAATGGGGTCGATACTGATTTTTTTACACCATCGCTGCAAAAAAAAAAGAGTAAATACTTTGAGTTTCTTTTTACAGGAAGACTGTCAGAGCAGAAGAATTTATTATTTCTTTTACACCAGATTTCAGTGTTGAAAAACAATACTGAAAAAGAGATAAAACTTCATATCGCCGGTAAGGGACCCTTGGAGAATAAGCTTAAAACATACGCAGAGAAACTTGAAATATCTGACTGTATTACTTGGTATGGCTGGGTTGACAAACATAAGATATTATCTCTCTGCCACCGGGCAGACTGTTTTATCAACCCTTCGTTTAATGAAGGAATGCCCAATGCAGTTTTAGAAGCAATGGCATGTGGTCTGCCTGTTATTGCAAGCAGTGTTGCTGGAAACAAAGACATTATAGAAGACAGGCAAAATGGGTTTTTATTTAATCCAATGGATAGCAATCAGCTGCAAAAAATATTTACAGAGATTATGAATGATTCAAAATTATTATCTGAAACTGGTGAGAATGCAAGGCAAACAGCAAAAAGAGATTTTTCCTGGCAAAAAGCAGCTAACGATTATTTGAAACTATTCCAGAGCAAAGCATAGATGAAAATAGCAGACAGACAGATTACCATAGAACACCCGCCATTTATTATAGCTGAAATGTCAGGGAATCATAATCAATCCCTTGATCGAGCATTGAGAATCGTCAAGGCAGCTGCTGATTCAGGAGTGGATGCTATTAAACTTCAAACCTATACACCTGATACCATGACCCTTGATTTGGACAAAGATGAGTTTCTCATTTCCGAAGAGTCAAACCCATGGAAAGGGCGTTCTTTATATGATTTATATAAAGAAGCACATACTCCGTGGGAGTGGCATAAACCCATTTTTGACCTGGCAGAAAAGCTTGGTCTTATAGCGTTTAGCACCCCTTTTGATGATACTGCAGTTGAATTTTTACAAAATATGAATGTCCCATGTTATAAAATAGCATCATTTGAAAATATTGATACTCCCCTGATTAGAAAAGTTGCAAATACTGGTAAACCTCTGCTGATCTCTTCGGGTATGGCATCTGTTACCGAACTTAAAGAGACAATAAAAATTGCCCGGGCTAATGGTTGCAATGACATTGTATTACTAAAGTGTACAAGTACATATCCTGCTACCCCTGAGAATACAAATATTACTACAATACCACATATGCGTGGGCTTTTTGAGTGTGAGGTTGGTCTTTCAGATCATACCACAGGAATTGGAGTCTCTGTGGCAGGCGTTGCCTTAGGTGCCACAGTGATTGAAAAGCATTTTACGCTCAAACGCTCCGATGGCGGTGTTGATTCAGCCTTTTCCCTTGAACCCCAGGAGATGAAAAATTTAGTTAAAGAGACTAAGCGCGCCTGGCAAGCACTTGGACAGATTACCTATGGACCCACAGAAGAAGAGAAAGCTTTTTTAAAATTCAGGCGGTCACTATATATAACCAAAAATATGAAGGCAGGAGATGTGTTGACTAAAGATAATATACGTTCAATAAGACCCAATTCAGGGCTTGAACCAAAGTATCTTGATACAGTCCTGGGAAAGAAGATCAAAAAAAGTGTAAAAAGAGGTACAGCACTTAGATGGGAGTTGATTCAATAATTTATCCATGAAACCTGGTTCACATTTTATCCCCTATGGTCATCAAATCATTGATAAAGATGATATAGCTGCAGTTTGCTCGGCACTCTGTTCAGATTATCTGACAACCGGTCCTGTAATAGACAGATTTGAAAAAGCAATTTGTACATATACAGGCACAAGATATGGTGTGGCAGTGTCCAGTGGTACTGCTGCTCTGCACTGTGCAATGTATGCTCTGGATATTGGCAGGAACGATGAGGTAATTGTTCCGTCAATGACATTTGTTGCCACTGCAAATTGTGTCTGTTTTTCAGGAGCAACTCCAGTTCTTGCAGATGTTGAGTCTGATACCCTGCTCATTGATCCTGAAAAAGTTGAAGCTTTAATTAATTCTAAAACAAAGGCTATTATAGGAGTTGACTATGCTGGACAGCCCTGTGATTGGGATCGACTGCGCCACATTGCAGACAAATATGGTCTTGCACTGGTTGCAGATTCCTGCCATGCAATTGGAGCCGAATATAAAGGAAGAAAAGTAGGTACTTTAGCAGACATGACTGTTTTCAGCTTCCACCCGGTTAAACACATTACAACCGGAGAGGGTGGTATGATTGTAACAGATAATAAAGAGTATGCCCAAAAAATGTATCTGTTCAGGAATCATGGCATAACCAGACATTCTGAAATGGTTGGTCTTGGGTATAATTACAGAATAACTGATATTCAATGTGCTCTGGGAATAAGCCAACTTGAAAAATTGTCGGAATGGATAAAGCGCAGACAGGAAATTGCTTTAAGTTATGACCACTTTTTTGTTGAAAACAAAATAGCTGAACCATTGAAAGTCAAGCAGGAAGTACAACATGTCTATCACCTTTACGTTGTGCGCGTTGCTGATAAAGAAAATATTCTTTTAAAACTTAAGAGTGATGGAATAGGAGTGAATGTCCATTATATGCCAGTACATTTACATCAATTTTATAAGCAGAAATTTGGATATAAAAAAGGATTCTGCCCTGTGGCAGAAGATGCCTATAAAAATATAATATCACTACCTCTTTGGCCTGGCATGCAGGAAAATGATATTTTACATATCCAGAACTGTTTGAATAATTTGAATTGAGGGATAAAAATACCATTAATATGCTTAGCTTAGATTTGCTGACAACTTCCAATAATAAGGAATAATTATTTTATGGCAATTGTATCAAATGTGAATGAAAAGTCTGAGGTTTTTATCATTGCAGAAGTAGCACAGGCACATGACGGGAGCATTGGTATTCTGCATTCATATATTGATGCTGTGGCGAGAACAGACGTTGATGCAATAAAGTTTCAAACCCACATCGCAGATGCAGAAAGCAGCCAGTTTGAGCCATTTAGAGTTAATTTTTCATATGAAGACAACACCCGTTTTGATTATTGGAAACGGATGGAGTTCTCTCTTAATCAATGGATAGATATTAAGCAGCATTGTGCTGATGTTGGATTGATATTTATGAGCTCTCCTTTTTCCATAGCTGCTGTGGATCTTTTAGAAAAAACCGGGATTGAAAAATACAAAATTGGGTCAGGGGAAATAACAAACCTACTTCTACTTGAAAAAGTTGCAAAAACTGGTAAGGAGATAATATGTTCAACTGGTATGAGCAGTTTTCAAGAATTGGATAGGGTTATGTCTTTTTTAGAGTCATATGATAACAAAATATCATTATTACAGTGCACTACCAAGTATCCAGCTATGCCAGATGAAATTGGGCTGAATGTTATCAATGATATTAAAAGACGATATGATTGTTCTGTGGGGTTGTCTGACCATTCTGGAACAATTTTTCCTTCAATTGCCGCAGTTGCACTTGGTGCTAAGATTATAGAAGTGCATGTGGCTTTTGATAAAATGATGTTTGGACCTGATTCTACTTCATCATTGACTTTGCATGAGCTTTCCCAGATGGTAGAGGGGGTTAGGTTTATTGAGACATCCTTGAAATGTGTGGTTGATAAAAATGATGATTCTCGATTTTTTGAATTAAAGACAATGTTTGGAAAAAGTCTGGCTGTCAGCAGAAAGCTAAAGAAGGGAAATGTGATTACATTTGATGATCTTGAAGCTAAGAAACCATCGGGCAAGGGTATACCTGCCCAACAATTTAAATATGTTATCGGGAAAAAACTCAAGTTTGATAAGAATAAGTTTGATTTTTTGAATGAAACGGATTTGTTATGAGAAAAGTTTGTGTTGTTGTTGCGAGCAGAGCAAATTATGGTCGTGTAAAGTATCTGATGAAAGCTATTCAAGACCATAAGAATCTTGAAATTCAATTGATTATTGGTGCATCAACATTATTGTATCGTTTTGGGAAAGCAGCAGATATAATCAAGAAAGATGGATTTGAAGCTCTAAGGAAAATTTATTATATTGTTGAAGGAGAAACCCTTTCCACGCAGGCTAAGTCTGTAGGTTTAGGTATAGTAGAACTTTCAACCGCATTTGAAGACCTTAAACCAGATATTATCGTTACTGTTGCCGACCGATTTGAAACCATGTCAACCGCTATTGCTGCTACTTATCTTAATATTCCTCTGGCACACCTGCAAGGTGGGGAAATAACTGGAAATATTGATGAACGAGTAAGACATTCCATTACTAAGCTATCTGATATTCATTTTCCTGCGACTGAACAATCCAGAAACAGAATTTTAAAAATGGGTGAAGATCCTTGTTCAGTTTTTAATTACGGATGCCCGGCAATGGATATCTTGGTCAATGAGGAGTTGCTTATTGATAACAGCATAATGAGGCATTATGGTGGAGTTGGGCACCCTATAGATTGGGAAAAGCCGTATCTTCTTATGATGCAACACCCGGTGACTACTAGTTATGGTCAAGGATTGAATCAGATCAATGAGACACTTTTTGCCCTTGATAAAATTGATAATATACAAAAAATAGTACTTTGGCCGAATATTGATGCTGGTACTGATGATATTTCCAAAGGGATCCGGCTTTTCAGAGAGAGGAATCAAGATAAACCATTTCACTATTATCGTAATTTTTCTCCTGATGATTATGCACGGGTATTAAACAATGCTGCCTGCTCCATTGGAAATTCATCTTCTTTTATCAGGGAAGGATCACATCTTGGGGTTCCCTCAGTGATTGTTGGTGATCGCCAGGAAGGACGAGAACATGGTCAAAATGTAATATTTACAGATTATGACAGAGCGAAAATACAGGCAGCTATTGAAACCCAATTGCAAAATGGGAAATATAAAAGTGAAAAAATTTTTGGCAAGGGTGACGCAGGACTGAGAATCGCTCAAAAATTATCAGAGGTTAATATTTTAAATAAAAAAAAAATGACCTATTAGGAGAAAAATAGATAATTATTCCCATGTCAAAAGAGCGTATTCTTATTATAGAAGCTTCAAATTATAGTCAACGTGCATTAAAAATTTATTCTGAAATAGGAGCAGTTTATTGCTGTAACAATACACCTTCTGACTGGCAAAAAAAAGATGAAATTTCAATAATTGTATGTCGGTTGAATTATTTTTTGGATTCCCGATTGTTGTCCAAGTTTCCAAATGTTAGGATTCTTGTCAGCCCCACAACTGGCCTAAATCACATTGATCAAACCTATTGTGAAGAAAATAAGATTAAGATAATTAGTTTAAAAGGAGAAACAAATTTTCTTGATACAATTCATTCTACCAGCGAACTTGCTTTCTCTTTAATACTTGCACTTGTAAGGAATATAGTTCCAGGTATACATTCTGTAGTGAGTGCGAATGAGTGGAACAGAGATTTGTATTGCGGGCGGGAATTTAGTGCTCTTACTTTGGGACTGCTCGGTTTCGGTCGTATTGGACAGCATATGGTAAAATATGCGAAAGCCTTTGGCATGTCGGTTTTCGCCTGTGACCCCTTTGTGGATAGAGATATTTTTTTGAAATCAGAGGTGATTCAATGTAAAAAAGAAGAGTTACTTTCTAAAACTGATATCATATCCATCCATGTTGATTACAGAATAGAAAATAAAAATATGCTTGATCGAGATGACTTCATCCAAATGGGAAAGGGTAAATACCTGGTGAATACATCAAGAGGGGAACTAATTTCGGAAAATGACCTCATATGGGCATTGGAAAAAGGGCACCTGGCCGGTGCAGCACTGGATGTTTTAGCCGGAGAACAATCAACCCATGATTTTTTTAATAAAGCAATTATTAAGTATGCAAAAAAAAACAGACATTTAATTATTACCCCTCATATCGGAGGTTGTACAAAGGAAGCTATGTCCAACACTGAAATCTTCATTGCTGAAAAAACAAAACAATTTTTTGTGAAGAAAGATTATGCCGAATAGATTAAAAAAAGGCGATAAAACCGCATTTGATGACAATTGGAAAAACAGGGCAGAAACCTATTATATACATTGGACAAAGGATGACCCCATAAACCAGATTCAATTGGCTTTTAGGAATCACTGGTTGTTGTTTCAGGAAATTATGGGCAAGAACCAAAACATGACCAGTTGTCTGGAGGTTGGATGTGGGCGTGGCAGTATGAGTGCATATTTTTCAGAACATGGATTTGACTGTACACTACTTGATACCTCATTTAATGTACTTAAGACATCTAAGGAAATATTTGCTGTAAACAAGCTGAAGGGTAAATTTGCTGTCGGGGATGCAATGGATTTACCCTATAATGAGGGAACATTTGATGTGGTATTTTCCATTGGTTTACTTGAGCATTTTGAAAATATTACAATTCCTGTAAAGGAACAGATAAGAGTTTTATCTAATGGTGGTCTCTTTCTTGGATATGTTGTTCCCAAATACACAGACAATATTCAAAAAGATTTTAATTGGATTAATGACGTTCTTAAAGGGGCAGTAGGCGATCATATACAAAACCTCCGTGGGAAAGAGACTATATTCCGCTCCGATGCAAATTCCAGCAGGTATGTTGAAATCCTTGAACAACTGGATGTTGAAAACATTAATACGTCAGGTGTTTATCCTCTTCCAATGATTTCTCATTCAATTGATTTCCCATTTACATTGTTACCTTTAAAAAGTGAAAATGTCCTGGTAGAGCATTTCCAGGAAATTTTACTGAAAAGACAAGAAAAGAGTAATAAAAACCCCTGGTTGTGTCAGGAAGGCTATGGGCAGGCATTTTTAATTTGGTGTTTTAAAAAATAGTATCAAGGGTTATTTATGGTAACACAGATTAAAGGCGTTGTTCCTATTGTTTTAACACCATTAAAACAAAATGGAGATATTGATATAAAATCGTGTGAATCACTGGTGGAATACCTTGTTGAAAGTGATGCAGCTGCTCTGTACATACTTGGATCGGCCAGTGAACAATTTTTGCTGAACCACATACAACGGGTTGATATGATTTTTGCCGTATCCGAGGCTAATAAAGGCAGGGTTCCAATCATTGCCGGGTGTTCCAGCATGGCGCCAAGGAATGTGTTTGATCTTTTTAAGGAAGTTAAAACTGCAAATATTCATGGTTTCCATTACATTCCCGAAGATCTGAAAATCGGTGATACTCAATTAATCTATATGCTGAACACCTATGCTGACGTATCTTCCTTTCCTATATATCTTTATCATAACATTAAAAGGGGCAAGGCTTTATCCTTTGATGTGGTAGCTTCATTGAAAAGTCACCCCAATATTTTGGGGATAAAGGTTGGTGGATATAACCACGATGAAATGAAGCAGTTTTTGACTTTGGATGATGACAGCTTCCAGGTGATGGGTGCTGGTGGCAGTCAATTTTACACTTGGCTTGAGTTGGGTGCCAGGGCTGTTACAGCAAGCGCTGCATGCTGTTTTCCAGATATGTTTAATGATTTGTATACTGCTTTTAATCAAAGGGATAAAAAAAATGCAGAAAAAATTCAAAGACGCTGGAACTCATTTCATGCTGATATCCCTAATACAGCACCAGATAACGGGGAGTACGCAGCAGAAGAGAAATATATTTTAAAAAGACTCGGTATAATTCAACACGATTTCTGCCATTTTCCATACCGCA
This sequence comes from uncultured Desulfobacterales bacterium, assembly GCA_964565415.1. Classification (GTDB taxonomy): domain Bacteria; phylum Desulfobacterota; class Desulfobacteria; order Desulfobacterales; family Desulfobacteraceae; genus JAIOSM01. Next base: position 29,838 of record CAZMEX010000006.1, on the reverse strand, counting down.
AACTTGACAGAGAGGAGAAGAGACAGATTGACCATGCCATGGAAAAATATAATATGATAAAGTATAATATGAGACAAAAATAACAATGTCGCAAGATATAGTTGCTATAATTCCAGCAAAGATGACATCCCAGCGATTACCCAAGAAAAATGTTGTTGATTTGTGTGGATATCCATTGATTTATTATTCCATTGAAATTGCAAAGCAGGTTTCATTAATCTGCAATACCTATGTATCAAGTGAAGATGAACAGGTCTTGGAACTTGCTGCTTCTCTAGGTGCAAAACAGATACATCGTCCCAAAGAATTATCAAAATCAGATATCAGCAATCAGGATGTTCTGGTTCACTCTTATAAAACTATAGGCTCTCTTAAGGTCGGTTTTCCTGATCTGGTTATTTTGCTTCAACCGACTCATCCATTAAGAATGATACAAGATATCACAAGAGCAGTTCAAGCAATGATAGAATATCCTGAGTATGATAGCCTTTTTAGTGTAACAAAGATTGATGAGTTAAGAGGACAAATTATTAATAAAGAATTCGTACCTGAATTTTCTCTACCAAGGAAGAGAAATAATGAGCCCGATTTTTATAAGAATACAGGGTCTTTTTATATATTTAGACCGGAAACATCTTTTATGACTCCTTCTTTTTTTGGAAGGAAAATCTTTCCATTTGTATTGGAATCCTCGCTTTTTGAAATTGACATAGATTACCCTGAAGACCTGGAGATCGCCCGATATATTATGTCAGTATATCATGGGGAATTTTCACATTTTAATCTTAAACCCAGTAGTCTTGTCCTATGAAAATATTGATAGCTACTATGGGTAAAAGCCTTGAGATTGGAGTGAATCTTATTGAAATGCTCAGGGATAAGATCCAAATGGAAAAAGTTGGTTTTTTTGTGGCAGATTCCCTGTTTTATAAACAATTTTCAAAGAACAATTCGTTTATAGATGACCCTTTTATATCCATATTGAAAGAGTGGGAATTCACCAGAATCTTTAAAGAAAAAAAGCCTAACTGGGAACGCATCGCAAAATATGAAAAATATATTGGTGATCCTGTACTGTGGAATGCTTTGATGGCAGATAGGAGGATTTTTTTTGGAAAACATTGCAAATACAAACAGCAATATAAATCACGTTTTACATATGAGCAACTCATGATAATCCTTGATCAGGCCCTTGTTAAAATTGACAGGTTCATCAACAGGATATCTCCTGATTTAATCTTAAGTTTTGGTACTGCTACAATGGGAGATTATCTTATTTATCTTTTCGCGAAAAAGAAAAATATTCCCTATTTCCAAATCAAAGCCACAAAAATTGAAAATTACCTTGCTTTCCATGACACTGCAGTAGGCGTGTCATCCACGATTGTGGATACTTATAATAGCGCTGAACCTTTTTCAAAGGATATTAATCGTGATATTGAGGTTTATATAAAAAAAATTACCAACCAAGGTCTGCAATATGAAGGTGCTATTTTATCCAGCCGTTCCAGATTGGTTAGTCGCCTTAACAGCGCACCCTTGGAAATAATGAGGAGTCTTGCAGGTTTTATTAAAATCCAGATTGATCCAGAAACCAGGCATGATATTCATATTCCGGGGGCTGTTGTCCCATCTATTTATACCAATTTGCTACAGCCTATTAAAGCATTCAGGGTTGAAAAGAGCATTTGCAGCCATTCAAAATATTTCAAAAAAGGCGATTTGGATAAAATGAGTCCATTTGTTTTTTTCCCATTGCATTTTGAACCGGAGGTTTCGTTACAGGTTTTTGGGCGACCATACCAGAATCAGATTGAACTTATCAGAAATATTGCATTAAGTTTACCTGTAGGACAAAAAATTGTTGTGAAAGAGCATCCCAGATCTTTAGGGTTCAGACCCTTAAAGTATTATAAAAAATTATTAGAGATACCAAATGTATATTTGATTGATCCTTTTGTAAAAGGGTATGAGATTATAAAGTATGCCTGCCTTGTAGCAGTAATAACCGGTTCCCTAGGATTTGAAGCTGCAATCAATAAAATACCTGTTATCACTTTTGGCAATGCACCATATAACCTATTACCAGATAAAATGGTGTGGCACGTAACTGATTTAAATTGTTTAGGTGAACAGATTGATCAAGTATTGAACCAGTATCAATTTGAGCCTTATGCCATCAGGAGATATATAGGTGCTTTTATACAGGAATCTGTGCCAGTTGATCTATACTCTGTTCTTTTGAGAAAACAGAATCGCTATTCAAATAATCCAAATAATTTTTCAGAATCTGAGCTGTTATCTCAAGGGTACCAGAGCCTTGTAAAGTATTGTTTGGATATTTTTAACAAAAAAGAGAGTAAAGGTAATTGTGGGTCTTAAAAAACAGATTATCATTAACACAATTGCAGGCTGGCTTACAAGATTAACGACAATGGCTATTGCCATGATCATGACCCCTTTATTGCTTTCCGCTTTAGGACAGCATGATTATGGCTTGTGGATTGCCATTGGGCAGGGAGCAGGGTTGTTCTACCTGCTTGATTTCGGAGTTGCCAACAGTGTGTGCCGCTTTATTTCCAAAGTTGATGCTGAAAGAAATCAAAGCGACAGGAATGCAATCTTCTCTACTGCAATGATGTACTTTGGTATAGGTATTTTTTTTGTATTATTAATCACCCTATTGGTGACAATATTTTTACCAGACATCTTTAAATTGGATACCTCACAACACAATATAGCAAGATTTCTTTTTATTATGCTGGGATTGAATGTTGCGGTACTATTTCCACTTCGCGTTGGGCGGGGATTATTACAATCGCTCAATCGATATGATTATATTGATATATTGAGTCTTATTATTAATATAACTCAATTAATTTTCGTCAGTATATTTTATTATTTTGGCATATTAGATTTAATTTTCCTTTGTTTAATATCAGTAGTGTCAAGTATTGCCATGGAATTTTTTATTTTTTATAAGGCAATGGGATTTTATCCTGAAATTAAATTCAGTGTGGAAGCCATCACTCCAAAATACTTTAAGGAGTTCTTCTCTTTGGGCTCAAGTTCACTTGTTCAAACCTTTTCGGCAATGTTATACACAAGGGGGCAAATTCTTGTTGTCAGTATTTTTATAGGTATAAGTGCAGTCCCTCTATTTTCAATCCCTTCCAGTATTTTGATGCAGATAGGTCCTTTGATCGGACGAACCGGTGCAACTTTTATGCCCATTGCAAGTAAAATGGATTCATGTGGGGAAATTGGAATACTTTCCAGACTGAGCACATATGGAGTAAGGTATGGACTTATGGTTGGTCTCCTTATTGGTGGATATCTTATTATATTTGGTGAAGATATTTTATCCCTCTGGCTTAGAAAAACAAATATATCTATGTCAGGTATAAAAGATATGTATAGTATACTCATTATTATGGTGTTCCCCTTGATACTGGCAAGAGCTAATAAAGGGAATCAAACTATACTAAGAGCAACAGGTGACCACTGGATTGTTTCCAATAGTTTGTTGATTTTCTCGACCATTGGCTTGATTACGAGTGTTTTACTCATAAAGTATACAACTCTGGGTGTTCTCAGTGTAGCTATTGGTTGGTCACTTAAAGCTATGATCCCTGAAGCAGTATTTTTTCCTTTCCTTGTTATGCGAAAATATAATATATCAATAATACAATATTTAAGGACAGCATATTTCGTACCTTTAGTGGCATTTATTCCGGTTGTTTTGTTTGGCTATATATTTGATTGCTTAATCAGTATTGATCTTGTTTTAAAATTGGGTATCAGTACATTTTTATATTTTTTTATTGGCATTATTTGTACCTATTTTTTATGTGTTGAAAAGAATCATAAAAAGATGATTAAGAATTATTTGAGGCAAAAATTTGTTTTCCATCCAAATCAAATACTCCAAAAAAAATAACAATAGTCAGCAATCATAGAGAGTAAAAGGAAAGTGAACTATTAAACAAGCCATAAAAAAAATTCTGGGTCAAAAGTATTCAAACAATGCTTACAATATTTTTAATTTTATACGTACTTTCCTGATGAAAATTGTAAAATATGGGCTTGACTTTCAGTTAATAAAATACCCTGTTTCAAAATATGGTCGGAGCAGTCATCAGACATTTTTCGGCTATTATGATATTACACCGATTAACAAAAACAGTACAATCCTTCTGGCAAATCAAACAGGTTCTTCAAACAAGCCCCCAACTAAAAATAGCAATCTACTCATAGGATATTATATTCTTGGAAAGCCCGGGCATTTTAATAAAGTTGCTGAAACCACAACATGGTGTTGGCAACAGGGATGCCGTTTGCAATGGTATCCGATGGACAGCCAGGGAGAAAATAATCTTATTATCTATAATTCTCTGGTAGATGGACAATATGGTTGCTGTATTCAAAATATCAGAACACAAAAAAAAATATGTCAGTATCCACGACCGATTTATGCCTTATCGCGGGATGGGTCATCTGCTTTGTCCTTAAATTTTTCGCGTTTGGGAAGGCTGAGACCGGGTTATGGATATGTTAATATACCTGATGAAACGTATGGACAAAAAGCTCCTGAAGAGGACGGTATCTGGTTGATGGACATGAAAAGTCAGGAAACATGTTTACTTTTTTCTATTTTGGACATGACACAGTTTTATCCTTTGGAGACTATGAAAGGCGCAGAGCACTATTTCAATCATATTAGTGTGGGACCAGATAGTAATCGGTTTTTTTTCTATCACATATGGGTTAATAAGACAAAAAGGTATACTCGATTGATTTCATCTAATATGGATGGAAGTGACCCATATCTATTGGTTGATGGTGGACATGTTTCTCATTACGCTTGGAAATCAAATAATGAAATTTTATGTTTTTCTATTGATACAGACACTGATATGAAATATCATTTATATCAGGATAAAAGCTTGAATAGGAGAATTTTTAGCAAACAATTACCATGCATTGATGGGCATCCATCATTTTCACCTTGTGACCAATTTTTAATTACTGATACGTACCCTGATACATATGGTTTCAGAAAGTTATTACGACTTGATATCAATCATGACAAGTTGTTGGAAATAGGAGCTTTCCATGACCCCTGGAGATACAAAGGAGAAGTTAGATGTGATTTACACCCCCGATGGAGTCCAGATGGAAACTATGTTTGTATTGATTCAGCAATGGAAGGGTATAGATCATTGTATGTTATTGATTTAAAGAGCAAATCAATTAAAAGAAATGAGATTTGAGTTATTCAACAAACAATAGACAAAGCAAAGAATCAAATGAAGTTTTTTATTGATCGGATATACAGGCTACCACGAGTTTGGTCAAACCAAGAGTTGGAAAAATATGCTTATCTTTTCCAGGGCGATATAGTGAATGTAAGTGGATGGAAGGATTTTGATAAAGAAGGAAGGTATTATAAAGAGTATTTTCTCAATGCCGATTCCTATACAATTACAAACTATAAGGCTGAAGTTAAAGGTTTGCAAGGGTATAAAAATGAGATATTTTTAGATCTAGAACAAAAATTGCCAGCAAAGCTTGATCAAAGATTTAATGTGGTTTTTAATCACACCACCCTTGAGCACGTTTACGATATGAAAACAGCTTTTACAAATGTATGTAATCTATCTAAGGATATTGTGATTATTGTTCTTCCTTTTTTGCAGCAATATCATGGGGATTATGGAGATTATTGGCGTTTTACACCATTGGTAATAAAAAAGATGTTTGAGGAAAATGGATTTAAAACTATTTATCAAAGCTTTAACAGCCATAAAATGAGTTCTGTTTATATCTTTACAATTGCTTCGAGGAATCCAGAAAAATGGAGGGCTTATTTCAAGTGGTCATTTACTTATAAAGACCCCAAAGGGAGAGGAGCAGAACCATATATAGGCTGTAATGCTATTCCTAATACTTTTATTAACTTTTATAGTTTATTTAAGGGATTAATAATGTTAGCTATTAATAAATTGAAAATTTTTTTAAAAAAAATAAGGTAATATGAAAAAAAGAATATTAAGCCAATGCTCTTTCCTAATTTTGAGAATTGGTTTTGAGATTATTAATGCATAAAAAGGGAAATTATACATGAGAAACCCTGTTACTATTCTCACTGAATTAATTCAATTTGTTTTATTTATGTCACGATTTCAAAACACAGTCTATCCATGCAACAAAGCACTTCAAAGTCACGAAGATGAGCTCCCATATGGCTGCCCTCCAAGTTTGGAACAACCATGCGATCAACTTAAAAATCAAGTAATTATTCCATATCTTATGAATCATAAGCTCGGAAAGACTGGCTTTATGGATATTAGGAAAGTTATGCCTTTTTATAAATATCACCAGAGATTCGAAATTATCAGTATTATGGATCAAGGAGAATCTGTTTTTAGACAGCATTATAAAAAAACAGCCTATTATAAGGATCAGGTTTCGAAAATTGGTATAATGCAGGCTTCATTAAAAGCCTTCCGATATTATCAATTATTTTTATCCATTAAAACAGAAGGATTGAAGTTTGATTTTAATGATCCTAACAATTTGGTGATAATGTTCTGCGCCAAAGATATTTTTTTCCGGCTGGATGGTACTCACCGTGCGAGTATTTTAAGATATTTTCAATACTATGATATTCCAGTTTTATTAATTACCCCCAAAGATATCCTTGTAAACATTTCAAATATTCCAAGTGAAATATTAATGTTTTTGAATACACTGAAAGAGCCGGACATCAATTGTTTTTTACAATTTATTCCTCAAATAACACAAACAGAAATAAAAAAAGTATTAAAAACTCATTCTGAGTGGTATCAAGACATTGAATTTGGGAAACATTTGATCACATATACCCAATCCCATCGCAAATTTGGAAATATATTTCATTTTATTAAGAATTTGTTTTCAATCCAGAGGAGAAAGAACAAAACCGTTTTTGCTGCCCTACCAGAATTGACTGGTCGAAAAGTTTTGGATATAGGCTGTAACTCTGGATTATACTCATGTTATGCCAGTATGAGGGGAGCTGATTTTGTCATGGGAATTGACATGGATCAACATCGGATCCAACAGGCAAATATAGTTAAAGATATATTTCTAAAGCAGGGCAGAATCCGAAAAGAGGTAGTGTTCCGCCAAGCAAATATTCAGGCCTCGCTGGATCTGCTTAATGGGTTTGATACTATGTTTGCTTGTTGTATGCTGTATCACATAGGTGACACATCATTATTAAAAAAACAAATCAAGCAGAGCCGAATTTCGATGATCCTGATCCAGTGTAATACGGCAAGAGGTGAAATGATAGGGGACAAGAATCGCATTGGTGTCCCAGGGTATGAATCTGGTGTGAAAACATGGGGCAATATTTTGGGTACACTTGGAGGAGCAGAGCAGTTTCTAATGGATTGCGGATTCTCCTTAGAACGAACAATTGATAACAATTCACAATTTCCAGTATTAATTGGTGTTCGTAATATCATCCAATGAAGATTACTTATATTTCGTTTTCAGCTATCCCGTCACGTTCTGCTAATAGCATTCATGTAATGAAGATGTGTCAGGCATTAGCCCGGTATGGGCATGAGATTACTCTTCTTGCTCCTGATTTAAAGCCATATTATGAGCAGGGTATAGAGGATAGCTTTGTCTTTTACGGAATTGACCCAGTTTTTAAAATTAAGAAACTATTTTGTCCAGCAATTCCCGGTCAAACAATAATTTTTGCGTTAAGTATTTTCGTATATTTGTTAAAAAATTCCTCTCAGATAGTCTACGGGCGTTTTCTCTATGGATGCTATATCAGTTCCAGACTCGGATACCTCACAATTTTTGAGTCCCATAGTCCTCTTTTGCAGCAGAAGTTACAGGCTCCGGTTTTAAAAAAGCTTGTTAAGTCCAAGAATTTTTTAGGAATGGTTGTTATCTCACAAGCGTTAAAAGATATATATGTTCAAGACGGTATATTAGCCGATGAAAAAATAATTATTGCCCATGATGCTGCCGATAAAATAACCTCTTCTAAAATAATAAAACTCTGGCCCGGACGGGAAAATTTTTTACAAGTGGGATATGCGGGTCATCTGCATCCGGGACGGGGAATCGATATACTCATTCAATTAGGACATAAGTTTCCAGATATTGATTTTCATATCATCGGAGGCAATAAAGAGGATATTTTTTATTGGAAAAGCAGGCATGCTTTACAAAATATCTTTTTCCACGGGCATGTATCCCCGGGACAAGTACCTTTATATCTGAATAGGTGTGCAGTGCTGGCAGCACCATATCAAAAGCGAGTCGAAGTGTTCGGTGGAGGTGGAAATACAAGCAGGTTCATGTCGCCACTTAAAATTTTTGAATACATGTCCAGCGGAAAAATTATTATTGCATCTGATTTGCCTGTGTTACGAGAAGTTTTAAATGAAACAAATTCCATTCTTGTGCCTCCTGTGGATATTCAAGCATGGGGTAGGGCTTTAAAGGAAATTCAGGAAAACAAAAACGAGATGGCGAAACTTGGCATGCAGGCTCACAAGTGTTTTATAGAGAATTACACATGGGATAAAAGAGCAAATAAAATTCTGAATATACTGCCTAAAAAATACAGCCAACATAAAAAGCGTTAGTTTAGTAGAATCAAAAGGTTCTTTTGTATATGAAAAAAATAGTTTTTTTGTCTCAATCTCTTTATAATTATTTTGATACGGGTAAAAAAAAAGAATTCGGCGGTGTTTCAAGAATTTTCAGGCTGGTTACCAAGTTATCCGAATATAACGATTATTTTGTATCTTGCTATGTCGGGGACTTTGGTCAACCGGCAGTGGAAAGAAAACAGGGAGTGCTGTTGATTAAAAGTAAGATCGGACAAAAAAGATATGCCCATACTATTTTTAAAAATCTTGTAAAAGAGAAGCCAGATCTCATAGTAGAATTTTATGCTTCAGCCCAGGTCTTTTTATTAGGATTGTTAAAGAAAATTTATGGACAAAAATTTGTCTTTTTTGTTGGAAGTGATAAAGATGTTAACGGATCGTATGCCCAAAATACAAATTATTTATTTTATAAGCTTTACACTTGGGGGTTGAAATCTGCTGATAGAGTTATCTGTCAAACACGTGACCAGGCCAGAATGCTGAAAAAGGTGTATGGCATTAAAGGTGTGACTATATTATCTCCTTATATTGCCATAACAACCCCACTGAATTATCCAAGAAAATATATTTTATGGGTTGGCAGGTCTGCTTTCTACAAACGACCAGAACTATTCATCAAGCTTGCCAGGTTGATGCCCGAAGAAAAATTTTTCATGATTTGCAACCCAAGCATACATGATAAGGGCATCCATAAGCATATTCTTGCTACAGGGCAAGTACTTCCAAATATTACTATAAAAGAATCCGTGCCATTCGATGAAATTCAAAAATATTATGCCCAGGCAAAATTTCTTATCAATACTTCTGATCTAGAGGGATTTCCAAATACATTTATTGAAGCTGCCATTGAAAAGACACCAGTGGTTTCTTTAAATGTTGATCCGAACGAGATGTTGACCCGTCATGCATGTGGTATATATTGCAGACAGCAATTTTCAAAGCTTGTGAACAAATCAAAAGAGCTTGTCAAAAATGAGAAAATGAGAAATTCATTAGGACTTAAAGCTGCTATTTATGCTGCTGAAAATCATGATTTGTCAAAGGCTATTCCAGAAATAAAAAATGTTTTTGATGAAATACTTGTATGACTCAAAAAATACCAAAATCTAAGATTCAAAAAGCCTATGTACATTTTAATAATGTAGATCAGTCTCTGTATCAAGACTTTGATATCAAGGTGCATTGTGAGATCTAAAAAAGATTTATCGGTAGGCTTTAATATGCAAAAATCATTGATTTCGGTTGTGGAGATGGTAGTATTTTCTTTATTGGATAGAATAACAGGGCAGTTCGGAGTAACTCCTTTTTGCCTTCCTCTGGCAGTGATTTTTATTAAATTTCAAAAGAGATAATATGAATATCCCTTCTGAATGCCTGGAACTGATTTCAAAATCCCTGATCGATTCAGGATTTATTGAAAAGGTTTCACCAGAAGACCCTGATAAACTTGCAGCTCATTATCTGGATACAAAAAGGCTTGATGAGCAGATTCAGGTTATAGAAAAGTATCGAAGTATAAAAGGTAACTTTCTTGAGGTTGGTTCTGGATTTGGGGGACTGGTTACTTATCTGAATAGTACAAAGCATGACAGGTGTAAGGCTTATGGCTTAGAACCCAGCATTGATGCCTATACGGGGACCCTTGTGAGTACAAGATTATTGTCGCAGGAAAACAATATATCCTCTAAATTTGTAAATGCTTTTGGAGAGAATATCCCATTCAAATCAAATTTTTTTGATATTGTTTACTCGACAAGTGTGCTGGAACATGTAAAAGATCCAGAACAGGTCCTATGTGAAGCTATCAGGGTATTGAAACCCGATGGATTGTTGCAATTTGTTATTCCGAATTATGGATCATGGTGGGAAGGGCATTATGGTATTTTAATGTTACCTGGTATGCCAAAATGGATGTTTAAATTCTATGTAAGGTTATTAGGAAGAGATCCTGAGTTTGTAAATACTTTACAGTTTATCAATAAAAAGAAGTTGAAAAAAATTTTAAAACCCTATGAAGAAAAAATTGAAATTATCTCATGGGGAAGAAATTTGTTTGAACACAGATTAAAGAATATTGATTTTTCTGACTGGGCATCTTTGGGAAAATTGAAACAGTGGATAATATTTCTGCATAAATCAGGGCTTGTCAATGTTGGCATTAGAATATGCAGACTTTTTAACTGGGAAACTCCCTTTGTGCTGACCCTTCGGAAAAAATAGTATGACTCGGCTAGTATTTGTTTCAACCCTGGCATATAATTATTTTTTCCCAGGAAAAGTAAAGCAGGCAGGCGGGCATACAAGGATATATAATCTTTCCAGAGCATTTGCTAAAATGCCGGAGTATAAAGTTTTTTGTATTACAGGTGATTTCGGGCAAGATAAAAGGGTTGAAAAAGATGGTGTGACTCTTATAAAGGCACCAATTGATAATCCCTTTGCTTTTTTAAAAGTTTTTAAAATTATAAATAAGCTCAAGCCTGATGTACTTGTTGATTTTTGTGCATCACCAAGACTGTTTTTGTATTATATGCTTAAAAAATTTACTGGTATGAATTATATTTTCCTCACCTGTTGTGACAATGATGTAAATGGTGATTATAAGAGAGCAGAAAACATTTTTTTTCATTTCCTATATGCACACGGTCTTAATAATGCTGACAGGATCGTTGCCCAGATACCAAACCATCAACAATCCCTGAAGCAAAATTATAACCTGAAATCAGAGCTCGTGTTATCCCCATATTTTGCAATAAAGACAAAACAAGTCTGTAAAAAAGAGATAGTCCTCTGGGTGGGAAGAGCAGCATATTACAAAAGGCCAGACTTATTTGTGAGCCTGGCTTTAAGATTCCCAGAACAAAAGTTTGTTATGATCTGTAATAAAAGTGCCTATGATAAAAGTTTTATGGAGAACAATAAAAAAGGCAGTTTCCCTGCCAATCTGGAATTTTATGAATATATACCATATCCTGAGATGGAGCAATTTTACAAAAAAGCCATGTTCATCGTTAATACATCGGATTATGAAGGATTTTCCAATACATTTATTGAAGCTGCAACCAACTATGCACCGATATTGTCTCTGAATTCTGATCCCAATGATATGTTGTCAGTCCATGGAGCAGGTTTTGTTTGCCATGGCAGTATTGAAAAATTATATAAAGGATGTCATCAAATGCTTCAAGATACCAATCAATTGCAAAACTATGGTCAAAAAGCATTTGATTATGCGGTTAAATATCACCAACTTGAAATGGCTGTGGATAAGTTTGATCATATTTTCAAATCTGTTAGACAGGACAGCTCTGTATGAAACAATTCATTAAAAGATTGCCTCGTTTTAACCCGGTCTGGTTCCCTATTTGTGCAGCATTGATAGGCTTATATCTCTATCTCTGTTTTGCCTATAACCTTCAATTTTATACAGAAGATGGACGGTATATTCAGACTGATATGACCAACCTTGCTTCATTATATCAATGGGGGATGACCAGTTACAGGGTGAGTTCCAGCCTGGGATGTTTTATTTATTATCCTTTAATTTATATTATGAAGATTGTTTCAAATATATTGGGCTCTTTGTCTGGAGGTGACCTTAAATTATTGATAATCCCTATGATGATGAGTAAACTTGTGCATTCAATGATGGTGGTTGCAGGATGGATCTGGTTTGCATTTGAAGCGGGAAAATTATTATATAAACGATGGGAGATCACTCCTTTTTTTGCATTGCTATGTTTTGTATTTACAGCAATGCTGCCTGTTAATATATTTCTTGTAAAAACCAATAATTATGATTCGATCTATAATATTCTCTGCCTTATTGGCAGTATATATTTTTATAGATATATTGTTTTCAAAAATATTAAAGAGCTTGCCAGTGTATTTTTTTTATTTGCCTTTGCCATGCAGGAAAAATTTGCAGCATACCCGATTTTTATGGCTTGTTTTATGGCAATTCCTTTTTTCTTAAACTCTTATTCGGATAAATCAGAAACAAAGCTTATATTGCCTGTAAAAGAAATTATAATCATAACAGTCTCCATAACAGCAGGCTCCCTGATGCCATCATTATTACGTTTTATTGCTGAATTGTTATGGGCACCTGAATCCCTGGTTATTTCCAAACATTTTTCACAATATCAGCCGTTTTTGACATTTCCCAAGGCTCTGGGCACAGCAAGTCATTTTACAGGTATAAAATCTTCATTATCTTCTTTTATTGTGCAATATGCTTTTGTATTACATATTATCGGGTTTATAGTATGGACAAGCCTGGTTGTATTTATTAAACAAAAAATTGATTCTTTAAAATTAAAAGAGAAAAAAATGCTGTGGATTATACTGGCAGTTATTTTTCAGATTTTATTTCTTTTATGGGCATTTGCATCTGTATGGTATGATGTGCCGGAATCCGGGAAGTATCCATTTGACACGCCACCGTCTGGAACCTATTTACCCCCCCATTTGAGTGACAGCCACCCTACTTTTTATTATGGAGCAAATCACTTTGAATATATTTTTATACAATTAATGCAGACAATTGGTTTTTTTAAGCCCATGCTCTATTCACCTGTTTTAATTTTGCTCATTACTGCACCTTTTGTTTTAATCTTTGGCATGAAAAGAAAAGAAGAAAAATCACAATCCATTGCAATGCTTTCCGTGATAATTTTTGATTTAACAATGGTGCTTGTTGTGATTGTTAATTTGACCGGGGTTCCTTTTGGTGGACGTTATACTAATATCTATCTTACACTTCTTGGCATATCATCGTTTTTAAGTTTACTTGCAATGTTGTCACTGTTTTCAAGCCTTGTCAAAGTAGATGTAAAAAAGATATTGCCGGCTGTTACCTTAACCTTGTGCATTATTTTTATGGCAGAACTTCTGCCTTACGGACCAAGTTTTCAGGTGTTTGGGAACTGGATTTATCCGGCAAAGGGCTGTGGCGGCTGGGGAGAACCGACTTCTGCATTGGTGCAGGCTGCAAGAGAAGATCCTTTTTTAAAACAGGCACTGGGCAAAACTTATACAACTTATACCGGGCTTGCCATTGAAAAACCCTTTTTCACCCCTTTAATTAATTTAAGATTAATACGATCCAGATCAGAAGGAAATATAGGAAAACGAAGGACAATTCAATATATGCTTGCAGAAGCAACAGCTATTGGACAGAACCCCTGGTTAAAGAATGTACGTGATGTGGCAAAAACTGTTGATGGAGCTGTTGTCTGGGAGTGGGCATGCCATGGTTCAACTTCAGCCTGGCTTATAGATTTATATAAACTTGGTTTATATGATTATGCTCAGAAAATAAATCCAGATAAGGTCGAGAGACACTATAGAGGCGAATGGTTTTTTTAAATCCCAGCAGAAATATAGCAGGTTTTACTTTAATTGAAGTGCTCGTTTCCATGATGGTGATGGCAATTTCTTTAACAGTAATCATGAGCCTTTTTTCAGGAGGATTGCGTTCAAAAAAAAGAGCATATGATTATAATACTGCTGTGGAACTTGCCAATAATAAAATTCAGGATATACTTGCGGAAGAGAATCTTGAGCCGGGAATTCAGGAAGGTGAATTTGAAAATGGTTATTCATGGAAAATAGAGGTTGTTTTGGATGATACAGCAATTTCAGATTCTGACATTAAAATAGAGCAGGCATTGAGATTGTATATAATAAATTTAAAAATAGTCTGGGAACAAGGTGAGAAAGAAAAAGAATACTCTATTTCCACAATGCAGGTGGGAGAAAAACAAGGGCTTGGCAGGGTTCACTCTTCTTGAACTTTTAATCTCCATTGTTATTATTTCAGTTATTATGTCAATCATGTTTGGTGCTGTCAGACTCGGATTAAAAGCATGGGAAAAAGGTGAAAAAGATACAGAACTGATGCATAGAGTAAGAATTGTAAAAAGTCTTATTAAACGTCAGATCTCTTCCATGAGTACTGCAAAATTACTGGATTCTGATTTAAGCTCAAAACAGGTAGCTTACATATTAAAGGGGGCTGAAAATTCAGTTGAGTTTATTTCAAACTATTCTATTTCGCCTGATAATGAAATCATACCTGTTTATGTTAAATATTATGTAGATAGTAAGGATCATGATAATCTGGTTGTTTTGGAGAGTCCAATTTTAACATTACACTATCAAAACCTGCAGGATGCAGTTGGAATTGATAAGGGAAAGAATAACAGCCATGTCTTACTGGAAGATGTCCATGATGTCATGTTTGAATATCTAAATAGAAGAGGTGACGGATCTAGTGGGTGGCAGGATTTTTGGAATACAGGACTAAACAAACCTGTTGGTTTTCCAGCTGCAATAAAAATAACTTTTTCTTTAGAAGAAATACCGTTTAGTTTAGTGGTGAAAATTATGTCAGATTATGAAATACCAGGGAGAGTAAAAAAATAGTAATTAACAACAAAGGTGTTGCTCTGGTTTTTGTCTTGTGGGTTTTAGTCATTTTAGGTGTAATCGCAGGACAGTTTTGCTACTCCATGAGGAGTGAAGTTAAAGCTGCAAGATTGATTAAAGATGAAACCCAGGCTTATTATATAGCCAATGCAGGTGTTTTTATGGGATTTAAAAAACTTGTTGCCAGCAAAACAGATCATATTAAAAAAGAGGAAGATCAAGAATTGATCTGGAGAGTGAATACTGATATCAAACCCCAGAATTTTGGTAATGGATTCTATAAAATAAAGATTGGTAATGAAAGCGGTAAGATCAATCTGAATTATGCAAAAAGAGATTTACTGAAATTATTATTTACTTCTCTTAATGTTGAGGAGGAGAGGTGTGATATCATTGTTGACTCCATTCTTGACTGGAGAGATGCTGATGCGCTGCACAGACTTAAAGGAGCTGAAAATGATTATTACCAATCTTTACCTGAGCCATATAAGTGCAGAGATGGTTTTTTCAGATATAAAGATGAACTCTTAATGGTTAAAGGCATAACAAAAGAATTATATGAGAGTGGATTGAAAAATTTTATATCCATTGTAATTATTTCAAAATCACCAGGAAAATATAAAAACAGAGCCAAAAGAGGACACATAAACATAAATGCCGCACCTTTGGAATTATTGAAAATTTTTCCTGGTATGACTTCTGAAATTGTCAAAGATATTGCAAAGTACCGTCAAAAAAAAGATATTACCAGTTTACATGATTTAATCACAATAACAGGGCCTGAGATTACAGTTGATTTGAAAAAAAATATTGACTATCATTACAATAACTTTTATACATTCGATGTTGAGGGCTGGACTATTGATGAATTTACCAAACAGAGAGTTTTAGTGATGATTGAGAAAACCAGATCAAAAGGAGCAGGATATAAAATTGTTCAATGGATAGACAGTGTCCCTCAACATTGATCATATAGGGTATATTTTATGTTATCAACTTATAGTATAGGCGTACATTTTTCACAAACCCATGCTTTTATTGTCTGCTTAGATAAGAGTTTATCTGGAATCACGTTAAAGGAATATGACAAGATAGATTTGTCCAAAAGCAATACCATTGAGCAGAGGCTTGAAAACCTTGGAGACTATCTATCTATTTTTATTGATTCAAAAGGTTTGGGTGAACCTGGAATATACATCTCGTTCCCAGCTGAACTTTCCATTGTAAGGAAATTGACATTTCCCCATTCTGTTAAAGATGATCTTGCTTCTACCATTAAATATTCACTGGAAAAATATATTCCCCTGAAAGCCGATGAGTTGTATTTTGATTTTTCAATTATTTCAGAAGATAAAGAAGAAAATATTATTAACGTATTGCTCGGAGCAGCAAAAAAAATTGATCTAAAGCCATTTATTGATTTGGCAGGTTCAATGGATGCAGGCGTTTCCGGAGTGCAGATTAACACAACTGCTGTTGCTAATTTTATTTGGTATGATGCAAAGCAGTTAATCAAGGTCAATCCTGAATTGTTTGTTTTTTATGCTGATGGGCAAACCCTGGATATTATTAGTTTTAAAAATGGAATTTATAATTATTCGAGACAGATTACAATAACTGACAATGATGATGCCCTTCTGGAGTTAATTGACAATGAGGTTAAAAATAAACGGGAAAACAACTCGTCGGGCATAGTAGAAACAGCAGTGATACTTTGCGGTACAAGGATTACCCCTGCAGTTGTTAACCATGTCAGCAATGATATGGAAGTAAGCATAAAAAAACATGGGTTTGAAAAAGATATCTTGCCTTCTGAAGAGTTCATACCTGCATTTGGTCTGGCATTGAATGATCTGGATAGAAAACTGGCTTTACCAACAAACCTGCTGCCTTTGAATAAAAGAAAAAAAGATTCAAAAACCGCAAATTATATTATGTACTCCTTAATTTTTATAGCAATTATTTTTGGTGTATTATGGGGTGTTGGTTTTTTTATGCACCAGAATATGATTAATAAAAATATTGATGCTCACTCCTTGAGACTTGAGAGAGAAATGGATGAGATTAATCTAAAAAAAGCAGAAATCATAAAATTAGAAAAAAAGATCAGGACGGTTAATAAACTTATCAATGAACAGGTTGAAGTTAACAAAGTGCTGAATGAATTAAGTAAAATTATTCCATCTGGTTCCTGGGTCAGGAGTTTTGTTTTTAAAATGGATAAAGGGATCAAAATTATGGGAGATTCAGACTCTGCCTCAGACTTGATTCCCATACTTGAATCTTCTTTACTATTTGAAAATTGTGTTTTTCAATCAGCAATTACAAAAACCCGCGATGGCAAGGAGCGTTTTTCAATCGGTTGTGACACCATTATAAAAGGGACTGCTAAATAACAATATGACAAAAGAGAGAAGATATATTCTGATTGGTGGATGCCTGCTTGTATTGTTTGGATTGATTTATCGTTTTTACCCTTTTGGAATTGATTTTTTAGAGAGTGATTCAGGTTTTGAACTTAAATTGAAGAAAATTCAAAAATACAGTGCTGCTGTTAAGCAAAAGCCATATATTGAAAAATATCTCATGAAGCTTAATAAGGTCTCTGCAGCTTCCCTTAATGTGTTGTTAAAGGGGACAACACCTGCCTTAGGTGCCGTGGATATTCAAAACACTTTAAATCAGATTGCCCAGAAAGTAGGTGTTAATATCACCAGGATTGACATTAGAAAGGCAAAGAAGCTTGATGCAGATGAAATCATCAGTATCCCTGTTCGATTTACCATTACGTCCACTACAAGGCAGCTTCGTGATATGATTTTTTTTATTGAATCTTCTCCAAAATTGATAAGAATTATTGATATTCAATCAAAAGTAGGACAAAAAAAATATCCGGAATATATACGATCAACTATAACAGTTGAGGGGTTTATCCGTGAGTAGAAGGATTTTATTAATAAATATTATACTAATCATTTTTGTTGTTGTTGAGATCTTTTCAGTAATGCGATTATGGTCTTCAGATGGAACATTGTCTCAAATTATTGAAAGCAGTCCAGCAAAATCATTAAAATTCAAACCTGTGCAATTAGTACACAAAAGAATACTGCCTATTACAGCATATAATGATATTATCCAGCAAAATTTATTTTCAATTGAAAGGGAAGAGTATAAGCCAGAAGCAGTGAAACCTGAAAAGGAGCTGAAGCCTGAAATCAAACCAGAACCTAAAGTAATAGAATTGAACACCAACAAAATAGTCCTGTATGGGGTTATTATCATGGGGGATTATAAAAAAGCTCTTGTGACCAATGTAGATAAAATCAGCAACAGTAATTCAATATGGGTGGAAAAAGGAGACACTGTGGATGAGTTTGTAATTGACTCCATAGAAAAAGATAGATTATTAGTAACAAAATCTGGTAAAAGGTTTTCCATCCTGCTTTATGATAAAGAAAACCCAAAAAAGAGAAAATTTGTTAAAAACAATATAACCCCCACTAAAAAGGTTATAGTTACGCAACCTGCAAAACCAGCAAAATCATCAGTTGCTTCAAAAAAGGATGATACTGAATATGAGATTATATCAACACCTTTTGGTGAGTTTAAAAGGAAAAAACAAAAATAATATGATGACTGTAATTAAAGAAAGATCAATCGTATGTTGTTTTATAATAACACTCTTTTTATTGTCAGGATGTACTGGTCTGAATACCTCTGCTCCCGCGGAAAAGAGTGTACAAAAGAGCCGGAACATAAAAACCCAGAATGCACCCGGGACAGTTGAAGTCACTGACAAGAAAGTCTCAGATACCAAGCCTCAACCCAAGCCTTCGGTGGTCAAGCCTCCGGTAGTCAAGCCTTACAAAGAAACAACTATGATAAGAAACGCTCCTGGGAGCAATCTTGAAAATAAGCGGTTTAATAAAGCCAAGAAAGAGATGAACTCATTTTCTGGAGAAGCGGTCTCAAATAACAAGAAAAAATCTGCTGCAGGAGGTATATCATTTAATTTTGACAATGCTGATTTATATGAAGTTATTCGAACAATGGCTGATATCCTGAATATCAATTTTATAGTTGGTCCAAATGTGAGGGGGAAAGTTACTATCCATTCAGCAGGAGAGCTTGACAAGTCAGATCTTTTTCCTCTGTTTTTTCAGATTCTTGAGCTGAATGGATTGACAGCATTAAAAGAGGGGAAACTTTATAGAATCATAGCCAAAGATAAAATTTCTGCTACGCCCATTCTAACAAGATATGGACGAGATCTGAATGAAATACCCAACAGTGAAAGAATGGTAATGCAGATTATACCACTGGAGTATATTTTACCTAAGGTTATTATTCCTACTTTGACTCCATTTCTTTCTGATTCTGGAACAATTATTCCCAAAGAGGGTTCTGATGTTATAATTATTATTGATAAAACCAACAACCTTAAGCGGATATTGCAACTGGTTGATGTTTTTGATGTGGATTTGTTTGACAATATTAATCATAGATTTTTTAAACTTCATAATATTGAAGCTGAAGAAGCACTCAAATTGATTAATGGTTTAATCGGACCATATCTAAAAATTGATCAGTCAGAAAGCAAGATAATTGCCATTGAACGAATAAATACTATAGTAGCTATTTCAAATAATGAGCGAGTGCTTGATAAGGTTGAAATGTTTATAAAAAAAATAGATGTTCAGGATAATTCAGCAGATTCCAGAATATTTATTTATAGAGTTAAAAACAGTGATGCTGAAGATTTAGCATCGTTATTGAATCAGGTATTTAAAAAAGAGGGCATTGTATATTCCGAGCAGGCAAGAAAGAGTAAAGACAGCCAGATCAATAAAAAAACCGGAAATAATGTAGCAATTAAACTTTTTCCCAAACCTGACAAGAAAAAAAATATCAAAAAAACCATTAAATCAAAATCTGTTCAAAAAGCTGGAATGGGTGGGAGTGCAAGCCTCAGCAAAGAAATTACCATTATACCAGACCCTGTCAGGAACGCCTTGATTATTGATGCTGTTCCATCTGATTACATAATGGTCAAGCAGATACTAAGGGAACTCGATGTGTTGCCAAGGCAGGTGCTTATAGATGTATTGATTCTTGATGTTAATATTACTGATAGCAGAACCATTGGAGTTGACTGGCATTTTTTAAAAGATCGTGTCGGAGGAACTGTTGGGATTACAAAAGCAGATATAACATCTAAAGGACTCACATTTGCTGCTGGGGTCACTGATGACTGGGTATCTGCAGTAAAAGCTCTGGCTACTGATGACAGGGCAGAGGTATTGTCTTCACCAAGTATTCTGGCATCAGATAATAAACCTGCAACAATTAACGTTGTTACCCAGATACCAATTGCATCATCCACTTATGATGCAGACGATGGTGTAACTACAACAACAATTCAGTATCGTGATACAGGTATTATTCTGACAGTAACTCCCCATATAAATGATGATGGTATGGTCAGCATGGAAATTAGCCAGGAAGTCAGCAGCAAAGTGGAGTCTTCTGCCGATGAGAGTGCCCCCTCTTTTTTTAATCGAAATGTGAGCACAACACTTTCTGTTAAAGACAGGCAGACCATTGTTATAGGTGGATTGATATCAGAGACAAAAACCGATAATTCAAAGGGAGTTCCATGGTTATCAAACCTGCCGTTGATTGGGTTCTTATTTGGAGAGACAACCGACAGTGTTATAAAAAGTGAATTAATAATAATGATTACACCCAAAGTAATTACTACGTTAAGTGATATTGATTCAGTCTCAAAAGAATTCACTGAAAAATTCTATGGACTTAAAAATCATAAAAGGATAGTTGATTTTCTTTCTAATTAAAATAAATCAATTAAAGTATTGTCTGGTTGTTTTAATAATTCTTTCAGCCCTGACCAATTGCATCGGGCTGAAAAATTGTTATGCTGCTGAGCCAATTGCAAAGTGTACTGTTTTAATTTCCTTAAAAATAAAACCTTATCTCGAAGCAGTTGACGGTATCAGGGAAGCATTCAATGATTTTTCTGATATTGAGACAGAGTTTTTTTTCCTTGAAGATATTATCAAATCACGGAAAGATGAGCCTTTTTCTTTAAAGGGCACTTATCAATACAAGTCAGTCATTGCAGTGGGACCTGAGGCAGTATTGTTTTTAAAATCAAATCCTCCGGATCAATCAATTTATAAAATATATACCATGGTGTCCAATCCATCATCTTTATTGCCGCAACAAGGAACTTCCTTTTGCGGTTTTTTTTTGTCTGTTAATGCCAGAGATCAGATTAGATCAATTACTAGAACTTTTCCAAAGATTAAATCAGTGGGGATCCTTTATGATGAGCAGTATAATAAGGAGTATATCAGCAGAGCAAAGCTGATTGGATTGGCTTCTGGCATTGAGATACAACCTCTGATGGTAAGTGCAAAGGAGCAGGTGCCTGAATTATTAAGAAACAATTGGGACAAGATTGATGGATTGTTGTTAATACCGGATGCAACTGTTATTTCGGCATCCCTGGTAAAATATATTATAAAAGATGGGATATCACACAATGTACCGGTTATTGGATACAATAATTTTTTCATTCACAGCGGTGCATTAATGGCATTTGTCTATGATTATCAGCAGATTGGCAGAACAACAGCTCTTTTTGTAAAGGAACTGCTGTTAAATAATGGAAAATGCCAAACCAATGCTTCTGAATTTCATATTGTTGTGAACAGCAGTATTGAAAAATACCTTGGTTTTAAAAAAAATGAATAAACTAGGACTTCACATAAGGATGGTTATTGCAGCTGTGATTATAATATCTGCTGTAACAGTCTGTCTGGATATTGCAGGCATATATATTATCCGCAATTATATGCTGGAACGTTTTAAAAGCAGGATTATATTCCTTGCTAAATATCTTGCTGTGAATTCCGAGGTGGGTGTATTAATAAGGGATAAATCAGGTTTAAACTCCCTTGCAGTTAATTTGCTTGGTGAAGAGGATGTAGCACTTGTAACTATTGTGGACAGTGATAACAATATACTTGCAAAACAGTCAAGAAATATTCCAGGCAGATTATATTCCGTTGAAACATCTGTCACCTTAAACAAGACAGATGCTGAGAATTTTTTATTTAAAGAATACCGTAATACCCCATTTGGCACATTGAATATCAAAGGTGTGGATAGTATTGGGAAAGTTAAGATTAAATACAGTACAAGAGGGATAAATATTTTAATTAGAGGGGTGACAATTCAATTTGTCCTGGTCTCTGTCGTCCTGGCATTTTTGGCAGGTATATTGTTTTATTTTATAGTCAAGGAAAGTGTTATAGATGTAACAAGGCTTGCCCTTGTCTCTAAACAGATAGGTGATGGAGACCTTGAATTGAGAGCAGAACCCGGAACTTTACCTGAGACAAGGGAGTTGGCATCAGCATTTAATTATATGTTAAACTCCCTTGAAAAAGGAAGAAAAGCATATGAACAGGTTACAAAAGAGGCAGCCCAGCAAAAAGCCCTGGCAGAACTTGGAAAATTTTCACTTTCCGTTGCCCATGAAGTGAAAAATCCACTTGCCATTATCAAGACTGCTTTTGAATTTCTTCAAAAAGAGTATTTAATTCCCAATGACAACACAATGGGTAGATATATAAATGATGAAATTTTAAGACTCAACCGTCTGATTGAAAATTTTTTATTGTTTGCAAAACCTGGGAATATAGTTTTTGAAAATGTGAGTATAGACCAGTTTATGGAGGGACTGGAAAAACGATATGCAATACTATATAATGACTCGCCCATTGATATACAATGGCAATTGGAGGCTTTAAATTGTAAAATCAGGTGTGATGAGAACCTTTTAATACAGGTTTTTGACAATATAGTGAAAAATGCAGTTGAATCAAGCCAGGAAGATTTAAATATTATTGTAAAATCATATAATGAAAACTATTTTTGGTTTATAGAAATTTCTGATAATGGGCATGGTATAGAACAAGGCACAGAGATTGATATTTTCAAACCTTTTTTCACTACTAAATCAAAAGGTACTGGATTGGGTTTAGCTTTGGTATATCAAATTATTAATGCCCATAATGGTATTATATATGTTGAAAATAATTCAGATGGTGGCGCAATGTTTACTTTGAAAATACCTGTTATTTAATAAGACTTTGGAGATAATGGCATATGGCCAGAATATTGATTGCAGATGATGAACAAAAAATGAGGCATCTTTTATCCATGATTCTTGAGGAGGAAGGTCATGAGGTGGAAAAAGCTGGGGATGGAAGCCATGCTTTTTCCATATTAAAAGATAGTAAGTTTGATCTGGTAATTACAGATATTAAAATGCCGCACATGAGTGGTATTGAGCTGCTGCAACAAATAATAAAAGCAGATATCCCATGTCCCGTGGTTATGATCACCGCCTTTGCAACCATTGACTCAGCAGTTAAAACAATGAGGCTTGGTGCTTCTGATTATATTACCAAACCATTTGACAGGGATCAGATTCTTTTATCAGTGGAGCGAACCTTGAATGTTTCCAAGCTTTTAGAAGAGAATAGATATCTAAAAGATAAAATAAAAAATAATGGATGGCAGCAGAAAATAATTTACAACTCAAAAAAGATGGGCGAATTACTTAAGCTTGCAGAAAATATTGCCCAGAGCGATTCAGCAGTTTTGATTCAGGGCGAGTCTGGGACAGGAAAGGAGCTTGTAGCAGGGTTTGTACATAGTGCAAGTCCACGAATCAACTCCCGCTTTGTTCCGGTCAACTGTGCAGCAATATCATCTTCTCTATTTGAATCTGAACTGTTTGGGCATGAAAAAGGGGCTTTTACTGGAGCTGATAAAAGGGTTGCTGGAAAATTTGAGTATGCATCAAAAGGAACACTGTTCCTTGATGAAATCGGGGATTTGCCCATGGCAACCCAGGCAAAACTATTAAGGGTTTTGCAAGAGAAAAAAATAACCCGCGTGGGGGGCAATAAAGAAATTGATGCTGATGTCCGTGTGATATGTGCTACAAATAAGAATTTAAAAGAGCTTGTTGTTAAGGGAAAGTTCCGGGAAGATCTCTATTATAGAATTAATGTACTGCCTTTAATATTACCTCCATTAAGAGAGAGAAAAGATGATATTCTTCTCCTTGCTGAATATTTTTTAAACCAGTACAAGTCCGGTAAGAGTAAATGTTTTTCCGCAGGTGCAGAAAAAATACTTGTTGAACATGATTGGTGTGGCAATGTGAGGGAACTTGCCAATGTAGTAGAAAGAGGAGTTATTCTCTCAGGTTCCCATACAGTTCTTGATTCAAAAACATTTTCATTTCTTGATACTCATATTTCCAATGACTTAAGTAAAAGAAATGCTGGTTTTAAATTTTTACCTGAAGGCATTGATTTTGAAAAAGAAGTCTCCAATCTGGTAATACAGGCATTGGAAAATACCCGCGGGAACCAGACCGAGGCAGCAAAATTACTTGGATTAACAAGGGCAAAATTCAGAGTGCTTATGAAACAGGCAGATAAATAAAATGGATATTAGAATACCCATGCTGTATTTGATAAAATTTTGTGTGATTATTGTACTTATATTTTTGGTTCCCTCCATTAATATTATCTCAGCTCAAGCTGATACTACTGATACAATACTTATGTTTGTTGGTGAAGATCAGGATATTATGTCCATTGCATCCGGCAGGGAAGAGGGCGCGTGGCAGGCACCAGCAGTTGCTTTTGTCATTGACAGAGATGATATTATTAAAAAACATTATTCAACACTAAATGAAGCCATTGATTCTGTTCCGGGATTCCATGTAATTGAAACAGATTCAGGAATTCACTCTTATCTCCGTGGTATTCCTGATTCATTTTTATATTTGTATGATACTGCACCTGTACAATTTGTTGATAAAATTTCTCTCCATGCAGTTAAACGGATTGAGATTGTGAGGGGACCAGGTTCAGTACTCTGGGGACCTGATGCATTTGCCGGGATTGTAAACGCTGTACCTCTAACTGGAAAAGATTTTTCTGGTACTGAGACAGGAGCGATTTTCTCTTCAGAAGATTATTCATTGGGCGGTTATATTAACCATGGGTGGAATAAGGATGCATGGGATGGCTTTTTTACAATCAGCACAAGTTTTACAAAAAAACAAGATTTTAAATCTGATATAACTCGGTTCTGGGGAGCAGGTTCTACTCCAGTTCCACCTGAACAGAGAAGAGGGACTTCATCAGAGGAGTATGGACAGAATGTCCAAATTGCTGCAAATTTTTCCTATAAAGATTTTTTTAAGGTTTCAGCAAGGTTTACAGATTCTAAAACACCTTATTCCCTGTCATCTCTGGTTGATAATATCCAATGGAAAGAGGTCAGGTTTGAAAAAACAGCTTTTTTAAAATTAGAAGGTAAAAAACAGTTTGGAATTGATTCTGCTTTGAGATTTACCACTACCATATCTGCACTTGATGCCAAGCGGAAGATTATTGATAAGGATCTTGACAGTGATGAATTTGAAACCTATGGAGAGATAACCTATGAAAAAGTGCTTAATTCAGGGAGTTCCCACTTTATTGCAGGAGGATCATTCAGAAATAGCAGATACAATGGGGTTTCAGTCTGGGATAGCTACCTGCCGGGATTTCTTGTTGCTGAAAATATTTTTTTTCTGCCGGGATTTGATCAAAAAGATTATACAACAAAACTTTTCAGTTTCTTTACTCAATACCAATTCTCTTTAGGTGATGTTGATCTGAATATTGGTGTCAGACATGATGACCATGACTCATTTAAAGATAATTTCAGTTATAATGCCGGAGCTGTCTGGAAACCCTCAGAACAATGGGTTTGTAAAGCCCTGTTGGGCACAGCATATAGAACACCCGGCCCGCGTCAGCTTTTTTCCAGTGGAAAAACTGAACTTGAAGAGATTCAGAATATCAGCATTGAAATCTCAAGAAAATTTGGAAAGAAAGCTGATGCTTCTCTATCTGGATTTATAAGTCAGATTGATAACCATGTAATGGACGACCCGTACGCAGGACTTTCAAATCCCAACTCCCAGAGAATTAAAGGAGTTGAATTCTCGTTCTTAACAAAACCTCTAAAAAATCTGTCCATATCAGGCAGTATGACATTACTCAATAACCATGGCCCCCTTGAAACTTATCTATATAATGACTATTCAACCATTTTACCCGATGGTACCATTGAGAAACATTTTATTTCCCTTGCCTATCCCTATGATATTGGACCGGAGCGATTTTTTAATATAGATTGTTTATGGACTTTGAAAAACAATATTGAATTATTTGCTGCTGCAAGGTATTTTTCAGGATACAAATTAGCTGATCCCCTTGTCAAGGAGTTGCAGGAGATAGAGAGTGTATTTCTATTGGACGCAGGCATATCCATAAAAAATTTATTCTTTGACAAGTCTGAACTTCAGATCAAGGTAGAAAACCTTCTGGATTTAAACTATGAAATACCCGGAATGTATGCCCTTGAAGAGGGTGCTCCTCTTTCAATAAGTATTGTCTTTAAAAAAATGTGGTGATGAAAGGTTTATAAGTTCTTGGAAATTAAAAACAGTATTGAAAAAGTTTATATGAGACACCCCCAATTGTGGTTCTGGAGTTTGGTTGTATTGTTTATTCTCCCTGTATCATTTATTCAAGTTTATGATAATGATATCTGGTGGCATATGCAGTGCGGGAAAAGTATTTTATCAAATTTTGCCTGGCCTGATTTTACTGAATATTATTTCAGCCCTGTCACTCAAAGCACTGGAAACTTGAGATATACTTTTCTCGGGGATATTATTTTTCATCTTGTTTATATGCTTTCAGGTGATTTTGGTTTGCAGATGATGCGCATGGCAGCAGTATTGCTTGCCTGCTTTCTGCTTCGCTCCATGGCTGGGAAAAAATACAGGGGATGGCATGTTCTATTATTAATGATTCTTGTGGTTGGTACCTATCAAAAACAGCTTGTGCGTAATTCTCTATATGCACATTATCTTGTGCCGGTTATTTTCTATATGTGGTATCTTATCTGCCAAAAGCAAAAAAAATGGTATATCTGGCTATATCCTCTGGTGCTTGGAATCTGGGGCTGCCTTCACGGCAGTTATCTTTTGGGATTTTGTCTGTCCGCGCTTATTTTTTCAGGTGATATCATTGATAAATTCAAGACAAAAAGTCCAGATATCACCAGGTGTATTGGAGTTTATGGCATAGTGCTTGCTCTCAGTTTAGGGGTAATTTCAGTATGGAATCCAACCACGTCAAGTTATTTAAGATTATCAAATTGGATAAATTTTCAAAAAGTAAATTCAAAAATTAACAACCACGATGTTCCCAAAAACCTGGGACCACCAACTGATGCTGTATCAGAATCAGAAAAGGAACGTCTCATAAAATTTCCAGAGCTTTCAATTAAACCAACTGATTTTGTACCTGAAAAACAATATGGGAAAGGTTTTCTTTATTCACTGAAACACTGGTTGAATAATACTGTTTTTAAATCAAACAGCTCACCCGTACAGTCAGCAGATTTTTTATCTCCCTTTGATAAGCTTGATAGACTATATGTTTGGATAGCTTTGTTTTCAGGTTTTCTTGGGATAATTATAATTTTATTTTTTCTTCGACCTGTTCGTTATTCACTTGTCCTTCCCTTTGCAGGTGTGCTTTTTGTTGGATTGGGATATTTAAGACTCTGCGGTTACATTCCCCTTGCTGCTGCTGCTGTTGTGTTTTTTGCAGCAGGAGAAAATACTCTAAAAAGGATAGAAATCAAGAGAAAAAAGTATCTGCTCAATGTTCCATGGATTCTTTCGTTTATTTTACTTTTATTACTATGGTGTAATTGCTTATTGGGATTCCCCGTTAAAATCGGGACTGGTTTACATGCTTTTGGGTTGGGAAGAGTACCGGTTTTTTCAGAAAAATGTTCCAACAGAGTATATTCAGAATTTAAAAAAAACAAGGTTTTTACAACCATGGCAACTGGTGGCTATCTGCTTTATAAATGGTTCCCGGGAAAAAAAGTTTTTGTTGACGGTTTTTTTTCCCCCCATCCTCCAAAAGTTCTATTGCATTTAAGACTTCTGCGTGAGCAAGGGGTAAATCCTGATTTTCTTTTTGCAGAATATGGAATAGATGTTGCTCTTGTTGATCATTCAAGCGGTTCAATACTTAATTGTTTTTTTAATAGTGAGAACTGGTATATCCAATATATTGATACTGGTATGGTGTGTTTTGCATATCAACCTGATTTTTATTCAGATATAAAAATACCTGAAGTCTTGATGGACTCCCGGGAGGTTGATGCTTTGCCTGTGCGATTCCGGCTTTTGGCTGCTAATTCACTGCATACAATTGTAAACGCTCTGTATAAAAAAGGCAGGCTAAAAGATGGCGCAGTATTTGTCAGACAAAATCAGGCTTTACTGGAACGAACAAAACCTTTTATAAATTCTAAATTTCTCTCTGTGACAGAACAATTACGATTGAGCGGGCAGGAAATTTATGGTTTGAAAAATATAAAAACACAGTTCTATGAGTATAAACATAACGAAGCAATTGAGATTAAAGATGATGCTGATATTATAAAGTATGGATTAAAGGTGTTGGAAAAGTATCCTGACAGGTTAGCAATTATAATGAACATTGCCATTGTTTATCTTAAAACAGGAAAAATTGATGCATGCCTGGAAATGCTGGTTATGCTTGAAAATAGGTCAGATAAAAATAGATTATATTTTGAACAGAACAGAAGAAATATTTCAAAATTTTACTGGGAGTTGTCAAAACGTGCAAGGAAAAGCAATGAGTATATCAAAGCTTATTCCCTCGCCCAAAAAGCCCACAAGATTGATCCTGGTTTGATATCGCAAGGCAGGTTATATCAGACATCAATGGGTGATGTTTCAAAGCTGAATAATCAAGGTGATGGGAAGCTGGCACTCTCCCTTTTAGAGTTGCTGGAGCCAAAATTCGGTGAATCTGCCAGATGGTTGAATGATATGGCATGGCAAATCGTATTTACATCAAGCAATTCACAGACTGAGCTTAAACGTGCTGCAAAATATTCAAAGAGAGCCATCCATATAATGGAGCTTAAGCAATATAATATTTTGGATCTTGCCTATGACACAATGGCAGTGATTGCTTTTAAACAGGGTAAAATAAAAGATGCCTGTATGTATATCCATAAAGCATTGGCAATTGCACCTGACAATAGAAAGTCAGAATATGGCAACAGACCTGAATGTAAATAACTTCCTTGGTTAAAATTAATCAAAGCTTGTCTGGTTTCAACCAGATATTAGTAAATTGGTTAATTGAGAATATTAGATGAATATGCAGTAAACTAATGATGTTAGGGAGTTTATAGTTTTTTAAAAAAAAGAAGATTGTCTGGTATGACTTTTGCGTAAGACATATTGTGTTGAAATATTTAAACACTAGATAACACTATATAATACTATTTTGTTCAAATAAGCTCAAGTATTAAAAATTTTGACATAAATTTTAACATTTAAAGGAGTTTTAAAAATGAAAAAACGGTTAAGTCTGGCAATTGCTGTCTTTGCGTTTTTTGTCATGGCAGGTGTTTCCTTTGGTGCCAACACAGCAGATATTAATGTAACATCAGAACCGATTCATCAGGCTGCAACCTGTGATAAAGCTGG
>CAZMEX010000005.1:0-93757 GCA_964565415.1 uncultured Desulfobacterales bacterium | reverse complement strand
GAACCTTTTAACAAGCTAACCTCGCTTGATTTTGCTGTTGAATTAATGAACAGGGCAAATGTAGCTGTTGCCCCTGGAACAGGATTTAGTGATGAGGGTGAGGGTTATTTAAGGCTTGCTCTTGTGGAAAATGAAGATAGATTAAAACAGGCTGTGCGGCAGATAAAAAAAGCACTTAATGAAATTAAGATTTAAAATTTTTTTAATAGTTATCAATAATCCAGGGATGATACCTCAAGTGCATGGGTTTGAATGAAATTTCTTCTTGGTTCTACCTCTTCGCCCATTAATAATGTAAAAATTTCATCTGAGGTTTCAATATCTTCTGATTTAACTTGAAGCAATTCTCTTTTTTCCGGTATCATTGTTGTTTCCCATAACTGGTCAGCATTCATCTCTCCAAGACCTTTATATCTTTGAATATTAATCCCTTTTTTTGCTTCAATCATCATGTAACTATAAAACTCTTTTATATTTGAAAATTTGATTGCATTTTCTCTTTTATCATTTTTAGATGATACTAAAAAAGGTGGGTTATCAAAGGATTTTATGCTTTCGTATCTTTTCAGCATAATTTGATAATCGTTAGAAGAGAGAACACTTTTACCAATTTTTAAAAGAACTTTTTCTCCTTTTTCATCCATAACCTCCAGGGTATATATTCCGCGTTCCTCTTCATATTCGACTTGTCTTGTTTTATATCCTTTCTCTTCAATACTGATTTTTAAAGACTCAAGGTTTTCTTTTTCAGTTAAAAAATATTTATCTTTCACCCCTTTATTTATCAATATTGTAAGCAGATCAATGTCGTATTCTCTCTTTTTCAGACGTTCAATTGCTCCGTTATAATCAATAAGTTTGTTCAGAAAAAAATATATATCATCAAAACTGTATTGCTCTTGTTTATCATTTATAAAAAGAATTTTCTGTTCACATATTCTCTTTATTAAATATTCACTATACTCTTTCTCATTTTTTAAATATTGCCCGCTTTTTCCCTTTCCTACTCGAAAAAGAGGTGGTTGGGCTATATATAGATACCCTTTTTGAATAAGTTCCGGCATCTGTCTGTAAAAAAAAGTCAGGAGCAGTGTTCTTATATGTGCACCATCAACATCAGCATCAGTCATAATTATTACTTTATGATATCGAATTTTTTCTATATCATACTCTTCTTTTCCAACACCGGTACCAAGAACTGTTATTAAATTTTTTATCTCTTCGCTTCTTAATATCTTATCCATTCTTGCTTTTTCAACATTAAGAATTTTTCCTTTTAAAGGCAGTATTGCCTGGAATCTTCTGTCTCTTCCCTGTTTAGCACTTCCTCCTGCAGAATCTCCCTCCACAAGAAAAAGTTCTCTCTCTGCAGGATCAGCAAACTGGCACTCTGCTAATTTTCCTGGCAGGGTTGAATCAATAAGTGTCCCTTTTTTTCTTGCTAACTCCCTTGCCCTTTTTGCAGCATCTCTTGCCCTTGCTGCATCTACAGCTTTTAAAAGTATTTTTTTTGCAACTTTTGGATTTTCTTCCAGATAGTGTGCAAGTTTTTCATTAACAAGGGACTCTACTATTCCTTTAACTTCATTATTCCCAAGCTTTGTCTTTGTCTGTCCTTCAAACTGGGGCTCCATAATCTTTACTGAAATAATAGCTGTAAGCCCCTCTCTCATATCATCACCGCTTAGTTTTATATCTTGTTTATTTTTTGCGGTTTTTTGAGATGTAACATAGTTGTTTATTGTTCGTGTAAGTGCTCCCTTAAACCCTGATACGTGAAATCCACCCTCTACTGTGTTTATATTGTTGGCAAAGGAGTATAGTTTTTCTTTAAATGTATCATTGTATTGGATTGCAAGTTCAACAGTGACATCTTTTTTTTCACCTTCTATTAAAATAGGATCGTGCATAGGCGTGCAGGATCTATTCAGGTATTCAACAAAAGATGTTAATCCTCCCTCGTAGTAGAAATTATTTTTTTCAAGAGATTGCTCATCTTCAATTATTATTCTCAATTTTTTATTTAAAAAGGCAAGTTCCCTCATTCTTCTTGATAAAGTGTTAAAATTAAACTCATTTTCATTCATTATTGAAAAATCTGGGGTAAATGTTATTTTTGTTCCCTTTTTTTCTGTCTTTCCTATTTTGGTAAGCTCTGTTTTTTTATCACCCTTTGAAAATTTTTGATTATAGTTAATTCCGTTTTTATAGATGTTCATCTCAAGATCAGAGGAGAGAGCATTAACAACTGATATACCTACACCATGTAATCCTCCTGACACTTTGTATGAATCTTTATCAAATTTTCCACCAGCATGGAGTTTTGTCAGTACTATTTCTGCTGCAGGTATATTTTCATCTTCATGGATTTCTACGGGTATTCCCCTGCCATTATCTTCAACACTTATACTTTTATCAGAGTGAATATTTATTTTTATGGTATCACAATACCCTGCCATTGCTTCATCAATACTATTATCCACAACTTCATATACAAGATGATGCAATCCCTCTTTATCAACATTTCCTATATACATTGAAGGTCTTTTTCTGACTGCTTCCAGACCTTTTAAAATTGTTATACTTTCAGCATTGTACTCTTTTTTTTCAGTATTCATATTATTTTCATCGCCATTATTATGCAAATAAGTTTATCATCATTTAAACCTTTAACTAAAAAAGGGCTCGTTTTATCCTTGATATAGATAATTAAATTATCGTTTTCGATTATTTTTACAGCATCCATAAAATACTTTGGATTAAATGCACTTTCCAGTTTTTCTCCTGAATAGTCTATCTTGAGTTTATCTTTAAAATCACCTATTTCAGGGTTGTTAATGGTTGATATAAGTTCATTATTATCAAATTTCAAAGTTATGCTATTATACTGGTCTGAAGTAAGTATTGATACCCTTCTTAACATAGTATTAAACATGTTTTTTTCCATATTAACAGCAATCATATTATCTGTGTTTAAAAGCTGTCTATAATCAGGATATTCACCTTCAAATAATTTTATCATGAGTACTTCTTTATCTTTTGAAACAATAATATGGTTATCTTTTAAACCAAATTTAACACTCTTATCTTTATTTAATACAAATTTTCCTATTTCTGAAAAAGCTTTTTTGGGGATTAAGATATTTCCCTCAGGAAAATCAATATCTCCTTTGTAGTTAAATTCATAACAATGAAGTCTTCTAGAATCAGTTGAAACAACTCTTAGTTTTTTTTCATTCTCATCTTCTGTTTTCTCTATAAGTACTCCCAGCATATACATTCTTTTTTCATCGGGACCATAAGTTATACCAGCTGTTATTTCCACCATTTTTTTTATATCTGAACACTCTATATCTATAAAATTGATATCTTCAATAACAGGTGTAACAGGAAAATTTTCATAATCTGATGAAACTATATTATACTGAGTGTCTCCTTCACCAATTTCTACCCATCTGTTTTCTATCTCTTTTACAGGGATTTCTTCAAAGGGATACTCTTTAATTATCTCAAAAAATTTATTTGAATTAATAGAGATAAAGCCTTCTGACTTTACTTGAGCATTATAATTTCCAACAAAAACAGTTTCAAGATTATTTGCGGTAATAGTCAAACTTGATGATGAAGCCTTTAATAAAAGATCTGATGTGATTGCAAGATTTGTATTTATTCCTGTAATACCTTGAACTTTTATTAAAGCATCAATAATATTTTTTTTGTAAATTATAAAATCCATTTTTTATAGTCCTAAATTAAAATTTATTTATAACATTATTTATTATTTTATTAAATATTTAAATACATAATAACAATAAGCATTGTTCATATGTTAATAACTTTTTATCCCATTGAATTTTAAACAAAAAATAACTTTTTTATTATTCATAAATAACTTTTTAAAAGGTTTATAAAACAGCATTTATGAACATGTTAATTTTTAAGTTCATAACTTAACTTTTTTAAACATTTTATTAACAATTTACCTTCAAGAGAGTATCCATTTTTTAATTTCCTGGGAATCTCCATGTTTAAAAGAGTCCGAGGATCTTTTTTCTATAAATTTATTAAAAAGAGTATCAATAAAAATGTAAACTTGTTCACAAAAAAACGCTTTTTCAAGTATAGCACCCTCTATCTCTTCCTTTTTTTCCGATTTAAAAGAGGGAGTTTTTAAACCGCTTATATTAAGGCTTTCACCTTTTATTGTAAATTTATACTCTTGCTCATCAATATTTAAAATAAGATTAATACTTGTTACAACACCACCTTTTTTAAGAGCTGTTTTACCCTCTTCAAGACCTGCTTCATCACCTTTTATGGATATTTTTTCCTTTGACTTATCACCAAGGGAGTTTTCAAGAACAATACTATTGCCAATTTCAAGAGTGATTGTCTTAAAGTCAGAATTTAATAACTCTTTTAAATTTATATTTTTTTCACTTAAATACCAAACCCAGGTTAAAAAATCATTACCAAGAAATTTATACTTATTATAACCGGCTGCAATATCTAACATTTTAACCTCTTTATTAAATATTCTATTTTATATAATTAAAAGATGATTGATTATAAATAATATCTTTATATTGATCTTTCAGGTTGGAAATTTTTTCAATCATTGTGTATGGAAACAGTCGGATAGCCTTTAAATCAAATGATTTAAAAAAAATTGTTTCAAAAAGTTCATTGGCAGCTTTTTGTGTAGTAAATAAAAAAAGGCAAGCCTCCTCATAATTCCATAAAACCTCATATATATTAGGGACAGAAGGAATTTTTCTCATAAGATCATCTAAAACAAAATCTTTAATTTCAGATTTTTCATTTTTAGAAATAAAAGAACGACCGCTTTTTTCTAACCTTTTATCAATCTCCAGTGAAATGTGCTTATTTATTAGTTTTGAAGGAATAGTTTTTTTATCAATTCTAAAATTAAAAAGAAAATAAGTACCAAAAGAAAAGCCAAATTTATTAAAGTCTGGTTTATAAGGGCTTTCAAAGGGAGTCCAACCAACAGAAACTTCACTATAATCAGTTTCTATATCCGGGACAGAGTTTTTTTCAAGACCGGTTTTTATATTTTCCATTATTGAATCATCAAATTTTCCTTCAATATAATATCTTGAAATTGATGAACTTGATGATAAAAATGCCATATTTGCCTCTTTGGTTATTATAAAATTAATAAAACATAAAAAGATTAAAGCTATCATATAAACAGATATTAAAAAAGAAAAAATTTTGCTTTTAAAATTACAGGCTTAGGTTATGGAAAATATAAAAACACTCAGCTTATACCTTTTTTTATAAAAGAGGTTGTTTATCTATCTTTGTTCTATGGTTGAACACAGGCATGTTTTGCCTTACTTTTTGAATTGTTTCAAGATTGATTTCACCAGATATAAAAGACTCGCTGTTTTCTGAAGCCGATGAAACAATAACACCATAGGGGTCAATAATTCTGCTGGATCCACAGAATGTGACATGATCATCAGTTCCCACACGGTTAGAAGCAATAAAGTAAACTTGATTTTCAATTGCCCTTGCTCTGATTAGAGTGTTCCAGTGAACAAGTCTTGGAAAGGGCCATGCCGAGCATAATATAAGTGCATCAGCACCATTAAGAACCAATGCTCTGCTAATTTCTGGAAATCTTAAGTCATAACAGGTTAAAAGACCAAATTTTATATTATTAATTTTTACAATTGTAACTGTTTTTCCAGCAGAGATACAAGAACCTTCATTTAAAGGTGGATAATCTGCAAGATGGATTTTTCTATATTTTCCCACCATTTTTCCATCGGGGTTTACAACAAGGGTGGTATTATATATCTTATCATCTTCTTTTTCAGAAATATTACATATAATATGGATTTTATTTTTCTTCCCTGCATATTTAATAAGGTTACAGGGGTTGGTTTTACTGTTTTTATCCCACCTTGAGGCTTTTTGTCTGATAACATCCATGTTGTAGCCTGTGTCAACCATTTCAGGGAAAACAATCATCTCAAAACCTTGTTCAGAAGCCTTTGAAGAAAAACAGGATATCTTTTCCATATTTGTATTAATATCACCTAAAACACACTCTATCTGGGCAATGCAGATTTTCATATTTTCAACCTTTTTTAGACAAGTGATTCTTTCTTAAAATATTATTAATATTTACATATAGTACTATCTAATGTATTATTTCAAGATTACACATCGGTTATTTAAAAAAAACAGGAGACATTATGGCAAAAAATATGCAGACTATAGATGGAAATACAGCGGCAACCCATGTGGCATACGCAATGAGTGATGTAGCAGCAATATATCCCATTACCCCTTCAAGCCCCCTGGGAGAAATAGCAGATTCCTGGGCTTCTAAGGGGCGGAAAAATATTTTTGGAAACATACTCAGTATAAAACAGATGCAGTCTGAAGCAGGAGCAGCAGGAGCAGTACATGGATCACTTGCTGCAGGAGCGCTCACAACAAGCTTTACAGCTTCCCAGGGTCTTTTATTAAAAATTCCAAATATGTATAAAATAGCAGGCGAACTTCTTCCCTGTGTTTTTCATATTACTGCCAGAACCCTTTCCACCCATGCTTTGTCAATTTTTGGTGATCATTCTGATGTGATGTCAGCAAGACAAACAGGGTTTGCCATGCTTGCTTCCAACTCAGTACAGGAAGCCCAGGATTTGGCTCTAGTTGCCCATCTTGCAACAATTGAGGCAAGTGTACCATTTATGCATTTTTATGATGGATTCAGAACATCCCATGAAATACAAAAAATAGAGATGATTGATTATGATGATATGGCAGCTCTTTTTAATATGGATGCATTAAAAAGATTTAAAGAGAGGGCAATAAATCCTGAAAATCCAAACACAAGAGGGACAGCCCAGAACCCGGATGTCTATTTTCAAGCAAGGGAAGCTGCAAACACATATTATTTAAAAGTTCCATCCATTGTTGAAGAACAGATGAAAAAGGTTGGAAACCTGACAGGGCGGAAATACAACCTTTTTGACTATGCAGGAGATCCCAATGCTGAACAGGTAATTGTTGCGATAGGTTCAAGTTGTGAAGCAATAGAAGAGGTTATAACAAAACTTAATAATGACGGTGCAAAAACAGGTCTTGTGAAGGTTCGGCTATATAGACCTTTTGTTGCTGAAGCTTTTTTAAAAGCTCTTCCTGAAAGTGTAAAAACAATAACTGTTTTAGACAGGACTAAAGAGCCGGGAAGCCTTGGTGATCCATTATACAGTGATGTATGTACTGCTTTTATGGAAAAGGGCGGAACTTTTCCTAAAATTTTAGGTGGAAGATATGGTCTAAGCTCAAAAGAGTTTAACCCGTCAATGATAAAAGCAGTATTTGATAATATGGAGATAAGCAGCCCAAAAAATCATTTTACTGTGGGAATAAATGATGATGTTACACACACCTCCCTTGAGGTTAAAAAAGGATTTAATTCAGCCCCCCAGGGCACTGTTGGTGCAAAATTCTGGGGACTTGGAGCAGATGGAACAGTTGGTGCAAACCAGAGTGCCATTGCAATTATTGGTGATAATACTGATAAGTATGCCCAGGGTTATTTTGCCTATGATTCAAAAAAATCAGGCGGTCTTACAGTTTCCCATTTAAGATTTGGTGATATTCCCATAAAATCAACCTACTTAATTGATAGTGCGGACTTTGTTGCATGTCATAAAACAAATTATATTTATATATATGATGTATTAAGCGGTATTAAAGAAGGTGGAACTTTTCTTCTTAATTCATCCTGGTCCATTAAAGATATGGAAGAGAAAATTCCCGGTGATGTAAGAAAAAAAATGTATGAAAAAAAGATTAAATTTTACAATATAGACGCTGTTAAGATCGCGGGGGAAGTAGGACTTGGCGGTAGAATTAATATGATAATGCAGACCTGCTTTTTTAACCTTGCAAATATTTTACCCATTGAAAAAGCCATTGCTCTTTTAAAAGATGATATTAAGGCAAAATTCAGTAAAAAAGGTGATCATATTGTTAAGATGAACATTGATGCTGTAGATAAAACTCTTGATAAACTAGAAAAAATCGAAGTTCCTGAATCATGGAAAGATGCAAAGGGAGCAATTGACCAGGGTGATTCAGATAATGAATTTGTAAAAACTGTTATGGGACCTATTCTTCATCAAAAAGGTGATGATATTCCAGTAAGTGCTTTTACAAGCGATGGTCTATTTCCAAACTCAACAAGTCAGTATGAAAAACGAGGGGTTGCAATCCAGGTTCCCCAATGGAATGCCGAGGAGTGTATCCAGTGTAACCAATGCTCTTTTGTATGTCCCCATGCTGCTATTATTCCTATTGTTGCAACAGATGATGAGTTAAAAAATGCTCCTGCCACATTTAATACTGTAAAGGGCAAGGGCAAAGAGATAAAAGAGTTGAATTTTAAAATTCAGGTTAACCCTTTAGATTGTCAAGGTTGTGGCTGTTGTGAAGACATATGCCCTTCAAAGGTTAAAGCCTTGGTGATGAGACCCCTTGCCGAGCAGATTGAAAAACAGGTTGAAAATCATCGGTTTTCTAAAACCATACCGTTTAAAACAGAGCTTGGTAAGAGGGAAAGCGTTAAGGGAAGCCAGTATTTCCAACCATTATTAGAGTTCTCCGGTGCATGTGCAGGTTGTGGAGAGACACCCTATGTAAAAGTATTAACCCAGCTTTTTGGCGAGAGAATGACAATTGCCAATGCCACAGGCTGCAGTTCAATCTGGGGAGGCTCAGCTCCTGCTACACCTTATTGCACAAATAGTGATGGACACGGTCCTGCCTGGGGAAGTTCTCTGTTTGAGGATGCAGCAGAATATGGATATGGTATGATGCTGGCAAGCAATAATAAGCGTAATATTCTTAAAAGCAAAGCTGAACAAGCCCTTGAAACAGATATTTCAGCTGAAATAAAAGATGCTTTAAAGGGCTGGATTTCAGGCATGAATAATGCTGAAGAGTCAAAAAAATATGCTCTGGTATTAAAAGATTTATTAAAAAAAGAGACATCCAATGATCTTTTACAACAGATTTATGAAGAGAATAAACTTTTTATAAAAAAATCCCACTGGATTTTTGGTGGCGACGGCTGGGCATATGATATTGGTTTTGGCGGTGTTGATCATGTTCTTGCCTCTGGTGATGACATCAATATCCTTGTAATGGATACAGAAGTATACTCAAACACAGGCGGACAATCATCCAAGGCAACACCCACAGGAGCAATTGCCAAGTATACAGCCTCAGGAAAAAAGATTTGCAAAAAAGACCTTGCAAGGATGATAATGACCTATGGTTATGTTTATGTTGCCTCCATTGCCATGGGTGCAAATAAAAACCAGGTTATTAAAGCATTTGTTGAAGCAGAATCATTTCCCGGACCATCCCTGGTTATTTGCTATGCACCATGTATTAATCAAGGCATTAAAAAAGGAATGGGAAAAAGCCAGACAGAGGCAAAACTTGCAGTAGAGTCTGGTTATTGGCCAATATTCAGATATAATCCCCTGCTTGTAAAAGAGGGTAAAAATCCTTTTATTCTTGATTCAAAAGATCCCGACGGAACACTTCAAGAGTTTCTAGGCGGAGAGACAAGATTTGCAGCCCTGGAAAAAAGTTTTCCTGAAGAATCAAAACGTTTGAGAGAGAAGATAGAACAAGAGTTGAATGATAAAAATACAATGCTTAAAATAATGGCTTCAAAATAGAGAGTAAAAATGAAATCAAGATTGATACTATGGATATTTGCCTTTACACTGTTGCCTATGGTG
Organism: uncultured Desulfobacterales bacterium; assembly: GCA_964565415.1. Taxonomy (GTDB): domain Bacteria; phylum Desulfobacterota; class Desulfobacteria; order Desulfobacterales; family Desulfobacteraceae; genus JAIOSM01. The sequence goes on along the minus strand of CAZMEX010000005.1, from coordinate 83,954 downwards.
AACGCCTATTCTGAAAATATTGCGGACCCTTATAAAAATGTTCATTATTTCAAGCTTGATAATGGAATGCAAGTCTATCTATTGAGTGACAATAAAGCTGTTAATACTCAGATATCAGTAAAAGTCAAGGTGGGAACCGACATGGAAGATTATGACACCTATGGGCTTTCACACCTTGTTGAACACATTGTTTTTCGTGATCAAAGGGTACCGCATAATGATTATCTGGATTATCTCAAAGATGAGGGAGCTACCTATGTCAATGGATATACCCGACGCTATGAAACTGAGTATTTTGCCACAATAGAGAGTTCAAAGTCTTACTGGGTAGCAAAAATTTTTTCTAAAATGCTGTTTGATAAAAAAGTAATCCCGGAAGACTTAAAGATTGAAAAAGGTGCTATACAAACTGAAGTTGGTGAGGAGATGTGGTATGAAAAATATCTGTGGTATTTACTGGAAACCATTGAAAAGCTCTCTCCTCCAGAAGATGATTTCTATAAATTGAGTTTTGCATTGGACGAACCTAAAAAACTGCCACCAAATTATCGAGCAAAACAAAATTACCATACATTCTCTTTTAAAGATGTAATGCAACACTATAACACCTATTACTATCCTGCCAATATGACACTTAAAATTGCAGGTGATTTTGATGTAGAACAGATGAAATCACTGGTAGAAGAACAATACGGTGCAATAAATATAAAGGGGAACCTGACAGTAAATCACCCGTCGGAGAATCCAAAACTAAACAATAAACCCTTTTTTCGTTTTATTGAAGGCTATAGCTCCAATGTAGGGTATGTTGGCGGAAAATATATTTTAGATAGTTACAAGAAATATATTATTCTTGATGCCTATATCACAAATCTTGCAAAACGACTGCAGCAGCATTTGAGAAACAAGCTGGGAGCCACATACAGTATCAGCCCATATCATTTCGGCAGTAGAACCAGAAAAGCCATGGTGGCATCAATCAGCTTTGATGGGTTGCGTAAGGACTTTGAAAATAATATTAAAATTATTAAAAAGACAATGCAAAAAGATCTTGAACATTTAGATGATAAATTTATTCAGGATGCATTAAAAAATTATAAGAAAACATATACATCTATTGAACATGACAGTCAATCTCTCATGGAGATTATAGGAACCACTGAATACCTGCGTGAACACCATGATATTTCAGATAAAACTTCATTTGAAATATTTCAATCTATAACCAATGATGAATTCAGAGATATTGTAAAAAATACTTTTAAACCTGAAAACAGCTATTCATACATATATAGAGACTACTACTATTTTCCCCTGGAAATGACACTATTATCAATAGTTACAACAATTCTGCTTCTGCTTGGCTACTATAAAATAAATTTTGTTGACAGGCTTAATAAAACAATCTCCTACACTAAAAGAGATGTTTTAATGCACCGCAGATTAAGCAATCGTTTCCTTGGAGTCCTTGTTTTTATTTTTGTTTCAATCATAACCTCTTTTTCCTGGGCATGGACAAAACACCTGGCATTAAAATTCAGTATGGGTGACGCTTTTTATCTTCGTACAATTGATGTTCCCTACAGCTATGTCATAACAATAGCAGATTCATTTTTACATATTATCGTATTTTTACTCATCTACCGATATCTGTTCAATTATTATGCACACATGGATGTGACCAAAAATAAAATTTATTTGGTTGGCAATAGAATCCAGGTTATCCCAAAAGAGAATATTCAAAACTTAAAAGTAGAAACATGGAGTATAGGGAAATTTTTAAAAACTTTGGGATATTCAATTCTTTTCTGGAAACCTCTGCTGAAAATTCAAACACATCAAAATAAATCCTATTATCTTAGAACAAATAATGCAAAATATTTAGAAGAAGATTTGCAAAAGTGGCTAATATAAACAACACTCTGGTTTATTCTCCTGAAAAGTATCATTGCAAAGGAGCTGGGACAGCAATATGGTATTTTTTCAACCATATTTCAAGCTGTTACAATATTGTTGCGGCATTTTAATCATCATGATATCCTCGTATCAATATCAATAAAAAATTATTGATATCTGGCTGGAAAATTATAAAATAGTTTAAAAAAATATAGGCACAACTTGAACAGGATAAAGTGTTCCCTATTCTAAAACACAGTTATTAATTTTTTTCTATATGTGGTTTGTGGTCTAAAAGAGGAAAATGAAATGGTAAACGTTAATATGTCAAAAGGTACCGGTACCATAGCAGACATTATAGCTTATACATTCGACCCATGGTTACTTATCTCTCTATTAGCTCCTTTTTGTTTCATGTTTTTTGCTCCTAAGGAATATATTGATTTTGTTCTTACACAAAAAGATATCCCTGAAGCACTAAATCCACGGGCTGGATTGTTTTTTATATTTATCGCATCATTCCTTATTATAAATTGTATCCTTCGAGGGATATATGGTCGTATTCGAGGTCTATTTCATAAATCATAAAAAAAAGAAAACCTACTGATTTAAAACTATTTTAGCTTTGTGATAATAGATAATTCAATTAATGGATAAGCTAAAAATGATTTTATACTTTTATATAACCCATGCTGTATCAGGCTGTAATACAGCCAGAATTTGATATGATAATTCTAAATTTTTATTTGTTAGCACCTGGTGGATCTTTACACAGAATATAAAAAACTTTATCAAGGATACAAATTGTATTCTTAATGACTTAATGGTGTTTAATACTCACGGCATCCTGTCCCAGAACAAGTCATCGTATTAAAATCATATAAAGTTGAATGCCCAAGTTTTCCTTTTGGATATGGTACATCTTTCTTTAAGAAAAATGTGGCTGAATTCCCGCCATATAAACCTGCGGGTATTGTAATTTGTTTAAGTATGACATATCCATTATGCATGCTTCTTGGTTTGGAAGCTTTAGGGATAGATCCTTGAGCAACAGGAGGTAACTCCTTTTTATACATTTCTGATTTTATTTGAGTCCATCTTTCAGAATCTCCCAATGTAGCTTTACGAATCAGACCTTTTCTAACGAGATCTTCTAATCCTGCTTTACCTGCAAGAGGAACAGATTTATCAAAAAATACTTCGGGAGGATTGTCCTTAGACGTAAATAGCCTATCTTCTTGATTGATCTGTTTACCAATTATCAAGATACCTTTGCTTGCATAGTGTACTAACGTTACATCCTTATTAAAAATTTTATTGGAAAGAGGATTGATCTTTCGTAAGTTTTTTTCTACTATATAAAGATAACCACAAGGTCCACCGTTATCATAAGAACTGATAAGTATTGGAGTATCATTTGGTAAACCTGAAACTGCCTGCCGATGATAACCGGTAGCAACAACAGCAGTAATCAGAGTCCCTTGTGTCCATGCGATATTCCAAATTGAAGGTTCATATGCGCCTAAAATTAAAGCAACAGGTTTGTCTGGTGAATTAACTATCACTTCAAATTGGGTCGCTTGATGTCCACTCTGATCAATTTGGAAATTAATTTTCTTTCCGCTATAGGCTCCTCCAGCATAAATAAGAGTATCAATAGGTATATTTTCATCATTAAAGTTACAGACTCCTTTCAACCCTTGGAATGCTTCCTTTTTTGTAAGGGTGTATGGAATAAGATTTTCGTGTCTTTCCCTTAACTCAAGAATTCTTGCTTTATATAAACTCATTAAACAGTTAGCATCACTTGAATTACATTTTTTAGTCCGTTGCTTTAACCATCTTTTTTGCTTTTTTAACAGTGTACCAGAGGACTTTTTATCAAGCGATTCCTTAAGTTTGAAATAGTATTTTGACATCTTTTCATCAAGCTTGGTGAGTTCTTGGTTTGAACAAATGGTTTTATCTACCTCTTGAGTAGCTTCTTGACAATTAAAACTCGCAGCAAACGAAATATTCGGTAAAAATACAATGAATATCAAAAGAGTTATTATCATTTTAAGTAGCTTCATTCTTTGCCTAATAAAGTAGTTATACAGATTTGCATATTGTTAAAAGGATAAGTAAATGCTTTTTTGCTTTTTGTCAAGAAATAGAGAAAAAAAATTTATAACCCTGAAAAATATACCCCGGCACCAGAAGGGACACAACATGTTGTGTCCCTTCTGGTGCCGGGTGCAGAGTTCTTGTGAAGCAGAATTATTGTTAAAATAGACCGGAAAAATTAAAATATGGCTGAATTTGAGTATAGGGCACCTGTAATCCCTCAACTCAATTTCAAAAATATCAGCTCCAAAAGGTGTCAAATACTGGAATTTGAGAGCCTGAATTGTCATAATCTGATTCTTCAACATATGTTAATTCAAGAATATGAACAGGTTCAACCTCAGGCGGATCATGGTTGCGGATATCCCAGAGATTCAAATGATTTTCATTGACCCCTGGCATTTTGGGCACACAAGTGGATCGACTTCATAAATTTTTTGAATTAACCGAGCCCAATTCTGTTTTGCTTCATTAGAAGACATATCATTTGGCATGATTGTCGGGATTACATCATCAACGTCTGCCTTCTTTCTCATTCCCCTGGATTTGTTCGAAAAGAAGCCATAATATCTTACAGTATTCTCATATCTGATTGGGATATGTGTTACCAGCCTGGCAAGCCAGTCCAAAGCATTAAAAACTTTTCTGGATTTTCTGTCCTTAGATGTGTAAATAACCTTGGCAACACCACTATCAAATTTTTTTGCCGGAATATAAACCAGTCTTTCCTGAGAGAAACAGGCACGAATGATGTATCTTGCCAGATTACCAAGACCGGTTTTATCATCAGGTTCAATCCGATCAAACAGATATCTTTATCAGATTGATTAAAATGACATTTAATTTTATTTTCCATTGCAAAGCTCCTCTAAAAGTTTGAGTGCAAGCTCTGCCTTTTCAGCTGGAACAAAAACATGATCATGAAAATAGCCCGCAATAACATTGGCACTGATGCTATTTTCAGCCAATTTACCAGATACAGCAGCAGTGTAAGACCAACAGCTTCTAAACTGGAATGAACTTCCAAAGTAATTCTTTTAAAAACTGAATCATATTGCAGTTTAGCTTTATCTGTATTCTTTCTTGTAAGAACAAGAGTAAGACCTTCAGATTCCATAAATGAAGCCACAGGGCAATATTCAAAATAATCACCATACTTTCCATCAGGCACAATACAGAAAACATACTCATCAGGAAAAACACAAGGAGCCATTAACGTTAATAATTTTTCTAAATCTTTTTCACTTGTCATTAAATATTTCCTTATATTTTCACACAAGCTCAGAAAGAAAAATATGGGCAGAGCAGATTCTGATATCATCTTTTGAGACAAGATCAATATTTTTTTCAAAGATAACCTGGACTGCCTTGACATCAGGAAAACGGACTTTCAAATAATGAAGCGGTCTGTTTATCTTTTGACCACTTTTTTTGCATTCAATAAAATAGATGGGCTTATTGTCCTCTGTTATTACAAAATCAACTTCCCTTTTATCAACATCTCTAAAATAACGCAGTTCAATTTCTTTGCCTTGCGTATCCTGCATAAAATAGCACCATTTTAAAAGATGACAGGCAATAAGGTTCTCAAACCGCTTACCAGTCTCTTTGATAAGGGTCCAGTCAAAATGATAATGTTTTGCCTCCTTTTTTACAGCTCTAATTTTTGGGGCACCAAAAGGATAAATTCTAAATATCATATATAGATTTTCAAGCATATTAATCCATCGTGTAACAGACTGATGAGATACCTGCAAATCCAGCCTAAGTGCATTGATTGACAAAGGGCTTCCAACCAGATCAGGCAAACGGAATACCATGTGTTCAATCAACCCTAAATCTTTTACATTTTCAAGGTCAGCTAGGTCTTCGCGTACAAGCCTTGACCGGTACTCTCTGCTCCACCGCCTTGTCTGTCTTTCAGACTGCAAAAAAAATGGTTCTGGAAAACCACCGTAAATCATAAGGCTTTCTATTGTTCCCGGGCTTTGAACATCGAGCTCGGCAAAGGTTAACGGTAAAAGCCTGTGAAAATGATATCTGCCCTGGAGTGAATCTCCTCCGCGACGATAGTAATCAAGTTTTGCACTTCCGGTAATAAGAATTTGTATTTCATGCCCTCGTTTATCATAAAGACCCTTTACAATCTGTCGCCATCGTGAATATTTATGAATTTCATCCAGCACCAGATAACCTGCACCAGCAGGAAACATTTCAGCCATTATTTTTTCACGATCATCCAGTGCATCCCAGTTTATATATCTTTGCTCAGGGTCAAATCCAGCCTGTTTGCAAAGATACTTTGCCAGAGTAGTTTTCCCTGCCTGCCGGGGTCCTCCAATAAAGACCATTTTCTGTTCCAGGTCTTCTATAATTATATTTTCTAAATACCTCTTTAAATACCCTGACATTTTAACCTCAATCCAAAATTACTCGCTGTTTTTTTCCGATACACCTAAATATACTCGCATGCCAAAAAGATGTCAATTGATTTGTTTAAGTGGGTAAGTGTATCCAGCCTGAACTTGAACTATACAAAAACTCATACAAGGCAAAAAAGAGGTATGAAAAAGCTTTGAGATAAAAAATAAACAAATTTTTCAACTGTTTTTTTTTGATGGTAGATAAAAAAAGAAGTAAAAATAAAGTAATCTGGTAAGATTTACAGCCTTCAAATATTTTTTTGCCTGCTTTCCCAGCGCTTCCATCTGCTCCATGAGAAGATTCATGCGTTGCACAAGGAATCTAATCTCAAGTGCAAAAGAGCTATTGGTTATAGTCAGAGCAAAAGAGTTTATTGCGGATGTTTTAAGCTGTTGAGCATGCTCACGACCCATCCGTCCCTTGCTGGCTTTTTTAAGAATACCGATAAGCTTTCTGATATCAATTTTCCCAATTTCTTTAGCTGTAGGAAATTGAGAACTCCCTGCTGGCAGCACCAAAGATATCCGAAAAATGGTCTGCATACTCTGGAAAAACAAGATCCAGCAGGCTATTCAATCTATGCTTTTCAGCAACAAATGTTTGACTGCATTCATAACGAAGGCGCATAAGATTACGCAACTGACGTGTTTCATCATCAGGAACTGCAGAAAATTTTGGATCAGCTTCTCTGAGAATATTAGCAATAAGTTCAGCATCTGCAGAATCAGTTTTTGTTCCCCTGATTCCAACATGACGTCTTGCAGCAGTCATCAAAGGATTAATCAATCTAAGCTGGAATCCTACATCAACAAGACAGTGGTAAAGAATCATCCAGTAATGACCAGCTTCCATACCTATGCAGATTATTTGTAGAGATATCAATTTGTTTAATGCGATTCAAAAGCAAATTCAAACCCTCATTTGTATTGGTAAACGAAAAATTTCCAAATACTTTTTTCCCTTTTTCATCCAGCATAGTTGCAACATGCTGGCGTTTTGCAATGTAGATTCCCAAAGTCCACATTTGAGCAAATCTCCTTTCAATATTTTTATAATTAAGGATGCCCAATTGGGGGTGACACTGGTGAAACACGTCCTCGCAGCTAAATCAGTGCAGATACGCGCGTCAAGCGGTAAGTGTAATAAACCGGTATCGGCAGTCTTTGCAAGAGGACATAGCCTCAAGGTCTCAAAGCCGAACCCCGGCAGCCTTTCATCTATTATGACCAAAATAGCAATGCAAGGCAAATATCCCGCAAACGCATCAACCGCTGCGGTTGATGTCCAAGGTGCAGTTGCACCTTGGGAAAAACTAAAAAAGGTGGTCATGTATTCCAATAGCAGTTAAGGAAAATATTTATAAATATCAGGGCGTGGTAAAAATCTGACAAATATGACAATATCGCTCTCGACAATAAGACCAAACCGATAATTACCAAGCCTAATTCTGTAGTGATTGCCTTGGGCTTTAAGTTTTTTTAGATTTTTTATTCCATGGGTGTTTTGAGCTTCTTCAACTTCAAGTATGACCTTTTTGACTCTTTCAAGCAGTGGTTTGTCAGTTGTACGTTTTTTTAAATCCTTGGTAAAACTTTTTCTATATTCGATCTTCACGCACGACCTTCCAGTATATCAAAGACTTCCTGTTTAGTTGCTGTCCCTGATTCCTCGCCTTCCTGGATTGCACGGCTTAAAGCAACATCTTCCATAGCTTCTATAACTATGTCATGAAAGATGTCTCTCTTTTTTTCAAACATTTCAACAAGTACATCTTTAAAGACTTGCCTGAGTTTGCTTTCATCAATTACGGTTTGCATGGCTTCCCCCTTTTTATCAACAAAGATTTTTTGCAAAATCTTTAACTTTATTTTTTGCAAGAAGAGCGTCAATGATATGAAACAGTGAACTCCCGTCTGCTTCTGTAAGGTCTGTAATATTCTGAATACGTTTTAAAAGTTCAGAGTCTTCTCTTTTCTTAATTGTTTAATTCTATCACCAAGATTCATTTTTTTAATCCTTTCTAAATACTGAATTATAACCACTCTCAAGTTAAATTGGAAGTAGTTTGTTTACATGATGAAATTATGCTTAACTAAAATCATTATATATGGCAACTATTAATAACTTATTATGGCAAAAAATAAACATTGGTTAATATCAACAAACAAAAACACTAATGATAAAACCGAAGATTTTGGTTTTAATATAAATTTTTATCATGCAAAGTTCGTTGGCATAAAGCCCCGATCACTTATTTTTTTGTAGGGAGGAAAAATGATAGAATCCGACATCAGAATGATAGAATCTTCGCTTAACATGCTTCTGCCTGAATACTATCGCAGGACCATGCTGGACTATCCATTTCCTGCTAATTCTTTTGCTAATGAGTTTCTTTTGCCGAACGATCCAGAGCCCATTATAGACTACAATCAGGGCTCGGGTGAACACCCTGGCATTGGCAAACTCTTTATAATTGGAAGTGACGGAGGAGAGGAGCTGTATTTTGTCGATCTTACAGCTGACAACTCTTGTGTCTTTACCTTTGATATGGAAACAGGCAAGCACACCACAAAAGCGTCTGACTGGATGGAGTACCTCCGACAAGTAGAAAATGAGCTAAAAGAAATTAAAGAGAATGAAAAACCAGAGAGAGAACGCAAGGCAAATAAGAAATGGTGGGAGTTTGGGAAATAGAAGACTTTCCAGGAAAAAAGTAAAACCTATTCCAATGTTTTTATTAAATTCCAAGGGTGAAACTAACAGCAAACATTGCACTTCAAATGCTTTTAAATAAAAGGTTAAAACGCATACTTGTATTCAAAAAAGATTCTGTCGCTGCTGCCAATGGTGCTGAACCCCGGCAGATCACCGGTCTGGTACAGGACAAAGCCAAGGGTCAGGGTTGTGTGATCACTTAAATTGTATTCCAGTTGAGCTCTCTCAAAGGCACCATCATTGCCTTTTGGTCCAAAAATCGAACAGAGAATTTTAAGCTGTACCGTGTCATTGGCAAAATCTTTTGTCATCATGAGTACTGTCTGCAAAAGGTCTTTTCGGGCAAAGTCCGGGGCAAGGGTAAGGCGGTGATCAAAATTGTTTATGTGTCGGTTGACTACTTCCAGTGAGACCATTGTTTCGGAAAACCCTGTGTACTCAAGACCAGCCATGAGATCAATCCTATTAAAATCCTGGTTAGGAACAGCACCAAACTCAAGGTCCTGCCAGAAAGCACCTTCCCCTTTGAAAAGCAGGTTTCCCCATGCCATGTTGCAGGTTATGCCGGTCATGGAGACTCTATTGTGCTCCCGTAGGACCATGCCACTGTCTGTTGTTATGTGGGCGCGGTTATCATAGATTCTGGCACGGTAAAAAGATATATCCCAGCCGGAAAAGATGCCGTTCAGGGCAATTCCGTACTGCCGGATATCAGGGGAAAATGGGGCTGGATTTTTCTCCTGCGGCATTGGCATGGTGCCTGGATAGAATTCACTGTTGAAAATTGGGTTTTTATCAAACCTGACCTCCTGGATTAAGATGGTGCTCAAATTCCAGCTGCCTGTATAATAGTCAAGCTTTCCCATGCAGACAGGAAGTCTCCGGTATTTGATATCAACCATGCCCGGGGTCTGGTTGTTCAAAGGGTTTAAAACATCAGTTACCCGGACATTGTCTGCCTTGCCCCAGACAACAACCTGTCTGCCGATTTTAATATCAAGGTGGTTGGCAAGGCTGCCTGCAATGTAAAAATCATCAAATTCAAATTCATCTTCCATGGAATCTAAAAAACGGTCTGTGTAAAGGTCTCTGTCATTATAATGCCAGGCTGCATCATAGAACCCATGACCGCTGATCCTTGCCTGCCATGAGTTGATATTGAAATCAGTGTTCAGGGCTGCTGTGGTGCGAAGCATGGAAATTCCACGATAATCTGGCCTGCCCGGGTCCGGGGATTTCTGTGCAAAATTCCAGGAAGTACCAATGGTAAGGGAGCCGGATATATCGATCCATGGAGGAAGTTTTTTATTGGTTGTAACTTCTGTATGGTTCTCAGATTCAGTAAAACCTGACAAGATATCGTCCAGATTCTCATCAGATCTGGCAGGCGCAGTGTGTATTGAAAAGGCAGCAAAAAGAATAATAATAAGGGTGAACAAAAGAGATGGTCTGTGTATGCTGATATTATGCATGGCTTAAATACCTAGATTCCCTTTTCCAGAGTTCTGACTGTAAACAGTTTATCAGAAAGGTTCTGGTTAAATTTAATATCAGAATACCGCATGATTGTACGGTGGGAAGTTACCTTGTTTTTGGTGGTCTTCATGTGGAGTTCCGTTGCAACCCATACCCCGTCAATCTGTTTGATGCCTTTGTTCTCCTGATATTTTATCTTTTTGCCCTCTTTAAGCCAGTGTACTGCCCTGACTCCCATGAAAATATCCTGGCGGATAAAAACCACGGATTTAAGGTATCCATACCTGTCCCTCACCTTGTCAGATACGGGCACGGCTTCAATGAGCCAGACTTTTTTATTGTTAACCTTTCCCTCTTTAAGAAGTTTGTATTTCCATTCGTCAAGAACCCTTTGGGTGATATCAGCATAGGAGAAATCAGATCCCATGAATGATGAGGATTTGTCTGATGTGGCAATGCGTTTGGTTTTATGCAGATCGGGCAGGAAGAGCCACTGGTCATCATCCCTTGCACCTTCATAATAATCATAGGTCAGGAAACCTGTGTTTTTAACATCGGCAGGGGAGAGAAAAAACTGCATTTTTAAGGTGTCTTTTCCCTTATCTTTGGTAAACACTTTCATATCCCTGATCCGCTGGTGGTTCTGGCGGTCAATGAGTATCATCTGCACATTGGCTGTCATGTTATCGCCGTCGTTTCTGGCATCCACCTTTTCCATGATTTCTCTGGCTGTCAGGGCAAAGGTGCTTGAGGTTAAAACCAGGATCATTAAAACAATTGTAAAGGGGACATAATATTTTTTTTTAAGTTTCATTTTTTTCTCCGTTTTTAATTATGTTGATGTTTTCCCAGGGCCATGGCCATGAGGGCAGGGGCAAGAAAAAAGTCTGCCAGAAGCGCAATAATAATGGCAAGACCCACAAGCATGCCAAAATAAAATACATTGTGCATGGATGCAAACATAAAAATAAAAAAACCTATGGAGAGCACAATGGATGTGGTGAGCATGGCACGTCCGGCAGTGTGCAGTGTGCTGGCAACTGCCTTATGAACATTGCCTGTCTCCCTGTAATACCTTCTGAAATGGTAAACAAAGTGAATTGTATCATCAACGGCAAGACCAATGGCAATGGATGCCACAAGCATGGTAAACATGTCAAGGGGGATGCGGAACCAGCCCATGATCCCCATAACCACAAGTATGGGACTGATGTTGGGTAGCATGGCAATAAGACCCATGCGCAGATCCCCCAGGAGGAAAATCATCATAATTGTTATGACCGCAATGGCAATGCCGTAGCTCTGGGCAGCCGAATACATGGTGGCATACAGTATCCTTGCAAAGAGTGACATAATGCCTGTGGTGGATATTGATACAGGTCTGCCATTTACTTTAATGGAGTCAAAGGTCTTGTGGAATTTTTCTTCGATTTCTCTGATAAAGGGAACATAGGAGAGTGCATCCCGCCATGGGACTTTAATGGTGATCCTGGCCTTTGAAAAGGCGGAATTCACAAAATCCTCAAGATCATCAGACCCGGAATTTTCAAACAGAAGAAACTCCTGGGGAATCAAGGCTGCACCATCGGGAATCTTGTACATGTCTGATCTGTTCTCATTGAGTGCTTTGTGGATCTCCTTTAAAATGGTTGTGACATCAAATACCTTTCCCACAAAAAGAGAATATTTTTTAAAGGTCTCAAGTTCTGTTCCAAGGCTCTCCATGGCAAGGAGAACGTCTCGGTCATACAGACCGTTTTCACTGCCTGTATCAAGGATTACTTCCAGAGCCACACTGCCCTTAAGGTTGTTGTCAATCACCTGGGTTGCAACCCTGACCGGCAGATCAGCAGGCAGCCATGCAATAAGGTTGTGGGAGAATCTAAGCCTTGGAATGCCGGCGGAAAATAGCAGAACTATCATAAGGGAGATGAGTGCAATTTTTTTCGGGTGCTGTGTGGTAATATCAGCTGTCCTGTCAAGAAAGCTATCAAACAGGCTTGTTCCGATTTTATCCTCGGCCTCTTTTCTCTGTTTAAGTGGAAAAATTACAAGCAGTGCAGGAAGAAGTGTGATGGTAAAAAAAAGGGATAATAGTACCCCTGCTGCGGAGAAAAGACCAAGGTCAGCTATGGGGGCAACTTTGGCTGCTGCAAAGGAGGCAAGCCCTGCTGCCGTTGTAAGGGAGGTCATGAATATTGCAAGACCAGAATGACCCAGGGCATGGATTAATGCATTGTCTTTTGATTCTCCCCTGCGCAGCTTCTGGTAGACCAGGGAGAGGAGGTGTACAGATGCACCTACCCCCACAGCCAGCAGAAAAGATGGAAGAATAATAGTGGGTACTTTAAATTGAATGTTAAAAAGCGCCATTAAACCCAATGTGGATATCAATGTCAGACCCACAACCAAAAGGGGCAGCACAACACCTGAAACACGGCGGAACATGAAAAAGAGGCAGAGTCCGATGGTGAGAACTGCAAGACGAAGAAACCTTTTCATATCTTTCATCATTAAAAGTTTCACAGTGTGGGTGACAATGGGGCTGCCTGCCAGGAATATTTTGAAATCAGGACTGTCATAGGTCATGGCAATTTTTTCAGCTTCAGCCACCATTTCAGTATTTTCCTGATCTGTCAAAAATGCAGGTCTCTCTTGGGTTTGGGCACTTTTTTCATTGGAAGGAGGCAGGGTCTCCTCATCAAAACCTTCAAGGGCATCATCATCTGACACGCCTGCACCTGAATAGGTGTCACTCTTTATTATGATTGTGGTAAAAGTATTGTCCACAGAGACAAGCTGGTTTTGGTAAACAGGGTTTGCCATGACCCGTTTTTTCAAAAGAGCAAGGTCCTGGTCATTTTCCGGGAACTCAAGGAGCAGATCATCCACTAAAAGTGTCTCTCCTCTGCCCCGGGTGTCCCGTGCATTTACCAGGGAAGTAATATCATTTAAATGGGGGACCTGGGCTTCCAGCTGATCATGGAGCTTTTTCAGTTTTGTTAAAAACGGTAGGGTAAAAATATTGTCACTCTTGATAGCAATGACCAGCAGATCATCCCTGCCAAATTGATCTCTAAAGGAATTATATGATGTCAGTATGGGATCATCAGGATGGAGAAGTCCTTCATTGGATGTGTCCATGGTTAGATTTCTAATCTGTGATCCCATGAGAAATGTCGGGATCAGAGCAAGGATTAACACAAGAAATCTGAACCTGATCACTAGCCTTGCCCAGGTTTCAAACATCGCTTCAATACGTTTTTTTATACTCATACTTCTCCTGTCTTGTTTAATACACCGTTTATGAAAATTTTACTGACAATATCTGCATACCCTTCCATGGATATTTCACCTGTCATGGGCTGGACACGCTCCATAACAGGTGAAAACAGAAATCTTGATGCCATCATGGATGTGAGCATGGAACAGAAAACCGCAGATGGCGGGATATCTCCTTTTATGTCTGACTGACTGGTATTCAGATGCTCTTCCACAACTGCTGCCATCTGTTTTCCAAAACTTGCTTTGTATTCAATGATATCAGGGTCATCATGGGGGAGTTCAGTAATTGTGACCAGCAGATATTCGGGATTTTGAGAAAAATAGGAGATGGCACCATGGATGAACCGGTCAAGCTTTACAGAAATATTCTCATCCCCCTTTAATTCCTTTTGGGCAACTTCCAGATAGCCTGAAAAAAAAGTTGCAATAATCTCTTTTAACAGGCTTTTTTTAGAGCCGAAAAAATAATTTATCATGGCAAGGTTGACATCTGCTGAAGCTGCAAGTTCACGAAGCCCTGAGTTGCCGTACCCCTTTTTTGCAAAGAGCATTGCAGCACTTTTCAGGATTCTTTTTTTTGAATCTGCACCAGCCGGTTTTTTTCTTATTTCCTGCACCATAATTTTCGTCTCTAACTTAATTAAACGTTTGTTTAATTTAAAAATAGAAGTTTACTAAGCCTTTGTCAAGGCTTTTGTGAAATATTATGCAAAACAGAAACCCATGGACTAAAACGCAAGGTACACCTCAGAACGGTCTTTCAATCTATTTTACGCTTGCCCAAAGGCAATTCTTCATATAATATTCTTGTGGGAGTACAAAGAGAGATTGCACTGATAAAATTCATATGCAATTTAAGAATGTAACTATCCATTTGACAAGGAATAGGAATGATAAAATTAAATAAGAAAAAAATAACTCTTATAATAACGGTTTTATTAATAGCAATAATTGCTGCTACTTATCCATTATCCAACGTAGAAAAAAATATTTCCAATAATGCATTCAGGAAAAAAACAGGTGGAAACTTTATTCAATTGAGCAATGGCTATACTCATTATCAAAGCAATAACAAGGATCAAAACAAAACAGTCTTATTAGTTCACGGATTCTCTGTGGCAATGTATGACTGGGATGAACAATATCTGTTTTTATCTGATCATGGCTTTAATGTTATTCGCTATGATCATTTTGGCAGGGGGTTTTCAGATCGACCCAGGGAAGAATACTCACAAAAGTTTTATTGCAGGCAAATTAACGAATTGATGGATCTGCTTAAAATAACATCTCCATTTTACATAATAGGTCATTCCATGGGGGGAGGAATTGCTGCAGCTTATACTGCTGACAATCCTGATCGTGTAAAAAAAATTATTCTGGTTTCTCCCATTGTTGATGAATCAAAAAATAATTTTAAAATAACATTGATTAAAACACCTGTTATTGGACCTTATCTGACCCGATTAATACTTCGCAAAAATTTAATTAAAAGGGCAGAGGAACTTTTTGATGAAGCCTCAACGCCAAATAAAAAATTATATATAAATTTTTTTAAAAAACAGTTTTCTATAAAGGGGACTGAATGGGCGATTAGAAGCTTATTTAAACATGATGGTCTGGGAAGTTATGAAGAGAGTTATAATAAAATCAATTCTCTTAATAAACCAACAATATTAATTTATGGTGATGCTGACAAGAGTGTTTCACTTAAAAACCTTGGGGCAATACAAAAAATGATTCCTTCAATTAAAACCGTTGTTTTAAAAGGCATTGGTCATATGCCGACAATGCAGGATTCAGAGAAATTAAATGCTATTATATTAGCTCAATTATCAGAGTAGTTTAACCTGATTTTTTCAAAACCGCTGGGGTCATAGTTAACCATTAACCAGCACTGTAATTAAAACTGAATGTAACTTACCATTGATAATGAATAAATTAATAAATATATTTCTATTTTTGTTTGGTTTAGCTTTAACCCTTTTCAGTTTGCTTTTATTCGTTGTATTTATTGTAATAGAAATGGAAGGTTTTGAAGATGAAAATTCAAAAATTGGTGCCTATGTTATAAGTTTTTTAATGTCACCAGTTGCTGCATGCGGAATACGGTTAATGGTAAAATATAGACCCCAGAGACATAAAAAACGTATTAAAATGGCCAAAATCTTAAAGATAATTCAAGGAAAAGAGTCTTGCCTCACAACCATGGATTTTGTGTCAAAGTTAAACCTATCTATGAATGAAGCTGATTTAGCATTAAAAGAACTGGAAAAAATTGGTTTTGGGAAATTATCAAATGATCGATTTGGTCAAATTGAATTGTGCATTGACAAGCCAAATTTTTTTTACAAAATAAATCAAGAAATAAATTTCAAAAATAGTATTCAGAGGTTTTATAAAGCAACAGATATGTTCCGATTTGCTTTAAGAATTATTGCAAGTATTATTTTTATTGGTTTTTCCATGGTGATGATTTTTTTTCGCATCCCCCATTGTTGTGGTGATGGTTTTTATTATCTTATCTTTTTCTCACTTCTTGGTGGCTTGAGTTCAACATATCTTATCTGGTCGTATAGAAGAGAAAAGAAGAAGGTTTTTCCAAAATTTATAGAAATAAGGTCCTAGACCAGGACGGGAGGGATCAAGAATACAGGTGTATTAAACACTAATGGGAAAAGTTTAAGTGGGAATAATGGCTTGCAGGCCAGGTAAAAAAAGCATTTTTGATGATTGGGTAAGGAAAACGCAAACAATTGACATTCAGCATATTCAATTTATGAAGTGTTAAATTGTTTTGTTATTATGGCAAATATCCAGACACTTATTTCTTTCTTTACAAGGGTTGAAACAAGTGGTATTTTATATAAAACCAAATGATACAAAATGTATAACATCATTAGGAGCTTAATGTATGAACTCCATAGAAATTCGCTGTGATGAAGATATTGATGAAAAACCAAGGGAAGCCAAACCCATAGATGATATGTTTCAATCTGTAAGCCCCATGTTTTGCCCTTCAAGACGTGTATGGAAACCCCAGATGGATATTTTTGAAACAAGGGAAAAAATTATTATACATGCTGAAATAGCCGGGGTTAAAAAGCGCAATATTTTGATAGAAGTAAGCAGCAAGGCAGTTAAAATTTCCGGGAAGAGAAAGAGCATAAAACCACCTAAAAATAAAATTGCGACCTATAGACTTGCTGAGATTCAATTTGGAGACTTTGAAAGAGTGCTCTATCTTCCTACTGTGGTGGATGCAAAAAGCGTATCTGCTTATTTTTCCAATGGTTTTCTTGAGATTAAAATGGATAAATTTCAGGGAAATGGTGGCACTGGTGCCTAGATACCTGTATAACTTGAATTCTTAAAATAAGAAAAAGTATGGATAGCATGGAACAACCTAATGTTGATATTAAAACTGACCAGATTCCCGATATTCTGCCAATCCTTCCCATTGTTGATACAAACCTTTTTCCAAAAATGGTGCTTCCCCTTGTTTTAGTGCAAAAAGAGGCAATTGACCTTATTGACGAAGCAATGGCAGGAGATAGAATACTTGGACTTATTCTATCAAAGCGGTCCGAGGTTGAACAGAGGCACACCACAAAAGACCTTTATAAGATTGGAACAGCTGCGGTTATTCTTAAAATGTCAAAAATGGAAGAGGATAAAGCACAGCTTTTAATACAGGGAATAAGCCGGTTTAAAGTTGAAGAGTATCTGAATGAAAAAAGCTATATCCAGGCAAAAATCAGAGTTCTTAAAAACAAGAACTGTAAAAGAAACAAAGCAAATCGTGCTCTCATGGCAAATATAATTGAGCAGTACGAAAAAATTGTAAAGCTTTCTCCAGGTCTTCCCCCGGAGATGACAGATCTTGTGAAATCCCTTCAAGACCCAGATGTTCTTGCAGATATGGTTGCATCCTCGGTAAATGCTCCAGTGGAAGAAAAACAGAAAGCTCTGGAATATTTAGATGTTAAAAAAAGGCTGGAAAGTGTAACAAGGCTTGTAAATGATCAACTTGATATACTTGAAATGGGTTCAAAAATTCAATCCCAGGTCAAAGAGGATATGGATAAAAAGCAGAGGGATTATTATCTTCGCCAGCAGCTTAAAGCCATTAAAGAAGAGCTAGGAGAGGGTGATGATGACGAGAATATTGAAATAAGGGAATACAAGGATAAAATAGAAGCAAAAGAGCTTGAGGGAGTAGTTTTTAAAGAAGCTTTGCGCGAGCTTGACCGCCTTGCAAAAATGTCCCCCTCGTCCAGCGAATATGTTGTCTCTTCAACATATCTTGACTGGATTACCACTCTGCCCTGGAATGATAAATCAGTAGAAAAAATTGATATCAAAGAGGCAAGGGCAACTCTTAATAATGATCATTATGGTCTTGAAAAACCGAAAAAGAGAATTCTTGAGTATCTTTCCGTAAGAAAACTTAAAAAAGATTCAAAGGGTCCTATTTTATGCTTTGCAGGACCTCCGGGTACTGGGAAAACATCCCTGGGAAAATCAATTGCAAAAGCTTTAGGCAGAGAGTTTGTGAGAATTGCTCTGGGGGGAATGCGAGATGAGGCTGAAATAAGAGGGCATAGAAGAACCTATGTTGGTGCAATGCCGGGTCGCATTATTCAACAGCTTAGAAGAGCTGGAACAAATAATCCGGTTTTTATGCTGGATGAGATTGACAAGGTTGATTCATCTTACCATGGAGACCCGTCTTCAGCACTTCTTGAAGTTTTGGATCCTGAGCAAAACAATTCATTTACAGATCACTATCTTGATTTACCCTTTGATCTTTCTGATATTATTTTTCTTACAACGGCAAATGTACTTCATACCATTCCTGACCCCTTAAGAGATAGAATGGAAATTCTGGAATTAAGTGGATATATAGAAGAAGAAAAAACCAAAATAGCAACTAAATACTTAATACCAAGACAGCGCTATGAAAATGGTTTAAAGGCATCCCAAATACAAATTACCAATGGGGCAATAAGAAAAATTATATCTGGATATACCAGAGAAGCTGGTTTGAGAAACCTTGAAAGAGAGATAGGTTCAGTTTGCAGGGGAGTTGCAAGCACAATTGTGGAAGAAAACAGCAATGTTGAAAAGCCCATTAAAATTTTAAAACAGGATATTCCAAAGTACCTGGGTGTGGAACGTAATATGCCGGATCATAATATAAAAACAGCCTGCCCCGGAGTTGTTTTAGGGCTTGCCTGGACCCCCTTTGGAGGAGAAATTTTATATATTGAAGCTGCTGCCATGAAAGGAGCAAGCCTGCTTACTTTGACCGGCCATCTTGGAGATGTAATGAAAGAATCTGCAAATACAGCTCTAAGTTATATAAGATCAAAAACTGATAATTTTAATATAGATGATTCTTTTTTTGAAGAGCATGATATTCATATTCATGTTCCTGAAGGAGCAATACCAAAAGATGGACCATCCGCAGGAGTTGCAATGTTGACCGCACTCATGTCCCTGATAACTAACAAACCTGTGCAAAAAAGACTTGCAATGACAGGTGAAATTACGTTAAGAGGTGATGTGCTTGCTGTGGGAGGAATAAAAGAGAAAGTTATTGCTGCCCAAAGAAGTGGCATAAAAAGCATTATTCTGCCCCAATGGAATAAAAAGGATATTGAGGATGTTCCAGTAAAGGTAAAAGAGCAAATAGATTTTGTTTTTGCTGATACCATGGAAGATGTATTAAAAAAAGCTCTGAATATTTAGGAAAAAGTTTATGAATATTTTGTTTTCAAAAGCAACACTATCTATTGTTATATTTTTATCTATTGTATTATTTTTTGCCGTTGGCTGTTCAAGAAGAAAAATAGTAGTTGAACATGTAAAACAGAAAAAACCATCTATAACTTCTGAAAAAAAATCCAGCTCACCAGGAAAAGCAAAACTTGGAAAACCCTATTATATCAATGGAATAATGTATTACCCTAAAAGCCAGCCTGAAAATTACACTCAAAAAGGGCTTGCTTCCTGGTATGGAAAGGATTTTCATGGAAAAAAGACAGCAAACGGTGAAATTTATAATATGTATGCAATGACAGCAGCCCATAAAACACTGCCCCTTCAAACCTGGGTCAAAGTACATAATTTAAGAAATAATAAGGAAATAGTAGTAAGGATTAATGACAGGGGTCCTTTTGTAAGAAGAAGAATAATTGATCTTTCATATACAGGTGCAAAAAAAATTGGAATAGTTGAAAAGGGAACTGCCCCTGTTATAATTACTGTACTTGGAAAATTAAAAAATCCAAAAGCAAAAAAGAGAGAGTATGTTCCTGTAAACTGGCAGGATGGTAATTTTTCAGTCCAGGTAGGTGCTTTCCAGGTAAAAAGCAATGCCAATCAATATAAACAAGAGCTTTCTGCAAGTTATGACAATGTTCACATTGTCACCCACCAAGACCACCGTGGAACTTTTTATCGTGTCAGGATTGGTAAATATTCAAAACTGATTCAAGCATCACTGCTGGAAAAACAGTTGAGTGTTGATGGACTGAAAACACTATTTTTGGTTGCAGAGTAGTGTTGAAAATGCAATATACAGTTTTTTTAGACCGTGATGGGGTTATCAATGTTGACTCTCAAGATTATATCAAGCACGAATCTGAATTTCATTTTATCGATAAAAGTCCTGAAGCTGTCGCCATGCTCACAAAAGCTGGGTTTGATGTTATTTTGATTACTAATCAGTCTGCAATAGAGAGGCAATTGACAACAATACAAGAGCTTGAAAAAATTTTCAGTAAAATGGAAAATGGGATAGAAAAGGCAGGCGGTAAAATAAAAGATATTTTTTATTGTCCCCACCTGCCCGATGCAGGATGTAATTGCAGAAAACCAAATCCGGGATTAATCCTACAGGCAGCAGAAAAATACAACATTGACCTTGAGTATGCATGCATGGTAGGTGATAGTGCCAAGGATATTGAGTGTGCAAGAAATGCCGGGTGCAGCCTTGCAGTTTTAGTTCAAACCGGCAATGGATTAATTGCTGAACAACTTCTTGAAAAAAATGGAACAGGAGTCGATTTTACAGCAAAAAACCTCTATGATGCTGTAAAATGGATCATAAAAAAAGCATAGTTTATATGTCTAGGGTTATTAAACACTGAATACTTGTACTCTGAATGATTATATTAAAAGGTTTATTAAAAAGAATAACATTTCAAAACAGTGATAATTTTTATACTATTGCAAAGCTAGAAGTTCCCCAGATAAAAGATTTTGTTACTATTGTCGGTCACATGGCAGGAATTGTTGAGGGCGAAACCCTTGCGCTTACCGGTATATGGGTTACACATCAAAAATATGGTGACCAGTTTAATGTTAAATCTTTTAATGTAATTCTTCCATCAACAACATCAGGGATAAAAGAGTATCTTGAGTCAGGTATTATCAAGGGTATTGGCAAAGACCTTGCAGGTAAAATTGTAAAAAAATTTAAAGAAAACACCTTTGATATTATAGAAAATGAGCCTGTAAGATTAAAAGAGATAACAGGTATAGGTAAAGCAAAATCCAATACCATCACAGAGGCATGGAACAAACACCACTCGGTTAGAAGAGTAATGCAGTTTTTGCAGGATCGAGGAGTGAGTGTTGTGCATGCTTCAGCAATCCTGATTTGTTATGGCTCAGATGCATTAAAAATACTGCACCAAACTCCCTACACCATTGCAAAAGATATTCCCCAAGCCGGGTTTAAAATAGCAGATAAAATTGCTTTGCAGGCAGGTGGACAAAGGGATGATCCTGAAAGAATCAAGGCATCTCTTATTTATCTTCTTTTAATTTTTGAAAACGATGGACATGTTTTTGTTCAAAAAGAGACATTAATTGAGCAATGTTATAAAATCATTGGTTTTGAGGGCGGGTCATATGGAGAGGTTGACCAAGGGATCGACCTGGAGAGAGTTGATAATGCTCTGTTGGATTTAGAACAAAATGATGAAATTGTCATGGAAAACAGAGATGACAAGACTTTAATATATATGGAAAGACTTTACATGGCAGAAAAAGGCATTGCATTGAGGATTAAGGCAATGTTGTCCCTGCCTGTTTTTACAACAGAGATTGATAAAGATGAAATCGTTGAAGAGGTTGCATCCAGACTTGCAATAAAGCTTTCAGAAAATCAAATTGAAATTATAACCAAAGCTTTGGAACAGAGGGTCACAGTTATTACAGGCGGTCCCGGAACAGGAAAGACCACCCTGATAAGAGCTTTATGTGCAATTTTCAAGAAATCAGAGCAAAAAGTTGTTTTAGGAGCACCAACCGGGCGGGCTGCAAGAAGGCTTTCTGAAGTAACAGGGAAAAAAGCAAAAACTTTACATAAACTTCTTGAGTATGACCCTGATGACAATACATTTGCAAAGAACCATTCAAACCCGTTTGATCTTGATGTTTTTATTGTGGATGAAGCTTCCATGGTTGATACAATGCTTATGTATCATCTTGTGGCAGCACTGCCTTCAACATCCCTGTTAATGCTTGTGGGTGATACATTTCAACTTCCATCAGTGGGACCTGGTAATGTACTTGCTGATATTATCAACTCCGGTGTTGTAAAAACATTTTATTTGACTGAAATATTCCGCCAGGCAAGCTTAAGCCCAATAATAATGAATGCCCATGCCATTCGAAATGGTGAAATGCCTGAACTTGCAATGGGAAATAATCAAGAGCTTTCAGAGTTTTATTTCATAGAAAACAATAATCCTTCAAAAATTGTTGAAACAATATCCCTTTTATACTCAACAAGAATCAAGCAGGCATTTCCCCACATTGATGAAATCCAGGTTTTAACACCAATGCATAAAGGTGAAACAGGGACTATAAATTTAAATCAGCAGCTTCAAAAAGTGTTAAATAATAATGAAACAGGTATTGAAGCCCACGGTTTTACTTTTAAAGTAGAGGATAAGGTTATGCATCTTAAGAATAATTATGACAAAGATGTTTTTAATGGTGATATAGGTATAGTTTATGAAATTGATAAGGCTGAAGGAGTAGTCAGTGTTGATTATAATGGAAGGATTGTTGATTATGAGATATTAGAGCTTGAGCAACTAACCCTTGCCTACACTATTTCAGTCCATAAGTCTCAAGGATCAGAATATTCAGCTGTTATTATTGCATTGAGCACTTCTCATTTTCCTCTATTACAGCGGAACCTTCTTTATACAGCCATAACGCGGGGTAAACAGCTTGTAATCCTGGTTGGCTCAAAAAAAGCATTTACAATAGCTTTAAATAATAACAAAACTGATTTAAGGTGTTCAAGTCTGGCAGTACGGCTTGCATAGGTTCAATCCACATACCAGATAGAGGAAAAACAATTAAAGAGGAAAAGCAATGAATTTAAAAGAGTTAATCCAAGATAAAAAAAAGATTCACACCAGAAACATTGAACTTGCTACATATTATATTAATGATTCTGAGTTGATAGTTTGGGGGAAATTAAAGGATGAACGATATCAAAATATATTTGATATTACTGAAGAGGAAATTTTACAAGGGGTTATTCATAATATGGAAATCTATCTTTTAATCCATGACAACCCTTTGAGAATTTCTCAAGCAGAAGCTTATATGCCCCATGTTCCCATGTCTCAATGCCATGAAACCCTTGATGTGATAAAAAAGATTGAGGGGCTTGAGGTGCGGGGCGGGTTTTCAAAAAAAATTAAAGGTTTTATGGGAGGAGTAAAGGGTTGTACGCATCTTACCCATCTTTTAACTGTTATGGGGCAAGAAATTGTCCATGGCTGGCTTACGGAAAAAAGAAAGCATAGAAGTGAAACTCCAACATCAGTAGATCAAATTCAAGAAAAAGATTTTATTTTAAACAGTTGCAGGCTGTGGACAGAAGATGGTCCCAAGATAAAAGCGATTAAAGAGGCTATAAAAAAGAAAAGGGAAGCTTAACTTTAGGTAAATGATTTGTTTTAAATTAAGCAAGCTTCCCCGGGGAATTACTAAAAATTGCCAAATTAGAACAGAGAGATAAGATAGAGCAACAGAACTGAGTTTACTACCCAGAACAACGCTTTTGTTGTTCCAATTCCATGTATGTCTGACTCAATATTATAAGCAGAAGATCCATGCCAGATTGGAGTTGCTGTGTCTTCAGGTGTAAAAAAATATGTGATAATTTTTATGATGTTGCCTGCTATTGAGTTTTTCATTTGAGCCTCCAATAATCCTTGCTTTGTATGTAAAAGACAAATTATTATCTTAAAGTGTCTCTTTTATGTTGATAATATAAAACAGTTTTGATATTAAGTAAAATTAAAACAATTTAATCTTAGGTTAAGAGATACTAATGCTACCCGATTTTAACAGGCTAAAAATTTTTTATTATGTTTTTTCTTTAAAAAGTGTTGCTGCTGCTGCCAAAGAGGTAAATATTACCTCATCTGCCATAAGTCAAAGCCTGACCAAATTAGAAGATGAATTAAAAATACATCTATTTACAAGGCTGCATAAAAAACTTGTGCCAACCTCAGCCGGGGAGCAGTTGTTTGGTATTGTATCTCCTTTTATAAGCGAGCTTGCAAAGGGGATAAAAAACATCAGGCAGGCAAGGCAAAAACCATATGGTCTTTTAAAAATCGGATCACCTATTGAATTTGGGAAATCATATTTCCCCCGCATAATTGCTGAGTTCCGAAAGCTTTATCCCGATGTTATATTTAACTTAAAGCTTGGAGATCCAGCCGAGATCTTTCCTTTGATAGAAAGCGGTGAGCTTGATTTTGGGCTGGTTGATGCATTTTTAACCAAGGATCAGTTTTTTTCTGATTTTGGTATATACAGCATTGAACCCCTTATCGAAGAAGAGGTTATCCTGGCATGTTCAAAAGATTATTATGAAAGAGAAATTACTAGGGATCACTCCTATGAAAATCTTGCATCAAAGGAGTTTATTTCCTATCAAAAATCTTCACTAACCATAAAAAACTGGTTTAAACACCATTTTAATAAATTTCCGGTAAACCTGAACAGAGTTTTGACTGTAGACAGTCACCAGGCTGTGATTATGGGTATAAACAACAATATAGGGATGGGAGTTATTGCCTCGCATATTGTGCAAAGCCAAATCAGGAAAAATAAAATTGTTCCAATAAAAACCTCATGTCAGAATGTTGTCAATAAAATTTCCCTGGTTTTGCTGCAAGATAAAATTCCTACACTTACAGAAAAAACATTTATTAAATATTTTAGAGAAGATATTTTACGTACTGGAACAGCCAGGAAATATTTAAATATCTCTTAAAACATTCTTTTAAAACGAAGACTTGCTCAATTTGTCTTTTTATCCTCCGGCTAGGATAGCTGTAATATATATTTTGTCACCATGTTTTGTGTTCTTTTTAAGCTCGTCAGGATATGCACTCTCATCATTCAGGTATATTTCAATGTGTTTTGCAAGCTTATCTTTGCCTTCAAAAAGTTCAGGTTCTATATTCGGATATTTTTTACATAAATTACTAATGGCTTGTCCTATAGTATCTCCTTCAACTTCAATGCTTTTTTGATTATCAGTATGCTGCCGGTGGGTCAAGTGAATATTTATTTCAACACTCATTGTTTTAAATCCTTGCTTCAGGTTATAGCTTAATTTTTTGATGCTATTATATAGCTTTTTTTATGGAGGGGTCAATAGTAATAAACCTTTTGCAGACAATATAGGGGGAGTCAATCAAAGTCTGTTTTTAGAAAACTGCTATTTTTTTGATAAGGCATCTTCTTCCTGCTTTCTCTCTTTTTTTTTCTTGTAGAGGGTTTTCATAACACCTGTCCATCGAGTTATTTTGTCACACGTATTTCCAAGAACTTTGAACAAGGTCTCTTTTTTCACAGGCTTGAGAATAAAATCATCTGCACCGTGGGACAAGCTTTCAATTAATGTGTTGAGCTCATCAGAGCCCGTGATCATGATCACCTGGACCATACTGTGTCTTTTTTTAATTCTTCTTAAAAGTTCTATTCCGTTCATTCCCGGCATTTGATAGTCTAAAAGCACAACAGCATAGGTTTTTTCTTCCATTGTTTCCAATGCCTCCTGACCCGATGATGCACAATAAATATTCCACTCTTTCAGGAATTTGGACATAAGTTTTTGTGCCATTTTATCATCATCAACAAAAAGAATGGAAATATTTTGATATTGTTTATAATCTTCTATTTTATTGTTTGGCATGACATTCTCCTCCAAGAATAATTATTCGCTGAAATTTTTTATATACTCTATAACTTCAAGACCCTTTTTTTCTAAAACAGCAAGTTTACTATCAATACCATCAAGTTTTTTTGCTTTACCTGCAGCCTCCAGTTCATAGGCTGCCTGCTGGGCTTGGTCAGCAGCTAGATAGCGCAGTGTTCCTTTGAGCTTGTGGGCTGTTTCGTCAAGCCTTGACGCATCTTTTTCATTTACAGCCCTTGCAACATCTCCAAACGCTTCAGACCACTCCTCGCAGAACTCATCAAAACACTCCTGAATAAGCTCCATATCATTATCCATAATCTCTTTTAGTTCATCAATATCTATGATGTTTTTACCGCCCATTTTGTCTCCTTAAGCTGGAAATCAGTTTTGCCTGCGCATGCTTTGAAAATAGCAGAAAAATAATTTTGTTATTATTAAGATTAAGTCTGCATTGAATTCGCAGGTAAGTCAAGAAAAAAAACAAATTTCGTTACGATTTACGAAAAAGGTAACTTACAATCAGGTGAAAGTACAAAATCTTTTTCATTGACATTTATTTATTAGTTGTATATACAACCATAAGAGCTTTATTGTTTAGCATATACTACTGTTTGACAGAGGAGATTTAAAAATGAATATTACACTTGAAAATATATTTGAAACACTTCCTGGTAAAAAAGAGTTTATCAAAGAGATGCGCAGGGCACCTAAAAGGCATTCTGAACTTTCCCATGAAGATAGAAAGCTTGCCCTTAAAAATGCCTTGAGATATATACCTGAAAAATGGCATGAAACCATGGCACCAGAGTTTATGAAAGAGCTTGATACAAAGGGGCGCATCTATGGATACAGGTTCAGACCTGTTGGAAAGATTACAGGGTTGCCCCTTGATCAATACAAGTCAAAATGTATAGAAGGAAAAGCATTTCAGACAATGATCGACAATAATCTTGACTTTGAAGTAGCTCTATATCCTTACGAACTTGTGACCTATGGCGAAACTGGTCAAGTGTGCCAGAACTGGATGCAGTACTGGCTTATCAAAGCTTATCTGGAACAATTAACCCAAAATGTTACACTTGTTGTTGAATCAGGGCATCCCCTGGGGCTTTTTAAATCATCCCCTGGTGCACCCAGGGTTATAATGTCCAATGCATTAATGGTAGGTATTTTTGATAATAATGAAGATTTTAACCGGGCTGCTGCCATTGGGGTTGCCAACTATGGTCAGATGACAGCCGGGGGGTGGATGTATATAGGTCCCCAGGGCATTGTGCATGGCACTTACAACACGCTTTTAAATGCAGCACGTATGGTTTCAAAAAAAGAAAACAAAAAAGATATGAAGGGTGTTCTTTTCGTAAGTTCTGGATTGGGAGGAATGAGTGGTGCCCAGGGAAAAGCAGTTGAAATAGCCCATGGTGTAGGTATATTCGCAGAAGTTGATTTGTCAAGAATAGAGACGCGATATAATCAGGGTTGGGTCAGCGAAATTGTTAAAGAGCCGGGTAAGGCTTTTGAGCTTGCAGCACAATATAAAAAGGAGAAGAAAGGGGCTGCAATTGCATTCCACGGCAATATTGTGGATCTACTGGAATATGGTGTGAATAACAGCATAAAAATAGAGCTTTTAAGTGATCAAACTTCCTGTCATGTTGTTTATGATGGAGGTTATTGTCCCCAGGGGCTTGATTTTGAAGAGAGAACAAATCTTCTGACAGATGATCATGGTAAATTTGTCAACCTTGTCAACGCATCTTTAAAAAAACATTATGAGCTCATTAAAAAACTTGTTGATAATGGGACCTATTTTTTTGATTATGGAAACAACTTTCTTAAAGCGGTCTATGACACTGGTATTGTAGATATTTGTAAAAATGGTAAAAATACAAATGAAGGATTTGTTTTTCCTTCCTATGTGGAAGATATTATGGGACCTCTTTTATTTGATTATGGCTATGGACCTTTCAGATGGGTTTGTTTGAGCGGTAAAACAGATGATCTTGATGCAACTGATTTGGCTGCCATGGAGTGTATTGATCCTGACAGAAGATTTCAGGATAGGGATAATTATATCTGGATAAGGGATGCTAAGAAAAACAAGCTTGTTGTCGGCACCCAGGCAAGAATCCTTTATCAGGATACCGAAGGTAGAATTAAGATTGCCTTGAAATTTAACAAGATGGTACGAGACAGGAAAATTGGACCGATTATGCTGGGAAGAGATCACCACGACACAGGAGGCACAGATTCGCCTTTCCGGGAAACTGCAAACATTAAAGATGGTTCTAATATCATGGCTGATATGGCAACCCAGTGCTATGCTGGTAATGCTGCAAGGGGTATGAGTCTTGTATCTCTCCACAATGGCGGTGGAGTTGGTATAGGAAGAGCAATCAATGGAGGATTTGGACTTGTTCTTGATGGAAGTGGGCGCATTGATGAAATTATTAAGAGCGCCATGAACTGGGATGTCATGGGCGGTGTTGCAAGAAGAGCATGGGCACGCTGTGAAAACTCCATTAAAACATGTGCTGAATATAATGAGAAGAACATGGACGACCATATTACATTGCCATATATTCCCAATAATGATCTTATTGATAAGATAGTTAAACAATAAACAGGCGAGTTTATACTATCAGGGAGTAGAAAACAGAGGATAGAACAGGAGGAGCAGAAAATGGGGAGCAAGAATTCTTTTCCGGAAAAAATCGACCATCTTTTTATCCATTGTAATATTGCAACCATGACCAATAATGGCTATGGTTCAGTTTTTGATGGTGCTGTTGGTGTTGCTGGAAAAAAAATATGTTTTGCAGGTAAAAGGAAGAACCTAATAAGTGATTGGGAAAAAAGAGCTGTAAATATTCATGATATGCAGGGAAAATGGATTTTACCAGGTCTTGTGGAGTGTCATACTCATTTACTGTACGGAGGTTCAAGAGCCAAAGAGTTTGAAATGAAACTTTCCGGTATAAGTTATGAGAAGATTGCAACAATGGGTGGAGGTATTCTCTCTACTGTAAAACATACCCGGAAAGAATCAATTGATACTCTTTATGAAAATGCATTAAAAAGGGTGAACTCTCTTTTTTATCAAGGCGCAACAACCATTGAAATCAAATCAGGATACGGGCTTGACCTTGAAACCGAACTTAAAATGCTTGAGGTTATTAAAAAAATTGATGAATCCCATCCTGCGGCAATTAAGGCTACTTTTCTTGGTGCCCATGCTCTGCCTTTGGAATTTAAAGGCAGACCAGATGATTATATAGATTTTTTAGTAACTCAAGTGTTGCCTGAAGTGAAAAATCAGGGAATTGCAACAAGCGTTGATGCTTTTTGTGAAACCATTGGATTCTCCCTGAAACAAACCCAAAAGGTTTTTCAAAAAGCAAAAGAGCTGGGTTTTGATCTAAAACTCCATGCGGAGCAGCTTTCAGATTCTAAAGGAGCCTTAATGGCAGCCCGATATGGCGCATTGTCCTGTGATCATCTTGAATATGTTTCAAGATCAAGCCTTGAAGAAATGGCAGAAAACAGTGTTACAGCAGTGCTTTTACCCGGAGCATTTTACTATTTAAAAGAGAAACAAAAACCACCCATTAAACTTTTAAGAGAGCTTGATATTGCCATGGCAGTGTCAACAGACATGAATCCAGGCTCAAGCCCTGTGTTGTCACTGCCCCTTGCCATGAACATGGCATGTGTATTGTTTTCTCTTACCCCTGGAGAAGCTCTTTTGGGTGCAACCATAAATGGTGCAAAAGCTTTAGGACTTGAAAACAAAAAGGGAACCCTGGAAGTTGGCAAAGATGCAGACCTGGTTGCATGGGATATAACAGAGCCGTGTGATTTAAGTTACTATGCAGGGTTAGCTCCTGCTGCAATGATTATGGCAGCGGGAAAAATACCAAAAACAGATTAAAAATATTTATTGTATGCTGTAACCACATGGTTTTTTAAGTCGGAAAATTGGGTTATTGGCAATAACAACTCCTTCTCCTGAAGGTTGAGTCTATGGATTGCTTTTCTCATTACAAGATATGCTTTTTGTATCGCCTCACACTCTTTTTGCTGTATAATTTTCTCTTGGGCAAGGGTTTCAAGCAGACGTACATTATCTGTCCATAATGTTAAGCCAGGATGGGAATAACTGTTTTTTAAAATAAGGTATTGCACTAAAAATTCAATATCTATAATTCCACCACTGCCCTGTTTTATGTCAAAAAATCCCTTTTTTGTTTTAAGATGTTCTTTTTTCATACGGTTGCGCATATCAAGCACATCGGTTTTTAAGGTTTTTAAATCCCTTTTTTTTCTTATAACTCCTTCTCTTATTTTATTGAACCTTGTTTGAATCTCTTTATCTCCGCTTACTGCCCTTGCCCTTATCAATGCCTGATGTTCCCAGGTCCATGCCTTAGTTTCAAAGTAATCCTTTAAAGCATCAACAGTGGTTACAATCATTCCGCTCTGCCCCCCGGGTCTTAATCTCATATCAGCACCATAGAGTTGACCTGCCGGGGTATGCATTGTAAGGGCACTTATTATTCTCTGGCTTAGGATTGAATAAAACGCAATGTTTTCAATACTTCTTTTTGCATGCTTTGTTACCCCGGCATCGTCTAAACAGATAAATATTAAATCCAGGTCTGATTTATAACCTGTTTCCAAGCCGCCAACTTTGCCATATGTAACAATTGCAAAGCCGCACGATTCTATCTGTTGGTCATGGGCTTCATCTATTGCACCATCATCTGCTCTTCCTGGTACCCCATATTTTTTTACAACCGTGTTCCAGGAAATTTCAAGAACTTTATCCAGCACTGTTTCAGCTATATATGTCAGTTTGTCACTTACTTTCATTAAAGGATAATTTTTACTTATGTCAGCTGAAGCAACCCTTAATGTGTTTGTCTGTTTAAAAACTGACAACTCTTCCAGTTGAAATTCAATATCATTTTCATCAATTTTTGACATTCGCCTTTTAAGCAAATCCTCCAGCTCTTTTTTTTCAGGAGGGGAGTAAAGGGTTTTAGGATCAAGCAATTCATCCAGTAAAGCCGGATGTTTTGAAAGAAACGAGATAATCCAGGGGCTTTTTTCTGCCAAAACAGATAGAGTGTGCAATGCACCTTTGTTTTCTAAAAGCAGAGATATATAGCATGCTCTTGATTCTATTGTTATTATCATCTCAATAAGGCGCATTAATGCAGTGTCAGGATCTTGACATTTACTTGCTTTTTGTAAAACCAGGGGGATTAATCTGTTTAGGCGTTTTCTTCCGCTCACAGCAAGCCTTTGAGTTTTAGGATGCTCTTTAAGTCCTTGCAAAAGCTTAGCCACACTATCAATATTGCCATAGCCTGAGATTACTTTAGTTTCAATTATTGACTGGGCATCATTAATATTTAGCCATAATTGCTTATAACCTTCTATTTCCTTATCATCTATTTCATCTTCTTCTGATACAAGAAGGTCTGTGAAGTGCTGATGAACCGTATCTCTATGTTTATCAAGAATTGTTATAAACTCTTCATGGGAAGCAAAGCCCATGGAGAGCGCCACTCTTAATTTTGCCCCACTGTTTTCCGGAAGATCATGGGTTTGTAAATCCTGATACTCCTGGAGGCGATTTTCAACCATTCTTAAAAAAAAATATGCCCTGGTCAAATCTTCTTCAGTTTTCTGGTCAATGCATGAATATTTCACTAAAAGACCAAGAACCTTTAATATCTTTCTCGTCTGGAGTTCAGGTTCAATCCCTCCCCGTATGAGCTGGAAAACCTGTCCAAAAAATTCAATCTCTCTTATTCCGCCGGGACCTGATTTAATATTTGTCTTTAGATTTCTGTTTTTTGTCTGCAGAGAGATTCTTGTTTTCATATCCTTAAAAGAGTCAAAAGTTCCATAATCAAAATACCGCCTGTAGATGAATGAATTTAAATCCTTTAAAAGTTTATACCCGCCCTTTAAGTCTCCTGCCACGGGTCTTGTTTTTATAAAGGCATATCTTTCCCACTCTCTGCCCTGTGCCTCGTAGTACTCTTCAAACTCCTGGCATGTCATAACCAGGGGTCCTGTTGCTCCAAAGGGTCTAAGTCTGGTATCCACCCTGTAAAAATTCAGTCCATCCCTGTTTGAGCTTAAAAATTTTATAAATTTTCTACACATCTTTGTAAAAAATTCTTCGTTGGAAATACTCTTTTCCCTATCAGTATATCCATGTTTTGGATAAACAAAAATCAGATCAATATCTGATGAAAAGTTTAACTCTTTTGCACCAAGCTTTCCCATTCCAAATACTATCAGGTTTTGCCTTTTTCCCTGTGCATCTGTTGGGGTTCCATGGGTTGAGGATAACTCCTTGTAAATATGGGAGAAAACCGTTTCAATACAAGCATCTGCAAGTAAAGATAAATCAGTTAAAGTTTCATTGAGGCTGGCTTTTTGATTTAAGTCCCTCCATGCTATTCTGATCATTTCACGAAGTTTTGTTTTAACCACAGCATGTTGGACTTTGGCTTCACTGGGTTCATTGGCTTTACTGGATAAATTTTTGATTGAACCATCAATTTTGACAAAAACTTCATCTTCTGTATATGTTTTTTCAAGGTCGCCTGAATTTATAAGATCTTCTAAAATATCCGGGTATCTTGTAAGGGAAGATTCAATAAATTCACTGAAAAATATTGCCTGTACAAATTCTTTAATAAAATCTGAACTTTCAGGCAGAGCTATTTGTAAGGTTGCAGCGTGGTTATGAATTTTTGTTATTTTTGATAAAATGTTGTCTTTATGATAAGCTTCAAGCGTTGGAAAGATTTTGTCAACTGTTTTAGTATATATCTGTTTTGTCATCTTAAAATCCATTTATCTGTTTTGTAAACATAATCTTAAATTTGTTTAAATTCAAGATAAATAAGAGAGTGATCTGTTGCAAGTAATGGTGGAACAATGATATCAAATAAAAGCATGGTAAATAAAATATCTGGATAATTAAAAAAGGATAAATATATATGAAACCTGAAAATATTGAAAAGTTAAGTTTTCAAATTATTGATAAAGAAGCGGGTGATCACGGATTTAGCTCTTTAGAATGGCCCATAGTAAGGCGAATGATTCACACCTCAGCTGATTTTGAATATATTAAGACCATAAGATTCCATAAAAATGCAATTGATGCAGCAATTAGAGCTTTAAAAAATGGATGCTCTATTTTTACAGATACAAATATGGCAAGGGCTGGAATTCGTAAACCGGCTCACTGCTTTATAAAAGATGAAGCAGTTGTAAGAGAAGCTTTTGATAA
Organism: uncultured Desulfobacterales bacterium; assembly: GCA_964565415.1. Lineage (GTDB taxonomy): Bacteria > Desulfobacterota > Desulfobacteria > Desulfobacterales > Desulfobacteraceae > JAIOSM01. The sequence goes on along the minus strand of CAZMEX010000005.1, from coordinate 50,478 downwards.
AAATCTGACCCGGGCTGAAGCTGCTGTTGATAAAGCGTCAGATTTGATGGACAATGCTATTTATGTTATTGGAAATGCACCCACAGCTTTGTTGCGCTTAATTGAGCTTGTAAAAATGGGAAAAGCCAAACCTGCATTGATAATTGGATTTCCCGTGGGGTTTGTTAATGCCGCAGAATCCAAGCATGACCTTATTGAGTTGGATTTTCCATATATTTCCAATGTGGGTAGAAAAGGTGGGTCAAACATTGCAGCAAGTGTTGTGAATGCCCTTACTGTTTTGGCTGAAAACAATGCATAAGAAGCTGTTCAGGAGGCAATTATTAAAGGTTTTGTAATAGCAGGAATCGGGAGTAACTCCGGCAAAACAACTCTATCCCTTGGTATAATGAAATATCTTTCCCACTTGGGATATAAAGTTGCACCTTTTAAAATAGGGCCTGATTTTATTGATCCTGGTCACCATACAAAAATATGTGGCAAAACCAGCATTAATCTGGATTCCTGGATGCTTTCAAAAAATTATAATATAGAAAATTTTCAAAAAAGTTCTCTCAATTGTGATATTGCTGTGGTCGAGGGCGTGATGGGGCTTTTTGACGGTATCAGCGGTACATCAGAGGCAGGATCAACAGCGCAAATGGCAAAATGGCTCAATCTTCCTGTTGTTCTGATTCTTGATGCAAGAAGTATGGCAAGAAGTGTTGCTGCCATTGTACAGGGGTTTGAAAACTTTGATAAAAATTTGAATATTGCCGGTATTATTTTTAATCGTGTTGGAAGTCCAAATCATTATAGGTATTTGAAAGATGCAGTAAAAGATAATTGCAAAACAGAATCTTTGGGTTATATTTTAAGAAATGAGAAAATATCTCTTCCTGACAGGCACTTGGGACTTGTTACAGCAGAAGAGTTTACCATGTCTGATGAAACACTTTCTCTGCTTGTAACAATGATTGATAAAAATACATCTTTTAAAGATTTTATCCATAAACTAGCACCTTTTTCCAATAACCATTATCACGTTTCAGATGAAGGTACCAGGGATAAAGAGGTGGTTAACATTGGAGTTGCAAGGGATAAAGCTTTCTGCTTTTATTATAAAGACAATATTGAGCTGTTAAAAAAAAGCGGTGCGAAAATTGTTGAATTTTCTCCTTTAACTGATACACATCTTCCTGATAACCTGCATGGTCTCTATTTTGGCGGAGGATATCCTGAGCTTTTTGCCAATGAGCTCTCCTGCAATATCTCCCTTTTAAAAGATATTAATGCAGAAAGTCATGGCAATATGCCCATATATGGAGAGTGCGGAGGATTTATGTATCTTTGTTCTTTTATGACAGATGAAAATGGTAAAAAAACATATCCCATGACCGGCTGCTTTAATTTTTCAGTTAAGGTGTCATCCAGATTAAGATCTCTTGGGTATCGAGAAATCACGCTTAAACAGAATTCCTTAATTGGGAGTAAAGGCGCTGTTTTAAGAGGACATGAGTATCATTATTCAACTCTTCTGGAAGATATGTCAAAGAAAACTTTTTTGGATAATGATATTAAAGATATTTACAATGTTACAAAGAGAGATGGTAAAACCGTGGACCTATCCGGCTTTTTAAAAAATAATACTTTAGCAAGTTATTTTCATATTCATTTTGGAAGCAATGAGAACTGTGCAAAAAGCTTTGTTAAGGCATGTCTCAAGTATAAGAGCATGGAGTAAATAGTTATAAAATACACAATTAAAAAGCAAAAAGGTAAGATTCAATGTCTGACAAGCCTTTAAAAAAAGGTTTTACAACCGGTGCTTCTGCTGCTGCTGCCACAAAAGCAGCCCTCTATTTTTTATTGGGCAAGGAAAAAAAGAGCAAAGTAAAAATAAGGTTTTTAACAGGTGAACAAAGATTTATAGATATATTTGACATCAGGCAATTAACTGATAATCAAGTCCAATGCCTTGTAGTTAAGGATGCAGGTGATGATCCAGACATTACACATAAAGCGCAAATCGGAGTAAAAATAACATTATTAAAAACCAAAGGTCATGATATTACAATTAAGGGTGGAGTTGGTGTTGGCAAAGTTACAAAGCCTGGATTAGAGCTTACTGTTGGAGAGTTTGCCATAAACCCAGGTCCCCGGGCAATGATTCGAGAATCCATTGATTATGTTTTTGATAATCTCTCTATAACAAGATCTAATAATCTTGTTATAGAGGTGTTTGTTCCCCGGGGTGAGGAGCTTGCAAAAAAGACCTTAAATGCAAGGCTTGGCATTATTGGCGGTATTTCAATCCTTGGAACCACTGGTATTGTTACTCCCATGTCCCATGATGCTTATATTGCAACCATTAAGGCAGGTGTAAATATTGCTGCTGCCAAGGGGGGAACAACTTTGGTGTATACCACGGGAAGAAGAAGCGAAAGATTTGCCATGGATCTTTTTCCTGATTTTTTTGAAGAGTGCTTTGTCCAGACAGGTGACTTCTTTAAGGCTTCCATTGATCAAGCTGTTAAAAATTCAAAAATTCAAAATTTAATAATCACAGTTTTTTTTGGAAAAGCTGTAAAAATGGCAATGGGATTTGAACATACACATGCTGCAAAATCAAATCTTTCCATGGAAAAGCTTGCAGGGTGGGCTAAGACAATAACTTCAGATCCAACCCTTGTGAGAAAAATCAAAAGTGCCAACACTGCAAGACATGCATTTTCTTTTATATATCCCAAGTTTCCAGATTTGGTTTCCCATGTGGGTAAAAAAATTGTTGCCAATGGAGAAAACTTTGCTGAAAATAAACTCTCTGTCCGCTCAATTATTTTTGATTTTGATGGGAACTTGATATTTGATTCCCTTGCTCCTTGACAATGCCTAAAACGTACATATATTAGTGACTTGTGCAAATTTTAAATAAGAATAATATCATTTCCCAGGAGGCAAAGATGCCTATATATGAGTTCAAATGCAGTAAATGTGAAGAGTTTTTTGAGGTAATTTCCACCAGTTCTTCAAAGGAGAGTGATGATAACAAATGCCCCAAGTGTGATTCCAGGGAATTTGAAAGGGTTTTGAGTCAAACCAATTATGTAATGGGACGCTCTGCTTCAAGTGCCAAAGCAACAAAGCAGGAGAGAAATTGTTCACAAGGTTCATGTACCACCTACACTGTACCAGGAGAATAAAAGACCACAAAACAAGCCCAAGGATTCAAAAATGGAAGAGTATGCCAGATTAACCATTGATGGTAAAGAATATAAACTACCTGTAATAACCGGTACTGCCGGTGACAGAGCAATTGATATAAGAAAATTAAGACAGGAGAGTGGATTTATTACTTTTGATCCGGGATTTGGAAATACTGGCAGCTGTAAAAGTGCCATTACATTTATGGATGGTGAAAAAGGTATTTTAAGATACCGGGGCATACCCATTGAACAACTTGCTGAACACTCCTCCTTTGTTGAAACAACTTTTCTTTTGATACGAGGCAGACTTCCTACCAGAGACGAGCTTACAGCAACAAGTGTAAATTTAAATGATCATTCACTTCTCCATGAAAACATGAAAATGTTTTACCAGAATTTTCCCAGCAGAGCACATCCCATGGGTATTTTATCTGCCATGGTAAATGCAATGAGAAGTTTTCATCCAGGACTTGTGGACAGCAGAGAAGATCTTCAAAAAACTTTTTTACGCCTTGTTTCAAAGGTTAGAACAATGGCTGCCATGGCATATAAGGTCTCCATTGGTCAAAACCCTGTTTATCCCAATCCAAACTACTCCTATTGTGAAAATTTTCTTCACATGATGTTTGATAACCCGGTGGTCCCATATCATATTGATAAAGATATTGCCGAGGCTTTGAATGTGTTCTGGATTTTGCATGCTGACCATGAGCAAAATTGTTCAACAACTGCTGTGCGGGTTGTGGGAAGCGGCAAAGTAAATATTTATGCTGCCATATCATCGGGAATTGCTGCGCTGTGGGGTCCTTTGCATGGTGGTGCCAATCAGGCAGTTATCCACATGCTGGATGAAATTCATACAACAGGTCTTAAAATTGCCGATGTAATTAAAAAGGCAAAAGATGTTAATGACCCTTTTAAGCTTATGGGGTTTGGTCACAGAGTTTATAAAACCTATGACCCAAGAGCCAAAATAATGAAACAGATTTGTGACAAAATTTTAAAAAAAACAAAAACAAATGATCCTCTGCTTTGGATTGCCATGGAACTTGAGAAAGAGGCATTGGCTGATCCATATTTTCAGGATAAAAATTTATACCCCAACGTGGATTTTTATTCAGGTATTGTTTTAAGGGCAATGGGGATTCCCACCAATATGTTTACAGTAATGTTTGCCATTGGACGACTTCCCGGCTGGATTGCCCATTGGCAGGAAGACTTTTCTGATCCTGAGATGAAAATCAGCCGCCCCCGTCAGGTATTTACCGGTGAACCATTGTTGCAATATATGCCCATTGATAAAAGGTAATGTGGAAGGTGAAATTGTTTAAATTTTCTTGACAAAAAAATAGCAATCATCCTATAATTGTAAGATAATAAAAGCTCCAATATTTTGTTCTTTCATTATCAATATTCAAGAGGGCAAGTATGAACAAGCCGAGTTACGAAGAGCTTGAAAGTAAAATTCGTCAATTAGAAAAGCAATTGCCTGGCAGGTTTGAAGCTGTTTCAGCTGTGGATAATAAAGAAAAACAGCCTGTTTCAGTTTTAATTATTGATGATGATGATTCTGTTCGAAGCAGCCTTGCAAGCTTTCTTGAAGATTCTGACTTTATTATATTCACTGCCTGTGATGGAAAACAGGGGATAAATATATTTGAAAAAGAAAACATTGACATAGTGCTTTTGGATCTTCGAATGCCTCAAATGGATGGTTATGATGTTATTACTCATATACATAAAGACTCCCCTCAAATACCTCTTATTGTAATTTCCGGAGTAAGCGGAATTCAGGATGCCATTGAAACAATGAAGATTGGTGCATGGGACTATATTGTTAAACCCATCAGAGATATGTCAACCCTGCTTCACTCCATTGAACGAGCATTGGAGCACTCTTTTGTTCTGAATGAAAAACAGAGAACTGAGCAGCTGCTTGCCCAAAGTAGAGAAAAATATTCTCAACTTATCAAAACAACCTCCTCAGGGTTTTGGCAAGTAGATAAAAACGAAGTCACAATTGCAGTTAATCACGCACTTTGTGAAATGCTTGGGGTCACTTCCGAACAGATCATTGGAAAATCAGTAGTTGATTTTACAGAGGAGAAAGAAGGAAAAACCTTTAAGGCAATATTAACTGATCCAGGGGATACACAATCAAAAAATTTTGGTATTGTTTTAAAAACTAAAAAAGGTGAACAACTTTATGCTCTTTTTGATGCTGCATTGACCTATGATAATAATAATGAAATTTCCGGGGCCTTTGCTTTTGTAAGTGATGTTACCGAAAGAAAAAAGAACCATCAATTGGAAACAGCAATTGAAACTGTTGATGCTATCTGCCATGAACTCCACCAGCCAATGCAGACAATCTTTGGTTCTGTTGAACTTATATTTCTTGAAATGAGCAGGGAAGATAAAAATTTTGAGTTTGTTACCATTATTAAAGAGAGTATAGACAGGATGACTAAAATATTAAACCAGCTTTCAAACATTACAAGATAGAAAACAGAGCATTATATCGATAAAATAGTAGTTGACTTGGAAAAATCCCGCTAAATAATTTCATTTACATCCACATGTTTCTCAAAGTGTTCCTTTAAAAGTTGATAGTTTTCTGTTTTTTCAGATGCCGTGGAATTGATGTTTAATCTGCCAAGCCACTTTACTAAAATTGCTTTTGAATCAAAAAAGCCATGAATATAAGTCCCAATAATTTTTTTGTCCCTTGAGATACAACCATCTTGCCCCTCTGTTTTTTTATTATTTCTGGAATTGATTTGCAAAAGGTGGTTTCCAGAACTTAAAGCAGTCTTCCCCATATGAATTTCATAGCCTTTGCCAGAAACTTGCCCCCAGGAAAAGACCGTAGTGGTTGTAACTTTTGGATAAATTATTGTTGTTTCTACATCCAAAAGTCCAAGTCCCTTTGTGCTGCCTGGTTTACCCTCATGACCATTAGGGTCATTAATGCTTTTACCTAAAATTTGATATCCGCCGCAAATTCCAAGGATATCTCCCCTGGCATCTGCGTAGGCTTTAATTAAATTTGCAAACCCTGTTTTTGTAAGCCACTCCATATCAGATCTTGTGTTTTTAGAGCCAGGAATAATTATAGCTTTGCAAAAAGAGAGATCTCTTGGAGAATCTATAAATGCTGTTTGTATCTCGTCTATTTCACAAAGGGAGTGTATGTCAGTGAAGTTTGAAATATGGGGCAGTTTTATGACTCCAATTACAGGCTTGTTTTTATCAAGCTCTGATATTTTTATTGTGTTTTCAATTTCAACAGAGTCTTCTGCATCAATTCTAAAGTGAAAGTACCATGGCATTATTCCAAACACTTTTTTTCTGGTTTCTTTTTCTATCCACTTAACCCCATCCATAAAAAGTTCAGGGTCCCCGCGAAATCGGTTTATTATAAATCCTTTAACCATATTTTTGTATTTTTCAGGCAGACATTGCAGGGTGCCTATTATCTGGGCAAATACTCCGCCCCTGTGGATGTCAGCAATTAAGATAACATCTGCCTTTGCATATTCAGCCATTCTGAAGTTTACAATATCTGAATGCATAAGATTGACCTCAGCACATGAACCTGCACCCTCTAAAACTATATATTCATGCTGCCTTTTCAGCCTTTTAAATGCTTGACACGCCTGTTTAAAGTAAAAGTCTTTTGTTTTGTGATAATCCATTGCAGATTGATTGTCATGGACTAATCCGTTTAAAATAACCTGGGACCCTTTTTCACCGGTGGGCTTAAGAAGAATAGGATTCATATCAACATGGGGTGCAATCTTGCACGCCTCAGCCTGTACGATTTGTGCCCTGCCCATTTCAAGACCTTCAGGAGTGATGCCGGAATTGTTTGACATGTTTTGAGCTTTAAAGGGCGCAACCATAATCCCTTTATCAACTAATGACCTGCAGAAAGCGGCTGCAATCACGCTTTTTCCAACATCAGACCCGGTTCCTAAAAATGCAATGTTTTTAGAACCCTTCATTTTTCTATTCCTTTGCGTGCTGTTACTCCCTTGCTGAAGTAGTGTTTTATCTCTTTCATTTCAGTTACAAGGTCTGCTCTTGCAATCAAATTATCTGTGGCACCCCGTCCTGTGATAACAAGTTCAACATGATCCTGTTTCTGATTCATTAAATCCAGCAGATCATCCTCACTTATTATATTGCACATCATTGCCACATTGCCTTCTTCTGCAATAACAAGATCATGTTCTCCTTTTTTTAAAATTCCAAGGATTTTTTTTAATCCTTTTTGCCCCTCTTTTTTTTCATCTTCAGTGGGTTTTCCCTTTACAAACCTTCCGGACCCATACTGTTCAACGGTAATTTGATCTTTGTAAATTTTAGAGTATTTTTCCAGAGCTTTAATTTCTGAATAATCCCCTTGTTTTAAAAACTGTCCAATAAATATTTTTAATCCAGCTCCCAGAGCTCTTAAGACAAGTCCAAGTGCGCAAGTTGTCTTCCCCTTACCATTACCTGTATAGATTTGAACATATCCTTTTTTCATCATCTTCTCTTGTTAACTTATTAATCTCTATAGATTGTATTTGTTCCCATAGCCCCTGGGTGTGAAAATAAAGTCAAGATATTGAACCGATGCAGTTGATCCTACAAATAATATTGACTGCATTCCCACATCTTCTTTGTCCATTTTGTCAAGATCGGTAATTATTATGTTTTGGTTCTCTCTCATGGCTCCGGTTACTATGGCAACAGGGGTTTGTTTGTCCCGGTGTCGGACAATCAACTCCTTTGCCCTTGTAAGTTGCCAGTCTCTTTTTTTACTTTTAGGGTTATATATTACAATTGCAAAGTCAGCTTGAGCTGCAAGTTCCAGACGCTTTTCGATTATTTCCCATTTTGTTAAAAGATCGCTTAAGCTGATTGTTGCAAAGTCATGGGTTAAGGGTGCACCTGCAAGTGCTGCCCCGGCTGCAAGGGCAGGTATTCCGGGAATAATTTCAAGGACCAGTTGGTTTTGTTTCCCTCCCCTTTTTTCCATTACATCTGAGCCTTCTATTCCATCTGAACCCTCTGTCTGGTTTGAATTCGATGCCTTGCAATTGTTTGCGCGGAAAAGTTTGATATTTTGTTTTTTGCAGATTTCAAAAACAAGCCCTGCCATGGCATAGATTCCAGAATCTCCTCCGGAAATAAGAGCACAAGATTTTTTATTTAAAACTTCATTTATTGCAAGCTCAACCCTTTGTACCTCTTTAGTCATTGTTGTTGAAATGACCTTTTTGCCTTTAACAATATTTTTAATTAATTCAATGTAAGTTGAATACCCGGCAATGGTATCTACCTTTTCTATTATATCCAGGGCACGTTGTGCCATATACTCAGGGTCACCAGGTCCTGTTCCAACTACATAGAGGACAGGTTCTGTCTTGCAATGGCAATTGTTACGTTGCCGCTTATCTGTTTTTGAACTATCAGTTTTGCCTGGTTTCCCGCTGTTAGTGCTGCTGCTTCGCATACGCTTTTTACTCCCATATATTTTTCAACTATTTTTGATGGATTCTTAATATTGTTTGTTGATGCAAGCCTCTGTTTGTCAATAAAGAGAAACCGAATACCAAGTTTCTTTGATAGTTTAAGAAAACCTGCTTCATCAGCTTTTGCATCTATTGAGGCAAATGCCCAGATACTTTTAATGGTTAAGTTGTTCTTATCTAAGGTTGAAATCAGAAATTTTTCAATCTCCTCCAGGGATGTTCCTCTGTTGCATCCCATGCCAACAATTAGAGATGGTGGATTCAATAGAAGAGTTCCACGTGGAACATCAACTGTTTTGTCAGTACATATTATATCAGGGTTTTCTCTGGTGCTTATGCTGTTGGGCAATTTAGGGGCCAGAATATTATTGGGATCATGGATTTTAATGTTTTTATTCTCAAGAATTGCCATGTTTATTTTTTTTATCATGCCAGGATTTGCAATGTACATATTATTTTCAATTGCCAGGATGTCAATGGCAGGCTTATTATGAATATCAGTCGCAGTTGTAATCACAGGGTTTGCTTGTGTAATGGAGCAAACTTTTTTTGTAAGTTCATTTGCTCCGCCAATGTGTCCTGACAACAAACTGATGGCATGGATAGCTTTATCATCAAGCACTACAACAGCAGGATCTTCAATCTTAGATTTAATAAGTGGTGCTATTGTCCTGACTGCAATACCTGTGGAAAACACAAAAATATGACCATCAAAATCATTAAAAACACTTTTTACATGGTTTGATAATTTTGAAAAAACCAAAGGGTTTTTAGAAAAGCTGCTGTGCAGTTTTTCTAGGCCATTTAATTTTCCAGAAAGGTTTTTGGAAATAAAAAGTATTGAATCATCAATGTTTCTGGCAAGGTTAACACCATGTTTGTAACCTGATTTGGTGATTGTCCAGATTGCTACTCTTTTATCTATTCTCTCTGTATTCATGGCTGAAATTTATATCATAAAGTTTTGACTTGAGTATATCTTTGTCTGCCATACTTGCCTCTACTGCTTTGCCTGCAATGATTATTGCCTGGCTGGCAATTTTTTCTTTTTTTACTGACTCAGTAAGATTGTTTGCCTCACAATATATAATTTTTTCCTCTTTAAAACCAACTTTATATGCTATTGCACATAAGCTCTTTTCGCCAAAGGACTTACACACAATTTCTTCAACTTTTTCAATATGCTTGATACTCAAATAGATAACAATGGAACTTTTATGGGAGCACAATAGGTTTAAGTCCTCTAAATCAGGGACAGATGTCCTGCCAGAGATTCTGGTTAAGATTAATGTCTGGGTAACTTCAGGCAGGGTATACTCCATATTCATGGATGCAGCTGCAGCAAACGCTGCAGTAACTCCGGGAATTGTTTTAAATTTAATAGAGTCTCTATTTAACTCTCTAAACTGCTCTAAAATTGCTCCGTAAAGGGAAGGGTCTCCAGTATGAAGCCTTACAACTTTTTTTTGGGCAAAATAGGAAGATTTGATCTCTTCAATAATTTCATTTAAGTGCATTGAAGCACTATTTATTGTTTTGGTTTCAGGTTTTGCCCATGAAAGAAGTTCTTTTGGAACAAGAGAGCCGGCATAGATAATTATATCTGCCTCTTTTAGTGCATTCATTCCTTTAACAGTTATGAGATCAGGGTCCCCAGGACCCGCACCTACAAATAATACCGGATAAAATTTGCTTTGCATTTGTTAGTATTCCTTTTTTCCATAAATAATCCATACAGGGTTTAGTGCTTCAAATCTTGTGCCAAAGGGCATGTCTTTAGATTTTGAGATTTGTACTGAAATTGCCTGGGGGTTTAACCTTTGCTTTTTCAGTATTTTAAAAACAGGCTCAAGGTTTTGAATTAAAATTGTGTTTACAACAATAACACCGTTTAAGGCAAGTTTATCTACAGCACACTCTGTAATCTCAGCAAGGTCTTTGCCCCCGCCTCCAATAAATATTCGATCTGGAACAGGCAATTTATCAAAATTGTCCGGGAGGTTTGCATGGATCACATTAATGTTTTTAACATTATACTTGAGAATGTTTTTTTTAATCAAACTTATTCTATCAAGATTCTTTTCAACTGCATAAATCTTACCTTTGGTGAGAATAGATGAAACCTCTATGGAAATGGAACCGGAGCCTGAACCAAGGTCCCAGAACAGATGATCTTCATTGACAAAATTAAGCTTAGATATAGCAATACTTCTAATTTCAGCTTTAGTAATAAGTCCCTTTTCATGGAGGAAATATCCATCTGCCATTCCCGGGAAAATTTGTCTGTTTTTGGCGGAATCAGTGGAAGAGTGGTCTCTTTTTAAAATTACAATATTTGGATGGGCAAATTGATTTTCTGCAACTTTTGAAAGGTCATGGAACCATCGGATTTTTTCATTGTTAGTGTCGAGCTCCTCCAATACACACATTGAAAAATCCGTCATATTATTAGCAACGATTTTTTTTGCAATCCACACAGGATCTTTTTTCTTATCAGTTAATATCCCAAACTTAGTTTTATCTGCAAAAAGGTCCGTAAGGTTATCAAATTTTTTTGACCTTTTTCCATGGAGGCTGATAAGTTTAGCATCATGCCATGACTCATTTATTTTAGAAAAAGCTTTGGCAGCAGATGAAATATTTGGATAAATCCTAACATTTTCTTTACCGATTTTTTTTATAAGATATGTCCCGATACCGAAAAAGAGGGGGTCTCCCGATGCCAGCACCACAATTTTGTTTGAATCTATCTTAGCTTGAATTGTTTTAACAATTAAGGCCAAATTATTCTTAATTTCTATCTTTTGTACATTAAGATTATCAAAATTTACAAGCAGCTTTGTGCCTCCGATCAGTAAATCAGCATCTTTAATTATCTTCATTTGTTCCGGTGTAATATCGTGTAAAGCTTGTCCCATACCAATAATTTTTACAGGTTTCATTCAGCCACCATAAAATAGATTAATCCAACTATTATTAACTTAAGATCTTGAAACATTGACCTTCCTACGGAAATCTTCGCTCCTTGCATAAGCAAAACCGTAATCAATGTTGCTATAAATATTGAAATGGTAAAACATCTGCATGGTAATGTTTCAGTGTTATTTGCTTGCAAGAATCAATGTCCAGTAATCAGGTTCCCTTGTTTCAAGATCATCTATGTCTTGAATGATGTTTTCGCCTTCTCTTCCGCATTTTGATACAGCAACGCTCTTTTCATAAAATCCAGTCTCTTTTAAAGCTTTTATTAAATCTTTTGTATTCTTATATGCTTTAACAATTGCAATTTTATCAACTTTTTCAGCAATATCTCTGATGTGGCTGCCTCCATAGGCACCTGATGCTATGGCAAGTGTCTCTTCTGCCTCCACCAGTATTTGATTGCATCTTGCAGCGGCAGCATGAAAAGATGTAATACCAGGAACAATTTCAATGTCAGCGTTGGGCATCACTTTTTCCATTGCCATTAAAATATAGCCAAAAGTTGAGTATGTTACAGGGTCACCAAGAGTTATAAATGCTGCATTTTTGCCCTGCTTTAAAACAGCAGAAATTTTTTCAGCATTGGAGTTCCATGCTTTTGCACTTTTCAGCTTGTCCTTTATCATGGGAAAAGATAGATTTTGGATGTCAGCATTATCTGAAATATACGGGTCGGCAATTTCAAGGGCAAGGCTGTAATTGTTTTTTGTGGAGGCTGCAGTAAAAATCACATCTGCCTCATTAATAATTCTGATTGCTTTTTTCGTGATAAGTTCAGGATCACCCGGTCCAACACCAATTCCGAACAGTTTCCCGCTTTTTTTCATAAGAGAACCTTTTGATATTATTATGTTGCTAATTAATTATATTGTTATTATATATATTTGGATATAATAGTTTACCAATTGTTTTTATTCCTTGTAAAAGCCTGAATCCCGGTCTTGAAATTATCTGCTCATCTATTAAATACACTTTATTGTTGGCAATTGCCTTGATGGTTTCAAACCCGGGTTCGTTTTTAATAACTGCTTTAGTTATACTATTCATTACTCCTTGTTGTGCAAGGAAAATATCAATCTCAGATGCATGGGATAATAATTTTTCCTTACCATAATGTGCTATGTTTGTATTTCGTGAAGCTTTTGCATCTACTGCAATGTTAATACCGCCAGCGGTTTTTAAAACAAATCCCGGCATGGACCTTTGGGTAAAAGTTTTCATTCTTGAATGGATCGCTTCAAAATAGACCCTCTTCTTGTTTTTAACATTGCAGGTAAGCAAGCCTAAGAAACTAATTTGATCCTGAAACTCTTTTACCATGTTTTGAGCTTGTCTGTTTTTGCCTGTCAGTAAACCAAGTTTTAACCAATAACTGTACATTTGTTCAGGGTTTGCCGGCTGAAGTGATACCACAACAATTCCAAATTTTTCAAGGGCAGTGAATAATTTTGTATATCCTTTGTCAATCATTGGGCGGATTATAATAAGGTCTGGAGCAGCCGATAGAAATTTTTCTGCATCATCATGAAAGGAAAAGCTTTTTTTCTCTTTTACACAAGCTGGGTATGTATCATTGACTGATACACCGATAACCTGGCTTCCGGCTCCAAGATAAAACAGGTTTTCAGTATGTGCGCCATATAAAGAGATAATTTTTTGAAAAGGTTTTGAAAATGTAACCTTTCTTCCTGCATTATCAACAATTGTATGGGCAAATACAGATACACTGCTGAAAAGAGAAAATATCAGCAGCCATACTAAGACTTTAAAATGCTTTATGAGATTATTCATGTGATTTTATTTTAATTTGTACTAAAATATACTTGTTTTGCCTTTGCAAAAGCATTGTGTTCAACTTTTGCTTTAATATCATACACTTTTTTTATATTTGCTTCGGTCATTACATCGTTAGGCGTTCCATATGCCATTATATCTCCTTTTTTTAAAAAAATCATTTTATCTGACCATATGGATGCAAAATTTATATCATGGAAAACTGAAATTACTATAATTTTATTGTCTCTAATCATATTTTTTAAAATCTTCAACAAATTAAATGAGTGGTTAATATCCATATTGGAAAAAGCTTCATCTAAAAGAAGTACAGGGGTTTGCTGGCATAAAGCTCTTGCAAAAACACAGCGTTGCTTTTCCCCTCCACTTAGGCAGGTAATAGTCCTTTCCATTAAATCATTGATATCTGTAATGGAAGCAATATGTTTGACTATATCTTTATCTTTTTTATCCAGGGAAAGAAATCGTCCCATGTAAGGATGTCTTCCCATGGTAACAATTTCTTTTACAGTATATGGAAAGTTTATGGAGTATTCCTGGGAAACAAGGGCTATTTTTCTGGAAAGCTGATTTTTAGAAAAAGAGATAATATTGTTATCATTAAACAAAACATTTCCAGAATCTGGCTTTAAATATCCAGTTAAAAGATCAAGAAAGGTTGTTTTCCCACTGCCGTTGGGACCAAGTAAAGAGTAGAAGTTGCCTTGTTCAAATTCAATATTGAAATTATTGATGGTATTGCCTGGCATTGTGATGCTGAGATCATGGGCAAATGAAAGATTTTCAACTTTGATTCTCATATCTGTTCCTTACTTTTGGTTACTTTTTTTAAATATCCAGCAAAAAACAGGACCGCCAATCAGCGCTGTTAAAACACCAATGGGGATTTCATGAACAAGGACAGCCCTTGTTATTGTGTCGGCAACAAGAAGAAGAGCTGCTCCTGCAATCATGGAAAGCGGGATAACTTTTAAGTTGTCAGGACCTGTAATGGATCTTACCATATGGGGAATAAGAAGCCCTACAAAACCAATTATGCCAGAGACAGAAACTGAGATTGCAGCAAGCAGAGAACCTGTAATAAGAAGGGTTATGACAACCTTTTTAATATCAACCCCAAGACTGGAGGCTGCTTTTTCTCCAAGAGATATGAGGTTAAGATCCCTTGCATATAAAATTGATATTAAAAAACCCATCATTAAAAAGCTTAAAACTGCAAAAACGTCAATCCAGGTTTTTGAAGCAAAACTGCCCATGAGCCAGAAAATAATAACCGACACCTGTTCATCGGCAAGGTACTTTAAAAAACTAATGCCGGCAGATAAAATTGCGGCAATAATAATGCCTGATAAAATAAGGTTATTAGAGGAGAAGTTAGAGCTGCTTTTGTTGGATCCGCTGGAAAGAAAAATTACAAGAAACAGTGTACTAATTGCTCCGATAAAAGCAAATAAAGGAATTGAAACAAAAAAAGCCCCGAGGTTAAATAAAATCGCAATACATGCACCAAAAGCTGCCCCGGCAGAAACTCCCAAAGTATAAGGATCAGCAAGGGGATTTAAAAGAATACCTTGAAACAATGCACCTGATACGGCAAGCGCTCCACCAACAGCAGCACAGGTAAGAATACGGGGTAACCGTATCTCCATAACAATCACCCTGATGGTTTTTGGGATATCAGATACAATGTCTGCATTGTTAGTGATGGCTGAGTATATGATTTTACAGATATCACTAAAGTCAATATTAACATATCCCATTGAACATGATAATAATATTGTCCCTGTTAATAAAAAGGAGAACAGAGTCACCAGAGTCCCTGTTCTCCTTTTTGTTATGGCTTTAATTTTACTATTCAACCTCCCAGTCCTTTATTTTAATTTTATTCCACCCTCCTGGGCAGCATCTTTAATGTGGTCAATGAATATTTGCACAAACTCATTATTGGATCCCAACCCTTTTAATACAGGATTAACCTTAAAACCAATTTTTTCAAAGTTTGTTTTCCAGGAATCTTCCCCATCTCCTGCCATATCATTTCTTGCATGGTCGCCTGCAACAATCATTAGAGGTTTTAATAGAATATTTTTCTGTTTCAGGTGCATGTGTTTTAACCCTGCTTTGATATCATCAAGGGAAGGGTACCCTTCAACACTTCCAATAAATGTTATTATATCAGGATAAACTTTCCTCATCTCTTTTTGCAGCTCTGCATAAATCCCGGTGGACCACACCTCATTTCCATGCCCCATATATACGAGAATTGACTTTTCCTCCTCTGCTTCTTTAGCATCGGCATGGAAAATTTTAACAACTCTTTTCATATCATCATGGTATGGATATTTTACACCACATGTCCCCAGGGCAGGTCTGCCAATAACAATGTTATTAAAGGGCATCCACTTTTTTCTTATGGTTTTAATGGATGCAATACCATCAACATATGATACCAGATCAGAGTATTGTTCCATGTGAAACATATGAGTCGGTTGCACCACTATATCTTTGAATCCTGCACTTTGAAGTTTTCCAAAAGTTTCGAGGATTCCTTTGATATTAAGGACTTCAGGAGCAATTCCCATTGCTTTCCATTTAGCAGCATTTTGCCTTCTCTTTTGCCAGATTGATCTGATAATATTTGAAGTAAAGGTCAGTTCAACTCTGGTTCCAGGAAAAGCCTTTTCAATCTCGGCTTTAATATTCAAGATTGAAGAGACAGCTTTCGGCTCTGTTGTGCCAAAACTTGACAAAATTATAGCACTTTTTGCAAATAAGTTGCTGGATGCCACCAATAAAAAAGATAGTACTAAAATAAAATAAAAATTACGTTTTCTGATCATCTTGACTCCTATATTTTAAATTAATTAAATTTAAATGGGCATAAAAAAACCCATATCGATATGGTCGATATGGGAACCGTATTTTTCCATATTTTTAGCCCTAGCTTATTTCCTCGTCAGCTTACTGAAATTATTTTCAGGCAGGTTTTCTGGCTTACGGATCAAATTATTACTTTATCTTCCCACAAGTCTTTTATTAACTTTGCAGTGATTGTTAAAGTTTTCATCCCCGATTACAGCGGCGGGTCCGCTCTCGATTTTAACGAGATTCCCTATTATCTGCTCAATGCAACACCTGAACTTTCAATCTATAAAAACAAAAGCAAAAAGTCAAGCAATATCAGGCTGTTATTTTTTGTTTCCAGCCAGCAACTAAAAGCATAAGGACAGCACAAATAATTAGTATGATTACCCAGGAGGAACCTGATGAAGTAACTTTTGTCTCATTCTGCTTTTCATCGACCAACTCAAAACCTTCTATTGCCTTGCCTTTGGTTTTTGTATTTATCTCTTCATCTTTTTTTATCTCTTTAATTGTTTTTGTTAAACCCTCCTGCATTTTTTTTATTTTGGCTTCACTCTCCTTTTGGCTCATTGATGTTGCCTGGGCTAGAGTCATTTTAAACAGTTCCAATTGTTGTTGTGACATTAGTCCATACAGGGAGATAATATTGGTGACAAATTGCTGTAACATGGGATTGTTACAGGTGTGCTCACAACAGGCAACCCCTTTTTCAATCATACTGAGTGCATAGGTTTTCGCAAGGCTTTTTTTCATTTTTTCCGGTGCATCCCAATATTTTTTCCGGTCTGCCTCAAGCATTCTTGCTGTGATTGATTGCAATGCCCAGGGGTTATTTTCATCAAAAAATTTTTTCATATCAAGTTTGTATTTATCTTTTACATAGACATCGTGGATCTCCTGCCAGAGGCTTTTATCCACTGCATAGGGAGTTGTTACCTGAAACCCCCACAGATGTTCAACAAATTGATCCATCTCTTTTGCACCAGAGTATTCCTCTTTTTGCATTCCTTTAATCCATTCCGGGTTAAGATAGCGGCTTCGCATTGCTTTACCAATTGATTTAGATAAACTATCCAATGTTACGGTTTTGCCATCCTGCATATTTGCAACAATGGCTTCAGGCTGTTTACCGGCAACACTTTTTACTGCAAGGGACAAGCCTCCCAAAAAAGCAAACATGTCATCATTATCCAGCATATAGTAAAGATTGGAAGATCGTGTGTGCATTGTTATTTTCACATCTTTTAGATTTTCCTTGTATGCACTCTTTAAAGGCCTGCCCCAGAAAGATTTTCCATAGGCAAAGGATGAGTGGTGTATAAATACATCTGCTATTTCATCTTGGGTTTCCCATACAGCACTGTTGGGAATTAACTCCTGCAGAGCATGGGAGTACGCACCAGGCATTGGTCCAAATATTCTTGCTTTGCTTAATTGGCGCGCTTTCTCTTTAGAATATCCTTTGGAGATAAGAGTACTTTCAATTTTTTTATTATTTATGGCAATAAAGTTTTCAACATCTTTTAAAGCACCTGCTATTTTAACAGCTTCATCCATAAGTGTAATTAATTTAGCATAACTGTCCCGAAACAGACCAGACATTTGAATTAATACATCAATTCTGGGTCGGTTAAGAAGGGTACCGGGAATAGCTTTTACACCTGTTACCTGCTCTTTTCTGTCCCAAATTGGTTCAACTCCCATAAGATGAAATATTGCAGCAATACCTGCACCTTCATTGCGCTGTAATTCTGTGCTCCAGAGAATAATTCCAAGTTTGTCAGGAAAATGATTGTGTTTTTGTTTGTACTCCTGAATCATTTTTTCAGCAAGGTTTTTACCCATGACAAATGCCTCTCTGGAAGGAACTTTATCAATATTAAACCCATAAAAATTATTTCCCGTGGGAATTGCATCGGGATTTCTCACAGGGTCATTACCCTCACCCGGTGCAATAAATTCACCATTTAAAGCTTTTATGAGGGAGAAGATTTCCTTTTCACCGCAAACCTCTATTTTTGTTTTAACCTCTTTTTTGTCAATTTCTGGGCTTTTATCACAAACTGCATTGGTGAGGTGGACAAGTGACTCACCTGCAGGTGAGATACCAAACGTGTGATTACCATAGGGGATCAACCTTTCCTGCAACTCCAGAATGTAGTGTTCAACCTCTTCAACAGATTCATGATCAATCACACTTAAACCAAGATCTTTATCAATACCAAGTTTTAAAATAAGGGTGCGGACAGTTTTCAATTTTTCATCTGCAAGTTTGGGGTTTGTTACAAGGGCAGTATGATAGGAATCAATTTTCGCTGTAAGTTCTCTATATTCCATATAAATCCCGCCTTTTTTTAAAGGTGGGATAAGATGGTCAATAATTATGCCGCGCCCCCGCCTTTTTGCCTGGATACCTTCACCGATGTTATCTACAATATATGGGTAAATATTGGGAATATCCTGAATTAAGATTTCAGGGGGGCAGTTGAGGGATAAGCCCACCTGCTTGCCAGGCAGCCACTCATGGGTACCATGTTTGCCAAGGGATATTATTGCATTAACATTAAATTCTTTTTTCAGCCAGAGGTAAAAGGCAATGTATTGGTGATGGGGGAAAACCTTTGGATCGTGGTACAGTTTTGCAGGGTCTTCACCAAATCCCCTGGATGGTTGGGGCAAAAGAATCACATTGCCAAGATCTACCAATGGAATAATAATTTTGGAAGATTTTATCATTATATTTGACTCTTCAACCTTGCCCCATTGTTCCTCAACAGCTTTTTGAAAGCTAGGGGGAAGCTCTTTAAACCATTTTTTATATTTTGAGACTGGAATCTGGACAACATCTTTGCTTGCCATCAGCCCTTGCAGCTCCCCTGGTGCCCAGGAGCCGATATTTCGTCCGCTCTGCATTATTCGTTTTTTTATTTTATCCTTTGAGATGTCATTGATATCAACAATATATCCCTGGGCTTTTAATTTTTTCAGAATATGGGCAATGGAGCTGAAACAGTTCATATAACTTGCACCAACACCCTGTTTGCCCGGAGGGTGGTTCCAATAAAAAAGAGCAACTTTTTTATCTTTGTTGGGTGTGACTCTAAGTTTATGAAAAGCTTTAATCCTTTTGATTAAAAAATCAATATTATCTGGAAGGGGGCGTTTTTCATATATGATACTGGTCATGCCTTTGAGTCTTGCAGGAGCTTTACCACCAACAATAGTAGGTTCAATTGCTCCATTCTGTTCTGGAATACATACTTGCCAGGCAGTTCTGATGGGAGATATTCCAGTGCATGATTTTTTCCACTGTTTAATGGTAATTGAATGGGCTTCCAAAGGCATAAAGATGGGTGCATTTATTGTTTTTAGAATAAGCCTTGTTTTAACCGGGAATCCGCGTAAAAAACGGAAAGAAAATCCAACCAAAGCATCAATTCTTGGGTTTTGGTGGTCATCTAAAAAAAATTTTTTTAATGAGTCATGGTATGGAGGTCTTCCAAATATTGGTAAAATATTAATGCCTTGCTTTTCAAGGGCTAAGATCAAAAATTGTTCAATCTTACCTGCATTGGGATATTGCAAGCTGCTGGCAGAGGTGGAAAAGGTTGAAACTCCGACCCAGAAGCCTGTCTTGTTGAAACCAACCCTTTTTTTATACCAGCTTAAATATGTATCAAAGGATGAAAAAACTGTTTCAGCTTCAGGGTGAAAAATTCCAGCTTCTGGTAGTTTGAATGGTCTCTTATACTCCAGGTCGCAGCCAGAATTTGCAATGGTTAGAAAAAGTAGATTTTTAATGTTTTCATGGGTTGAAGGAGAAAAATATTGCTCTGTCTCAATATTAACCTTTAACCCCTTTTTTTTAGTTTTTTCAGCAAGATAGCCACAGCGAAGGCTATATATGGCAGCATTCTGTTTTACATTGTTTTCAGCAATAAATGCATCAAACTCTCTTTTCATAAAATCAGCAATAATTATGTCAGCTTTGTCTATTTTGCTGCCATCAGCTTTATTACTTCTCACTTCATAGTCTGTAATAAAGGTGAATGAATATTGTTTTGATAGTTTGTTTTTTTTAAGCTCCTTAAAAACCCTGGCAACACCGAGGGAGTCTCCGGCACCAATTATCATGAGAACTTCTTTTTTCTGAATACCTGCCTGCAATAGTGATGGAATTTCCAGGGCAAATATAACCAAGAAGAAAATAAAGATGGAAAAGAGTCTATTCAATCTCATTTATCTCCTCTTCCGGAATATAAATCACCTGCCCGTTTTGAAGCTGATAAGCAGTGCCAAGCTTAAGCCCTTCTTTCCCACCAACTTTGCGGTTCGTAACCTTTTTTACTTTTATCTTTCTGCCCTTTTTTGTTATTATCCGCCACTGTTCATCGGTTTTTTTCATAATTGTAATCTCGCTTTCAGGATTGAAAAAATCAAGGATCTGGTAGGCAGACATCAGCGATAGCAGCAGAGCTACAATAAACACCAGAGCAACATCAAAAAGATTGGCAACTCCATTCATGGGATCTTCCATTGCAACATTTTGCAACTTGGATTGTTTTTGTCTTGTAAGATATTTCATATAGTTTACTCTTTTGTCATTGGGTTTTTTGTCATGGCTTCTGTGATAAGTGCAAGACACCTATAATCCCAATTAAGCCATGTCTGCTTAACCATGGAAAAAAAATATGCTGTAACTCCCAGGGCAATACCCACTACTGTGGTGGTAAACGCAAGGATAAGGCTTGATGAAAGTTGTGTCATATCTCCTTGGGTTAATCCTGCCAGACCTGTACCCATGGGGATCAAAGTTCCCATAAGGCCAATACTGGGTCCGACTCTCACAATCATTTTTATTTTGTTTAACTCTTTTTCCAGAAAGGATTCACTCTGTTGCAAAAGGTTTTCAATTTTTTCATTTTTAAAGGATTTATTTGCACTGATTATGACCTTAAGATTTTCAGAAAATTCAATGATATGCCGAGGGAGGCAGTTTCTTATTGATAGGGGAAGATCTATTTTGCTGCTGATTTGTTCAAGTGAATCTGCAAGGTTTTCAGTGGAGATAAATTTTTTACGTTGCACAAACTCTGCTATAAACCCACCTGTATATATGACAATCCAGATGCTGAGTCCAATTAATAAAAGAACAACAGGATAAAGAAGAGCTGTTGAGATGGTATAAAGTATTGTTTGAAAAATTGGAAAAATGTTCATTGGTTCACTGCCTTTGCAAAAAATAAATTTTAATAAATCCATATCCGGCTAACACCACGACAACTACAAGGAGAAGGATTGTATGAAACATATCTATATTGGTAAAAGGGTTATTTGAAAGAGCCATAAAATAGCTTGCTTTTATTTTAGGGTATATTGGAGCAATAATAATAGTAAAAAGGAAATAGAGAGAAACAAGAGTCATGGATACTCCTAAAAAGGAGTTGTCCGACAGGATTTTATGGCGGAAAGGAAATACAAGCCCCAGAGAGACAAGGATAATGGTTGAAAATATGGAAAACAAAACCAGAGTAACCAATGCAGGGGAAAATGAAAAAATGGAAAAAGCAAGGGTTAGATTCAATAAGATAACTGTGGCACATACAGGACATGGCAGCAGAAGAATAAGCGCATATTTTGAAGCATATTTTGTCGGGCCCTTCTGGGTCTGCAATAAAAGCTTTGCTCCCCAGAAAAAAAGCCCGACAGCAATAAGTATATGTATAAGCATGCCATATTTCAACAAATTTAGAAATTGATCCAGATAATCAAGCAGGCTAAAGCTATTAATCACATAATAAAGCATGAAAAAGAGAGCAAGATATACAAAAAAACAGAAAAACAGAAAAATAAGTTTTTGAGTTTTTTCCCCAGACCTATTATATAAATAGCTGCTTAAGCCAAGCCCTGCCTTGATTCCAAAAATCAAAAAGCCGGTAAAAATTCCAGTAATCCAAAGTTGTTTCAGCATCTTTTTCAGCTTTAAAAACTATAATTCAATCCAGCTTCAAAATATGCTCCATCCTGAACATAATAGGTGTTGGCATATGCTCCGGTGGCAGTATTGATTCGAGCAGTTGTATTGCTTACTCTTTCAATGTTTTGATCAAAAATATTTTTTCCCAACAGCCATACCTCCCAGCTGTTATTGATTGTATAGGTAACTTTAGTATCAAAGGTTGTCTTTGCACTGTATTTTACCTTGTTGGTGTAATCTGCATAATGGGGACCAAAATAGTTGATATCTGCTGAGATTTTTAATTTTTCCATGGGATAAAAATCAAAACCCGCTGTGGCTGTATACTTTGGGATTCCATAGATTTGATACCCATCAAGGTCGCAAAGTACTTTTGTGTTGCCAGGTCTTTCATAGACTTTCATTTGACCGCTTTTCCACTTGGCATCAAGATATGTTCCAGAGAGTCGATAACCAAAAAAATTGCATGGTCGTCCATCGGCTTCAAGTTCAATACCTTTCATTTCAGCCGAGCCTATATTTTTCATTCCACCCCAGGTCATGGCTGCATTGCTATGGTAGACACTTGCAAATTTGTCCTTATAATCAATGAAGAAACCTGTCAGAATAAATCGTATATTTTTATTAACCATATGTTTATAACCAATTTCATATGTTAGGGATTCTTCGGGCTTGAGGCTGTCAGCA
The DNA here is from genome assembly GCA_964565415.1 of uncultured Desulfobacterales bacterium. Taxonomy (GTDB): domain Bacteria; phylum Desulfobacterota; class Desulfobacteria; order Desulfobacterales; family Desulfobacteraceae; genus JAIOSM01. The sequence goes on along the minus strand of CAZMEX010000005.1, from coordinate 27,463 downwards.
GTGTTTATGGTGATACCGCCTTTTTTCCCACGGGATGCTGCCCAGGCATAATATGCAGGTGTTGGCATCCAGAAGTTTTTACTTATTTGGAAATAGATGTTTGCATCTGTAGTGAAGTAGTAAGAGGGGGCAATTGACCATCCAATAAAAGTTTCTGATTGATCAATTTCAGTTGCAGCTTTATCTTCAAATTCTACATTTACTTGATCAATCCTCGCACCAATTTTTAAACCATACTTCTCTTTAAATAAAAAATCGTTATCCCAGAATAGACCATACATTGTCTCATTTACATCAAAAATATATTTACCTGTTTTCTTTTTGGGGTTAAAGGGATAGTTTCTCTGCTGGTCAAAATTAATCTGTTCCATATTAACACCAAAAGAGGGCGTATAGATGAAGTTGTCAAGGCTTAAGTTGTAGCCACCGGAAAAGTTAAAAGCATAGGTGCTCTGGTTTTCATCCTCATGGAATACGGTTTTTGGTTTGTAGTTAATGGAATACTGACTTTTATAATTTGCTTCATATTTTGTATAAGAAACATTGGAGTTGAGAAAAAGAGCATCTTTATCGTGGGAAAATTCAAGACCCAGCACTGATTCGGTGTGATCTTTTTTATTATACCATACAAGTCGCGGGTCTGTTGCGCTTCTGGGAAACTGCTTCTTTCTTCGAAAATGCTTTATGTGCCATCGGTTTTTTTCACGACCCCTGGCAACTTCGGCATCATTTAAAATTAAATTGCCCCTCAATCCAATGCGGGTATAATCATTTGGCTTATATCCAAACTTTATTAAAGAGGAGGTTTTATTCACTCCTTCATCTTCATACCCGTCTGTTTTAAAAATTCCTGCATTAATCAAATAATCAAATTTGTGTTTATTGCCGGATATGGTGGCATTGGTGTCAATTGTGTCCCATGATCCATAGGAAAGTTTGATATTACCACTAAAGTTTTCTTTTTCTCCTTTTTTAGTAATAATATTAATAACACCCCTGGCAGAGCCAGGTCCATAAACTATCCCCGGGGATTTTAATACCTCAATGCGTTCAACCTGGGAGACAGGAATAAAACCAAAAGAGTCATATTGCGTGTCTCCAATTTTTTGGGGTACACCATCAATAAGTATAACAGGTCCACCTGCCATGGAGCTTTGAGTGCCCCGAATGGCAATACCTTCATTGTTATATGTTTTATTAATAATACCCGGAATGTTTTCCAAAACTTCTATAATATTTTTGGCTCCGGAATCCTCCAGATCTTTTGCTGTAATAATAGCAATGCTGGAAGGTGTATCAAAGGCTTTAGCCTTGTTGGTGGAAGTGACAACCACCTCATCCATTTCAAAAGGTTTTGGCTCATTATCCAAGGCAAAACCATTAGAAACAACCAGTAAAACTGACAATAAAATTAAAACAAATCTTTTTTCCATAAAGTATCTTCCTTATTCTCTAGTAAACCAATAAAAAAACCCCTGGCCGATATAAAACATATCGATCAGGGGTATCCCTTTTCTTTCCTCAAGATCTTTTAAGAATTCCTTTATCCAGAAGGAAAACTTATATATAATCCAGGCAGGTCTTCTGACTTTTGGATCATTCTACTCACCTAAGCCTTCCCATCAGATTGTTCTGACAGTGGCATTGTTTAGGTTTTCGTACCCAATAACAGCGGCGGGTCCGTCCCGGAATTAAACCGGGTTCCCTATTGTGCCTTAAAAAAGCACCTGAATCAGATTACTTTCCTAACCAAATAAAAACAGAAAGTCAAGGGGATTAGAAAATAAGTTTAATAATATTATTTTTTGGTAATAGCAGTGCTTATTCGATGAATTGCTTGTTCAACCATTGATTTAGGGCATCCAAAATTGAGGCGGACAAAGCCTTTTTGACCAAAATAGCTTGAACAGGAAAGCCCAACCCCGGCATCTTCAAAAAACAGAGCCGGGTTTTTTATATTTGCATTACGGACATCAATCCAGGCAAGATATGTGGCTTCAATGTGGTTGAGTTTTAGACCGGGAATCAGGTTAATCTCTTTTTCAAGAAGATCACGGTTGTCTCTGAGATACACAATCAATTGAGAAAGCCACTCATCACATTTTTCATAGGCTGTTTTAGCTGCCATAAGGCCGAGTGTGTTCACGTCGGGAACAATGCCGGCAGCAGCGTTTTTAATTTTTTTTATTAAGTTTTTGTTTTTAACAACAGCAAAGGAGCAACCAAGGCCTGGGATATTATATGTTTTGCTTGGTGCCATAAATGTCAGCGTGTTTTGAGCGGCTTTTTCAGAAATAGAGGCTGTTGGGATGTGTTGTTTATCAATATCCAGAACAAAATCACTATGGATTTCATCGGAGCAGATAATTACACTATGTTTAAAACATAGATCTGCAAGGGTTGAAAGTTCCTCTCTGGTGAAAACAGTGCCACACGGGTTATAGGGGCTGCAGAGAATAAACAGAGAGATGTTGTTTTTTGAAAAGAGTTGTTCAAGGGCAGGAAAGTCAAAGGTCATTCTTGAGTTTTTTTCAATTAAAGGAGTGGTTACAAGTTCATTGCCTGAGTTATCAGGTGCTGATAGAAATGGTGGATAGGCTGGTGTGGTTGTAGCGATTTTTGAAGAGCTGCTTCCCAATGCGCCAAAGGCATGACAGCATGCATTTATTCCACTTACAATGCCGGGGAACCACACAATCCACTCTTTTTTGACTTCCCATCCATACAATCTCTTTAAATTTTTAATGGTTATTTCATAAAGCTGGTCAGGAATGACTGAATAACCAAAAATTGCATGATCAATCTGTTTGTGGAGTTCTTCCATAATTGCAGGGGGGCATTTAAAATCCATGTCTGCCACCCACATGGGAAGAATATCTTTACCTTTATACTTTTCCCATTTTAAAGAACAGCTACTGGTTCGGTCAATTATCTGATCAAAATCAAATTTCATAATGGCAATATTCTCCTAGCAAGTTCCGATGGTGCCTGTAATATGTGGTATGTTTGTTACATTATCCCTAAGTTCAAAAATGATATTTTCATTCTCCTGTGTTGCACCGAGGGCAACTGTTCCCGGTAAAAACAAGGGACGTTTAAATGAGACATCAAGGGAAAAAAGATTTTTATCTGGATATTGATCCTCCATTGCCGCAACACACCTTGCCAAACTCCACATACCATGGGCAATGGCATGTTTAAAACCAAAAAGTCTGGCTAAAAAGGTTGAGAGGTGGTGTGGGTTAAAGTCTCCTGAGACTTTAGCATAGAGTCTGCCAATATTTTTTGGGACATCAATGGTGGTAAAAGGATCAATGGGTGTTATAGCTTTAACAGGTTTGCCCTTTTTCTCATATCTCCTGCTTTTGCAAAGAGTGGTTGTAATGCCTTCCCAGACGACATCTTCTTCGCTTATAACTTCAAGCAAAAAGGTAATTTCAAGCCCTTTTGGGTCATTATTAACTGTATTAAGAGTAAATTTGGTTTTTAAAATTTCTGTCTGTTCAATGGGTCTTTTTTGGGAAATTGATTGTTTTGTGTGAATTAATCCCAGGGGAAGAAGAGGGAAAAAAGGTGATGTTATATAGTTTCCAAAAAGTCCAATAAAAAGAGATTGCAGATAAAGCATGGGAACAGTGTTATTGTCCTGCGGATATCCGCAAATTTTCTTAAATTGATTAATTTTTTTTAAATCAGGCTGGATATTGTCAATGGAGGAGGAAAACTTGTCAAAAACAATCTCTTTTTTATGGTCAATGGAGGGACGTATTAGTGAAAGCATAAGTCCTTTTGCCAGAACAGCCGGCATAAAGGGACCTTTGTCAAGTTCTATTGTTTGTCCAGGTTCCTTGAGAGTTATGGTTTTCATAGGTTAAAATCCTGTAGTCAGTTATTTCTGATTTTAAGCTGTTTATCTGAAAGAAAGGTTTTTACTTTAGAGATGGGAATCTCCTTTCTATGAAAAATTCCTGCTGCCAGAGCAGCTTCACTCTCTGTTTCTGTGAAAACTTCATAAAAATGTGCTTCACTGCCAGCTCCACTTGATGCAATAACCGGGATTGAAACAGCATTTTTTATTAAATTAATAAGATCAAGGTCAAATCCTGAATTCGTACCGTCCCTGTCAATGGAATTTATAAGAAGCTCCCCTGCACCAAGGCTCTCGCACGCTTTTGCAAAGGCTACAACATCAATATTGCGGTGTTCACGTCCGCCTTTTACAGTGCATTGATACCAGCAGTATTTTTCTCCTGAAGGACCAGGTTCATGTGGGGCAATAATGGTATGTGGTAAAGGGGTGTCTTTGGATTTAACCCAAACCTTTACAGGATCAATGGAGATAACAACTGCCTGACTTCCAAATATGCTGGAGATTTCTTCAATGGAGCTTTCACCGGTTTTTTCATTGGTTTTTAAATATTTTTCAGCAGCATAAACAGCATCACTTCCAATGGAAATTTTGTCTGCTCCTGCTCTGAAATAGGCTTCTGCAACTTCAATGGCTTTATATGTTTTATTATTATTGTCAGTATAATCTCTTATTCCCCCTCCAATTGTCAGGGGTACAAAGACATTTTTAGAAGTTTTTTTCAAAACATCTATCATGGGCATATCTTTTAAAGGAAAATCTCTAAAACCTGTTATGTTAAGAAAAGTAATTTCATCGGCACCCTGCTCATAATAGTCCCTTGCCAACTCCACGGGTTTCCCAAGATTTCTGACATCACCTTTCTCCCTGACATCATACTGATCACCCTTTGTAACCACAAGATCTCCATCATTGTTTGTCCTTACATCAAGGCAGGCAACTATTCTTTTTGCAAGTCCAATGTTGGCAGGAAGGCTGCTGCCTGGATTATTTGAGCCAGAGTTTTTTTTAATCTTTTGATCCTTTCCAGAAACAAAGTTATTTAACAATTGTAAACCAGGTTTTCCGCTTTTTTCTGGATGGAATTGGATGCCTGTGACATTCCCTCTATTAACTCCACTCACAAATTCATACTCATAGGGTGTAGTTGTCAAGATATCAGATTTGTTATCAGGTACTACATGGAAAGAGTGTACAAAGTAAAATCGGCTGTCTTTAGAAATATTGTTAAAAAGAGGCAACTCTTTTCTTATATTAACACTGTTCCATCCTATGTGTGGTACTGCAAGCTTAATATCAAAGAGTTTAACATGCCCTGGAAGAATACCAAGTCCTTTGTGCGCTGCAAACTCTTCACTTGTTTCAAAAAGGGCATGAAAGCCAAGGCAAATACCAAGAAATGGTCGGTTTTCATTAAGATAACTCTTAAGGGGCTCAAAATAACCTTTTTCATTAATGGTTCTTATCATATTTCCAAAATGTCCTACTCCTGGAAATATCAGCTTCTCTGCATTAACAATATCTGAAGGATTTTTTACAATATTTACTCTTTTCCCAAGGGATTGGACAGCGTTAATAACACTTCTAACGTTTCCTGCTCCATAATCAAGAATTGTGATCATAGTTTTCTCTTATTCCATAATTGATTTTTTTAAATACCTGGAAGGTTATTAATTGCTTCTCTGATTTTACCTTCTAGAGCAATGGCTTTTCCGGTTTCATCAGCAACAACAAAGGTGATGTCAGCCTGAATACATATTGTCCCGGTGGCTTTATTAATAATTTCCTGCTTAAAGACAGCACTTTTATGACCAATTTTATGCAAGCCTGTTTTTATTACAATAATATCATTTACCCTGGCAGGGCTTCGGTATGAAATGTTTATATTTACAACAAAAAAGCTGAGTTTGTTCTGGAGAAAATCAGTAATTTCCATATATTCTTCAACTATCTGCCATCGTGCCTCTTCGAGGAATTCAAGATACCTTGCATTGTTAACATGTTTATATAAATCTGTATGATAGCCTCGAATTCTGATTGTAGTTTCCATAATTTTTTTTACCCTTGATTAACCATTTTTTGAATTTTATAGAATATATCATTAAATAGTATGTATTGACAACGACAATAAACAGGGGTCAGCTCTTTACTATAAGAATACAATATCTTATTATATGATTTATTGTATTGACATAACCAATTCAGATAAAACATATCAAGGGGCAGTTTATGAATGGTTGAGAAGTAAACAAGAAAAGAATTATTATGCATAAAATATTCATTACTGATATATTTGGTAGAACTCCAGAATTGGAAGATTTGACAAATTTAATAGATGGAGAGTGGGAAATAGTAGACCCCTATGCTGGAGAATTAATTGTTTTTGCAGATGAATCTGAAGCATATACTTATTTTATGAATACTGTGGGTTTAGACAGGTATTGTAATATGCTGATGGTAAAGTTGAAATCAATTAAAACCCCAACTGTATTAGTTGGTTTTAGTGTCGGAGCATCTGTTTTATGGAAAATTTCAGATAAGCTGAATATGGAATTTATTAAAAAAATCATTTGTTTTTATGGATCACAAATCAGATATAATCAAGAAGTCTCACCCAATATCCCTGTAGAACTTATAGTACCAAAATTTGAACCAAGCTTTAATATTGATAAATTTGCACAAAATATGTCAAAGAAAATAGATGTTAATGTATATAAAACAAATTTTTTACATGGTTTTATGAATGCACTTTCTAAAAACTTCAACCATGTTGGTTACAAAAGCTATGTTGAGTGGATACGTGGGATCAGCAGTTAACAAACTTTTGATCCTACCAAGATAAATCCAAAACCATGGAAGCAAGAGTCCAAAGCTGGAAGGATTGAGAATGCAGGACATTGAAATTTTTTGATCTCCATAATAAAAAGTACGCATTAATGATTTAATTATGCTGAGGTTGCCAGTACTAAATCTTTGCTCCCTTGGCTTGTCAAAGGATTGTTCTTGCTGAATTTGTCAACCTTGTTGTTCAAACAGCCTGGAAAGTTTCTCAATCTGATTTTTAAAAATATCTTCTCTTTGCTGTGCAATCCCAAGAGTATAGTTTCCCAACACTTTATAGAGAGTTGCAAATAGAGGCATATCCTTTTCAATGGCGTTTATATGGCTTGAGACTATATCGGAATCACCCCGTGCCACAGGTCCTGTAAGTGCATTAACCGAGCCTTTGTTTTTGATATTGCTTAAAGTTCCCATGATTAAAGGTTCAAGTATTTCATAGGATTTTTTTTCAGAAAGATCAGCTTTTTGCAATAGGTTGATGGCAAAGTTTTCAATGGTTACAAGATAGTTAGAGGCAACCACAGCAGCAGCGTGGTAAAGCATCTTAGCGTGAGTTGGAATAGTAAAAGAGTTTGCATTTAATGCTGTGACTATTTTTTTTCCAATTTTTACAGCTTTATCACTGCCCTCAACAGATATATTGATGCCTGTAAAGGGTGATGTTTGCCCTTTTTCATAAGGTGTAAAGCTTTGAAGAGGATGGATTGATCCAATATTGATATCTGGTTTTTCAGCTGAACTGAGAATCTCAGAAGAGAGGGCTCCGCTTAAATGAAAAACAAAAGTATCACTTTTAAATCCATTTTTTGATGCAATATAGGAACAAACTTTTTCAATGGCATCATCTGGTGTCGTGATAAAGATAATATCGCTGTTTTGACAGACAGCCTCAACTTTATCAAAGATTTCACCGCTGTTGGTGACAGCTTGTAGAGCTTTTTGTGCGGATGATCTGGTTTTACTGAAAAACCCGGAAGGCTCAAACCCTGCTTTTGTGAGGTAAACAGCAAGGTTTGTACCGGTTCTGCCGCATCCGATTATGGAAAACTTCATTTTTTATTTATACTCATACTCTTTTGAAGGAAAGGTTTTGTCTTTAACTTCTTTGACAAACTGATTAAGCCCATTGGTCACATCAGTATGAACATCAGCATATTTTTTTACAAATTTAGGGACTTTTTTATTGTTGACTCCCAGCATGTCAGGAAGAACAAGTATCTGACCATCACATTCCAGTCCAGCACCAATACCGATTGTGGGTATTTTAAGCTGGGCTGTAATTTTGGAAGAGATATTTGATGGAATGCCTTCAAGAACTACGGAAAAAGCTCCAGCATCTTCAACCTTTTTTGCATCAATAAGAAGTCTCTCTTCATCACGCTGGACCTTGAATCCACCCATCTGGTGAACTGACTGGGGAGTGAGACCAATATGGGCTTGAACAGGAATACCTGTTTTTACAAGCTTTTCAATAACATCTGCAACATCAGCACCACCCTCAAGCTTAACAGCAGCTGCCCCTGCTTCTTTTAAAAAGCGACCGGCATTTTTTAATGCTTCATCCATGGAACCCTGGTAGGACATAAAAGGCATATCTCCTATAACCATGGCATATTCACAGGCTCTTGCAACTATCTCAGTATGATAAATACTTTCATCCATGGTCACAGGAAGAGTTGTGGCTTTGCCCTGGACAACCATTCCAAGGGAATCTCCCACTAGAATGATATCTACTCCTGCCTTATCAACCATTTGTGCAAATAAGTAGTCATAGGCTGTAAGCGCAGTTATTTTTTCCCCTTTTTCTTTCATTTGAATAAGTCTGCTTGTTGTCATTGCTATTGGCATTTATATAATTCCTTTTACTGTTATCAGTTATTCTTAAAATAGATTAGCTTAAATTAAACTCATTAACTGAATACCATTTATTAGTCTTAATAACAAGAATATCAATGATATTTTTAATAAATTTTAAAAACGCATCTACCTATCCAATGCATATATAGAAAACGCGGCTTGCTATGGTATTGCTTGAGTTTGAGCTTTTACTCCCTGCATATATTTTGGTAAAATCACACCCAGCACCAGAACAGTTCCCACAGCAATCACAGGAAGCTTACTTGAAACCAGTAACAAGCCTCCAATTGTCAGCATGATCTTACCTAATAAATTTATGTCAGTTTTGAAATGACCAATATAAGCTATTGAAAGTGCAATAATACCTAAAACACCACTTATGATTGCAATGGAAAATTCAGTCCAGCTAAAATTGATAAAGAGCATGCTGGGAGCATACACAAACATGAAAGGAACAAGGGCTTTTCCCATGGAAAGCCTGAATGCTGTTGTACCGGTACGCATGGGGTCAGCCCCGCCTATCCCTGCACCAGCATAGGCTGCCAAAGCCACCGGCGGAGTAACATCAGCCAGGACTCCATAGTAGAACACAAAAAAATGGGTTGCAATAAGGGGTACACCAAGATCGCTTAAGGCAGGTCCTGCAATGGATGCCAGAATAATGTAACAGGGTGTGGTAGGGATACCCGCACCCATTATAATAGATGCCATGGCTACCATGATCATGCCAAAAAAGAGAGTATAACTTTGTACAGTAATAATACCATAGGGTACAATGTCTGCCAGGAAATTGCCTGCAGAAGAGGCAATATTCAGTACAGCCCCTGAGAATTTAAAACCCATGCCGGTCAGGGTTAATATCCCAAGTATAAAGCCCACGCAGGCACATGCTGCACCAATGGCAAGAGCGTACTTGGCACCTTCGTCAAGACTTTTTGCAATCCTTTTGGGAGTCAGGGTGTTGGAACCATCCAGATCTCCGATTCCCAATTTATGCATAATCGGTGGAATGTAGGAGCATAACACTGTAAGGATAATACCCCAGAAAGCTGCCAGATAGGGAGTAAACTGCATTAAAAGCAAGGTAACCATGACTGTTAAGGGAATCATCAGGTGCCATGATCGTTTAATTACATGGGTGATTTGGGGAATCTGCTCCTTTGCCAAGCCTTTTAAGTTTCTACGCTTAGCCTCAAGATGCACCATGCTGAAAATAGCCAGATAATGAAACAGTGCAGGAACAATGGCAATGAGAATTATTTCATTGTAGGGAATCCCCAGCATTTCCGTCATAACAAAGGCAGAAGCGCCCATGATAGGTGGTGTAACCTGACCGCCACATGAGGCAGATGCCTCAACAGCCGAAGCAAATCGTGGCGAAAACCCATTCTTTTTCATCATTGGAATGGTGAAGGAACCAGTGGTGGCAGTATTGGCAATGGGCGACCCTGAGATCATGCCGAAAAACCCTGAAGATATAACAGATACTTTGGCAGGTCCACCTGAATACTTTCCAGCCAGAATCATGGCAAGATCAATAAACAACTGCCCTAAACCAGATGCCTGGGCCATAACCCCGAACAAAACAAAATGAAATACATAGGTTGCAACCACACCCACAGCAACACCATAGATACCTTCAGTACCAAGATAGAGATGTTCTACAATTCGGACAATATCATAACCCCGATGTGCCAGTACTCCTGGCAGGTAGGGACCTATAACAGCATATAAAAGAGCCACGGCCCCGATGGTGGGCAGAGTGTTGCCCATGACTCGTCTGCAGGCTTCAGTAACCATGATAATGGCAAGAAGACCCATAATATAGTCAGAAAGTGAGGGAAAGCCAATATTTATGATAAAAATTTCTTTAAAGTAAACAATCAGATAAAGAGAGATGCCGCCTCCTGCGAGTGCCAGGGGCCAGTCAGCAAAAGAGAGTTTATCTCCTTCTCCTTTGAACTGCCGTAGGGGCAGGGCAGTGAGAGAAAAGAATAAAATCAGGAGAATAAAACCAGCTTGTTTAGCCAGGGTCATCTCAGTTGAAAACCGGCTTATTAGCTGCCAGGCAAGGAAAAGATAAAATGTGGCAAAACAGAGACCAAATCCCCAGTCACTGATAAGTTTTTCCGGTTTTCTTCTGGGAAATACAAGAAAAACCAGTCCCAATACTAAGGTAAGATGAACTGTCCTATGTATAACTTCATTAAGAAGACCAAATCCCGCAGTATAAACGTGGAAGAGACTTAAAGAAATACAGAGCAGTCCAGTGATTTTGGCTGTAATCCCTCCTAAAGTTCTAAAATTTGATTCTGCATCATATTTTTTGACAATCTCCTCTAGGGAGACTTGATCTATTTCGGGATTTATCTCTCTGTTTGTCTCATTCATAACTATAGTTTTCCTTTAAATACTTAATTTGGATCTATATGAATCCAGATGCTCTGATCTTCCCATTGATTCAGATCAATGGTAATGGAGCCCAGGGTAAGGCGATTTTGATACTTTTTGTCAGTTTGAACCACAAGTTTTGATATCAGCCTTCTCATGTGAAGAATAAATTGATCTTTATTTTTTTCCCAGAAAAGACCACCAGGTTCGTCCGGGCTGGAAGGAAGTCCTGCACCATGGGCTTTAAAAAGTTCTTTTGTCTGAATTATCTGACCAGCTTGAACCTCATAGACATCAATGACCCTGGTTTTTGAAACCGAGTGAATAAAAGAGAGTGAAAATATTTTGTTGGGTCCCAGCTTATACCGTCCCAATTGTTGCAGTAGTGGAAATTGGGTGATTACCAGGAAACTCTCTTTGGTTAACCTGTCACTGCCCATGGGTGAGCAGCAGGCGACCAGCAATAATGCCAGTACACCTGCAACAATCAATTTCATTTTATTTGATCAAACCTTTTTCACGATAATATTTTTCAGCACCGGGGTGCAGGGGAATTGAAATAGATTCAAGGGCTTTGGCAAGGGAGATTTCCTTACCTTTAACATGAACCTTGGCAAGGGTGTCTGTGTTTTCGTACAAAGCTTTGACCACAGCATAGGCAGTAGCATTATCAAGTTTGTCATGGGTTGCCCATATGGCTCTTACTGCAATTGTTTTTACATCTTTGGTTTGTCCTTTATAAGTATTTGCAGGAAGAATTGCATCGGCATAATATGGCTGCACTTCCTGCAGTTTTTTAATGGGAGCACCAGTCAGGGGTATAATTTTGATGTCATGGTGATTGGCAAGTTCAAGAACAGAAGCTGTTGGTGATCCGGCTGTGATAAGAGAAGCATCCAGGTTACCGTCTTTAATTTTTTCAACAGATTGTGAAAATGATGAGTAGTCTTCTGAGATATCAATTTTACGATCCATACCATGGGCAGCAAGAAGATCGCCTAAAAGTTGCCATTGACCTGAACCAGGTGAACCTGACGAGATAGATTTACCCTTAAGATCAGTAAAGGTATTGATACCGGAATTGGCACGAACCACAAGCTGGACAGTCTCAGGATAGAGAGCACCCAGTGCCCGGATGTTTTTCAAGTTTTTACCTTTGAACTGCTTTATTCCTTTGTAAGCTGCATCAAGAATATCTGCAGCAGCAAATGCCGACTCAATACCCTGACGGGCGAGAAGTGTAGAGTTGGCAACAGAGGCATTGCCTGTTTCAGCAGTTGCAGATAATTTTTTTCCGTCAATAACTACTTTGTTAGATATCATTTGTGCAAGCATTCCACCTAGAGGATAATAGGTTCCTCCGGTTCCTCCGGTTGCAATACCAAAAAATATCCTGTCAGCTGAAAGAGCCTGACCGGAAAATATTAAACCTGCCAGGAAAAGAGTACAAATTAATAAACTGATTTTTTTCATCATGTGATCTCCTTTTTTTCATAAAAAAAATGTATCCAGAATAAAACCTGTTTTTATTTTGGATCTAATAGTTTTGATACTCAATTGGATCTAATCCGTAAATGGGTCTTTAGAACAAAAAAGGCATGGTCACAAGTGCCTATATTCCAGATAGTTTTTTAAAAATACTACTCAAAGGTTGTATAACCCTTGCGAATAGCATATTTGACAAGACCGGCAGTTTTTCTGATGTCCAGTTTTTTCTTGATTGCTGCCCTGTGGTGTTTGACTGTTGAGATACTGATTGCCAGCAATAGTGCAATATCCTGATTTGATTTTTCTTCTGCAATCATTTTCAAAACTTCCCTCTCTCTTACGGTCAACGGTTCAAAAGGAGTTGAACCATGGCCTCTCTTATAGGAAAGGGCAATGTCATTGGTAAGTTCTTTTTGCAGAAGAGGAGATATATAGATGTTTCTATCCTGTATGGTTTTAATTGCTGATACCAGTTCTTTGGGGGCATCTTCTTTGAGAAGATAGCCGTCTACTCCGGCAGATAATGCATGGTGAACATATTGAAGGCTTTTGTGCATGGAGAGGATTAAAATTTTAATATTCGGGTAGAGCATTTTGATTTCAATGGCAGCTTCAATACCTCTCAAGTTTGGCATGGCAATATCCAGAATAACCATATCTGGTATTTTTTTTGTTAAAAGCTCCAGCAATTCCAGTCCATCAGCAGCTTCTCCCATGACCTTCATATCGTTGTGTTTCTCGAGAACCTGCCGGATACCATGGCGCATCAAAGTATGGTCATCAGCCAGTATTATGCGGTAATTATTCATTGGATTCTTGTATAACAATTGGCACAGAAAATTGCAATAAAGTACCTGAATCAATATCGCTTTTTATGGCAAAGTCTGCCCCAAGCATTCGTGCACGTTCCTGCATGGTTGGCAACCCCAATCCTGTATTCTCTGATTTGTCAGAGGTGATTTCTTCTATATCAAATCCTCTCCCATTATCTTGTATTGAAAAGATCAGTTGGTTTTTTCTGTGCTGACCTTTAATGATAATTTTTGAGGCACTGGAGTGTTTAACAGCATTGGCAATCGCTTCTTGAAAGATCCGGTAGACAAGAATCTGGCTGTCTAGAGATAAATGATTATCCATTGATTCAAGATCAATGTCAGCTTCAATAATATAAAATTTTTTTATTGTATCGGCAAGCCACATCAATGATGCAGGCAATCCCAGATCTTCAATGGATGATGGAGCTATGTCCTTAGAAATGCGCCGCACATTTTCAATCACCTGGTCAATGTAGGCTGTCATCTCTTCGCACTCTTTTTTTGTTTTGATATCCCAGGGTTCAAGACCTTCTTCAACAAAAGTCACTTTCAGTTTTAAAACTGCCAGGGACTGACCCACTTCATCATGGAGCTCAACAGATAACCTCTTTCGCTCATCTTCCTGGGTGGAAATCATCCTTGAGTTTAATCGCTGGAGGCGAAGCTCGCTCTGTTTCAACGCACCAAGACTTTTTTTAAGATTATATGCCATAACATTGAATGCCTGGGACAACTGCCCGATTTCATCCCTGCTCTTGATTGGAATGCTGACGTCAAGATCTCCTTTACCAATCCTCTGGGCACCACGGACAAGCAGTTGAAGGGGGACCACAAACCGCCGCACCAGTATAATAGCGAGCAAAGAAATGCCCAGGGAACCAAACACAGCCAGAGCCAGAATATATTTTTTGGCATTATTCATGGTACCGTATATTTCATCTAGCGGATCAGTGGCAACTATGATCCAGCCCCAGGGTTTAAAAAAGGTAAACATCCCAAGATGAGTGTCTCCAAGCCATTCATATCTGATTGATCCATTGGCTTTTTGCAGCATGGGCTTTACCCATTCATAGTGGCAGAGGTTATTTCCAACCTCTGCCGGGTTTGGATGAGAAACAACAGTTCCGGTTTCATCCAGAAGATAGATATAGCCACGATCCCCTATCTGAATTGATGTTACTTCCCGGGCAGCATCATATTGTGCCTTGTTAGTGCCTGCCTTGATATTTGTAATACCATATAGTCTTAAGAATTCATTGTGCTGTGTCACCATGGTTACAGCTTCATTGAGCCGGGTGCCAAGCCATCGTTCAGCCATGAGATTGAGTGCCTGCCTGGATAGATAATAGGTGAGCCAAGAGCCCATGAAAAGAGCGATAAGGGCAATGGGCAACATCATACTAAGAATTTTTTGAAAGATTTTCATGGTTTAATTCGCCCTATTTAGCAGACATGTGTTTTCAGTTATCTGGGGATAAAGTGCCATGGCAGCTTTGACTGCATGACCGTAGTCCACATATTTTTTTCTGACATAGGTGTGTTTTCGAAAATGGAGTGGATAGACAACCATATCTTCCAAAAGTTTAATTTGTGCATATTCCCATAGCTTAACCTGCCTGGTAATAATTCTTTCTGCACGGGCTTTTTCAATCAGGTCATCAATACCTGTGTAGTGTGAAAAATTTGTAACTGGTTTATCTCCGGTCATTACAATGGATTCTGAGTGGAAAAAACGGGATAGAAGTTCATCTGTATTGGGGCGGAATGCTTCGTAAATAACAATTGGGTTTAAATCTTTGCGTATTAATTGATGCATGGTGGCATGGTCTGTAATTCTGGTGACCATATGAATATTGACAGCAGCCAGCTGTTTTTTTAAACTCATATAATTTTTCTTGTATTGATCCATTTCTGAAACCACTACCTCAAACTGGAAACCATCTGGATAGCCGGCTTCAGTGAGAAGCTGCCTGGATTTTTTTAGATCCTTAGGATAATGAAGACCCAGAGCCCGCACTTCAGATTCAGTTAGCCCTCCGGGCATGAAAGGCGGCGCTGGAGAAAAAACATTTTGTGCCATGCCAGGACCAAAAGACTCAAGGAAAACATCACGACTCAATGCATGTGCCACAGCTTTTCGTACTCTAATATCGGCAAACGGTTGAATAAGTGTGTTAAAGTGAATATTAGCAGTTTCTGGAACCCCCAGACTGTCAATAATCGTATTTTTTCCACCCATGGTCATGGCATGATTAATCCAGTCAGCAACCGATTCTCCGCAGATTACGTCCAGGTGGCGGTGAAACTCTGACAGCCGCAAATAAGAGTCGGGCAGAAAATAGATTTTTACACCACCCAGGCAGGGTGTGCCCCTGAAATAGTCAGTATGTGCTGCCAGGAAAAACTTGTTTTTATCCGTCTGATCTTTGATGATAAAGGGACCTGTGCCGAGCAATCTTCCTTTGTCTGTTTTTGAAACAATGAATCCTCCGGCATAGTTGGCAACTTTTGGTAAAAACAGAAGAGGGGATTGGGGTGGATTAACTGTAAAGCAGACTGTATATGGACCAAGGGCTTTAAGATTAATGCCGTCATACCCTCCAGCATAGGCAGACCGTTTGGGATCCATAGCTTTTTCAAAGGAGAGAAGAATGGTCTGGGCTGTCATCTCTTTGGGAGAGGTGTTTCCAGCAGAATGAAACAGAACACCTTTTCTTAAGTGAAAAGTCCACACCTGCTCGCCATTGATAATCTCAGGTTCTGGTATGTTTAGTGCAAGATCTGGTTCCAGATCAGGTGCCAGCCCTGGTTTATACCTGATCAGTCCGTTAAAAACCATATCTGCCAGAATTCGGTCACTTGAAGATGCTGCCTGATGCGGGTCCAGGGTGTTAAAGCAGGCTACATTCAGACCCAGTTTTATTACAGGGGGCGCAGAAGTTTTAGCATCTTTTTCTGATCCTTCTGACTCAACCAGAGTTGCCCAAAATACAGATATAAGAATTAGACAAGCTATCAATAAGAGTTTCACTGCTGTATTAGCAATATTGATATGGGTTTTTGCAAAATTAGTTTTCACAATATTTTATTCCATCAAATCCATTTTGGTTTAACAAATCAGTAAAGCTGTAACATTCTTAAGGAGTACTTCAAAGACAAAATCATATGTTATAGGATTAGGATAAGAGCCTGGTTTTTGTCAAGCAAATATAATAAATATTATGTTTTTGTTCCATTGTAAAAAATTCATTTACAAACAGCTGATTTTAATATATAAATACTGGGTTAATTATTTGGAATGATTTTAGGAGTAAAAATATGTCAAAGCAATGTGATATTTGTGGAAAAAAACCTATGACAGGTAATAATGTCAGCCATGCCCATAATTTGAATAAAAGACGATTTAACCCAAACCTGCAAAGAGTACGTGCAGTGCATAATGGTAGAGTTCAAAAAATCAATGCATGTACAAGCTGTATTAAATCCGGGAAGGTTGTTAAAAAAGCAGTGAGAGCAGAGGTCAGTGTCAGTTAAGAATAATTCTTTTTACGTCCTTGACTTTTTTGATCTTTTTAAGTTCTGATATTATCTTTTTAAGATGATTTGAGTTTTCAACAGTAATGGTAAAATAAAAATATCCAACCCCTACTTCAGATGTTTCTGAACGTGTGGCTTGGATATTTGATTTATTGGTGGTTATGACACCTGCCATATCAGCAAGCAGCCCGGGTCTATCCTGGCAGCGAATTTTTAAACTTACAAAATATGTCTCGTTTGTATTATCACTGCTCCAGCTCACATCAATCTGTCTCTCCGGGCTCATCTTTAATAAATTTATACAATTTTTTCTGTGAATGGTAACTCCTTCTCCATGGGTAATATACCCATCAATTGGATCACCGGGAAGAGGGTTACAGCATTTTGCAAATTTGACAAGAATATCGTTAAGCCCTTTTACAATAACACCGGTATTATCTCTGTTTTTCTTTTTGCCGGGGAGTAATTTATTAAACAGGGTTTTGCCCTGATCTACAATTTTTCCATGATCTGGTATTGCTTTATTTAAAACCTGTAGAGGGGTGATTTTACCAAATCCAACCTGAGCCAGCAGCTCTTCACTCTTTTCAAATCCAAATTCTCTGGCAATCTCTTTTATTTTGTCAGCTTTATAAGCTTTGCTGAAACTATGGTTTTTTTTGCGGAAAGCCTTATCACACATCTCTTTGCCCAGGGAGATACTGCGTTCTTTTTCCTTGGCATTGAGCCATTGACGGATTTTGGCTTTAGCCTTAACTGACTTTACAATATTTATCCAGTCAGCACTTGGTGACTGAACTTTTGAAGTTATAATTTCAACTCTGTCACCTGTCCTGAGCCTGGTGGACAATGGCACAAGCACATTATTAACTTTAGCACCTTTGCATGAATGCCCAATTTCAGTATGAATTAAGTAGGCAAAATCAATTGGTGTTGCATACTTGGGCAGTGTTCTAATTTCTCCCATGGGCGTAAAAACATAGATTTCCTTGGGGAATAGATCAATCTTAACATTTTCGAGGAATTCATCAGGGTCTTTATACTCTTCCTGATTTTCAACAAGGTTTCTTATCCAGCTGAAAACCTCATTGGTTCCCTTTTCAATGTCCAGACCCTCTTTATAACTCCAGTGTGCTGCCACCCCTGATTCTGCAATTTGATGCATCTCCTTTGTCCGAATCTGGATTTCCACTCTTTCACCGGAAGGACCGATTACAGTTGTATGAATTGATTGGTACATATTGGGCTTGGGGCTGCCAATATAGTCTTTTATTTTATTATTAATGGGTGTCCACAACGCATGAACCATGCCCATCACAGCATAGCATTCAGTAACTGAATCAAGAATTATTCTAAAGGCGATAATATCATAGATTTCTTCAAATTCAAGTTCCTGCTCAGCCATTTTATGATATATACTGTAGGGGTTTTTGAAACGCCCCTCGATATCAGCTTTAAACCCTGTTTTATCAACCTCTTTTTGAAGTTTCTCCCTTACAATCTTAATATAATTCTCTTTTTCCTCTTTTGCCTTGTTTACAAGATTATTTATTTTTGCATACTCCTCGGGAAGAGTATAATAAAATGCAATATCTTCAAGTTCCTGTTTTATCCAGAATATTCCAAGTCTTGCAGCAATGGGAGCATAAATATCAAGGGTTTCCTGGGCAATTGCTTTTTGTTTTTCAGCACTTTTATGATATTTAAGGGTCCTCATGTTATGAACTCTGTCAGTAAGCTTTATAAGGACAACCCTTAGATCATCTGCCATTGCCAGAATCATTTTTCTCAAGCTTTCTGCCTGGTGTGCAACCTTTGTTGAAAAGGTCAATTTTGAAAGTTTTGTAACACCTGCAACAATATGGGCAACATCATGGCCAAACATATTTTCAATATCTTCTGCCGAGGCGTGGGTATCTTCAACAACATCATGGAGCAATGCTGCAGCAACACTTTCAACATCAAGTTTCATATCAGCAACTATGGCTGCAACTTCCAATGGATGGGAAAGGTATGGCTCGCCGGAAAGCCGCATTTGACCGGCATGTACCCGGGCTGAATAAATATATGCTCTGTCAATAATATCGAGTTCAGCATCAGGATTATACTCTGTTATTGTATCAAGTATGTCTGAAATTCTGATCATATACTGTATTGCTAATATGCCTTGGCAAATATAACTCTTCTGCTGCTGGTGCTGTTGCAGCATATACATTTGCCCTGTTCTGTAACACTGTTAAAAGGAATGCATCTGATGGTAACTGAAAGATCTTTTTTTATTCTCTCTTCACACTTGGCAGAACCGCACCAGTGAGCTTTTATAAAGCCGCCATGTATTCCTTTTTCCTCATTGTTAAAAAAACTGTAGAATTTTTTTTGTTCATCAATCTCATGGGTATTCTCTTTTCTGTACTTGACAGCCCTATTATATAAATTGTTTTGCATATCATCAAGAATATCAACTATGCTGTTAATAAACTCTTCTCTTTTAAGTGACTCTTTTTCCGTGGGAGACTTATCCCTTCTACCCATGAAAACCGAATCATTGTCCATGTCTCTTGGACCGATTTCTGCCCTGATGGGGATTCCTTTTTTAATCCACTCCCAGCCCCTTGCTCCACCGATATCTCTGTCATCAATCTCCACGATTATTTTTTTATCAACATATTCCCGACTTGAAATTGCGTCTTTAATACTTTGGCAGTATTCCATTATTTTTCGTTTTTCATCGGGTTTTCTGATGATTGGAATAAGTACAACATGGGAAGGAGCGACTTTGGGCGGCATAATAATCCCATCATCATCAGCATGGGTCATAACCAGACCGCCAATGACTCTTGTGGACATACCCCATGAAGTTGTCCATACAAATTTTTCTTTTTTATCTTCAGCCTGGAATTGAATATTTGAACCTTTTGCAAAATTTTGTCCTAAAAAATGAGAAGTGCCAGCCTGGAGCGCTTTTCTATCCTGCATCATTGCTTCAATACACGTTGTATCAACTGCGCCCGGAAATCTTTCTGATTCGGTTTTATTCCCTTGAATCACAGGCATGGCAAGATAATCCTGAACAAATTTTGTATATATATCAAGCATCATCATGGTTCGTTCCCGAGCTTCTTCCTCGGTTGCATGGGCAGTATGACCCTCCTGCCACAAAAACTCGCTTGTGCGAAGAAACAGGCGTGTTCTCATCTCCCACCTTACAACATTTGCCCATTGATTAAGTAAAAGTGGAAGATCACGATAACTTGAAATCCATTTTGCCATGGATTCACCAATAATGGTTTCTGAAGTAGGGCGTACAATAAGAGGCTCTGCAAGTTTGCCTGCTGGAATCAAACTGCCGTCTTCTGCTTTTTCAAGCTTATGGTGTGTTACAACAGCACACTCTTTGGCAAACCCATCAACATGTTCTGCCTCTTTTTCAAGGTAAGATTTAGGAATAAACAGAGGAAAATATGCATTTTTAACATCTGTTGCCTTAAACATTTCATCAAGTTTAGCTACTATATTTTCCCAGAGAGCATAACCCCAGGGCTTAATCACCATACATCCTCTGACAGCTGAGTGCTCTGCCATATCAGAAGCTTTAATAACCTCCTGGTACCAGGCTGGATAATCATCAGCCCTTGTTGGTGTTATTGCAGTTTTAATCTTCTTCCCCATTTAGTTTCCCCCCAGATTCATTAAGCTCATTTTCAAATTTTTTAATCTCTTCCAACAGGACATTTAAAAGTTTTTTTTCAGAAAATTTCTTTACAACTTTTCCTTTCTTAAACAAAATCCCTGCACCATCTCCACCTGCTATTCCAATATCAGCTTCCTTTGCTTCTCCGGGACCATTTACAACACAGCCCATTATTGCAATCTTAACCGGAATCTTACTCTCAAGTAAAGCTTTTTCAACTTTTTCAGCAATATCAAACAGGTCAATCCTGCATCTTCCGCATGTTGGACAGGAGATTATTTCAGCCCCCCTCTTTCTTATATCAAGTGCTCTTAAAATCTCATATGCTGTCCTGACCTCTTCAATCGGGTCCCTTGTTAAAGAAACCCTTATTGTATCTCCAATACCGTCGGCAAGCAACATTCCAATACCCAATGCTGACTTGGAAATCCCTGCATAAAGCCCGCCTGCCTCAGTAACGCCCACATGGAGAGGAAGATCAGTTTGGAGTGATACCAGCCTGTATGCCTCAACAGTTCTTGAAACGTCCGAGGCTTTAACTGATACCTTTATATCATGAAAATCCATATCCCTAAGCAGTTCAATATTCCGCTGGGCACTTTTTGCAAGGGCAATTGCAGTATTGCCAAGGCTTTCTTCAATATCTTTTTCCAAAGACCCTGAATTAACACCAACTCTAATGGAAACACCATAATCTTTGGCACACTGAACTACTCTTTTCATTCGCACCTTTTTACCGATATTACCCGGGTTGATTCTTAAAGCATCTGCTCCGTTTTCCATTGCAGCAATGGCAAGCTTATAATCAAAGTGAATATCTGCAATAAGTGGTATATTAATCTGTTTTTTAATTTTTTTCACAGCTGATGCTGCATCCATGTCAGGAATTGCCACTCTGATAATTTCACATCCAGCCCCTTCCAATCGTTTAATCTGAGCAACAGTTGTATCAACGGCCTGGGTATAGGTATTTGTCATGGATTGTACTGCAATGGGAGCATTACCTCCAACCTTTACAGATCCAATATTTATCTGCCTTGTTTTTTTTCTATCTTTAACAATGGACATGGCAATAACCTTAAATTATAAATACAATAGCACAAAATAGCTTAATAACTCTTTAATAGCAGAGCTTTAGACAATATTCAATCAATTTTAAGAAAAGAGGGTATCAAGCCAGGCAAGGGAAGAGACAAGATCTTTTTTATTAAACACTTCTAAAGAGACAACACCATGGAATTTCTTTAGAACTTCAAAAGTATCAACAAGTTTGTCCCCGGGTGTTTTATCAAGGGAGACATGGTCCCTGGGAGGAGTTTTTGAAAAATCAACTCCATGCAGATGTATTAAGGGAATTTTATCATGATACTTTTCAAAAATTGACTTGATACTGTATCCATATTTGATAAGGTGTCCAGCATCCACACATACAGAAAGATCATATTTGTCAATGATCGGCTCAACTAATTCAAATGGATAATCAAGGGTTTCCAGCGAGATAATATCAGGTTTTTCCATGGATTGAACAAGCTTGCCCATGGCATCAAAACCTCTTTTATACCAATCTTTATCAATGCCTATGTTTATGCCTTGATATTCAAGATGAAGAGTGTGTGTTGTCACGTCCAGTGGACTGACAAGGTCAAGGACGTTCAGGATTATTTCAACGGCCTGATCTCTTTGGGATTTTGAAACAGCAGTAAGCGAAATATCAACAGGAAGATGAACATTGTATGTCAGCCCAAATTCATCTGCAAGATATTTTAATTCCTGTATCTCTTGAACAGATGGAAGAACTTTTAAAGGCATGCTTTCAAAGATAAGCAATTCAATTTCATCAAAAACAGATCCAAGTTTTTTAACATTGGGAATAATATTATCAGGGTATATAAATGAAGTTGTGCTCAATTTAAAATCAAACAGATTTTTGTTCATTACAGCTTCCATCAACAATAATAGATTTATTCTTTATATCTTAATAACTTTTAAAAATATAGTTTTTTTCAACAATTTGCTTGACATGGTGTAATAATAGAATTACGACTATTGCGTACGGTACCCCAATAATATTTTAATTAAGGAGGTTGCTCATGAAAAGTTTCAAAGATTTTACACCGATTTTAATATCTATCATTTTGACTGTTTTTATTCTGGGATTTGCCAGCGCATCATTTGCAAAAAATTGGAAATCCGGTCACCCTGCCCCTCCGGGTACACCTTTTGATGCTGCCCACTTAAAATTTATTGAACTTGTAAAAGAAAAAACAGGTGGCAAAATCATTATTGATGGATTCCCTGCTGAACAACTTGGACCCTATAGAGATATGTTTTCCAATGTGGTTTTAGGTGTCCAGGAAATGGGTTTTTTACCTGCAAGCCCGGAATTTTCTCCGGAACTTCAAGCAATAACAACACCTTATCTTGCAGATAACTGGGATGAAGCAAGAGAGATTTTCAGCACTGAGGGTTGGATGTTCAAAATGCTTGACCCTGTGTTTGATAAACTTGGTATTAAAATGCTTGGTATTGTACCTTGCGGGTTTGAAGGATTTGCAAATATAAAGGGTCCGGTTCTAGCACCAGAAGATATTACAAAAAAGAATATCAAGGTCAGAACATGGTGTCCTTCTGACAGGTTGATGTTTGAAGAGATAGGTGCCCAGACCGTTGATGTATCTTTTTCAGAATTATTTACATCAATTCAGACCGGTGTTGCCCATGCCCATGACAGTACCCCCCTGATTTCTTATTTTATGTTCAAGGATGTGACAAAATACTACACAGATATTAATCACATATTTGAAACACTTATTATTATGGTCAATAAAAAGAAATACAACAAACTCTCCTTAAAACATCAAAAAGCATTGCAGGAAGCAGCAGATGAAACTGTTGTTTTTGCTGCCAATATTGTCCAGGGAGCAGAAGAGTCAATCTTTAAGAAAATGGAGGAAGAGGGCATAAAGGTTATCCGTTTGACCCAGAAACAACGTGATGCCTGGAAAGCTTATGGAAAGAAAAGCTGGGATAAATTTGAAAAAATCCTGGGCAAGGATGCCATGGATCATATTCGGGCAAACGCAAAGTAGCAAAATTTTTAAACCGGTCAGTCAGGGAGAGGTTCTTTAAGTACCATGCTGACCGGTTTATTTAGATTCAGGGAAGATTTAAATATGGATAACTTCTCAAAAATTGATAAATTCCGACAATTTTTAAGCACAGCTGAGGATATTGGCAGAATCACGACCATCATTGTAATGACAACCCTTGTGTTTATTCAGGTGCTTTTAAGGCTGGCTTTTAAGTGGTCGTCTCCTGCATTGGAAGAGGCTGCAAGATTTATAATGATATGGTCTATTTTTATTGGTGCCATTGTGACAACGAGGGAAAACAGCCACATACGCATGGGTGGCTTGTTTAAAAAAGGTCTGGCAAAAAAATGGTTTGAGCTGCTGTCCACCCTGATTTGCTTTGTCTTTATTCTTTTTTTCACCAAATGGGCCTATGATTTTGCAGTCTATTCCCTTGAAAAGTCAATGCAGTCCATTGTACTGAGATTGCCCTTGATCTATGTTCATGCCTGTTTTTTCATCTGCAGTCTGTTTATCACATTTCATTTTGCCCTTCACCTTTTAGAGCAATTCCTGGATTTAAAAATCCATTATACGGAAAATCAAAAATCATGATTTTTGCAGGATGTATAGCACTTACGATTTTTATGATCATTTCAGGATTTCCAATGTTTGTATCATTTGGAATCGGAAGCCTTTTAATGATCATACTTCTGGAAATGGATCCCATGTTTGTGGTGCCTTGTATTTTCAGCAACTTTAACTCCTTTGTGATGATGGCAATACCATTTTTCATCTTTGCAGGCGGGTTAATGGCAGCTTCAGGAATTTCACAAAAAATTGTTGAGTTTTCCAATGCCATCATGGGACGGTTTAAAGGCGGGCTTGGGATTGTGAGCATTGTATCATGTGCAATTTTTGGTGCAATTTCCGGGTCTTCTTCTGCTGCTGTGGCAAGCATCGGCATGACTATTCTGCCGGAAATGGAAAAGTATGGATATAAACGAAGCTATGCCACAGCTCTTGTTGCCTGCTCAGGACTTCTAGGACAATTAATTCCACCCAGTATCCCAATGATCCTTTTTGGCATGATCACCGGTGCTTCAGTTGCAGCATGTTTTCTTGCCACTGCACTCCCGGGTTTGCTCATAATTTTGCTCTATTTTGTAATAAATTACTTTATGTGCCGCAATAAGAAAGAAATCCGTATTGATAAACCCGTATCAAACAAAGCATATATTATTAATATTGGGCAAGTTACAAAAAAAGCAGGATTTGCTCTTTTAATGCCGGTTTTGATTCTTGGTGGTATTTATGGTGGCTTATATACCCCCACAGAAGCTGGCTGCGTTGCTGTTGTGTATGCACTTTGTGTGGGTGTTTTTCGAAAAACATTGAGCAGACGTTCATTTTTCAAAGCAGCTGAAGAGACAGCCTCCATGGAAGGAGCCATTGCTTTTATCATCTGTTTTATTTTTATAATGAGCCGGATTTTTACCTATGAACGCATTCCCAATGCCATTGCCGATTCTATTTTTAATCTAACCACAAACAGGATATTATTACTTTTACTCATTAACCTCTTTATGATCTTTATGGGAATGATTATGGATGATATAAGTGCGATGCTTCTGGTTACACCTCTATTATATCCTCTTTTTATGAAACTTGGAATAAGTCCGCTTCAAATGGCTGCCATAATTGCTGTAAATCAAGGCAGCGGACAGATGACTCCACCTGTTGCCACCAATCTTTTTGTGGCAGCAAGGGTTTCAGGAATCCCTGTGTCTGATTTTATCTGGGACTGCGTTCCATTTCTGATTTTTGGTTCGCTGCCTGTTCTGTTACTGGTTACATTTGTTCCTGAAGTATCCCTTTTTCTTCCTGAACTGATTTTAGGCAAATAAGCAGATGAGTATAAATTATGTTGAAAAAGGTGCTTCCCGATACGTAGTTGGAGAGATATCTCTGTTTAAGCAGAAAAATGAGATGTTCAAGCGCCCTCTCTGGGAAAAGAAATTTCTCAGCCTTGGGGAAAAATTCTACTATGCCATTGCAGAACCAAAAAACAAACCTGGCTATGAACTTAAGGACCAGGCAGCTGTAAATGCAAGCTGGGAACTGGATAACCTTTGCCACCATGCTGACTGCAAAGGTAACGGGCGCAACCTTTATGCCTGGGACTGGAGTGGTAAATTCTCTTTTCCAAGAGCACCTTCAGGGTTAAAAATTCAGGATACTGACCCTGAAATCGTCACCAGTACCATCAAAAAAGCTGCAACCTTGTTTGGTGCTTCACTTATCGGTGTTTCTGAACTTGACAGACGTTGGTTGTATGCTTCCTCCTATTTTGTCTCCTCAAAAGGAGGGGTTGAGGCTGAAAATATCATTCCTCAACACTTAAAATATTGCATTGTCATGGGCATTGAAATGGATTATGAAAGCATTATGCATTCACCGGCCCATCCTGCTTCCATTGCAACAGGTCTTGGATATTCAAAAATGGCATTTGTAGCAGGCTTGCTTGCAAAATTTATTAAAGGAATGGGCTTTGATGCCATACCTTCTGGTAATGATACCGGATTAAGCATCCCCATGGCTATTGATGCCGGTCTTGGAGAGATAGCCCGCAATGGGCTTTTGATTACCCCACGGTTTGGACCGAGGCTCAGGCTTGTTAAAGTCTATACTGATATACCGCTTTTACCAGATAAGCCCATTGAATTTGGAGTAAGAGATTTTTGCATGATCTGCGGAAAATGTGCACAAAAATGTCCCAGCAGATCAATTGATAGTGGACCACCGACTGCTGAGCCACACAATAAATCCAATAGAGAAAATGTTAACACCTGGCATATCAATGCTGAAAAATGCCTTGCTTTCTGGGTGGAAAACAGAACTGACTGTTCCAATTGTATCAGGGTCTGCCCCTTTAATAAAGCTCCTGGAATACTTCATGATATGGTTCGCTGGGGTATTAATAATGCTCGCTTTCTTGATCGCCTCTACCTGTGGGGTGATGATTTCATGGGATATGGAAAACGAATAAATTCTAGGAAATATTGGAAATAACTAAAAATATGTCAACCATTTTTAAATGCATAAAAACGAAGGTCTTCTTTTGTCTCCTTAAGATGGTTTCTAATAGCCAACTTAATACCTTCCTTATTTTTTTGCTTTATAGCTTCAAGTATTTGTCGGTGTCCCTTGTTGGATCGGACTGCAACTTGATGAAATGACTCTTTTTCTAAATGTATAGTTTGAAGTCGATATCTTACCATGTGATGGCGGAGTTTTTTACACAACTCAAGCAGTCTTTCACTTCTGCTGAAAAGAGCAATGCATTCATGAAATCTTGCATCATGATCCCAAAAGCCTCGGGAGTCACCTTGAGCAACCTTTTTCTCGGACAGTTCAAGGTTTTCCTCCAGCACCAGCAGCTCTTTTTTGGTCATGCGCTCCATTGCCCATTGAGCTGCCAGGGTTTCGTTGATAGCCCGTATTTCACACAACTCTTCTAACTCTTCCCATTTTATCGGTTTGACCCGATATCCCACCCTTGGTATTGATTCCAACAGACCTTCCATTTCCAACATATGGAGAGCTTCCCTCACAGGTGTTCTTGATGTGTTAATCTGTTTTGCTATTTGTGCTTCTACAAGGCGGCTGCCCTCCTTGATCCTGCCTTCATAAATATCATTTCTAATAACACCACGCACCTTTTCCCGAATGGAGACAGAGTCTCCAATACGTATTTTTGAACTGATTTTTATGTCCTTGTTTTTAATGTCTATCCACCATTGCAAGTGCCTGTTCACTGCTGTTTCAGGTTAGTTCATATATAAATTTTTATGCTCATTTTTATGCAAAACAGGTTAAAATGTCAAGGTATTTCCACTGTTTT
>CAZMEX010000004.1:0-95222 GCA_964565415.1 uncultured Desulfobacterales bacterium | reverse complement strand
GTAAGTCTCAATAGTTTTTTAAATTGATTTGACGAATAAAACCTTTATGTGGTTCATACATTTTATCCCTGGTCAAACAAATCCAATTGTGTTGCAGTCTGTTTTTTTATTTTTTTTGCAGGACTGGAGCTTTGATACTGTTTAAGGCTTTCTTCAATATCAGATAGGAATTCAGATTTCTTTCGGTTTAAGGTTTTTCCAAAAACCATGCGCTTTTTTGCATGGGTCAGGCAGAGGATATCTTTGGCACGGGTCATTGCAACATAGAAAAGTCGTTTCTCCTCTTTAATATCCTCTACTGTTTTCCCGTCCCGGGCAAATGGAATAAATGTTTTTTCACATCCTGCAATAAATACAACGGGAAATTCAAGACCTTTAGAGGCATGCATGCTCATGAGAGAAACTTTTTCAGCTTCAAATTTGAAAAAATCCTGCTCCTCATGGTAAAGAGGGTTCAAGGGGCTAACTGCATTTAGAGGTTTATCCTTATTGTTCTTGTCTTTACTCTCTTTGCGAGCTGACTGGAAAGGTATGTTTGCTTTTTCAAAAATCTCTTCAAAAATTATTGCCTGCTTTTTTGTGCGGAAAAGAATAGCAAAATCAGCAAAGGAGTACTCTTTTTCACTGGTTGTTATTTGTATCTGGGCTGAAAGGGATGATATTCCTCCAACAAGTTCTTCAATCATCTTGCCCACAGCAACAGCTTCTGCTCTTTCACTTGCTGTTTTCACAATTATAATTTTTTCTTTGCCTGAAATATTGGAAAAGATTCTCTTTTTTGAACCTGTTTTGCCGGCATCTGTAATCAATTGAAAAGATGCATCTAAAATAGTCTGGGTTGACCTGTAATTTCTATTTAATGTGATCTTTACGCTTTGGGGAAAGTCCCGGGCAAATTGTTTAAAATATTTATTGTCAGACCCTCGGAACCCATAAATTGATTGATCAGGGTCACCTATAACCATAAGGTTTTTTCCATTACCTGCCATCAGTTTTACCAGAACATATTGTGCTTTATTTATATCCTGATACTCATCAACAAAAATATGGGTAAATCGTTTTTTTACTTTTAAAAGAAGGTCCTGCTCTTTTGTAAAAAGGTTCACAGTCATTGATATTAAATCTTCATAATCACACAGGTTGTGTGATGATAAAAGGGATTGATATTTATGCCAGATTTGTTTTATGGGCACATCTTTCTTGTTTACATAACTTTCATACAGGTTAAGGTTCTGTTTTTCCCTTTGAATAATAAGGTCAGCTGTGCCGGGTTTTATCTTTTTACTCTTGGCACACGCCTGTTTGATAAGACTTTCTCTCACTTCATTATCAGCAATATCAAAGTCAAAAGAGGTGTACTCCTTTAAAACCATCAGGCAGAATGAGTGAAAAGTAGCTGTGCAGACCAAAGCAGGTTTTATTCTTTTACCCATTTCGTGGGCAGCTTTATTTGTAAAGGTAAGGGCAAGGATGGAGTTGCCGTCAACTTTTTTTTCTTTAATGAGATGGATGATTTTTTCAGTAAGTGTTCTTGTCTTTCCAGTGCCTGGACCTGCTTCAACAATAAGCGGATGTGCTTTGGCATGGACAATCATTTTTTGTTCTCTGTTCAGTTCATCTTTTTGAATTTTTTTGATTTTAGCAGGTTTAGTTCGGGCTTTTTTTTTAAGATTTGAGCTTTGCTTTATGGGTTTGGGCGTTTCTGTTTTTTTCTTGTTACTGCTTTTACTGCCAAAAAGAGTTAAATTTTCTCCTTTAAGTTTTTGTCTGGTTTCATGGTCAAATATCCTGACTTTTCCAAATTCACCATCAAACCCTGCCGAGGCTGTGATATCCCCCAGACGTATTTTTTCTAGGGCTTGTGCGAGCAGGGGAATATTTGCTTTTTCAATCTCTTCCATGTTTTTATCAAGCAGGATTTCAAGCTCAGGACCAATTGTTTCCACAGCTTTATTATAGTAGGAGTTCACTGTTTTTGTATTGGGTCCAACCTCAAAAATTTCAGAAAGTATTTCAGCAAGGGGTACTATCTTTTGAAAGCCATGTCTGTTTTCAGGCATGAACCCCTCTTCCCGGTCTGCAAGTTCCTGTACCCTGTGTAAAACTCCAAGGGTGAGAGGTTTATTGCATTCAGGACAAATTCCATTCAGCTCAATGGTTTGTTCAGGATTAAGGCATACATTGCATTTTCTGTGACCGTCTAAATGATATTTTCCAAGTTCAGGATGCATATCTATTGTGCCAATGTATTTTTTTTGATCTTTTTTTTCCAGGGCATCTCTTATGCCGGCAAATGAGAGATCAGTGTTAAAAACAGATGCATTCCTGCCCACAAAACGTGGAGAGTGGGCATCGGAATTTGAAACAAAACTTAAATTATCAAGATTTTTAATGCGAAAGTTCATGGGAAGATCAGAAGAGAGACCTGTCTCTGCCGCAAAAATATATTTGCTTAAAGATCCAAAACACTCCTCAATTGTATCAAACCCTGACTTTGATCCAAACATTGAAAACCATGGAGTCCATATGTGCGCCGGTATGAACATTCCAGAATCGTCAACCATAAGCATCAGCTCAAGCAGTTTCTCTGCATCAAGCCCAAGGATGGGTCGTCCATCTGATCGGATATTACCAATCTTATCAAGCTTTGAGTTAAATGCTTTGACGCTTTCAATATTGTCAAAATAGATTAGATTGTGATTTTTTCTGACCCGGTTATTTTTTTTATAGATACTGCTGATTTCACACTGGAGTATAAATCTTACTTTATTGTGGCAACGCTTTGGAACATCCTTGTAAAGCTCTCTGCTTAATTCAGGCTTCAGCTTGAACAGCCCGGTTTCAGCAGGCTCAAGCTTCTCTTCAATTTGATCAATCCAGTCAGGATAGGTAAAGTCACCTGTTCCAACAACGGTGATCCCTTTGATCATGGAAGCTTGATATATATGCTCAAGATCAAGATTCTTTGCTGTTGCCCTGGAATATTTTGAATGTAAATGTAAATCAGCAAGAAATCTCATCAGGCAAGGCGTGCTCCATTGGCAATTTTTTTATCAGGTACTGCAAGCACAACTGCTCCATCATTATCATCACTGTAAAATCCTGTCACAAGGCATTCAGACATAATCGGTCCTATCTGCTTGGGAGCGAAATTTATCACAGCAATCACCTGCTTGCCAATCAGTGATTCTCTGGTGTAGAGATCAGTTATTTGAGCACTGGATTTTTTAACTCCAAACTTGTCACCAAAATCGACTTTTAATATATAGCTTGGATTCCTCGCTTCAGGAAAATCTTTAACATCTACTATTGTGCCAACCCTCAATTCAACATTTTGAAAATCTTTCCATGCAATATGACTCATATTATTTGGCTCTATCAATGATATTTCGATGGGCCATCAATCTTATGGCATTTATTCTGATAAAGCCTTCAGCATCTTCCTGATTATATCCGCCTTCCATGTCCATGGAAGATAGATCCTTGTCATATAAAGATGAAGGGCTTGTTCTGGCAACGGGATATGCAGTTCCTTTATAGAGTTTTAAGGTTACAACACCATCAATAACTTCCTGGCTCTTATCAATTGCCACCATGAGAAAATCCATCTCAGGGCTGAACCAGAATCCATTGTATACAAGCTCTGCAAATTTAGCTGAAAGCATATCTCTAAGCCGCATAACCTCTCTATCCATGGCAACTCCTTCAATGTCTTTATGGGCTTCATTAAGGATAGTGCCGCCCGGGGTTTCGTACACACCCCTGGATTTGATACCCACAAAACGGTTCTCAACCATATCAAGACGGCCAATGCCATTTTTTCGACCAAGTTCATTTAAGTATTGAAAGAGTTCAAGGGGGTCTGTTCTGGTTATTTTTTCATCGAGGTTAGTGACCCTTACTGGTATACCGTCTTTAAATTCAAGTTCAATTTTTGTGGGCTTGTCAGGAGCTTTTTCCGGAGAAACCGTATGGGAATAAATACTCTCATCGCATTCATGGTTCGG
This sequence comes from uncultured Desulfobacterales bacterium, assembly GCA_964565415.1. Classification (GTDB taxonomy): domain Bacteria; phylum Desulfobacterota; class Desulfobacteria; order Desulfobacterales; family Desulfobacteraceae; genus JAIOSM01. The sequence continues at coordinate 91,215 of CAZMEX010000004.1, read as the reverse complement.
GTCTTCAAGAACACCTGCTTCATGGGAAATATGCAGCAGATTATCATCTTCACTATAGGGTTTTGATGCAGTCTGTTTGGTAGGGATATCAAACTTTTCAGCATACTCAAGAAGATCAGTTCTCCCTTTGAATGCATCTAAAAAATTTTTGTTTTTCCAGGGTGCAATAACTTTGATTTTTGGATTCAATGCGTAATATGACAATTCAAATCTAACCTGGTCATTGCCTTTACCTGTGGCACCATGTGATACATACTCTGCTCCCACCTGCTTTGCAATTTCAATCTGTTTTTTTGCAATAATGGGGCGGGCAATGGCAGTACCTAAAAGATATCTTCCTTCATAAATGGTATTTGCCTTATATACAGGAAAGATATAATCAGTGACAAATTCCTTTTTCATATCTTCAATAAATACTTTGGTAGCTCCAATTTTTAATGCTTTTGCTTTTGCTTCTTTAAAATCTTCAACCTGGCCAATATCAGCCATGTAGGCAAAAACCTCATATCCCTGCTCCAGCAGCCATTTTAATATAACAGAAGTATCTAACCCTCCTGAGTAAGCAAGAACAACTTTCCCTTTTGACATAACAACTCCTATAAATAGATTGTGTTTAATTTTTTATGAATAGCTTAATAAGTTTTTTTAAATTCAGTTTTAGAACATTTTGGACATGGAGGAATTCTGCCTGTTTTTTTAAACCGCATTGTTCCTTCACACTCTTTACATACAAGGGTTCCAGGGCTTGTCAATTCACCGGTTTTATAGGTTAAATTACTCTCGATTTTAGATGACCACTCAGTAAAAGCATTGCCAAGCGCAGAAAAAATATTACTCAAGGCGCTTTGAACACCTGAACTTACTCGTTTAGGCTCAAGGGTCTCTTTTACAGTGTTACTGATTTTTTTAACACTTTCCGGTGTGTTTAAAAGGTCTCGCTGAAGATAATTTTTCAGTTTCTCTCCCTGCTCTCTGCTGAATTTTCCAGCTTCGATCATCTCTTCTTTTGCAGATTCCATAGATTTATTATATGTGGCAGCTGTTTTATCCCGGGCAGCCTCAAACAGCTCTTTTGATCTTGAAACAAATTTTTTATAAAGATTAATTTCCTGCTCTTCTGTCTGCTCTTTATCCTCTTTTTCTGACATTTTAGATCCCCCTTTTAAAATAACAATTAATAATGACTATAAAAAAAATGGGTATAAAAAGAAATACTAAACTAAAAAAACTTTAAAACATATATAAATTTAGAAAAATAGTCATCAGATGGTTTTACATTGAAGTGTACACTATCTTGATAATTGTCTTTAAGGGTTCTTAACTCACCTGGAGAGTGGATGGTATTAATAAAAATTGCGCCTGCAAATCTCCTTCTCCTCAGTTCAGAGGCAGAAGAGATACTTGACCTGCAATCAGATGAATTTACCATGGCAGCAGGTCCAGAAGATTGTGATAAATCTGTTTACCTCAATACATTACGTAATCTTAAAACTGAACAATCAGCATTTTTAACAATTTTCTGGGCACAGGTCTGGGAGAATGCTTCATTAAAGGTTCTTCTATGATTATGGTAAACCACAATCAAGTCTGCCCCCCATTTTTCTGCAGTTTTCAGAATCACCTCATAGTGTTTGCCAATAAGTACTTTTGAAGAGACATTGCCCCCGCAATTAGTATCGGTGAATTTTTTCAAAGTTTCCTGGAACTCTTTGGCAGCCTCTTGTTTAATCTCATCTGTTATGTAAGATGCAACTATGGGCATACCAAATCCAGGCATAACACTGACTAAAAGGATTTCAGCTTTACTCAATTTTGCAATATCAGCAGCATTGTCATACACTGCTTTTGAAGTTTTTGGATAATCCACATCAATTGGTACAACTATTTTTTTAAACATATGTTACTCCTGTAAAAGACAATGATCAGGTTGTTGCAAGCTTATCCCTTCTTTTGCGTTGTACGGTATAAACCAGGGCAAGGAGAAAAAGTGCTGGGATAAACATAAGTTGTTTTGGTAAGCGTTTTGCCGGAAGTTTAACCATTGTGATCTCCTGATCAAAATCAATTCCCATTTTTTCAGCATTGCTTCCAAAAACTATATTATCAACTAGAATTTTGCCATCCTCAATGCGCGTTTCAAGACCGATTTCATTGAGTCTCTCTTTACCTGTTGCAGCACTGCCAATCGGCAGCATCAATGCTTTTGTAAATTCAACACCCTTCATATCCTCGCCTTTAATATTAAGGCGGAGCATGGAACCTGGCTCCATGGTTTCAATAATCTGAACTATTTCTGTGCCGGGTTTATCAATAAAGGGCGGGAAAACTTTATCCCAGAAATATCCTGGTCTGAAGAGTATAAATGCAATTAAAAACAGAGCTAAGGTCTCCCAGATACGGTTCTTTGCCTGGAAATACCCCTGGGTTGCTGCAGCAAATGCAAGCATGGCAAGAATTGATGAAATAACGACAATGACCAGGTGATGCCATGTTTTAACTCCTATTATAAGAAGTTCGGTGTTAAAAATAAACAAGAATGGAAGAATAGCTGTTCTGATATCATATCCAAATCCTTGAATACCCGTGCGTATAGGATCACCGCCGGATATTCCGGCTGCTGCAAAAGCTGCCAACCCCACAGGCGGTGTATCATCTGCCAGAATACCAAAATAGAATACAAACAAATGGACAGCAATCAAAGGTACTATCAAACCGTTTTGTGCTCCAAGATCAACAATAACCGGCGCCATAAGCGTGGAAACAACAATATAATTTGCAGTAGTGGGAAGACCCATACCAAGAATAAGGCTTATGACCGCGGTGAAAAGCAGAATCAGCATTAGATTACCACCGGAAATAAACTCGACAAACTCTGTCATGACAAGACCAACGCCTGTAAGTGTAACTGTTCCTACGACAATACCTGCAGCAGCAGTTGCCACACCAATGCCTATCATATTTCTGCCGCCTGAGACTAACCCGTCTATAAACTCATCATAACCTTTTTTAAAAGAGAACTCATCTCCTTTGGCTTTTCTTATAAGACCTTTTAAGGGGCGCTGGGTCAGTACAATAACAATGAGCAGCATGGTTGCCCAATAGGCAGATAATGATGGTGAAAGCCGTTCAACAACCAGGCACCACATGAGAACTACAACAGGCAAGAGAAAATAATATCCTGCCTGGGCTGTTTTCATAAGGTCCGGCAGCTCATCAATTTCATGGGAAGTATCAAGCTCCGGCACTCTACAGGCAAACCATAGTAATAGATAATATGCTACAGCCAGCAGAACAGAAACAACATAAATAGTTGCTTTTCCCGCAACAATTTTTATCCAGCCAAGGCCGTAATAGGTCGCACCACCTATGATGATAATAAAAAGAACAGTCATGGTAAAAGAAAAAATTTTCTGGGTAATGGTCTTTGTAACCGGTCGATCCATGCCTTTTAATCCCATTTTACATGATTCAAGATGGACAATATAAACCAGTGCAATATAGGAAATAATAGCCGGCAAAAATGCATGTTTTATAACTTCAACATAGGAGATGCCCACATATTCCACCATTAAAAAAGCAGCAGCACCCATGACCGGCGGGGTAAGCTGACCATTTGTAGATGCTGCAACTTCAACAGCACCCGCCTTTTCCGCTGAGAATCCGACTTTTTTCATTAATGGTATGGTAAAGGTCCCTGTGGTAACCACATTGGCAATTGAAGATCCTGATACAAGACCTGTTAAACCGGAGGAGACAACAGCTGCCTTGGCAGGCCCGCCTTTTAAATGACCAAGACCTGCAAATGCAGTCCTGATAAAATAATTTCCAGCACCTGCCGACTCAAGCAGAGATCCAAACAAAACAAACATGAATACCATACCTGTAGAGACACCAATTGCCACACCATAAACACCCTCTGTGGTCAGCCAGTAGTGGGTCATACCTTTTACAAGGCTTGCCCCTTTGTGGGCAATCACATCGGGCATCCAGGGCCCTGCAAAAGTATAAAAAATAAATACTGATGCTACAACCATCAAAGGCGGTCCAAGAGCTCTTCTTGTTGCTTCCAGCAGCAAAACAAGACCTATTACAGCAACAACAAGATCAAGAACTATAGGGTCACCTGGACGTTCTGACAAACCAGCATAAAAAATAAATAGATAGGCTGCACAAAAAGCTGCAACTAATGCCAGACACCAGTCCTGAATAGGAATATAATCCCGGGGAGAAGATTTAAATGTTGGATAGGCAGTATATGCCAGGAACATTGCAAACGCAAGATGAATAGCCCTTGCTTCCGTGGAATTGAATACAAGGATATTAAAAATAAATGGCAGGGGAGAGGCATACCATAATTGAAAAACAGTCCATAAAAGAGGGATAAAAAATAAAACCTTTTTAGGAAAGGCACCGACAGGATTTCGTGCTCCGGTGTCGGCTTCGGCAATCATCTCCTGCAGTTTATCCTGATCGGCTGCAGCATTATCAGCTTGGGTCATCTTGACGTCTCCTCCAAAAAATGATTTTCAAAAACTTTGGATAAAGTATGTGGTATAAACAAACCACACACTTTAAATTTTTAAATCAGGTTTTTCTTATAACAAACCTGCTTCTTTGTAGTATTTTTTTGCGCCATCGTGGAGCGGTGCAGAGAGACCGTCTTTAATCATCTCTTCTTTTTTAAGATTTGCAAAGGCAGGATGAAGTTTTTTAAATTGATCAAAATTTTCAAAAACTGCTTTTACAACATTATAAATAACATCTTCAGATGTGTTGGTTGAGCTTACAAAAGTTGCTCCTACACCAAAGGTAATTGTATCAGAATCTGTTCCGCGATACATGCCACCGGGGATGACAGCCATTCTGTAATAATCATTTTCTTTAACAAGTTTATCAATGGCAGGTCCTGTTACATTTACAATAACCGAGTCACAGGTAGTTGCAGCTTCTTTAATGGATCCTGAAGGATGCCCAACAGTAAATACCATGGCATCAATTTTATTATCACATAATGCTTTTGACTGCTCTGAAGATTTGAGTTCTGAAGCAAGTTTAAAATCATCTTTTGTCCAGCCCAAAGCTTTCATGACAACTTCCATTGTTCCGCGCTGACCAGAACCCGGATTACCAATATTAACTCTTTTACCCTTAAGATCAGAAAAGTTTTTAATCCCTGAATCTTTACGTGCAACAACAGTAAAGGGCTCTGGATGAACACTGAAAACAGCTCTTAAATTTTTGTTAGGTCCTTTTTTAGCAAATTTGCTGGTGCCGTGATACGCATGATACTGCCAGTCAGACTGGGCAACACCCATGTCAAGTTCGCCTGCTGCGATGGCATTTAAGTTGTAGACTGAACCACCAGTACTCTCTACTGAACATCGAATGTGATGAACTTTTCTTCCCTTGTTAACCAGGCGTGCAATGGCTCCGCCAGTTGGATAGTAAACACCTGTCACCCCACCTGTACCAATGGTGACAAAGGTCTGATCACCAGCCTGGACCGGGGCAGTGCCCATAAAAAGAACAAGTGTAAAAAGTACTGAAACAGTTAAAGCAAATAATTTTTTCATTTGAACCTCCATTAAAATAGTTAGACAACTTTATTGAATTACTACAGTACTGTAATAGTAAATAGCAAGCTTTATGCCAGACACTATTATTATATATAGCCTGTATACCGGAGTTTTAACATTGTTGACATTTGATGATATAATCAATATACAGCTAAAAAAATAAAAAAATCAGACAGATGGTCTACATATAGAAGCACAAGAGATAAATTGATCATATCATCAATCCTTGATCATATCATCAATTTTTTAATATGATTCTTGCATCCACAACATCAAGACCATTTTCATAAAGAATAACAGGGTTCAAGTCCATCTCTTCAATCTCAGGATAGGATTCAATCAACTCAGAGCAAAGGGATATGAGTTTCTTTAAAGCTTTTTTATCATAACATTTCTCACCCCTTACACCACTTAAAATCACAGAAGACCGGGTGTCTTCTATCATCTTTCTGCATGAAGTAGAAGAGACAGGCAGCACCCAGAATGTAACATCCTTCATTATTTCAACCATTATACCGCCAAGTCCGTACATTATAACAGGACCAAACTGTTCATCAATTTTGGTTCCAAGAATAATTTCAAGGCCCTTTTGTGCCATGGGGGCTACAAGAACACCTCGGATATCTGCGGATGGGTTATACTTTTCTGCATTTTTAATAATTTGTTTAAATCCGGTTTTTACATCGTTTTCAGAAACAAGGTTCAGCTTGACACCGCCTGCATCACTTTTATGAAGGATGTCAGGTGAGACAATTTTCAAGACAACATTCTCTTTAAAAGTCCGGGCGATTTCCCATGCCTGATCGTCATTTTCAGCCAATCTCCCCGGAAAGGTAGGTGCACCATGAAGCTTGATCAACTGTTTTGCTTCATGCTCTAAAAGTGAACACCTGCCGTCTTTTTGAGCTGTTTCAATGATTTTCTGCCCCCTTAACTTAGCTTTTGCCCGCCAGTTAAAAACAAAATTGGCCTGGGCATGATAGGATTTAAGGTATTTGCCATATTTACAGAGGGATGCAACACATTTACATGAGATATCAAGTGAGTCATGGACTGGAATGTCATAATGGCGAAGGAGGTCAAGGGCATGGGATTCATAGGAGCTGTAAAGGGAATGAACAACAATGGGCTTACTCCTCTTTTTTACCATTTTTCCAAACCTGTGGGCTGCTGCCTCTTCCCCAATGACAAGGCTTTTTTCAAACCTTATGCCATATCCACCAAAAAGACCGACTATAAGCAATCCCCCAACATTGGAATCTTTTAATATGATCCTGGCACAATCAGCAAAAAGTTCCGGGTCTGAATCTGTCCCACCCGCAACATCAACAGGGTTGACAACAGAAGCAGCTTCAGGCAGAATTTTTTTTAATTCCTTTTTTGTTTTGTCTGATAGTTCCGGCAGATCAATGCCATAATCAGATAGAAGATCTGCTCCAATTGTTGCATGTCCTCCTCCATCAGCAAGTATGGCAATGGAATTATTTTTTATGGCAGGCTGGCTTGCAAGGGTCTCAGCCACAGGAAAGAGTTCATCTGAATTTTCAATAACAATTATACCGGTTCTCTCATATGCTGCTTTTGCAACTTCACTCATACCTGCAAGGGAACCTGTATGGGAACCAGCAGATTTTTTGCCCGTTGCAGACCTGCCGCTCTTTAAAAGAATAATTGGTTTTTTTTCACTTGTTTTATGGGCTTCCTGGAGGAATTTTCGTCCCTCACTCATACCCTCGACATACATTAATATTGCCTTGGTAGCAGGATCATTTCTGAAAAATTTCAGGTATTCATGGAATTTAATATCTGATTCATTGCCAACTCCAATATAATAGGTAAACCCACCATGTTTACGAATAGTAGCCTCTGTAATAAGGGTAAGCGCCATATTCCCACTCTGGCACAGCAAGGCAATATCACCCTTGGGTGCATTTTCAATACCCACAAGGTTCATGTTGGTTTTAAGATTGATCATGCCCGAGGTGTTTGGTCCTATTAGCCTGACATTGGCTTTTTTTGCCGCAGCAACAACCTCGTTTTCAAGTGCTTTTCCTTTACCCCCGAGTTCCCGGAAACCGCCGGCAATAATAACAGCACCTGCAACTTTTTTTTCACCGCACTTTTCCAAAATCCCGGGGATTGTTCTTGCGGGAGTTGTAATAAGAGCAAGGTCAACAGGTTCGGCAATATCAACAATATCTTTATAACAATCAAGACCTAAAATCATCTCTTCCCTGGGGTTTACAGGATAGATTTGTCCTTCAAAGCCATCTGCCAGAAGAGTTTTAATGGCTTGATACCCTCGTTTTGTTTTATTTTTTGAAGCACCAATTATGGCAACAGACTTTGCATTTAATACTTTATCCAGCATGATTTTTTCCTTTAATTATTTTTTCTCTGTTCAAAGTCATCCAATGATGCTTCTCTCTCTTTGGTTGAAACACAGGCAAGGCACGCTTCAACTTCATAATCCATAAGTGCTTCAAGACTGCACTCTCCCTGGGCCATTAAAAACCCCTTTTTGATCAACTTTAAGGAAAAAGATGAGTTGGCAACAATTTTTGCTGCCATTGCAAAGGTTTCATCCATCAATCGATTTAAGGGGACTGCTTTATTAACAAGACCAATTTTTTCTGCCCCATGGCCGGAAATATATTCTGCTGTAAACAAAAGTTCTCTTGCCTTGCCAGGACCTACCAGATCCTGAACAAGACGGAATGCACCACCTGTCACAGAAGATGTCACCTTTGCTTCCGGAGAGCCGATAAGAGCTTCTGCAGCAGCAATCCTGATATCACAGGCAAGGGCAAGTTCATATCCAGACCCGAGGGCATAGCCATTAATAGCTGCTATAGTAGGTTTTTCAAACCGAATAATATTTCTTGAAGCCTCCTGAAGAGCTTCAAGGTATTTTCGATAGTCCTCAATACTCCTGCCTTTTGAATCTTTTAAATCAGCCCCTGTAGAAAAAGCCCTGCCTTCCCCGGTTATGATTAATACCTTGATCTGTTTATCTTGTTTGACAAGTTCAAGGGCATCCTGCATCTCAATCCAGAGCTTCTGGTTCATGGCATTGAGTACGTCTGGTCTGTTTAGCTTGATCAGGCCGATTTTTTCAATTTTTTCATAAATAATGCATTCATAGTTCATGGCAATTACCTGTTAGAAAAGTGGTTAAAAAAAAGGATTATAGGTTTGATAAGTTACTTAATCCAAATTTAAAAAATTTTAATCCAATCATGCTAATATCTCTTGATTATCAGATGATTACTGACTTATTATTTGTTGCAATCATTATGCCACAGAGTACTCATTTGAGCGTGATTATATTAAAAAACAGCTATTGCCCCGATTAAAAGTCAGGTATACTAATTGCAGTGACAAAGAATAAAATAATTATTTTAATAGTATGCTTTAACCACAAGGAGGTACTATGAAAAAAATCAAAGTTTTTATTCTGGCAACACTTACAGTTTTTTTAATTTACAGCAGCGCTTTTACTGACACACAAAAGAGGTTTGTTGATAACAAGGACGGTACTGTTACCGATACAAAACTGGGGCTGATGTGGGCACAAATTGATAATCAAGGAGATATCAGCTGGAACAATGCTCAACAATGGGTGCGTTATACCTTTGGCTACACAATCGAAACTCAATATCAAGATTGGCGGCTTCCAACCATTAAAGAGTTGAGAAGTCTATATGTCAGAGAAAAAAAATATAAAGGGTATGAAACTGAATGTGGAATGACTATCAAAATCATTCCTCAAATCACTCTAACATGCGGCTGGGTGTGGTCCAGTGAGAAAACCTTTATCTCCTATAAGGTTTTCTCCTTTGAACAGGGGGGTTCGTTTCCTGACTTAAGAGATAAAACAAGGGCCCATCGTGTTTTGGCTGTAAGAAAAATAAGGTAGCCTGGGTATTAAATTGTGTGATACTTTGGAATATAATAAAATGCTATAATCTTATTAGATTGAGTTGAATGGATAAAAGAGCTGCCATAACAATTATATTCATATTTTTCCTTGCAGTATCTACGCTTTCTGGATGTAGTGAGGAGCCTGAGTCTTTTTCATTCTCCCGGACTGAACTTCCTTTAATCTCTTTTATGGGATTTGAAATCCCGGTTTTTCCCACTGCACGGGATCAAATGAACTATGCCAAATCAGGCTTTCCCGATTCAAGGGAAAAAATAGCTGCCTTTAAAGCCCTTTTTAAACTCTTTCCGGAATTCAGACTGGAGTGTGGGGAAGCTGCTTTGTCCCTTGCATATCTTAACCTTGGTGTTGATTACAGGTTTGCGCAAAAAAAAGATATTTTGGCGGCTGTCCAGGATTATAATACCGTTCTTCAAAATTTTAAAGAAGTCCCTCAAATCATAGTAAAAACCTATTGGTATCTGGGCTGGCTTCATTGCAATCTCCTGCATGAAAAAAGAGAAGGTCTTGATTTTTTCTGGCAGATTGTAAAAAGCTATCCTGGGATACAAATGGGGATATCCTCTCCGGTACCATGGGTGAGCTTAGTCTATCCTGCAACAGGAAAAACAAGCCACCCTGAAGAAAAAAAGATTAAAAAAAAATGGGGGGCTCTTGCACTTTTAGAAATAGTTGAACATGCTGCTGACAAAACTGAAACTGTTAAAGCATTTGACTGTCTATGGCAGGCATATCCTGGCACAGTCTCAACAGGGCTTGCCATTAAATACCTCCTTAAAAAAAAAATCCATATCCAAAAAGTATTGCCCTGTGCTGAAACTTATCTTGATCTGAATATTGCCAATAGCTTTCTTTCAGATGAGATCAGGATATTAAAAGGGGAGTTTTAGCTTTTTATGTGGTTAAAAGAGAAAATCAGGCGGTTCAGACACTCATTCCAGGTCAGGGTTTTTCTGGCATTGACCTTGATTATAGTGCTTGTTATCCCAGGGACAGGTTATTTCTGTTACTTACAGGCAAGGAAAGTAGTAGAAAAACAGGTACAGCAATTTGCCCTGGGCACTGCCGGTCAAATTTCTAAACGGGTTGAGTCTTTTTTATCCCAGCATACTTACAATGTAAAATTAATCAAAGCATTTTTTGAGAACAACCTTATCAACCATTTTGATGATAAAGAAATTTTGCAATATTTTTACATGTTTCAAAAAGACCATCCTGAATTTGTCAATATTAATTTCGGAGATGAAACAGGTCGTTTTCTCATGGCACCTGCCCAGATACCTGAAGTCCACAAAACATTTGATCCCAGGGTTAGGCCCTGGTACAGAGGGGCAATCAAAGCCAAGGGTGTATACTGGACAGATGTTTATCTGTTTGCCTCAACTCAGAAGCCCGGCATGACAGTATCTGTACCTGTTTATGATGCCCAGGGTAAGGTCAGATCTGTATGTGGTATTGACATTGATATCTCCTCATTTTCTAAATTTTTAAGGGGAATTAAAATTGGTAAGAAAGGATTTGCCTATATTTTTGAAAATAAACAAGGCAGAGTTATAGCTCATCCATCCCTTGTTCAACTGCCATGGAATTCTTACCATATTGATCTTTTGAGAACCTGTCTTCAGGATTTAAGCAAAAAGAACAAGACCTTTGGTCTGTCATCATTTCAAGGTGTTCGTTTTTTTACTGCCTATACAGATTACTCTTCAAATAACTGGACAGTCGGGGTTACTTTACCAGTGTCAGATTTTCTAAAAAATCTGGAGTTGATTCAAAAGGCAATTATCTCCATGGTAATTGCAGGTATTTTACTTTCAAGCATTTTAAGTTATCAGCTTGCCACTACGATTGTAAGCCCTTTGAATATTTTAAAAAATGGGATTGAGAGAGTTTCCAGCGGTGATCTTGAGTATAAAGTTACAATTACTGGTCCTGACATTGCTGCAACCCTTGCAAATTCATTTAACAAAATGGCATTTTCTCTGAAAATGAGCAGCCAGGAGTTGATAGAAACATATGCTGAACTTGCCCAGAAAGAAAAACTTGCAGCTGTGGGTCAAATGACAGCAAGCATTGCCCATGAGATTAAAAACCCCCTGGGTATTATTCTTGGTTCTGCCCAGGTAGTGTCAAACCCGGAGCGCCCCATGGAAATGAGGGAAAAAGCAGCTGTTTTTATTATGGATGAAGTTGAGAGATTGAACAACACATTAACAGCATTTCTTAATTTTGCAAAACCTGCTTCTCCCAATTTTCAACATCTTGATATTAACAGCTTGTTTGAAGAGAGCCTGCCAGTTATAAAAGCTCATTTTAAGGAGAAAAAGTATACCATTGATATGAAGCTTTTGCCCCGGGAAACAATCATCATGGCTGATCCAGATCAGATAAAAGAAGTATTCTGGAATATTTTACTGAATGCTGCTCAATCCATGCCTGATGGTGGTAGTATTTCTATTTGTGAGTACATTGAAAAGGGTAAGGCAATAATAGACCAAGCCATACTGCCGATTGACGGAATAACCCAGCATGATATTGATTTTCTGGTGATCTCTATTACGGACCAGGGGTGTGGTATCAGTAATGGAGAGATGGAGAAAATTTTAGACCCTTTTATCAGCTTCAAAGATGATGGAATTGGTCTTGGCTTGTCCATTGTTTCTCAAATTATTAAATCCCACAAAGGAAGGATGGGAATAAAAAGTACTAAAAACAGAGGAACCGAGTTTAAATTATTCTTCCCCCTGATATCAAAGGAGCAAAAAGATGACAGTTAACGTGTTACTGGTCGAAGATGAAGAGAGAATGCGAAAAGTTATAACAATGCAGCTTTCCGACCTTAACCTTACCATTCACGAAGCACCGGACGGTGAAAAGGCTCTTGAGATATTTGCAAATGAAACCATTCACCTTGTGATCACAGATTTAAAACTTCCTAAAGTGAATGGGATGGAACTGCTTCAAATTGTAAAGGAGAAAGATTCTGAAATCCCGGTGATTGTAATTACTGCCTACGGGTCCATTGAAAATGCAGTCAAAGCTATCCAGAAAGGAGCTTTTGATTATGTTACAAAGCCATTTAAGGAGGAGAGGCTCAACGCAAGTGTTACCAAAGCGTTAAAAATTATTCACCTCACAAATGAAGTCCGCCATCTTCGCTGGGAGATTGAAAGCAGATATACCTTTAAAAAAATTGTGGGTGATTCCCCTAAAATATGTGATGTTCTTAAACTTGCAGGCTCTGTATCAAATACTGAAACCATTGTCCTTATAACCGGTGAAAGCGGTACTGGAAAGGAGTTACTAAGTCGTGCCACCCATGTTAACAGCCCTCGTTCCAGCGGTCCGTTTCTAACCATAAATTGTGCAGCAATTCCAACAAATCTTCTTGAAGCTGAATTGTTCGGTTTTGAAAAAGGTGCCTTTACCGGGGCACACAAGCGGACAAAGGGAAAATTTGAAACTGCTGCAGGAGGCACACTCTTTCTGGACGAGATAGGTGATATGGCGCTTGATGTCCAGGCTAAGCTTTTAAGAATACTTGAAACAAGGGAGTTTGAACGCCTTGGCAGCCAAAAGAGCATAAAAGCAGATGTTAGAATTATTGCAGCAACCAACAAGAATTTAGAGCAAATGGTTGAACAGAAAAGATTCCGTGAGGATCTTTATTACAGAGTTAATGTCTTCCCAATTCATATCCCGCCTTTGAGGGAGAGGAAAGAAGACATCCCAAAGTTATCCAACCATTTTATTAAAGAGTTTTCAAAAGCGTTTGGTAAAAAACCGCCCGGGTTATCTGACAAAGCTGTTCAGAAACTTGTAAAATATCCCTGGAGAGGTAATATCCGGGAACTTAAAAATGTTCTGGAGCGTGCAATGATCCTTTGTAAGGGACTTCAGATTACAAGCAGACATGTTATTCTTAATGAATCCCAGGATCGTTCTTTTGAACGAATGGATATGAAATCACTTGTATCTACCATGATTCATGATATGGGCATGGGTCTTGATGACATTGAGAACCAATGTGTTAAATTTGCCATGGAAACATGTGAAAACAATGTTTCCAAAGCCTCCAGAGCTCTGGGACTGTCCCGGGCTACTCTCAGGTACAGACTTGAAAAAATAGCACAATAAGTCAGTCATTGTTTTGTTGAGTCTTTGTTTGTCTGTTGCTGCAGGCTTTTATTCTGTAACAGCATGTTTATGGGTTGTTGCAATGTATATGGCGAACAGAGCAAGCAGAACTCCTGCCCAGTTAACAAGAGTTGTTGGACGGTCAAAAAAAAGAACATCCCACACAAATGCCAGGGCAGGCTGAAGCAGAAGTATTATTCCAGAATAAGAAGTGCGGGCATGGGGCAAAGCATTTGTAATAAGTATCCAGCCAATAACCTGACTGAATAAGCCTAAACAGCCAAGTGCAAAAAAACTTTTCATGGTTGGAATTACAAAGGAGTTGCCTGACCTGATCATTTCCATTGCAAGAAGCAGTGCAGTAGCAAATGAGATAATCATAATAACATAAAAAAAAGAGGTGTTTTCCATTCCTGCCTGGAGTTTTCTTAAAGTGAGTAGAAAAAATGCATATAAAAAAGCTGTAAAAAGCCCCATGGCAATACCGATCAGGTATAAATTTGAAAGTTGATTCCAATTGATGCCAACAATTATTATAAGCCCTGTAAAGGCAAAAGGAATACATAATATAAATGATATATGCAGTTTTTCCTTAAAAAAAAGTACACCTGCAATTGTGAGAATAATAACCTGAAAGTTTGGCAGTATTGTGCCAAGTCCAGGACCAATATATTCAATGGTTGAATGGTAAAAAAAGAGATCCAGGGCAAACAAGAAGCTACACAAAACGATCAATGTACTAGGGGCAAATCCATGCCATTTTATCTCTCTGTGCCATATTGCAGGTATCAATAAAATTATACCACCAAAGAGAACTCTGTAAAAGGCGGAAGATGTAGGGTTTACCTCACTTATCTTTACCCATACACCGGAAAAACTGATCAAAAAAGCACCAATGAAAAGAGCAGGGGTTGCAAAGCTGTGTTTTTCTTTAAAATTTAAAAAAAAGCGGGTTTTTGATATCATCCCACGTAATTATCAAATTTCCCCCCTTTATTAAAGAGATATCTTTAGTCAAGATCCAATTTTGCTTTGCACTGATTACATCTCATAACCCCCCTGAAAACTTTGTTGCCACACCCAGGGCAAAAATAACGGGCTTCTTCATCCTGAATCCATTTTTCATCTCCAAATTTCTTCCTGTATGGAGTAGCACGCAGGATCACCTTTTTTCCAACAGACATGGAAAAATTTTCAATATACTGGCAGGGAAATTCATTGCACTCATGACAACCCTTATATCCTCTTTCACCTGTACATTTTCTTATATCACACTGTTTGCAATGCATAAACAGGTTATCAGACAGGCAGCCGCTGCACTGGATATCTTCTGTTGTAAGGTTTTCACTGCCAGGCAGAACACCTTTGCCACCAACTTCTCCTTTATAAAGAGCAACTAAACCTGATTTTAATTTTTCATTATTATCACGATGTGCAATGTAAATGGCACACACTGAACAATAAAGTCCACAGGGTGATGCAAAATTTGGATTTGTTTCCATGATTTATCAATCCTTAAAAACATTCTTGCCAAGGTAATTTAGAAGGTTACAATCAAGTATTTTTTACTAAAGAATTCTCTTTTTGTCAATAAAAGTTACTGGCATCTTTTAAAGAGTTCCAGCAAGAAACCAGCAAGCTAAAAACTGTTGATGCCTGAATCCTTGGTATATTCTCAACCAGGTACACAACTAATCTGCCATGGAAATATGGTTGGCAGATCTGTAATTTTTATGGAGAAACACCATGGAAAAAATAAGGGTTGTAAACTCTGCCAGAGGGTAACTGATCCAGATTCCTGTATCACCCATGAATAGAGGGAGAACAAGGACAAATATATTAATCAGCAAGACTCCCCGCAGGAATGCGATTATGGCAGATGTTCCTGCATTCCCAATGGCTGTAAAATAGGTAGTTGTCAAAATATTGAAGCCGTTCAGCAGGAAAGCTGTAGTAAAGAGAGCAAATCCCGATCTGGCAAGGATTGTGATATCCTGGTTTCCTCCAGCAAAGGATTTCGCAATTGCAGAAGATGAAAAGAGAACAATTATCCAGCATATAGCTCCAGTAATAAAACCTGATATAAGAGCAATCCTCATAACATGTTTAACATGATCAGTTTTACCTGCTCCAAAACTGTATCCGATGATAGGACCTAACCCGATTGCAAAACCTGTAATTATCATAATCTGTACAAATACAACATACCCCACTATTGCATAGGCAGCAACTCCGTCAATCCCCATGCGGGAGAGAATGACTATATTGAATATCCAGGTTGTAATACCAATGGAGAGTTGTCCAATCATTTCAGATGATCCATTAAAAAGTGTCTGCCCCATATCCCGCCAGTTTAAGGAAAATTTTGCAAATTTTATAACCGAGTGTCCCGAGAGAAAATAAATAATTGCGCAACCCATGGGAATAATAACTGAAATCCCGGAAGCAAGAGCAGCTCCGTTAAGCCCCATGCCCCAGCGGGCAATCATTAGATAATCCAGAATGATGTTTAAAATGTTTCCCGATAGATCAAAAAGCAGAGCAATTCCTGGCTTGCCTTGAGCTCGTAAGAATATTGAGAAGATAATATTTATCATAATAATCGGATAAAACCAAAGAATTGTACTTAAGTATGATTCAACAAACTGACTTAACCCCTGATTTGTGTTAATTTTTTCCAAAAGGGGATCTAAAAAGGCAAAACATAACAGAGTCAGAACTGTAATAATAAAGAGAGCAAGGACAATTGTTGATGAGAAATAGCTGTTGACCTGATTTTGTTTTCCAGCACCCAGTGCATGCCCCACTTTAACTGCACCACCCACGCCAATCATAATAGCGATTCCCAGGAATAGATAGAAAACAGGCAGGGTCAGGTTTACACTGGCAAGTCCTTTTTCCCCGATGATATTGCCAATAAATAAACCATCTATAATTACAATACCAGAAGTCAGCAGCATCCCAAGTATGGCTGGAACAGCATAGGAGAAAAATTGTGCTGCTGGTTTTGACTCCATGTAGCTAAAATTGTTTTGCATCAATAGTACCTCCATAAAATAAAATAAGGTGATTCTATATGGTGCAAATAAAATTTACTTCTGAATTTGAGCCCTGTTGTTTGATAAAACAGGTATGCAAAGATCCATTACCACATTGCCACCTGGCACTGACTCTTTAAAATAGCGCTCAAAACAGAGTCCATGCCCCATGGTATATCCACGGTGTGGCATCCATACAGCAAACAGATCATTATAAAGCTGGTTAATTTTTCGCACATGATCCCCAAAACGGCAGCAAAGATACAGCCCTCCGGGTATTTTTCGGAAGTTTTCACCTTTTACTTTAACTGAATCAGTAACTCTTGCACAAAGATCATAGAGGCATTTATTCTCTTGTGCGATCAGAGGATCATCATATGATATTCCGTAAAATTCAATGGGAAAATCAGGAAATGAGTGTTCCATTTTTGTACAAAAAGCCTGCCATACAGGAGCAAGATTTTGATAATTACCTTTAAATCGTTTATATACAAGTTTAATATCAGGCAACTCTTTAAACCTGATACTCTTGTCCATTTGCTGGAGGAGCGTTACAGGCTTATTTTCTTGCAACTCCTGAATCCGTTGAAGAACAGAGTGGCTTGAAGATTTCAAAGGCAGTTCTGGATTAAGGCGAAATTGAGAAGGAGAGAGATTATAGTGTTTTTTGAACATTACTGAAAAATTGGAAGAGCTGTAGCCAAGTTCAGCTGCAATACTCGTAATACTTAGATTGGAGAATTTTATCAACTTACAGGCTGCTGTTTCAATACGTACTCTTTTAATAAAACTGTAGACACTCTCCCTTGTTACCGATTTAAAAAGTCGATTATAGTAATGGCGGGAAAAGCAGCAGTGATCAGCAATCATTTCAACTGTTAATTTTTCAAAAAGGTGATCAACAATGTAATCAACCCCCTGGTTGATAATTGCAATATGATTCCGGTTCAACACTTTTTGATCAGTTGCAGGAGACATGAAGCAAATTTACTAATAAGAGATGTTGTTGTCAATAGCCCGGGGAAGTCATGGCAGTCAGGTCAATACATTTACACTGTGCCAATGAATTAATGTACGTAAATATATGATAAAATTTTTTTTAATGTATGCTGGTTTCCAATAGTTTTATATATTAATTCAGTGGTTTAGGTGTGAATTGCCAAGAAAATGCCCCTTGCGGAACATGCTGTAATTGTGATATTTGTATCTCAATTTGCCCAAAGGGTTCAATTTATGAAATGGAATATTTAACCTTATTCCAGATACCGCCTGAACTTGAGGGGGTATTTGATATGTTATAAGGTAAAAAACTGTTTAGAGGGGATTGATGTATCACAATGAAAGCTTTACTTGCGCTGGAGGATGGCAGGACTTTTCCCTGTAGAAGTTTTACAGGAAAGGGAGAGGCTAAAGGGGAGGTTGTATTTAACACCTCCATGACAGGTTATCAGGAGATTATCACTGACCCATCCTATCATGGTCAGATGGTAACAATGACATACCCTTTGATTGGAAATTATGGTGTATGCCCGGAAGATGATGAATCTGATAAAATTCAGGTTGAAGCTCTCATAGTGAAGGAGTATCAAGATTTTCCCAGTAACTTCCGTTCAACCGGCACCCTTGGTTCCTATCTTAAAAAACAGGGTGTGCTTGGTGTTGAAGACCTTGATACCAGAGCCTTGACAAGGCATATCAGAAAAAAAGGGGCAATGCGGGCTATTATTTCAACCAATGATCTTGATCCTGCAAAACTCATTGGGAAAGCTAAAAACATTGATTCCATGCAGGGAAGAGATCTTGTAAAAAAAGTTACAACTGACAGACCTTATTTCTGGAACAATTCAAAACCATCATATATCCCAAAATCGAGTGGCTTAACCCCTGAAATCTGGCGGTTTAGAAACGAAAAATTCTCTGTTGCTGCCCTGGATTTTGGAATTAAATATAATATCATAAGATGCCTTGAAAAAGCTGGGTGCGAAGTACTTGTACTTCCTGCTGACACTGATTCAAAGACCATCTTCAACCTGAAACCCCATGGAATATTTTTATCAAATGGTCCCGGCGATCCTGAACCTGTGACCTATGCTGTAAAAACAATAAAAGAGATTTTAGGGTTTGCCCCAATTTTTGGAATCTGTCTTGGGATGCAGTTGTTAGGTCTTGCCATGGGAGCTAAAACCTATAAAATAAAGTTTGGACACAGGGGCGGGAATCAGCCCGTGAAAAACCTTAAGACCAATAAAGTTGAAATTACATCCCAGAACCATGGATTTGCTGTGGATATTGACTCGATTGATTCCATGAAGAAAAAAGAGTTTGCAATGACACACATTAATTTAAATGAAGACTCTCTGGAAGGAGTTGAAAATAAGAATTGTAAAGCCTTTGCTGTGCAATACCATCCTGAAGCTTCTCCAGGACCCCATGATGCAGCATATTTATTTAACCAATTTGTCGAGATGATTAAAAATGCCAAAACGTAAAGACATCAATAAAATTTTGATCATTGGCGCAGGACCGATTATTATCAGCCAGGCATGTGAGTTTGATTATTCGGGAACCCAAGCCTGTAAAGCCCTTAAAGAGGAGGGCTATGAAGTTATCCTGGTCAATTCAAACCCTGCCACAATCATGACAGACCCTGAAACTGCTGATAAAATCTACATTGAACCTGTAACTGCCGAAAGTGTAGTAAAAATAATTGAAAGGGAGAAACCCGATGCAATTCTGCCTACCCTTGGAGGTCAGACAGGTCTGAACACAGCCATTGAAACCGCAAAAACAGGCATTCTTGAAAAGTATAATGTTGAAATGATTGGTGCATCCATTGATGCCATCAATAAAGCTGAAGATAGAGAGCTTTTCAGAGATGCAATGAATAGAATCAATCTAAAAATCCCCAAAAGCAGGTTTATAAACTCCATTGATGAAGTTAAGGCTTGTGCTGATGAGATTGGCTTTCCCATTATTGTGAGACCCAGTTTCACCCTTGGCGGTACAGGCGGTGGCGTTGCATATAACTTAGAAGAACTTTTGCTTATTTCAAAATCAGGGCTTGATGCAAGTTTGAACACCCAGGTTATGCTTGAGCAATCAGTGCTTGGCTGGAAAGAGTTTGAACTTGAAGTTATGAGGGATAATGCAGGCAATGTTGTTATTATCTGCTCCATTGAGAATATGGATCCCATGGGTATTCATACTGGTGACAGCATTACTGTGGCTCCTGCTCAAACCCTTTCTGACAAGGAGTATCAAAACTTAAGAGATGCTTCCATTGCCATTATGAATGAAATAGGAGTTGATACAGGCGGGTCAAATGTTCAGTTTGCAGTCAACCCTGAAGATGGTGAAGTCATAATTGTTGAAATGAATCCCCGGGTTTCCAGAAGTTCTGCTCTGGCATCAAAAGCAACCGGATTCCCCATTGCTAAAATTGCTGCAAAACTCGCTGTGGGTTATACCCTGGATGAAATTAAAAATGATATTACAGGTGAAACCCTGGCCTGCTTTGAACCCTCAATTGATTATTGTGTTGTGAAAATTCCAAGATGGACCTTTGAAAAATTTCCCGAGACCAATGATGTTCTCACAACAGCCATGAAATCAGTTGGTGAAGTAATGTCCATTGGCAGAACATTTAAAGAGGCTTTGCAAAAGGGTTTAAGATCCCTTGAAATATCAAGGGCAGGGCTTGGTGCCGACGGAAAAGACCCTGACCCGAATGAACTTTCTGAAACAGATATTGAACATAAACTTGCAACTCCAAATTCTGAAAGAATTTTCTATCTTAAGTATGCCATTGAAAACGGCATGACCATTGAAAAAATATACAGTCTTACAGGCATTGATCCCTGGTTTCTTTATCAAATCAGACAGATTATAGAGCTTGAAAAAAGAGTTAAGCTTGCAGGGAAAAATATTCCCAAAGAGCTTCTTGAGAATGCCAAGAAGACAGGATTTTCAGACAAGCAGATCGCATTTTTAACAAAACTTTCAGAAAATGAGGTGGAAAAAAAAAGAAAAGCGCTGGGTATTATACCTGTTTATAAACTTGTTGACACTTGTGCTGCAGAATTTAAAGCATCTACACCCTACTACTATTCAACATATGAAAAAGAGTGTGAAGCAAGGGTCACAGAGAGGAAAAAAGTTATAATACTTGGTGGCGGACCCAACAGGATTGGCCAGGGGATTGAGTTTGATTATTGCTGCGTACATGCCTCCTATGCTTTAAAAGAGGAAGGTGTGGAGAGTATCATGGTCAACTCCAACCCTGAAACTGTTTCAACAGACTATGACACCTCGGATAAACTCTATTTTGAACCCCTGACAAAGGAAGATGTCTTGCATATTATTGAAAAAGAAAACCCCGATGGAATCATTGTCCAGTTTGGTGGTCAAACTCCTCTTAACCTTGCCGATGACCTGGAAAAAGCAGGTGCTCCAATAATTGGAACATCACCAAAGAGCATTGCAAGGGCTGAAGATCGAGAGCTTTTTCAAGAGATGATTATCAAGCTTGGACTTTTGCAGCCAAAAAGCGGTACTGCAACAAGTTATAAAGATGCTAAAAAGGTGGCAAGCAAGATTAATTATCCTGTAATGGTACGCCCATCTTTTGTTTTAGGAGGTCGAGCCATGAAAATAGTGTATGATGAAAAAGACCTTAAAGAGTATTTTGCCCTGGCAATCTCTGCATCGCCAAAACATCCTGTTTTAATTGATAAATTTTTGGAAGAAGCTTTTGAACTTGATGTTGACGCAATCTCCGATGGGAAGACAACTGTAATTGCTGGCATGATGGAGCACATTGAAGAGGCCGGGATACATTCAGGAGATTCAGCATGTGTGCTGCCTCCATTTTCCATATCAAAAAAACATATTGATGGGATGACAAAAGCAACAAAAGCCCTTGCAAAGGAGCTCAATGTAAAAGGGTTGATGAATATTCAATTTGGAATCATGGATAATAAAGTCTATATAATAGAGGTGAACCCCCGGGCTTCACGAACCATACCTTTTGTATGCAAAGCCACAGGCATACCATTTGCCAAGATTGCCACCAAGGTAATGCTGGGAAAAAGTCTTAAAGAGCTTGGATTAACAGAAGAATTCATTCCCAGCCACTATTCAGTTAAAGAGGCTGTTATGCCCTTTGATAAATTCCCCAATGTTGATCCTGTGCTTGGTCCTGAGATGAAGTCCACCGGAGAAGTGATGGGTATTGATAAAGACCTTGGAACTGCATTTGCCAAGGCACAGTTTGGAGCTTCACAAATACTGCCGACTTCCGGCAATGTTTTTATAAGTGTCCAGGATAAAGATAAAAAAGCAGCCCTGCCTGTGGCTGAACAACTTTATAAAATGGGTTTTAAGATACTTGCCACCAGAGGAACAGCAGGTTTTCTTGAAGAAAATTCAATACCTGCCGAGATTATTAAAAAGGTATCCACAGGCCGCCCCAATGTTGTGGATGCTGTGAAAAACAACCGGATTCAACTTATATTAAATACAGCTTCAAATTCTCAAACCCGACGTGATGGTTATGAAATAAGAAGTGCAGCATTGAAGTTTAAAATTCCATATTCAACAACAACAGATGGAACAAAAGCAATCTGTAATGCAATAAAAGCTTTGAAAAAACAAGAATTCACAGTAAAAACAATTCAAGAATATCACAATGCATAAAAAAACAGTTGCATTTTCAAAACACTCCTCCAATCTGTTTTTCCATATTCTTACAAAATGTAATCTTGCATGCCGGCATTGCTATATAAACAGAGAGCAGCATGGTGCAAACACCCTTGATATTGATACAATAAAAAACTGGCTTGATCTTTTTGTAAATAAAAACAGG
Organism: uncultured Desulfobacterales bacterium; assembly: GCA_964565415.1. Lineage (GTDB taxonomy): Bacteria > Desulfobacterota > Desulfobacteria > Desulfobacterales > Desulfobacteraceae > JAIOSM01. The sequence continues at coordinate 68,658 of CAZMEX010000004.1, read as the reverse complement.
CAGATGAATCTGATTTTTTTAGGTGGCGAGCCGACTTTACACCCTGATCTTTCCATTGCTGTCAAACATGCAAAAAAAGCAGGGTTTAAATCCATAACAATTGATACAAACGGGTATCTCTTTAATAATATACTTGATAAAATTAGTTGTGATGAAGTTGATTTCATAAGTTTTTCCCTGGATGGTGCAACAAAAAAAACCAATGATGCAATCCGGGGAAAAGGTTCCTTTGATCAATGCCTGAAAGGTTTAAAAGATGCCCAGGCAAAAGGTTTTTCAACCTCCATGATTTATACTGTAAGCAATGATAATATTGATGAACTTGCCATGATGCCTGCAGTTGTTAAAGCTCTTAAGATTGAACGTTTTTTTATCCAGGTCATTGGTATACGGGGTAAATCGTCTGGTATAAACCGGTTGGTAAATCCTCCACTGGATCAGTCAGTAAACCAAAATTCAAAAAGCCAGGTCACAAAGGATAAATGGCTCCATACCGTTCCAAAAATCGCCGAAGAAATAGCTGAAAATAATATAATTGTAACTTACCCAAAAGTTTTTTTAAAAAAAAGTGAAAAATTTGAGTGTGCAGCAATGTTTGCTGAAAATTATTTTGTATTTCCAAACAAAAGAGTCTATCAATGTCCTGTTTGTGAAGATTTACCCATCCACAGCCTTGAAATAGATAACAATCAATTAATAAAAACAGGTAAAATAAATGAAAAAGACCTTTTTACTCTTTCAATACCTGAAGGGTGTGTAATGAATAAGCTTGTTCAGCCGGGCAATCTTGTTTATAATAAAGATGGTACTCCAAAGTACAAAATTGCCTGTTGCATGTTAAAACAGGAATTTTCCTAGGTCCCCCTGGTATGTGATAAAAAAATCTTGACACTGACGCTTTGAAGCTTATTTTAAATAGCAATATGGATATTTTAAAATTTTGAGGAAAAAATGAATAATGTAAATACCAAAGCCATTGAGAGTGAAAAAAAAGCCCTTGCTGAAGTTGGATATGGAGCAAACGCTATAAAATATTTCATTGAAAAACCTTATATGGGTGATATTCCCGATGCAGACCACATATCTGAAATGGTTGGCACTTGTGGTGACACAATGAAAATCTATCTTAAACTTGACAATGAGACAATAACAGATATCAAATACCAAGTGCTTGGCTGTGCCGGGGCTGTTTCAGCAGCCATGGCAATAGCTGAGATGGCTAAAGGTAAAACACTGACAGAGGCAAAAGAGATTAATGACGGACATGTTTTTAATATTTTGGAAAATGTTCCTTCAAAAAAGCATCATTGTATTCAGCTTGCTGTCAAGACTCTGCATAAATCCATAGATGAATATCATAATAATGTCACCTATGAAGCTTCAGAACCGTTGGAGTGTGACAAGGCATGCAATAGTGATTGCTGCAGTAAAAATTTAATAAAATAACCTTAACAGCTGTTTTGTTTCAGTGGTTCAACAGTGTAATAACACAGGATATGGCAGTTGCCAGGAATGAAGAAAAAAGCATAAGTTCACATGCCTGTTTTATTTTTGATAAACCTGGATCATTAAAATTTTTGCCGATATAAGGTTTTTTTACAAGGTTGCCATGATAATAATTGGACCCTCCAAGTTTAACCTTTAAAGCTCCTGCAAAAGCAGCCTCAGGAAAACCTGCATTGGGGCTTTTATGATATCTGCCTTCTTTAAAACCTGTCTTTAATGCTGAGCCTGCTCTTTTGACTGGAAAAACAGTTGTTGCAAGGGCAATAATGACAATGGAAATTCTTGCCGGGATATAGTTTGCTCCATCATCAATTTTTGCAGAAGCTTTGCCAAATTCGATATATTTGTCATTCTTATAACCAACCATTGAATCAAGTGTATTGACCATTTTGTATGCAACTGCACATGGAACCCCTCCAATCAGTGCAAAAAACAGAGGTGCTAAAAAGCCATCCACAAAATTTTCTGCAACGGTTTCTACAGAAGCTTTTATAACAGCAGTTTTATTAAGGTGTTTAACTTCTCTTCCTACAATCATTGCAACTTTATCCCTGGCAGCTTCAATGCCATCTTTTTCAAGGGCACCACTCACATCCATGGCAGCCTTGTAAAGACTTTTTGCTGACAGGGAAAAAAAGAGGAAAATGATACTTGCAATTTGACCTGCCAGAAGGTCAATCAAGGTACATAAGAAAATTATATAATAGGTAAGAGCAAAGGTTGTAAAAATAAGAAAAATTGCAAAAAAAGTTCCGTTCAGCACCTGGCTTGATGATATTTTTTTAAAAACAGGCTCAAAAAATTCAATGGCTTTTCCCATATAAACAACAGGGTGGGGTAAAAAACCAGGGTCACCTACCATAAAGTCCAGGACAAAAGCAGAAAATATTATATACCATTCCATTTTATACCATTGCTTTTAATGTCTGTTTTACAATTGTTGCAAGTTGATTGTTTATTTCAGGTGTTTTAAGGGAAAAGCGGACAAACCTATCTGAAAGCCCGTGGAAATTAGAGCAGTCCCTGATCAAGATTTTTTCATCACCCACAATACGGCACAAATCATCGGATTTGAGATTTGAGTTAAGTTTCGCAAGTATAAATGAGGTCACAGAAGGGTATAGCGTTATTTTGCTATTATCTTTAAAGTTTTCAATGAAATTTTTTTTCTCTTTTTTGATAAACTGCCTTGATTTTTCAATAAAAGGGGTGGTTTTATCCTGTTGCTCAAGAAGGTACGTGACTCCTTTTTGTGCAAGGGAGTTGATTGACCATGGTTGAGAATATTTCATAACATAATTGATTATTTCAGGTGCAGCTGTCAGAAAACCAGTTCTTAAGCCTGGGATTGTAAATATTTTTGACATTGAGCTGAGTACAACCAGGTTTGTATATTCTGTTTTATTGATGAGCGATAAGGTCTCTGCCTTGTCAACAAAGGGAAGATAAGACTCATCTATGATAAAAATAGTTTCAGGATGGTTTGCTATAAGTTTTATCAGATTTTCTCTGGCAATAAGGCTGGCAGTGGGATTGTTTGGGTTACAGATGAAAATTATATCAAAACTGTCTGCCATATCAGAAATTTTATTTAAATCATGGACAAATAGTGAATCTTCCTGGGAATTTGCAAAAGTATAGTTAACATCATGCATGATGCAGGCATCTTTGTAATCAGAATATACTGGACCGCAGATAAGTACATTTTCAGGTTTTAAGGCTTGAATAAGTGTATAAATAAACCACGTTGTGCCATTGCCTGCTGCAATTTGTGCAGGATCAATATCCTTTGCCTTGCTAAAGGCTGAAATTAATCCCATGGCATCTGCTTCAGGCAAAGATCGTATCTCTTTAATATTATCTTTAATAAATGCTTCAAATCCTTCTGGAGGTCCCAAAGGATTAAGGTTGCAGCTCATGTCTATTATCTCTTTTTCATGGCAGCAGACTCTTTTTGCAAGTGCTTTTACATTACCTCCATGCCCGATTATCATATAGTCATACCTGCAATAACAAAAAGTAATGCTTCAATTGTTTCGGTCATGGCACCAAGCATGTCACCTGTTATGCAGTTCATTTTCTTTTTATAGTAGACAAGTATAACAAAAACCATTAAGCCAAATGAGACATTAAGAATAACAAATTTGTATCCTGTGAAAATTGAGAATATAACAGGAATAGATAACCATATAAAATCTCTTGGTCCAGGTTTTTTTTCAAAAAAATCGTGTCCGGTTCCTCTGTTGCGTCCATAATTAAGAAATTTAATTCCAAATATCATACTTGCCCTGGCATAGGCAGGGATAATTAAAAAAAACAGCATGGCTTCGGCAGCAGAACATGATGCTTTTACAGAGTAGATGCCTGCAAACTTTACAGCAAGTACACTAATCACAGCAACAAGACCCATCATACCGGTTCTGGAGTCTTTCATTATTAATAAGGCTTTGTCCCTTGGCTGGTGGCTGAAAACACCATCTGCTGTATCGCCAACCCCATCTAAATGAAAAGCGCCTGTGATCCCCACAAGAAAGAGCAGGTCAAGCAGGACAACAACACCTTCATAAAAAAAACAGGAGATGATAAGATCAAAAAATATCAGCAAGGTACCAATGACAATCCCAATGGTTGGGAAAAACCTTATCATTCCCAGAGGAGAAAATTGTACATTTTTTCCCGGGGGCAGAGTAGTCAAAAAATGAAGTGCAGATTTAAAATCATTGAAATTTCTGCTCTTTTCTTCCTGGCTGTTATTTTTAGTACCGCTTTTATAAGTATTCATAAGTATTCATGGATATTTTCATCTTGCTTTTGTATAAAAGCTTCCCCTTTTTTGAGCAACAACCTTAATCTTCCCCTCTTTTTCGAGCAGAGACAGGTATTTGTTGATTTCAACAATTTTTCTTCCCAATATACTTGATAGATCATTTTTAGTGCATGGTCTTCTATCAATGGTTTCCAAAATAACCTCTTTGATATCTTTTCTAAAGGCGATATTATTTTCTCGTTTTTTAAAAGCTGCAATGATTTCAATGTTATTAAAGCCTAAAGTTTTTGAGATTTTTTCAAGGTCATGTTTTGTTGCAGCCTCAATATTTAGAAGAGTTCCCGGTCGATCAAGGGTATTTAGCTGTATTTTATCCGGACAGATCTTCTGTATACTCTTTTTTATAAGCTCAAGTTCTTCTATACCATCATTATAGCCCTTGATGATAAGGATTTCCAGCCAGATCTTTCCCTTAAACTCTTTTTTTAGATCACTGAGGCCCTGAATATATTCATTCAGGTTCAGCAGAGGAGATGGGCGGTTGATTTTAGCAAAAACTCGAGTTGAAACTGCATCAAGGGATGGAACTATTAAATCTACATTAATAACATCATCTCTAACCTCTTTTTTTGAGAACAGAGTGCCGTTGGTGAGCAAAGCCAGGGAGATCTCTTTTTTCCTTTTTTTGATAAAGTTGATAACTTTGCCAATCCCGGTGTTCAAGGTTGGCTCACCTGAACCTGAAAATGTTATGTAATCAGGATTAGCATTGTTTTTAAAATAGTGGTCAAGCTCATCTAAGACCTCATTGATGGGTACATACTCTTTTCTTTCACATGTTAAATTTGTGGTGCTTCCACATTCGCAATAGACACAATCAAGACTGCATGTTTTATGCTTTACAAGATCAACTCCCAGTGATATCCCCAAACGCCGTGACGGCACAGGTCCAAAAAGGTATTTATACATGATTTTTTTCTTTAATATTTACAGGTATGCCAGCAACTATTAAGACAACATCTGATACTGCATTGGCAATTTTTTGATTTACAATGCCTGCAATATCTCGAAATTGTCTTGCAAGTTTATTTTCCGGAACAATTCCAGCACCCACTTCATTGGAAACAAGAATAACAGAACATTCGGTTTTATTTAAAGTTCTGGCAAGAGTGTCAGTATGGTGTAAAATTTTTTTTTTATCATACTCTTTGTACAGCATATTGGAAATCCAGAGGGTGAGGCAATCAATTAAAATAACATCGGCTTTTTGTGAATTTTTTCCAATAACTTCAGATATGGCAAGGGGTTCTTCAATGGTCATAAACCCATCGCCTCTCTCTTTTTTATGTGCAGATACACGCTCCTGCATTTCAGAATCTGCAGGCACTGAAGTTGCCACAAAAATTTTATTATTGGTTGAGATTTTATCTGCAAGGAAAAGTGCATGCCTGCTTTTCCCACTTTTACATCCTCCAAGAACCAGTGTTGTAGCTTTTTTCATAATTTAACCCAATAAAATTTTTTAATCCCCCTCATTTTATTAATCAGAAGTCCAATAAACTTCTCTCCTTGCAAACAAATGTAATTAAATACGATAAGAATCTGTTTCCGTCAAGGAGAGTTTAAAAAATTTTCATGGGTAAACAAATCATGGTGTTTGTACAGCCATTACACAGGAGCCTTTAAAAAATATGTGATTTATTTTTTTTTATAACCGCTGGGAAGCATTGAAATAAGCCCTTGTTGCTGACCTTGAAGGCTTTCTGACATGCCTACAAAGAAGTAGCCTCCTGGCTTTAGTGATTGGTAAAGGTTGTTTACAACTGACTGTCGTGTGGAGTTATCAAAATAGATCATAACATTTCTGCAAAAGATAATATCAAATTTATCAGACCCTGTAAAAGGTGAATCAAAAAGAAGATTATGTTTGCCAAAAGAGACATGCTTTCTTATTTCAGGTCTAACCTTGACAAAGTTCTTATGTACACCTTTCCCTTTTTGAAAATATGTATGCAGAATAGACAGGGGAACAGATCGCACTCTCTCTTTAGGGTACACAGCTCTTGTACCCAGTTTTAGCATGGTGCTTGACAGGTCCGATGCATAAATATCAAAGGAGAAGGAGTTTGCAGCAAGCTGGACTGCAATGGAGTAAGCTTCTTCGCCACTTGAAGATGCAGCACTCCAGATTTTTAAGTGTTTACTTTTATCAAGTTTTTTTACAATGAATTCACAATGGCTGTTTTCCCGGAAAAAGAAAGTGTGATTTGTTGTAATGGCATCAATAAAGTTGATGAACTCCTCTTCATTGTTTTTCATAAGCCTTATATAATCAGAAACCGAGGAAACCTTTGTAACCCGCATTCTTTTTGCAAGCCTGGCTGTTAACAGCTCATACTTCTTATCATTTAAAACAATGCCGGACTCCCTGTATACAATTGCAGAAAGTTTTTTATACTGAACTTTACTGACCTGTGCCATGGATGTCATGGGATTTTTATTCGCCTGTTATGAGTTTTATGGCTGTTTGTGCTATATCATTGATATCTTTCACATGATCTACAGCACCAATATCTATTGCCTCTTTGGGCATACCAAACACAACACAGGACTTCTCATCCTGGGCAATATTGATAGCCCCTGCTTTTTTCATTGCCAGCAGACCTGCTGCTCCATCCTTTCCCATGCCCGTGAGGATAATTCCAAGGACATTTGCCCCGGCGTATTTTGCAGCAGACTTAAACAGAACATCTGCTGCAGGTCTCTGGTAGTGAACAAGAGGTCCCTTTTTAACCTGAACATAATATCGTGCCCCACTTCTTTTAAGCAGCATGTGAAAGTTTCCAGGAGCTATCAGAGCCTGACCGTTTATAACAGAATCACCATCTTTTGCCTCTTTTACTTCCATTTTGCAAAGTTCATTCAACCTCTCGGCAAATGATGTTGTAAACTGTGCAGGCATGTGCTGTACAACAACAATTCCGGGCGAGTTTTGTGGCATCATGGTTAAAACTTTTTTGACTGCTTCAGTACCGCCAGTGGATGCACCAATTGCCATGATTTTATTTGTGGTGGTGCTGAGAGCTTTTGATTCAATATCTGTCTGGGGTTTTAAAGCAGTGTTGGTTTTAGTGGCAGATGTAACATTGATTTTAGCAACAGCTCTGATTTTTTCAGCCAGCTGTACACCCATATCTCCTACAGAATAAGCAGAGTTGGGTTTTGATATAACTTCAAGTGCACCTAAAGATAGAGCTTCAAGTGCAATGTTGCTCCCTTTGCTGGTCAAAGAACTAACAATAATTACAGGCAAGGGGTAAAATTTCATCAACTTTTTTAAAAATGTTATGCCATCCATACGGGGCATTTCAATATCAAGGGTAATTACATCCGGCTTAAGTTTGACAATTTTATCCCTTGCAACATATGGGTCAGGAGCAGTGCCTACAACCTTAATCCCTGCTTCCTTGGAAAGTTGTTCTGCAAAAACTTTTCGTACAATAGCTGAGTCATCAACTATTAGTACTTTAATATCATTCCCCACGTATTATTATCTCCCAATATTTTTATCAGGCTATTTACACTCAATTTGCATTATCATTGAGCCATCAGTTGTCTCAACTATTAATAGAGAATCAGAGCTCATATCAGAGATACTAATTATTTCAGGAATATCAAGATCCGGAGGTGTCTTTGTTTTCATGCTTTTTAGTGCATTCCCGATAATCATGTTAAGGGTCTCTTTCAGCGTTCCATCTAAATATTTTTTAGTACAACTTTCAGGGTTTTCACCCATAAAATTTTGAGTCATATTAAGGAGTAAGGGATCGGGAATAAAAAGCTGGAAACAGCCTTCAACGCTTCCGGTTACTTTTAACCTGCATCCTGTATTAATCTCTTTTTTAAACGCTTCTATCTCTTCTTTAGATAAATTTTCCTGAAATTCAACAGGCAGATAGAACATGGTCTCCAATACTTCAGAAATCGAGGTCTTCATCAAATCCGTCAAGTTCATCATCATCTGTCTCCCCAAGTATATCTTTTATTGTATTCCTGATTGCTTCCGGGGTAAATGGTTTGGTAATATAGCCCGTGGCACCCTGATTCATAAATTCGTCAATTTTGCTTTGACTTGCTTCTGTAGATACAATTACAACAGGTGTATCTTTAAAAGTATCGTCCTTTTTAAGCTCTTTGACAAACTCCATTCCATCCATCACAGGCATATTATAATCTGTGATCACAATATCAATCCATTTGCCTTTAACCAGGTCCAGAGCTTCTTTCCCATTGGCTGCTTCATGAAATTCGCTGTCAGAGTATCCAGCAGCTTTAAGAGTTTTTTTAAGTACAGATCTCATGGGTAAAGAGTCATCAACCAGTAAAATTGAAAATGTCATAATGTTCCACCATAAAATAGTTTCATTTATGTTAAGTTTATTAATTCTTCAACTTTTTGCATCTCAAGGGTAAAATCAGCAATTATCATTGCTATATCTTCATGGGTAATATTAAGGTTTTTGATAACATCACCATGGAATCGGTAGGAAAGCCCGTCTTCTCCTATTCCCAGCCCCATCATCATACATATGCAGTCTGCAAGGTATACAATTGCAATATCACAGTTTTTCTGTTGTGATTTATCAGACAGATGGTGATGGCGTATAATATTAATCATTTTCGGGCTGAATTTCCATTGTGTTGCAATCATTGCACCAAGCTCTCCATGATCAATCCCTATAACTCTCTTTTCAGCTTCTCTGAAACTATGCCTTTTGTTCTGCACCAGATTAATGATTGTTTCAAAAGAGTCAGAAACATACCTGTCAAGTACAGTTTTTCCAATATCTTTTAGCAAAGTTGCTGTAAATATTATGTTTTCATTTCCAAGTTTGGTTTTTTTACAAATTGCTTTGGAAATTAATGCTGAAGAGACAGCATGTTTCCACATGATTCCTTCGTGAAGTCCGTAACCTTTCTGTTTTTTTGAGAGAACTTTGGCACCGGATTTCATAAGAACAAGTTCAATAATTTGATCCATGCCAAGAAGTGAAACTGCATCCTGGACAGAATTCACAGGATTAGGCAAGGCAAAATAAGCAGAATTGCAGGTTTTAAGCAGATTGGCAGTAACAGACGGATCAAATTTTATTATGTCTGCAATATCACTTGCAGAGCAGTTAGGGTCGTCAATTGCTTTTATAATTTGATTGACAATTGCCGGAATCGGCTTTAAATTTTTTATCTCTTTTATAAGTTCCTTGATGGTACTCATATTTTCACCTCTCTGCCGCCGGAAGTTTTTACAAATATTTCTCCTGTTTTTATCTCAAGCCTTATTGTTCTGTTGACTTCTCCTCCTACCTGTTCTGTATCTATTATGACTTTATTTTTAAAAAACATCTTTTTAAGAGCCATATAGTTGCGTTTGCCAATATTGAAAAATCCTGACTGATCAAGTATCTGAGCTCCTCCAAAAACAGCGATTTTCATTCTGTTTTTCTTTGCATCAAACCTGTATGCTCCTTTGAAAAGCCGGGGAATGCCTGTATCAGCAAACATGTAAGGATTTTTTTGAGCTTTTGATTTGTCAATATTTGATTCGGGCAGCATATAATGCAGAATCCCTCCAACCCTTGCTGCAGAGTCATATACCACAAGCCCGATACATGACCCAAGAGAATAAGTCATAAGGGAATCACCCGGATTGTTACTAATTTTCATGTCTGCAACACCAATTATCTGCTTCACATTTTTTTCCTTTATTTGTCTTTGGCTATTGAGATACTATTTTAAAAAGGCCATGCACATCAATAATCAGTCCAACTCTGCCATCTGCTAGAATTGCCCCTCCTGCAAAGCCATCAATATTTTCAAGATGGTCTCCTAGGCTTTTTATTACATATTCATCTTTGCCAAGCAGCTCATCTATGACCAATCCTCTTTGTTCATTGTTTGATTCAACCACAACAACAAGGCTTTCCCAGGGAGGTTTTTCATCGTCTTCATACCCATAAAGGCTTTTTAGCCTCACCAGAGGGACAAGGAAACCTCTCTCTTTGACTATTTCTCCTCTTCCTTGAATTGTTGAACAATTCTCTTTTTCAGGTCTGAAGGATCTTTTAATTGCTGTTGTAGGGATTACAAATTTTTCCTTACCAACCCTGACAAGCATTCCATCAATAATTGCTAAAGTAAGAGGAAGGCTTATGGTAAATTTTGTACCAACACCTGGTGTCGAGTTAATATTGAGTTGTCCCCGAAATTTTTCAATGCCGCCTTTGACAACATCCATACCAACTCCACGGCCTGAAATGTCTGTTATCTCTTTAGCTGTAGAAAATCCTGGTTCCAGAATTAAATTATAAATCTCTTCATCAGTAAGTTCAACATCTTTGGGAACAAGATTAGTTGAGATTGCCTTTTCAAGGATACGGAATTTATCAAGCCCTTTACCATCATCCTCAATTTCAATAATAATATTACCGCCTTTGTGATATGCCCTGAGATTGATATTGCCCTTAACAGGCTTGTTGTCTGCCTGGCGGTCCTGTTGCGATTCAATGCCATGATCCACTGAATTCCTGATCATATGAACCATGGGTTCATAAAGTGCATCCACAACATTTCTGTCAATTTCCGTCTCTTCTCCTTCCATAATAAGATTAACTTTTTTGCCGGATTTTTGTGAGAGATCTCTTACAAGGCGTATCATTTTCATGAAAGTAGCTTTAATGGGAATCATTCTCATGGACATGGCAATATTTTGCATGCTCGTAACTATTTGTCCAAATTGTGCAATACTCTGCTGCAGTGCAGAATCTTTGGATGCTTGCTGCCGGAGCATGGACTGGGCAATAACAAGTTCTCCTGCATAATCAACAAGGTTATCAAGTTTTTCTGTGCTGACCTTGACTTGGGCTGAAATCACTTTTTTTCTGGTGCCCTGGTCCCTGAGAGCAGAAGCAACATCTTTTGGAGCTATCTCCCCCTTCTGAACAAGAATTTCGCCTATTTTTTTTCCAGGATTATCTATTTGAGCTTCTAGAGCATTAGCAAGAACCTCATTATCAATCACTCCTTTTTTAACAAGAATCTCTCCCAATGGCTCTTTCCTGCCGTCGGAAAGATTTATTTGAAGCCGTTGGAGTCTGTTTTTTAGAATATCAATATCAATATCGTTGTCTTGTTGCTGTATGCCTTGTTCGACTCCTGTCTCAACTCTTATGATAAGTTGTTTTAAAGTATCCACTGATTCGAGAATTGCATCGGTGGCAATTTCATTGATTAAGAAATCGCCACTTCTTGCACTGTCTAAAAAATTTTCTGTTGTATGGGAAAGTGTGTTAATTTTTTGCAGACCAAGAAATCCTGATACACCTTTTATGGTATGAAATGGACGAAATATGTTATTAATGATTTCATTGTCAGTTGGATCATGTTCAAGTTCAATAAGGGAAATTTCAATACTGTCAAGATTTTCATTGGCCTCGGATATAAAATCCACCAATATCTCCATATCTTCATCAGATATTTTCTGGGGTTCATCCAATGGATTCTCTTCCTGTACGGATTCTTTTTTAACTTCAGTGTCCTCGGTCTCATCAGGTATTTGTGCCGGCGTTTTATCTTTAAAACCTTGATTTAAAAGCTCCATCACATCAGATGTATCAAACGCAAAGACTTCTCCTGTCTTAATATGTTGCAGCAATGCTTTTAAGAGGATAATTCCCTCTTCAACAGGCTTGATGTTTTCAATATTTTCAAGGGTCATTGTCTCAAGATAATTTTTACAGGCCGAGACACCTTTCTGGAAAAGGTCTGAATCAACAGATTCTGCTTTAATAGTCAATTCGTCACAGGCATTAAGCATGGCACCCAGGTCAGGTATCTCTCCGGGGCAAAAAGCCACAACCAGTTTTGAGAATTTGTCCAGGGACTCTTTTATATCAGCTATCTCTGTTACTTTGGTATCGTTTTCAGCAGACCCAGGGTCAGCATTTACAAGGGTGTGTATAAATGTTTCCATTGTAGATATGATACTGGTCATAGCTTCAAAACTTTTATCAGCATTTTCAAGTTTACCTTGTGCAGCATTGCTTACGATTTCTTCAGCTTTTAAAATTTCGTCGGGTAGAGTTTCAAGAGACAGTTCGCGGCAGGTGTTGTTTATCTCTTTTAAAACAGGCATTAACTCACATAGAGTTTCCGGTTCTGACGAATCCAGCAGAACAAATTCTAAAGAAAGCTTTTCAACAAGTTCCTGAATGATTTTATAAGTCATTTGCTTGTCTTCTTCCCATGGTTAAAAATGTTTGAATTTAAGTATCAGTATAATAATTTATACTGGTGTTGTAAAGGGCAGAAATTATATTTCCGCCCTTTCGGGTTATGCAGGTTTATTAAAAATCTTCGAAATCGTCATCGTCATCATCAAAGGGGATTAGCTCATCAGGTTTTAGCTCATTTGTTGTAGAGGACAATGTTTTTATATCTGGTTTTTCAGCAGACCCAGGCTGTACTGCAATGGCTTTGATCGCTGAGACAACAGATCTGTTTGTGCTGTCCTGCTTTTTTCCAGCTACAAGGGTGACAAGTTCTCCAACATAATCCTTAAGTGTTTCTGCCTGGGCACTCATCTCTTCCGAGGCAGAAGCAGATTCTTCAGCATTGGCAGCATTTTGCTGGACGACCTTATCCATTTCATTAATTGCTGTATTTACCTGTTCAATGCCAATGGATTGTTCATTTGATGCCTCGGAAATTTCTGCGACAAGTGCTCCCACCTTGCCTGCACTTTCAGCAACTTTAGAAAAGGCTTCATTGGTTGTTATTACAAGCTCTGAACCATCACTCACTTTTTTCTTGGTATCTTCAATTAATTCAGATGTATTTTTTGCAGCATCTGCTGACCGCATGGCAAGATTTCTCACTTCTTCTGCCACAACGGCAAACCCTGCTCCAGCTTCGCCTGCCCTGGCTGCTTCAACTGCGGCATTAAGGGCTAAAAGATTTGTCTGGAAAGCAATTTCATCTATGGTTTTGATAATTTTTGAGGTCTCTTCACTGGCTTTTGTGATCTCTTCCATGGATAAAATAAGTTCTCCCATGGATGCATTGGCATTGCCCACTACCTGATTTGCCTCTTGCATCAGATTATTGGCATGACCTGCATTTTCAGCATTTTTCTTTGTCATGGAAGACATCTCTTCCATTGATGATGAAGTCTCCTCAATGGATGCAGCCTGTTCAGAAGAGCCTTCTGCAAGGGACTGACTTGCCGAAGAAACCTGCCCTGCTGCCGATGCCACCTGGTTTGCACCTTCATCCATGCCATGGGTAATTGTATTTATGGGTTTTGTAATGGAACGGGCTATCAACCAGGCAATTGCTATGATTGCAATGATACTGATAATCGTTATTACAATAATAAGCCATTTAATGGTGTTTACTGCTGCAAATGCCTCTGATTCATTGATTTCTGCAATCAATGCCCATGTTGTGCTGCCAACTTTCAAAGGTGTAAAAGCTGAAAGAACATGATTACCATTGTAATCAATAATAATTTTTGCACCTTCTTTTCCTGAAAGTGCTTCCCTTGCAGCTTCAGTATCAACGCTTCCAATATCTGGTTTTGCAAATGATGCTTTCACAGAATGATTTTCAGGATACAGAAAAGAGTCTGATCTCATTAATTTATCAGAACCCACAAGATAGGTTTCTCCTGTTTTGCCCATACCTTCTCTTTGCTGCATGATACTGTTAATAGCTCCAAGTGAGAGCTGAAGGGCAACCACAATATCAACTTTTTCATCATGGACAACAGGCTGGGCAATAAACCCGCAGGGTTCGTTGTTGCTCGGAGCATAGGGCGCAAAATCAACTATTTCATATTTTTTTGAGTTCAACACATTTTGAACAAGTTTGCCAAGACCTGAATTGGCATATTTTCCATCTACAAAATTTGTCTTGTAATCAGCCTCCTTTGCAACTGTATAAAAACAATATCCATCGGGATTCATAAGAAAAAGGTCATAATATCCATACAAATCTGTATATTTTTTAAAGAGATACTCACCTTTTTCATCCTTTGGACAAAAAGCTTCTGCCACATCCATTTCAGCAAGAATTGCCCAGCGCACCCCAAGGACATCAATATATGAAAATGAACTTAAGACGTGATTGCCTGTATAATCAATAATCACATGGGATTCTGTTTTACCTTCCAATGCCAGCCGAACCGCTTTAGTGTCAGCTTTACCTGTATCAGGATTAGAAAAAGAAGCTTTGGCACTATGGTGTTCAGGGTCAAGAAAAGAATCGGACCGCATCAGTTTATCCATGCCTACAAGATAAACTTCACCGGTTTCACCAAGCCCTGAACGCTCATTTAAGAGAGTCTGAATTTTTTCAAGGGAGAATTGTATGGCAACAACTCCGGTCTGTTTTCCCTTGGCAATAATTGGAGCTGCAACAAATGCTGCAGGTTCATTGTTTGAGGGCGCATAGGGCGCGAAATCTTCAAATGCAATCTCTCCATTCATTGCTCTTGCCACGGCTTTTCCAAGACCGCTCTCTCTATATTTACCTTTTAAAAGATTTGTGTGATAGTCTGCCTCCTTTGCCTGGCTGTAAAGGCACATCCCATTAAGATCAATAACAAAATAATCATGGTATCCAGTACTTTTTATAAATCCATCAATAATATTTGCAAAACGTATATATTCCGGACTTTTCTGATTATACTCCAGAAAATGACGGTAATGGAGCATTCCTTTTGTGCAGATGGAGCGATCCTGCTGTGCTTTGATATCAACTATTGCCTGGTCAAGAAGAAGCTTGATAGCACGGGATTTATTATCCCGAATGGCTTCTAATTTATTAAAAGCTTCCTTTCTCAGGGTGTTTACTATTTCAACCAATACACCCATATCTCTTTTGCGTTCATCAAAAAACCGGACTGCCTGGGCTTTTTTCACTGCCCGCATACCTTTGAGCTGAGCATAGGCTGAATCGGAAAGAGCTTTGCTTGATTTAGTATAGGATATAATACCCATTACACCAAAGGGGATTAAACCAACTAAAAGAAAGAATGTTATTAGTTTTGCACCTAGACTCTTGTTTTTCATGATTAATACTCCTTGTAAATATATTATTAGATAAATTGTTATGCTGTTTTCTCAAGAGTTTCTATCTCTTCACTGTTTAAAACTTTATCAATATTAAGCAGAATTTTAACACTGCCCTCCATTTTCGCCATGCCAAGAATGTATTCAGTGTTAAGCCTGGTACCAAATGTTGGAGTCTCTTCTATCTCCTCTTCTTTAATATTTAATACTTCTGATACAGCATCAACAACAATACCAATAAGCACAGTTGATGATTCTGAATCAATCTCCACAACAATAATACAGGTGCGTTCAGTATAATTGATCAGCTTCATATCAAATTTTGATCGTAAATCTATTACTGGAATCACCTTACCCCTGAGATTGATTACACCTTTGACATATTCAGGAGTTCGCGGGACAGAGGTGATTGCCATCATGCCTATGATTTCCTTAACTTTTAATATACCGATTCCATACTCTTCCTCTTCTAAAAAGAATGTTAAGTATTTACCTGTTTTTACTGTCATCACTTTTACTGCCTGGGCCATTGTTTTAACTGCTTGTGACATTTTTGCGCTCCCCTCTTGTTATCCAGTTATTTGTATTTAAGTTATTTTGGTTTAGTATTTTATTTAGTACACTGCATAGATCATCGTATTTGTTGCCCATGGGAGTGAAAAATCTTGGGAAAAATTGACTTGCTGTAGAGAGAGTCTCTTTTGATTCATCAGGAAGGATTAATATAATACGTTTATCTTCCATGAGATCAGTCATTAAAGTCAGTTTATTCAATCTTATTTTTGAATCCACAAGTAGTATAAAGATTTCTTGTTCATTAAAGTCAGAACTTTTTTTTAATCTGGTTTTTAATGATTTATATGTAGCAAGAACCTGAAGCTCAGTTTTAAGAAAATTTTGATCAATACTGTTCTTAAGGCTCACACCTTTTTTTGAAGAATCTCTATGAATAAAAAGTACAATGGTCATTATTTTTTTCCTGTTACAAGCAAAACAAGCTCTCCAACATAATCTTTCAGTGTTTCTGCCTGGGCACTCATCTCTTCTGCGGCAGAGGCTGACTCTTCAGCATTGGCTGCATTTTGCTGGACAACTTTATCCATTTCATTAATTGCTATATTTACCTGCTCAATTCCACTTGACTGTTCACTGGATGCTTCTGAGATTTCTGCAATAAGTTCGCTAACCTTGCCTGCACTCTGGGCTACTTGAGAAAAAGCCTCATTGGTTGCTATTACAAGCTTGGAACCATCGCTTACTTTTTTTCTAGTGTCTTCAATTAATGCAGATGTGTTTTTAGCAGCATCTGCAGATCCCATGGCAAGGTTTCTGACTTCCTCTGCAACAACTGCAAATCCTGCTCCTGCCTCACCGGCTCTTGCTGCTTCAACAGCAGCATTAAGAGCTAAAAGATTTGTCTGAAAAGCTATTTCATCAATGGTTTTAATGATTTTCGAGGTCTCTTTGCTTGCCTTTGAAATATCTTCCATGGAGATGATCAGATTATCCATTGATTCATCAGCGGTTTTGATAACCTTATTTGCTTTTCTCATCAGATTGTCAGCATGACCTGCATTTTCAGCATTTTTCTTTGTCATGGAAGACATCTCTTCCATTGATGAAGAGGTCTCTTCAATGGATGCTGCCTGTTCAGAAGAGCCTTCTGCAAGGGACTGACTTGCCGATGATACCTGACCTGCTGCCGATGCTACCTGATTTGCACCCTCATCCATACCTGTACTGATACTGGAGAGAATTGAAATTATACCTCTGGCAATGAAAAATGCGAGGAAAAGTCCCGCAAGAGTTGCAATCACAGCCATAACAGCTATATTTCTTTTAGTGGCCCGGGCTGCCTGGAGCATGGTTTTATTTGTTAAAATATGTTTATGTGCCTCATCTCTTAATTCTCCTAAAAGTGTCTGTACTGTTTTAAGGGATGGTGCTGTCTCATTTGCATATATATGAGCAGCCTCTTTTTGACCTTTAAGGAGTTCAGCAGACCTGTCCATTAATTCATCAAGTATGTCCTGGGCATATTCCAGTTCGTGGACAGTTTGACTTTTGAATATTGCTATGGCTTTGTTTCTGCCATCTGTGAGATCATATTCGTGTTTGATCGCCTTGTCAAAAAGAGCAGCCACCTGTTCAAGATACTTAACAGTTTTGTTATTATATATGGACACTGCCTTTATGGTGTTTCCAAATTTTATGGCACCATTGATTCTGACTGCACTTTTATGGAGTGCCTCGTGGGGCTGCTTTATTGCTGAAAGGGATGCTTTAAAAACTGGATCACTCTCCATGAGAACAGCCACCTGTTTTGAGTGAAGCCATTTCCCAAAAGTACATTTTTCAGGATCTGTTTGGACATTGAGCCGTTTCCCTTTTAATAATGATTGAGCAATCCCGGCAACCCATTTTCTGTGATCATCAAGTCTTAAGTGCAGAGTATGAAGCAGTCCTGGATGGATTTGCCTGTATTCTGAAATTATTATTTTTGCAGAAGCATGGAGTTGCTGATGGGGTTCTTTTACTTCCTCAATCAGCTCTGCCAGGGTTGGATCTGACGCAGCTGCCTTTTTTGCACCTTCACCATAGAGCCATTTTCCAAAGGAACACAATGTATGATCTGTCTGAACTTCTATCTTTTCTGCATTGTTGAGCATTATATTCTGCAAGGATGTAGTCCAGTTAAGATGGTCGATCTGCTTTTCAGCAATAAATGCAGGCAGAGTCGGGTCAGCCTCTCTATAGATATTTCCAATTGCTATTGCAGATTCATGGAGATGTTTGTGCGGCTCTTCAATCTCTTTAAATAGAGGAGCAAGTGATGGAACAAGTATTTCTGCTTTTTTTCTGCTTTCACCGTAGAGCCATTGTCCAAAACTGCATTTTGTGTGATCTGTTTCAACATTAAGTTCATTAACATCCTTATCCGAGAGAAGCACATTTATATCTCCTATCCAGTTAAGGTGGTCCACTTCTTTCTGGGCAAGTTCACCATCTAATGATTCGCCATTAATAATCTCTTCTGCATTTTTAACAATTTTTCCAACACCAGTGAAGCTGAGGATACCAAGGATTATCAGAAGAATAATTACAACTGAAAACCCGAATCCTATTTTTTTCCCTATGGTCATATTCTCCAAATTCATAATGTGCCCCTGTTAATAAATAGTATGAATATAGTTAAGTTTTTATTTCAATGTGGCGAAAAAGTTATCGCAATAGTATTTGTTGGTAATATGTGATTTGTTATTACAAGATGTGTGCCAGGAAGGTCATAATTAAAACTATAGATATTTCAGTAACTTATAAAAAACATATCCTTGCAATTTTGTCAGATTTATCTGACAGTCTGAAAAATCATACATTTTTTCAACACTGTTTTTTTCTGACAGCCCTTTTTTATTTGTTGGAGCTTTTGATATTATACTCCTTTAAAAGAGTATAAATATGCCCCCGGGAGAGACCAGACAGGCGGCATGCTGTCTTAATATCGTTGCGGGAATTTTTCATCAAATCTGACATATACTTATATTTTGCTTTTTCAATGTAGCTTTTCAGATCAAGTTTTTCAACTGGAGCGGGTTCTTCAAAAAAGTTAGATTTCAATTTAGAGTGTGTCTGTTCTTTTATTCTGTTTTTAATAATAGATGCACGAATATGGTCAGGCAAATGTTTAGAAAACAGCATTGATTCATTTAAAGCATCACTGCATGCATAATCTATTGAGTTGAATAATTCTCGTACATTCCCGGGCCAGTTGTATTTTTTCAAGTCCTCCATAAACTGCTCAGATATTTTAAAAGAGCAATCATTGCATGGTTTTGTTTTACGATTCATGCGGTGAGCCACCAGTAAATTGATATCTGGTTTACGGTCCCTTAAAGGCGCAATTTCCATTGACAGAGAAGCAACCCTGAAATAAAAGTCTTTTCTGAATTGCTTTTGTTTAACCATTTCAATCAGATTACAGTGTGTGGCTGAAATAAGCCTGAAATCACTTGAGATCTCTCTCTTACTCCCCACAGGTCTAAATTTTTTTTCCTGGAGCACCCGCAGGAATTTTTTTTGAATACTTAAGGGGAGTTCTCCGATTTCATCAAGGAATAAGACTCCCTTGTCTGCTAACTTTATCAAACCTATTTTATTTGAGTCAGCACTTGTAAAGGCACCTTTTGAATGCCCAAAAAGCACACTCTCCACAAGGTGTTCTGGTAATGCTGCACAATCCACAACTATGAAGTCGTTCTTATTCCTTAAGCTGTTTTTATGGATAACTTTGGCAAATAGTTCTTTGCCTGTACCAGTTTCTCCTGTAATCAACACAGGCACATCACTTTCAGCCGCTTTTGAAGCCTTCTCAAGACAATTTTTAATCTGGATACTCTTGCCAATAATAGACCCTCGTTTAATTGTAATCTTTTTGGTTACAGGCTGTTTTTGGGCTCTATATTCCAATGCGCGAATAAGAGAAAACTGAAATTCTTTGTGGGAGCTGGATTTTTGAATATAATCCCAAGCCCTGGACTTTATAGCAAGTTCTGCCCCTTTTGGATTACTGTCACTGGTCATTATAATTATTTCAGGGGCAAACGGGTCTTCTCTAATTACTTGGATTGCCTCAAGACCATTACCATCAGGAAGATTGACATCAAGAAACAAAATATCGAATTCATTTGTCAATAGTGTATCAAAACCCTGCCCTAAAGATAGAGAACAGGCTGTTTCATGACCCATCCTTGTAAATCTTTTAACAAGTGTTTTGCAGATTTGCCGGTCATCATCTATGATTAAAATTTTTGCTTTTGTATTAACTTTTAAACACCTCCCTGATTTTTTGTGCTAGCTCCTTTGTTACAATCGGCTTTAGCAGAAAACCTTTAATTCCTGAAAGAGCTGCTGTTTCTTCTGACATGGTTTCACTGAAGCCGGTGCAAAGTAATATTGGAATATCAGGTCGTATTTTAATTATTTCAGCAGCAAGTCTGCTCCCGGGCATGTTGGGCATTGCCATATCTGTTATGACCAGATCAAATCTGCCAGGGTTTGCACCCACTGCCTTAAGGGCTTCCATACTGCCAATACACGAGGTGACTTTATACCCCAGACGTTCCAGCATTTTTTTCTCCATTGTAATGATGCTTTGTTCATCATCCACAAGCAGAATATGTTCAAAACCGCCCTTTACTGTTGAACTCATATCGGTTGATAGTTGCTTTGGAGTACTTTTTTTAACAATGGGCAGGTACACAGTAAATTGACTACCTTTACCAGGTACACTGTCGACTTCAACTCTGCCCTCCATGGCAGTAACAATACCATGCACAACTGAAAGCCCCATCCCGGTTCCCTTACCTTTTTCTTTGGTGGTAAAAAAAGGATCAAATATTTGCAGTAATGTATCTTTATCCATTCCCCGCCCTGTATCAGTAATTTTCAAACAGGCATAAACTCCGGGTTCCATATTAGGGTTCATAAGATCAAATTCTTCAAGTTCTACCTCTTTAAGGCTGACTTCTATTTCTCCTGTCTCCTCTCCAATGGCATGGAAAGCATTGGTAACAAGATTCATCAAAATTTGATGAATCTGTGTGGGATCAGCCTTGATAGCACTGCAATCAGTCTGGATATTCTGTTTTATATTGATTGTCTTTGGAAGTGTAGATTTTATAAGTTTCAATGCTTCTTTTATAATGGGCTGCATCTTCATAAGTTTTAATTCGCCGGTTTCCTGCCGGGAAAACGTCAGTATCTGCTGCACCAGCTCCCTTGCTCTTAAAGAAGCTATATGGATTTCATTAAGGCTCTCTCTTAAAGAACTCTCCTCTGCTACATCTTCCATCAGCATCTCTGTGTGACCAATGATGGGGAAAAGGATATTATTGAAATCATGGGCAATACCACCGGCCAGGGTGCCAATTGATTCCATCTTTTGTGCCTGGTAAAGTTGTTTTTCTAATTTTCTGTTTTTTTCATGGGATAGATGTAAATCACTTATGTCGGTTGCTGATGTAAAAATTTTTGAAAGCCCATTTTCCCGGCGATTAATTACTATTTTTCTAAGCAGAACATCTATGGGGTTTCCATGAAAATCATAATTTTTTGCTTCACCTTCATACTTGTCCTTGCCATCTGTAAAATCCACAACCTGATCAATAAAGTGCTCCATGTCATCTGGTTTTAGAATTAAGGGTAATCCCTCTTTTAACAACTGGTCGCAGGAATCTGCCTTGAGCATATCAATTGCTGCTCTGTTGAACTGAACAATTTTTACATCTTTGACAAGGCGCTGAACTTCATCTTTGTTTGCCTGTAGATGGGTTTTTAGATTTTTGTCTCCTATCTTTTTCTTGAGTTCTTCAATGCGGGTGGCAACTCTGGAAAAATCCTGAAAATATAATGCTGTGGGAGAATTATTAAATAACTCCTTATGAAGTTCTTCACTTTTTATCAGTGCTTCTTTGATCTGTTTGTGTGATCTGATATTAAAACTTAATATTAAGATGATTAATATCAGCAGTAAAATAATCGCAATAGCTGTATTGCTCAATATGATATTTTCAGTAAATTTTTTAAATAAAGTTCTATTTTCATTTTCCATGGACTGAACCCATGAAAATGATTTATGGTATGAATGTGAGATGAGAATCTTAGGGATAGATGTGTCTTGACCCAGAGCAGAGTATCCCCGGGACAATAAAAAGAAGATTAAAAATAGACCGATCTTTAAATTAAACTTCATTAATATTCAGGTCCTTTAAAATGTCACAAATTTTTATTATCTTTAGTGTCAATCTGAAGCTTATTAACTCTTTATCGCAAAAACAGGGAAATAAATCAAGCGAAATTTATAATTAATAAATATCCGGGAAATATAGAAAGGTGTTTCAAAATCGTATTTCACGGTTCTTTGGGGTGTTGTAAGTTGTGCCTGTGCCTGAAAGTGCTGCAGTATGAATACCGTGACGATTTTTTAATTATTTTTGTTGAAACATTTCCTTAATACTATTATACTAAAATGTAAATATCAATAATTTGTTAGTCCCATGGCATAAAATATCGCGGTATTAGTACCATGAAAATAGTCAGGAGGCAAAATGGTAGAAAAATTTGACCATACAGTGCTGGTTGTTGATGATGAAGAGCAGGTTGGAAAATCCCTGGGAAGATTTCTTAAAAGCATTGGTGTAAAATATGTTTACATGGAATCGGGAAAACTTGGAATAGAAAGGATGCAAACAGCATCAAAACCTTTTTCCCTTATTATCTCAGACCAGCGAATGCCCGGGATGACAGGATCAGAATTTTTAAGCAGAGCAAAAGATGTTTCTCCAGATACCATACGGTTTCTTTTAACTGGATATTCAGACATGGATGCCATTACAGAAGCTGTGAATAAAGGCTCCATACACAAATATATAACTAAACCGTGGGATAATAAAGATTTTGAAATAAAGATAAAGTCGGGCTTAAATCAATTTGAGCTTGCCATGGAAAATGATAGACTTTTTAAGCTTGCCAAGGATCAAAACTCTAAGCTTTATCAATTAAATAGTGATCTTAAAAATAGTTCTGCCATCCATAAAAAGGCTCTGGTTAAAATAAACAGCACAATAGACAAGTTAAAGAAAATGCATGATAAAGGTTTTGAAAATAGAGATTATGTAAGTGAGATAGAAGCTGTTCTCAAAAAGTATAAGATGTTGGAGAAAAAGAAGCTTAATTCTCTCTATTGCGCACTATTGTCAGAACTATATGAACAATTTCAAGATATTGCAACAAGAAATGGATTTGAAATGCCAAAAGAGGTCAGCAAATAAAATGAGATGGTACAAGGACAGAATAAAACCATGGGCGATATTAGTGAATATGCAATTTTAGTTGTTGATGATGATGAACCCATTGTAAAAAACATGCGAAGAGTTCTACGCAGAAAAGGGTTTAACAAGGTTATTTCTGCACTTAATGCTGAGCAGGCAATTGGGCTGCTGGAAAACTCCAGAGAAAAGTTTTTTTTAATTTTATCGGACCAGCGCATGCCAGGAATGCAGGGGAGTGAATTTCTAGAAAAAAGTATTCTCCTCAGCCCGGAATCCAGAAGGATGCTCATTACCGGTTATTCTGACTTTGATGCCATTATTAAAGCTGTAAATCAAGGTTCAATACACCAATATCTTTCCAAACCATGGGACAACGATGATCTTCTGCTTAGAATAATGGGTGAGTTTGAGATTTTTCAAAAGTTTCAGGAGAGAAAACACCTTTTTAAAGTTACAAAACATCAAAATGCCAGGCTCTTTAAACTTGCAAGCCAGCAGAAGAAACATGACAAGGTGTTTACTGACAAGATTGCAAAAAAAAGCTTAGAAGTATCCCAGCTTAAAGAATCCTTGATAAAGGCAAAGGCAAAAGCTGAATATATGGAAACCTATTTGGGGCTTGATGAACTGCTCTCAAGAACTATTACCATAACCAAACCTAGTCTAACAAAAGCTATGTCCCTGGCAAAAGCTGAAGCAGATATTATGATGAATACAATAGCTGAAAAAAATCAGATTCCTTTTTCCTTTGAAACAAGCTGCACAAACATTGAACTTACTGGTGAATTTGAAGATGAAATATATGAGGTCCTGGATATTATTATTGAAAATGTAATACAAAAAGTTGAACCTGAACTTTCTCGTATTGGATCAGAGCCGGCAACAGGTGTTATGATTGATGATTATGAAACATTACCTGATTTTGGAAAACTTGCTTTTAATGATGGGTACATAACAAAAGAAGAGCTTGAAAAAGCCGAGGATGATATGGAGGCAAAGGAGGCAAAACAATCCGCTGGCTTGACCATTGATAAACTCCTTGTGACAAATGGGTTTTTAAGAAGAAAAGAGTTAAGTCGTATTTTTACCAAACTTGCATTGATTAAAATGAGACTGCTTGACCGTGATTTTGCAAAAGAGCTTGTTGCAAAGGAGGTTGCATCAAAAAGGGATGTGGACAGGGCATTTCACAAGCAATTGAATAATTTTGAAGAGAGTGGGGTTGCAACTCTCATTGGTGACCTTTTGGTGGAAGCTGGTGTGATAGCTCCTGATCTGAGGGATGAAGTGTTGAAAAACCAGGGCAGAATTGGCAAGATTGGCAAGAAAAGTAAAATTGATGAATTTTCACAATTGGATTCTGAAGCTGGTGCTTTTATTGACTTGCGTATTTCTGAAGACAAAGTTGTGGCATTTATTCGGGTCCCGCAAGCTATGCTTGGCAGTGATGATATTGAGCCCGTCAAAAAAATCATTAAAAAACGTGGTATTAAATATGGTATTGTTGATGACCAATCCATTAGAGATTTTATAAAAAGGTGTAAAGATCCAGCTGAAAAATTTAATGTCGCAATTGGCAAACCTGCAACGATTGGTAGATCCGCAGAGATCATTTATCATTTTCATAATGAACATGACTCTGCAGGAATCATTAATAAAGACGGATCCATTGATTTTACATCAAGGGGAGATTCTCCCTTTGTAAAAAAAGGGCAGGTTCTTGCTGAAAAGCATCCCATGGAACATGCAAAATCTGGAATCGATATATTTGGAGAAACTTTGCTTGTTGGAGATGTGACTGATTTGGAACTTGAGTGTTCTGATGGTGCTGAACTTTCCAGGGATGGCTTAAAGATAATTTCAACTATCTCAGGGCAGCCCAGTCTTGATAGTAAAGGCGTTGTCTCTGTGCTAGAGCAGTTTAAAATCAATGGGGATGTTGATTTTAAAACAGGCAATGTTAATTTTAAAGGTAATGTTGTTGTTTCAGGCACAGTTAAAGAAGGCTTTCTGGTGGAATGCAAGGAGCTTATAGCAAAGGAGATTAATGGAGGTATAATCAGGACAGCAGGAGACCTTAAAGTCTCAAACGGTATTGTTAATGCTGATATTCAGACCCATGGCAGTATTCAGGTAAAATTTGTCAGCAACTCAAAAGTTTATGGGTCTGGTAATATGATGGTTACAAGAGAAATAATGGAATCAATGATAGCAATAAGCGGGCAGATGAATAATGAGACAGGAAGAATAACAGGTTCAACAATTTCTGCAAGAATGGGTTTTATTGTAAAACAGATTGGTACTGAAAAAGCAGAAACTTCTACAATAAAAGCAGGTGCAGATGACCATATTCAATGGATTGCTGAAAAATATGATGGACAGATGAGCACAATACAGAAGGATCTTGATAGCATAATTAATGAAAAGATTGGTCTGGATGAGGAGAATAATGCTTTGCATGTTGATATTGCAGCTAAAACCTTTGCCCAGGAAAAGATAATAAAAAAGATAAATTTTGCCGAAAAAAAAATTGGAGAGACAGAGAATAAAGAGGAGAGACAAAAAATTATTAAAGAACTTAAGGACCTTGAGAATACAATAAATGAAGCTGATGAAAGAATTAAAGGTATTTTTAAAGAGCAGGATAAAATTTTAAGTAAAATAGAGGAGCATGGAATTGAGATAGCAAAGCTTAATGTTGAACTCAGTAATTTGAGAAAAGTGAAAGAGATGTCCCTTAAGGAGTTAACAGAGAGTGAACCAGACCCTGTCCTTATAGTAAATAAAAAGATATGTTCAGGGACAAAAATAGTTGGAACTCAAGCTTCAATGGTTATCAAAAATGATCTTGGGATGTCAAAATTTATGGAGATAGATTCTGATGGTACTGATAATTCTAAACTGATAACACATCAAAATCTATCTTAAAATTTGGGAAACAGGGTACAAATGGAAGATGGTCAAAAGTATAGAATTCTTGTTGCTCAGACAAATACTGATCTGCTGGCAAGGTGTGAAAAACTTTTAACATCTGAAGGTTATCAGGTAGGTTGTTTTGAATCCTCCTCAGCTATTTTTTCAGAGCTTGAAACCAGTAGGAAAAACCCCTATGCTGTGGCAATCATATGTTATAAAATGCTTGAGATGAAGGGAGATGAGATTCTTAAAAAGATAAAAGAGCTCTCTCCTGATACCCGGAGAATACTTATCACAGACACTTTAAATATTGATATAACCATAAAAGCTATAAATGATGCTGAGATATTTTCATGTTTATCACTACCCTTTAGTGATGAAGATATTCTCGGGCAGGCAGATCATGCCTGCAGACAGTTCCAGGCAATACAAAAACGGCAGAATTTAATAAGAGTAACCCAGCGTCAGAATAAGCAATTGTATAAGATAGCAAAACTCTTTAAAGAAAAAGATGGTAAATACATTGAGAAATTGGAAAAACAGAAAAAGAGACTCCGGCTGCTTGAGTCAAAAGCTAAACAGGATAAAAAGATACGAAAATCTATCTCTTTAAAAGATGTGATTAAAGAAAAAAACATCACTCCTGCTCCTGAAAATTTTGCAAATGAACTTTTAATTTTAAAAATTCAAATGAGAGAGATTTTAGAAAAAGCAACAGGTGGTTCTATTGAAATTAATGACCTTGCATATAGCAAAATCAAGGATCAACCTGTTACTAAAAGAGACGAGGTCAACAAAATAATGAATCTTAGTTTTATGCTTTTAAAAAGTACTGCATTTTTAGGAATCAATGCTCTGGAGGCAGTTCAGGGAGGTTTTGCCGATGAGAGAAATATTGAAATTATTTTGTCAGAGGATAAGATTAAAGCTTATATTAAGCTTAAAACTTCTAACACTTCAGGAATAAACGTAATTACAATAAAGGAATCCTTAAAACAAAAAGGTATAAGAGCAGGCATAAAAGATGATGGTTTTATAAAATCATGGCTTTTGGGGGCAGATCCGGAAGATGATCCAATAGTTATCGCAAAGGGAAGAGAGCCAAAGCTGCCAAGAAATGCTGAAATTAAATATCATTTTCCTCTAGAGTTTCGCAATCCTGGTAAGGTTGATGCCGAGGGCAGAATAGATTTTAAAGAGAGAGGGAAAATTCCCTTTGTGGAGAAAGATACATGTCTTGCAGCAAAGATTTTTCCTGAAGATGGAGTGCCTGGTATGGATGTTACAGGTGAAACGATACCTGTTGACGATGCAGTGGATATGGCATTTGGACTCGGTACTGGTGTGAGAGCATCAGAAGATGGTGTAAAGATTTATGCGGATATGGATGGACAGCCCAGCATTGATCCATTGGGGAATATTTCGGTTTTCCCCGAGTTGAAAATTGATGGTGATATTGGGCTTGAAAGTGGAAATGTAAATTTTGATGGCAATATTACAGTAACAGGAGTAATTAAAAACGGTTTTAAGGTTAAGGGGGCATCCCTTACTGTGGAGCAAATTGAAGGTGCTGAAGTTGATCTTACAGGAGACCTTAATGTCAGTTTAGGAATCGTTGATGCCAACCTTATAAGAGTTAAGGGAAATATCCAGGCAAAATATGTCAATAATTCAAAGATATATGGGTTTGGTGACCTTATTGTGCAAAAGGAGATACTTGATTCAAAAATAAGATTAAGCGGAGCATGCATTAATGAAGGAGGCACAATTATAGCATCTGATATCAGTGCCAAAATGGGTATTGATGCATGTAATATAGGTACCATGGGTGCAAAGCCCTCAAAACTGACAGTTGGAGTGGATGACCATACCAATTTTCTTGTGGGGAAAATCAATGCAAACCTGAAAATAAATCTTGATATGGTTACAGTGCTGAGAGGCGAAATATCAGAACTGGAAAAGGAAGATCAATCCCTGCACATGGCGATTTCTGAACACGCCTACACCCAGGATCGAACCCAGATAAAATTAAAAGACGTTGAAAAAAAGAAGAATGATTTACAAGACTCGGGCAATGTTGCAGCCCTTCAAAAAGTTGTTGAGCTTGAAGAGCAGATGCAGGAGCAGGCAAAGCAGGCTGAAAATGAAATTAACAAAGGGTTTGAACGCCAGGATGCGCTTGCCCAGGAGATTGCTCGAAAAAAAGATAGAATGAGACAATTGGAAGAGAAAAATAGAGAGCTTGTGGATGAGAAAAAGGCATTATTGGAATTTACAGCGCAAAAAAAACCTCTGCCCGAGGTAAAAGCTTTAAAGAAAATATTGAGTGGCACTATAATTGATGGTCCAAATTCATTTGTTACAATAAATAATTCTGTCTCAAAATGCAGGATAATGGAGATCAAGCAACACAGCCAAGGGTCTGCTTCGCTTGGGTTTTATGAGATGGTAATTACTGATTTATAAGTTAATGATCACATCAATGGCAGAGCTTTCAGTATGTCGTCACTGCAAAATATCCTCAACAAAATCAGTTAAGTGCCGGCATAAATGATAAAACAGCGCCTTTGTCTTTAAAACGACCTGTAAAGGGTGTACAGATGATTAGATATGATTCCCTGGTTGAACTTAAATATTCTAAAGTTTCAGCACCCTTGTTTTTAAAGCAGTTGTTTATGATTCTTACGATTTTTTCAGGAAATGCATCTGAAATTTTAGATCCAATTTGAATGTTTACATTTTCAAGCTGAATATCTGATGCCTTTGTATTATAAATCGCAATGGTTTTCTCTGTATTAATCCCAATAACCGGAAGAGGGATATTCTCCAAAACCGCATGGTATAGTACAAGTGCCTTATTTTGAAAACTCAGGCGAGTGTTATCCTGTACAAGTTTGTAATGTTCAAAAGCCTGCCTTATCTCTAATATTAAACTTTGATCACTCCATGGTTTGTGGAAAAATTTGTAAATATTTCCTTCATTTATTGTGTCTATCACTGCATCCACATCAGTATAGCCTGAAAGGATGATTCTGACGATATCAGGAAACTCTTTTATGACTTCTGAGAAAAATTCGGTTCCGCTCATTTGTGGCATTCTCTGATCAGAAATTATAACCTGAACATTATTGTTTTTTAATACTTCAAGTCCTTCTGCTCCGCTTGATGCTGTAATTATTTTATACTCCTCTTTTCTCAGCAGACGTTTCAATGTATTTAAAACACTTTTTTCATCATCAACCAAAAGAAGTGTGCTGGTATACTCAATATCTTTGTCTATATCCATGGGCTATTTCCCCGGCAATATTATTGTAAAAGTTGTCCCTTTTCCTACTTTACTTTTGATGCCAATGGTTCCTTTATGCTTTTTAATGATATTATAGGCGATATTCATTCCCAGACCCGTGCCTTTGCCCACAGGCTTTGTTGTGAAAAAAGGGTCAAATATTTTTGGAATATTTTCTTTTGCAATTCCTGATCCATTGTCAGAGATTGTTATCTTGACATTTTTATTCTCCTGTTGTGTTTCAATATGTATCTTTCCTTTTTCTTCAATAGCCTGGGCAGCATTTACTAAAATATTCATAAAAACTTGATTGACCTGCTGGGGATATCCTTCCACAAAAGAGATCTTGCCAAATTTTTTTGTAACTTCAGCTTTATATTTAATCTCATTATTTACTACGTTCAAAGTTGACTCTATCCCCTTATTTATATTCATAAGTTTAAGTTTTTCATTTCCCGGGTGGGCAAAGTTTTTCAGGTCAGCAACGATTTTTCCTACCCTTTTTGTCCCTTCAATACAATCGCTTAAAAGTTCAGTTATGTCTTCTTTTAAATATTCAATATCAATGTCAGTTTCATACTCATCAATGGTTGCAACTATTGTTTTTATGCTATCTGGTGATTTGTCTAAATTTGTATCTTTCAGGTTTTGTTTCATTGATTTGTAGTAATCTAAAAGGGTGGTAAAATCTTTTAAGTAATCAGTAAGAGTTGAAAGGTTGCTCCCCACAAAACCAATGGGATTGTTAATCTCATGGGCAACACCGGCTGCCAGCTGCCCTATGGAAGCCATTTTTTCAGATTGCAGTATCTGGGACTGGGTCTCCTGCAGCTCCTTCAGGGCTTTATCAAGCGCTCTGTTTTTTTCAGACATCTCATGCTGTAATTTTAGAACCCTTTTCCCTGTATTTATTCTGGATTTTAACTCATCGGGTTTAAAAGGTTTTGTAATGTAATCATCGGCACCTGCAGTAAACACTTCCACAAGATCAGATGTTTTATCTTTTGCAGTTAAAAGCATAATATAAAAATAAGTTGTTTTGTTAAAACTCCTTATTTTCTGACAAAGTTCCAACCCATCCATTTCCGGCATCATCCAGTCTGTGATTATCATAGGCGGCTTATTCTCTTCAAACATTTTCCACGCTTGTTTTCCATTTACAGCTTCAAGTACTTCATGACCCATTGCTGCAATGGATTTTTTTAATAAAAGCCTTGAGATATAGTCGTCTTCGGCAATAAGAATTTTCATATTGTATTCCAGTCAATAATCCCAGCATAATCAGCTAAATGAGCAAGGAGAAAAAGAGAAACGTTATTAAGAGTTTAAAATATATTTTTATAATATCCTTAAAAGTATAATATTTCAAGCAATTATATTTATTTGTATCTTGTTGCTACTGTTAATTGTTCCACTGCCACTCAGCACGATTGTGCTTTACACATAGCTTACAGATTGATAAAATAGCCAGATGAAATTGATCAGCCTTAAAAAAAGAGGAAAAAAGTTTTATTTTCTAAGGGTTATTCTGCCTCTGGCATGGTTAGGTTTGTTTGGATGGCTTGTAAGATATGAAGCCTATCCTGAATTTTTTACCCATAAATTAGATGGTTACAAAAGTATTATATCAAAAGATGTTCTTCTTATTGATTCCTGGATGCGAATATTAGTGGATGATTCACCTGTTGGATACAGCTATACAAAAATGGAAGTTGAGAAATCTGACCCTGTAAATCATTACAAAATAGAAAATGCTTTAAATTTTTCCATTAATATTGCAGGCTTTGATCAACATATCAGGATAACAACCACTTCAGTTTTGAATAATATTTATCAGCTCCAGAAATTTTATTTTCACATTAAATCTACAGGTTACTCATTAAAGATTGATGGTAAAAAAATTAAAGGGGAAATATTTGAGATTACAACATCAACGGCTAATACAAACCAGACAAGAGAGATAAAAATTCCTGAAGATGTTGTGATTTATTCGCCAATGACTGAAATGGCAATGAAAAACTTAAACCCCGGTCAGAAATTGACGATTTTAACCTTTGATCCTGTTACAATGTCCAAGGCAAATATTCTATTTACTGGTATGCGAAAAGAGAAGATTACAATTGGAAACAGAGAGTACGATACAACCCTCATCTCTATTAATATGAAAGGTGCTGTTTCAAAGCTCTGGATTGATTCTTTAACAGGACAGGCTGTAAGGCAGAGTACACCCTTTGGCTGGGTAATGGAAAAAAGCACCAGCAGACAGGCACTGCAAAGTGTTGAGAAATCTGATAATAAGAGCGATATTCTTGACATACTGGCAATTTTACCAGAAGGTCTGCCTGTTGACCCTGATGCAGATAAAATCAGATTGAAACTCGAGGGTGTGGATTTAAGAAAAGTAAACTTTGAATCAGACAGGCAGGAGATATTGGTCTCAAATGACACTGTGACAGAACTTGTGATAATTAATGGCAGGAAAAAAGAGCTTTTACATGGTGAAAAATTATCTGATGATGATTTTAAAAAAGCGTTGGCAGCAACAGCATCAGTACAGTCAGATCATCCAAAAATAATCAAGGCTGCAGAAAAAATTGTACGCAATCTTGATGGGGATTTTTCAAAAGATAGTTATGATAAAGCCAAGGCAGAAGCGATTTTTAAATGGGTGCATGAAAATGTTAAAAAGGAGATGACCATAAGCCTGCCTTCTGCACTTGATGTGCTCCATACAATGAGGGGTGATTGCAACGAGCATACCTATCTTTTTACAGCCCTTGCAAGGGCTGTAAAAATTCCCACAAGGATTATAACAGGTCTTGTTTTTTCTAAAGATAGATTCTATTATCATGCCTGGCCTGCGGTTTACCTTAATGGTACTTGGCGTGAAATGGATCCCACCTGGGGCCAGATATATGTTGATACAACACATATTGCCATAGTAAATGGAGAGATTGGAAATCAGTTTCAATTACTCTCCCTCATGGGGCAGCTCAGAATTGAAATAACAGAGGTTGTTTATGATAAGAACTGATAAATTATCAAAAATTTATGGCTCAAAAAGTAGAAACCCAGAAGGCCCAGAAGACCCAGAAGACCCAGAAGATCTGAAGACTTTGCACAGCATCAAAGCAGTAAAAAATTTGAATCTTAATATCCCCAAGGGTGAGTTGTTTTGTTTTCTAGGACCAAATGGTGCTGGCAAAACCACTACCATTAAAATACTAACAGGGTTGCTGCGCGCATCTTCAGGAACAGTATTGATCAATGGAATAGATCCTGAAAAGGATCATCTCTCTTCAAAAAAGATAATCGGTTATATCCCGGATATGCCCTATTTGTATGAAAGACTTACAACCACAGAGTATTTTGAATTCACAGGAGAGCTATATGATATACCCATGGATTCCATTAATAAAAAACTTGAAGAGTATTTTGCTCTCTTTGGGTTGATTGATTACAAAAATGTACTTGTTAAAGATCTTTCCCATGGTTTGCGCCAGAGGCTGATTTATGCTGCAACTTTTTTGCATGATCCTGAGATTCTCTTTATTGATGAACCTCTGATAGGTCTTGATCCATACACCATCCGTCTTATTAAAGACCTTTTAAAAGAGAAAGCAAAAAATGGGATGACTATTTTCTTAACCACACATATTCTGGCTCTGGCAGAGGATATTGCCCATAGGATCGGGATAATACTGCGAGGAGAACTTGTTGAACAGGGAACTCTTCAGGAACTTTATCAAAGACATTCCAAGAACAATCTTGAGGATATTTTTTTAAACCTTACTGGTAAGTATTGATATGTCCATTGAGAGAGCATTATTAAAAAGAATTAAGTACAACTTTTTAAATCTTGGCAGGATATTGAGTGTTCAGTCAAAATTAAAAGTTTTATTTATCCTCTGCTCAGTAATTGTCTTAATATCTGGCATGTCCTTAATGTTCTACAGCGGATTTCGCTATTTTAATACCATGGGCGGATTTGGAAATATTATTATTGATAAATTGTTTACATTCTTCTTTCTTGGCATGGGAGTTATGCTTGTGTTTTCAAGCATAATCACATCGTATTCAACAATATTCAGATCTGAAGAGATCCCTTTTCTGCTTGTAAGACCTGTGGATTACAACCAGATTACCCTTTATAAATTTTTTGAATCAACCCTGCTTTCGTCCTGGGCATTTATTTTTATTATTATTCCCTTTGTCGGGGCCTATGCTGCATACAATGAAATGTCGCCTTTTTTTGCAATGTGGACATTGGTTTTTTCAATACCGTTTTTAATAATTTGTTCTGCAGCTGGCTCAATCTTCATCATAATTTTTGTAAGATTTATCCCAAAGTCTAAAAAAATTCTCTCCTCTTCAGTCCTGGGTGCAGGTGTGATATTGATCATTGCTTTATTAATCAATTCTGACCCTGCTGCTGATAAAACCATGGAAGTATTTAATATATCCACCATACTTCCCGGGTTAAATTCAGCATCAAATCCAATGCTGCCAAGTTTTTGGACCTCCGAGGGAATAATGGCTCTGACCCACGGGCAGATTTTTCGAGGGCTTATGTACTGGCTGCTTTTAATGTTAACAGCAATTTTTCTTTTGGTGATAATCAATGATATTGGTGGATTGCTGTTCTATACTACATGGCTTTCAACTACGGAAGGAAGGTCAAATAATAAAAGAGCACCAGTTTTATTTAAATGGCTTGATAAAATTTATTTGCCCCATGATATTAAGGCAATGATCAAAAAGGATATCAGGGTTTTTTTCCGTGATCCTGTTCAATGGTCTCAAATGATAATTTTCTTTGGTCTGATGGGGTTATATTTTATTAACATAAGAAATTTTAATTATCACACCATAGATGCCATGTGGAGAAATATGATTGCTTTTTTAAATGTTTTTTGCCTTTCCATGGTTTTATCTTCCCTTGGTTCAAGGTTCATATATCCACAGTTGAGCTTGGAAGGACAGGGCTTCTGGGTGATAGGGCTATCACCTGCAAGCATGAAACGAATTGTTTTAACAAAGTTTTTTTCCTCCCTTTTTGCAATGATAATCATCAGTGTAACCCTTATTCTGATATCTTCATCCATGCTCAATGTCCAAAAAGAGATTCAAATTATAACCATAATCCTTATAATATCTGTTTCCATTGCAATTTGCGGGTTATCAACAGGACTTGGAGCGATATTCATAGACCTTAAACAGAGAAACCCTGCAGCAATTGTTTCAGGATTTGGAGGGACCTTGAACCTTATATTGAGTCTTGGTTTCATGGTTGTGAGTATTGTACCCACAGGCTTGATACTGCACCTGGGGATTATTGCAAAAATAACCCATCAGGCAGAAAACACTCTTCTTGTAATTACAGGCATATGGCTTTTCATAATTGTTTTGAGTTGTAGTATTCTGCCTTTATTTGTTGGTATAAAATCATTAAATAAAAACAGAGGAATATGAATCTGTTATATTACGAAAAAAGGTGACTAAATATTGTCATCAGTGAACCATCAATGAGACGAAGAAGTTTCGTCGCATTGGAAAACCAATTTGTTGCATACCCTGTTCTTTACACTTTAAATTTATTCATCATTTCAGTAAGGTTTTGTGACAGCCCTGCAAGTTTTTCAGCATCTTCTTTAATATTGGAGCTTGATTGTGCTATCTCCTTGGAGGATTGATCAACTTCAGCTATTTCATTTGTTACTTCCTGGGAGGCAGTTGATCCTTCTGAAACATTATTATTAACTTCTTCAATACCAGACGATACCTGGGCAACGTTCTCATTGATCTCTTTTGTGGTGGCAGACTGCTCTTCAACTGCTGTTGCAATGGTGGCAACTATTTTATTTATTTCAGCCACAACTTTGGAGATGCTGGCAATCTCAGTTATTGTATCATCCGTTGAATTTTGAATTCCTGAAACACGCTCTTTAATCTCATTTGAAGATTCGGCAGTCTGGTTTGCAAGATCTTTAATCTCATTTGCTACAACTGCAAAGCCTTTTCCTGCCTCTCCTGCCCTGGCAGCCTCAATGGTAGCATTAAGAGCAAGCAGATTAACCTGCTCTGATATGTCTGTTATTGATTCCACAACCTGCCCAATCTCCTTTGCAGCTTTACCAAGTTCACCAATTTGAGTTGAAGCATTATCAGTTTTGATCACAGCATCATCAGTTATTGCCCGTGCTTTTTCAGCATTTTGTGCAATTTCATTAATGGTTGAGGACATCTCTTCGGACGCTGAAGCCACCATATTCACATTTGCAGTTGCCTGTTCCATGGCAGATGCCACAGAGTTTAAATTGGCAGTCATCTCCTCTGATGCTGCTGCAACTGTATTTGCTTTAGATGAAGTGGTCTCAGCAGAACTACTAAGTTGTTTGGATACTTTTGACAAATTCAGTGATGAGTCATTGAGTTTTTTAGAGTCCTGCTTAACAATTGAGATCATCTCCTGTGTATTTTCAATGAATTTATTGAACCACTCTGCAAGTTCCTGGATCTCATCTCCTGATTTGTATTCAATTCTCTTTGTAAGATCGCCTTCACCTTCTGCAATGTTTTTGAGCATTGCGATTATATTTTTTATGGGACTTACAACACCTTTGACAATGACAAAATAAGAAACAATTATTGCCCCTAGCATAACCAGTAGAACAATGGCAACTATTTTGATTATTTCTTTAGTTATCTCTTTTTTGATTTCTTTTTCTCTTTTTTTAAGGGCAAGTTCGATATCGTCAATATAAATACCAGTTCCGATATCCCAGTCCCGATTTTCAAATCGTTTGCAAAAAGAGAGTTTTTTGACCGGTTTATCTGAACCTGGTTTTGGCCACATATAATCTACAAATCCACCTTGCTTATTTTCGGCAGCAGCTTTATTTAATTCTCTAAATAGATATTTTCCATCAGGATCAGTAACATTGAACATGTTCTTTCCTTGAATTTCAGGCTTTACAGGGTGCAGTATATTAACTCCTTTTGAATTCTGGATAAAAAAGTAACCTTTTGCTTCTTCGCCATAGCGTATGCTGCCAATGGCATTGAGAGCATTTTGTTTATCGATGGAGCGGTCATAATTGTTTTTTGCTATGCTATATGCTACGTTGACCATATTTTTTAGAAATTCTTTTTTTCCCTGCATAATACTTGTACGATATTCATTGATGGCAATTTTCCCTTGTTTTTGAAGAGATGAGATTGAAAAAAAGAGAGACACTCCGCCAACGATAAAAAGGGCAGCGATTAAAAGAAAATTTACCTTTGCACCAATTCTAAGTTTCATGGTTTCCTCCGATTGACTTATGATTCAATACTTAAACTAAATATTTTTACGAATTTTGTTGAATTATGATTAATTATAATATCGTGGATTGTAACTAAAAGCAAATACTTTAATTTTTTAGTATCTATTTTTATTATAGAAAAAGGAAGGTTTAATGGAGGGTCTTCCATGCTTGGCAGGGATAATAGAATCAGTTTTGGGAAAAAAGCCAGGTATGTTGTCCTGGCCTTTTTCCCAGGAAAGATTTATTTACTTTTATTCACCTTCAAATTTGGTAATTGAGAACACTTTGCAATTTTTTATCTTATCTCTGCCTTTAAGATCTGGTAATTCTACAATAAAGGCACACTCTATAATTTGGGCGCCCAATTTTTCAACTAAACTTACCGTAGCACCAACAGTTCCACCAGTTGCAATCAAATCATCTGCAATAATTACTTTATCACCTTTATCAAGGGCATCTTCATGGATCTCAAGTGTATCTTCACCATATTCAAGACTATAGGTTTCCTCGATGGTCTTATAAGGTAATTTACCTTTTTTACGTACCGGAACAAAACCAATTCCAAGTTTATAGGCAAGTACAGCACCAAAAACAAATCCTCTTGCATCAATACCTACAACTTTATCAATATTTTGATCTTTATATCTCTCATATAAAATATCGCATGATTCTCTGAACGCATCCGGGTCTTGCATTAATGTAGTCAGATCTCTAAATATAACACCTTTAATTGGCCAGTCTGTAATACTTCTGATAGTTGCTTTTAAATCCATTTTCACCTCAATTCACTATGTTTTTTATTTTAAAAGGCTGAGTTAATCAGCCAATTTGGCTATTGTTTTTATAATCAAACTTTTAACATTACTTGCATTTTGATTAAATACTTTTAATATTTCATCCCACGTAACAGGTTCTTCATCTTCTTTCCAGCAATCATAATCAGTTGACATGGCAACAGCAGCATATGGAATTGCTGCTTCACATGCAAGCATAGCTTCCGGAGCTGTGGACATGTTTATAACATCTGCTCCCCATAACCTGAACATCTTTGATTCTGCTATGGTTGAAAACCGTGGTCCTTCAATTGTAACTACACATCCGGTTTTGTGAACCTTCAAGTTCTCGCTAACAGCAACATCATAGAGATGCTTTCTCAGATCGCTGTCAAACGGTTTAGCCATACCTGTATGACCTGGTCCTTGTTCAAATGAAGAGTAAAAAGTGTTTTTTCTAAATCTTGTGAAATCTAAAAATTGATCGAGAACAACAAGGTCACCACGATCAATTTCTTGCCTTAAACTTCCACAAGCGGTTGTTGCAAGTATATGAGTAACACCGGCATCCTTTAAAGCAGTAATGTTAGCCTGATTATTAACCTGAGTAGGGCTGAATTGATGTTTTCTGCCATGCCTTGCTATAATAACAGTGTCGACATTATTAATTTTTCCGATTGCTAATGGAGAAGATGGTTTTCCATATTTAGTATCGCAATCAATCTCTTCAGAGTTTCTTAATATATCTGGATCGTCAAGTCCAGACCCTCCAATAATTCCAACTTTTATCATTGTTTTCTTTTTACTCCTCTGATAATTATCATTAATTAAGAATAAATTTTATAAATACTTAACATAAAATGCCTAACATAATTGGATTTTCTAATCAAGATTAAGCTTAAAACAAAAGGAATAAACTATGAATGTTGATGGAAAAAATATAAGACCTATCTGGTTTAATGAAGAAAAAGAGATGGTTCAGGTAATTGATCAAAGACAATTGCCCCATGAATTTGTCATTGAAGATTTAACAGACCTTAAAAAAACCAGTTATGCCATCCAGGATATGTTTGTACGAGGGGCACCTTTAATTGGAGCAACCGGAGCATGGGGTGTATATGTTATTATAAAAAATCTTCAAGAGAAATCAGAAAATAACGAAATACTTATCAATGATTGTGAGAAACTGAAAAATTCAAGGCCGACTGCTGTGAATCTTACGTGGGCCGT
Source organism: uncultured Desulfobacterales bacterium (assembly GCA_964565415.1). Lineage (GTDB taxonomy): Bacteria > Desulfobacterota > Desulfobacteria > Desulfobacterales > Desulfobacteraceae > JAIOSM01. The sequence continues at coordinate 29,915 of CAZMEX010000004.1, read as the reverse complement.
AGAAAAAGTTCTGGAAATAATACTTAAAAAAGAGACCTTTACTGAACGCTTAGAAACTGCAAAACAAGAAGCAGTTATAATAACTGAATTTGAAGCAGATAATTGCAGTAAGATTGGAGATTTCGGTGTAAAGCTTATTGATGAAATCAGTAAAAAGAAAAATGGAGAAACTGTTAATATACTGACTCATTGTAATGCAGGCTGGCTTGCCTGTGTAGAATGGGGGACTGCAACTGCACCTATGTATAAAGCCTTTGACAAAGGGGTTGATATACATGTATGGGTTGATGAGACAAGACCCTTAAACCAGGGGGCAAGGTTAACTGCCTGGGAACTGTCTAAACATGGTATTAAAAACAGTGTTATCACGGATAATGCAGGTGGGCATCTCATGCAGCACGGTTTAGTTGATATTGTGATTGTAGGCACCGATAGAACAACATATACAGGAGACGTGGCTAATAAAATTGGAACATATCTTAAAGCTCTTGCTGCAAAAGATAATAATATTCCTTTCTATGTTGCTCTACCCTCCAGCACCTTTGACTGGGAAAAAAGAGATGGTATCAAGGAAATCCCGATTGAATTAAGGGATCCTGATGAAATAAAGTATGTCGCAGGGAAACATGATGGTAAAATAAAAAAAGTATTAATTACACCAGAAGATAGTAATGCTGGAAATTATGCATTTGATGTTACACCTGCACGACTTGTTACAGGTTTTATAACTGAACGCGGAATTTGTGATGCAAATGAAGATGCTGTGTTAAAGTTGTTTCCTGAACATAAATATTAAAGCAAATGATCAAAATAAGGAGAGAGAGTATGAGTGATAAGGATCTATTTGAAGAGAGGTATAAGTCCCATGACATACCCTGGGACAATGATGTTGCTGATTTCAACCTTGTAAGCCTTTTTCAAAAAAAGCAAATAACTGCCAGAAAAATTCTTGAGGTAGGATGTGGTACAGGGCAGAATAGCAGATGGCTTGCCCAAAATGGATTTAAAGTGACTGCCACAGACTTTTCCAGCACTGCCATCAAGATGGCTAAAGAGAAGGCAGAACAAGAGGGTGTTAATATAACTTATTTGGAAAATGATTTTTTAAAGGAGAGAGTGAAGGGACATCCGTTTGATTTTATTTTTGACCGGGGCTGTTTCCATTCCTTTGATGATAAAGATCAAAGAAGGCTGTTTGCTGAAAATGCAGCCTTTCATTTATCTCACAAAGGTAAATGGTTTTCCCTCATGGGAAATTGTGATGAAAAACGTGAAGGCAAGGGTCCGCCTCAGCGAAGTGTTACAGAGATAGCAAGTGCAGTAGAACCTTTTTTTGAAATTCAATTTATTGCATCGGGCTTTTTCCACTCAACACAAGAAACTCCTGCAAAGGCATGGATATGTTTAATGCAAAAAAGATAATACTTGACAACCATGCTATAAATTTTTAAATTTCAATTTATGATAACTCAACTTGAAAAAAAAGTAATAGCAGCACTTCAGGGAGATATTCCTGTGATAGAACGACCATACCTTAAACTTGCCCAGGATATTGGAATTACAGAAGATAAGTTTTTAAAAGTAATGAATAATCTTAATGATAGAGGTTTGATTAGAAGATTTGGTGCTACTTTGAAACATCAAAATTCAGGATATAATGCCAATGCCATGGTTGCCTGGATAGTTGATGAAGAAAAAGCAGTTGAAACAGGAACAATCATGGCATCTTTTACTGAAGTTTCCCATTGCTATAGAAGAAACCCTGTGCCTGGATGGGATTATAATCTTTATACAATGGTGCATGCAGCAGATAAGCAGGAGTGTCATGCAATAGTTGAAAAGATTTCCAAAGCTGTGAATATTGATAATTATTCCATTTTGTTCAGTAAAAAAGAGCTTAAAAAAACATCCATGAAATACTTTGTTTAAGTGAGCTTGAAACCACCACATATTTTATGTGTCAACCCCTACATACATGATTTTGCTGCCTTTGATTTCTGGGCAAAACCTTTAGGGCTTATGCAGATTGCAGCAGTCTTAAGAAAATATGGGCTAAACGTGGATTTCCTTGACTGCCTTGACAGATTTCACCCAAAAGAGACTAAGCCACAAAAAACTCTCTTTGATGGCAGGGGTGCCTATCGCAAAACAGAAATTGCACTGCCCAAAGGTGTTGAAGATATCCCCCAGCGATATTCAAGATATGGAATTGAACCAGATTTGTTCAGGCATGATCTTAAGAAACTTAAAAGCCTGAGAAAAGTTGATCTTATCCTTGTTACATCCCTCATGACATACTGGGCACCAGGTGTAAAAGAGACAATCAGCATAATAAAAGAGGTGTTTGGTTCTGTGCCTTTAGTACTTGGCGGCATCTATGCAACTCTCTGTACTGAACATGCAGAAAAAGAGTCAGGAGCAGATATTGTTGTAACTGGTTCTGCCTTTGGAGCTTTGAATACAATCATTAAAAAATACACCGGGTTTGACATGGGATTTGAGTATAAGAAAAATGACCTTGATGATCTTCCATATCCTGCCCTTGATATGCAGCATAAAATAGCATATGCACCTATTTTAACATCCATTGGCTGCCCTTTCTCCTGTGATTATTGTGCTTCATCTTATCTTGTACCAAAATTTAAAAGGCGCTCTTCTGAATCTGTTTTCCATGAGATTAACCACTGGTACTATAAATATAAAGTTAAAAATTTTGCTTTTTATGATGATGCCCTGCTTATTAATGGTGAAACCCATGCTTATAAATTATTTGAAAAAATAATAGAGTCAGATATGAAACTGAAATTCCACACTCCCAATGCCCTGCATATAAAAGAGATTACAGCAAAAGCTGCTGGGTTGATGTTTAAAGCAGGTTTTAAAACCATAAGGCTTGGTCTTGAAACAACAGATTTTAAAGGGAGACGATTTGACAAAAAAGTAAAAGAGGATGAATTTTATAAGGCTGTTGCAAACCTTAAAGCTGCAGGGTTTAAAGCTTCCCAGATAGGGGCATATTTATTATGTGGACTTCCGGACCAGGACTTTGGCAATGTGGAAAAATCATTTATTAAAGTGAAAAAATGTGGAATACAACCAACCCTTGCATATTATACACCCATCCCCCACACAAAGATGTGGGAAAAAGCAAAACAGTTTTCAAAGTATAACCTTGAAGAAAACCCGATATTCACTAACAATACTCTTTTTCCCTGTACCTTTGATAAAAATCCAATAAAACAAATTTCCAGAATAAAAAATTTGCAATAGAATATGGCAGTTGCGGTTCTGTTGTCAGAAGTGATTGCTTTTAGAGGTTAAGAACTCCCATACCAGTAAAATTACAATTTCAGTTAGAAAATATTTCAGTTAATTTATTCAAGCCAGCCATTTATCTAACATATCAGAAAGTCCCTGGGGTTTAATCGGTTTAGGAAGATAATCATTCATACCTGCTGCCAGACATTTTTCCTGGTCACCTTTCATTACATTGGCAGTCATTGCAATGATTGTAATCCCATGGTCAAGCACATTTGATTTTATATCTCTGATAATATTGACAGCCTCATACCCATCCATCTCAGGCATCTGGCAATCCATCAGTACAATATCATAATGGGTTTGTTCCAATGCCTTGACTGCTTTTTTACCATTGTCAGCTATATCAGCACTGTAACCTAATTTTTTCAATATATGCAAGGCAACTTTCTGGTTAATCTTGTTGTCTTCTGCCAGGAGTATGCGTATTTTATGCCTTTGATCATCTGCAAGGGAGTGTTTTGTGATAATTTCATCGGGTTTTTTTTTGTCTATTTTTTTTTGAACATTTGAAACCTTTGCCAGGCAGTCAAAAAGTTGTGATTGTCTGACAGGCTTTATCAGGTAGGCTGCAAACCCTATCTCTAATAATTGCTTTGCATCGCCACGTTGACCCATTGATGACATCAAAATCAGGATGGTTTTTTTAAGTTCAGGATTCTGTTTAATATTCTCACCCAGAGTCTTTCCATCCATTTCAGGCATCTGCATGTCAAGAATTGCTATTTCAAACGGGTCATTATCACTTACACCCTGTTTAAGTTCCTCCAGTGCCTCTTGCCCGCCGGAGGCTTCTTTGTAACGGCAGTTCCAGATTTTCAGCTGCTCTCTTAAAATATATCGGTTTGTTGCATTGTCATCAACTATCAGAATACGCTTATTACTGATATTTTCAGGGATAATTATATTTTTTGCTCTATCTTCAGGTTGTTTTTTAAAAATTGCAGTGAACCAGAATGTTGACCCCTTGCCTTCTTCACTTTCAACACCTATTTTTCCGCCCATTTTTTGGGAAAGTTGTTTTGAAATGGTTAATCCAAGACCAGTGCCACCATATTTGCGTGTAGTAGAATTGTCCACCTGGGAAAAGGATTGAAAGAGTCTGTCCATACGATTCTCGGGTATACCAATGCCCGTGTCAATAATGCTGAAACGCAATGTTACATGTGTTGCATCTTCATGGTCAAGTGTAGTATGAATACTCACTTCACCTGTTTTAGTAAATTTTATTGAGTTGCCTGAAAGATTGATTAATATCTGTCTCAGTCTGCCTGGATCTCCGCACAAGAGTGATGGAACATTATGGTGAAACATATTGATAAATTCCAGGTTTTTTTCACCTGCTTTTATAGCAATTAATTCAGACACATCATCCAGAGTAACTCTCAGGTCAAAATCGATATTTTCCAGTTCAAGCTTCCCAGCTTCAATCTTAGAATAGTCAAGAATATCATTGATGATATCCAGCAGAGCATCACCACTGGTCCGAATAGTTTCTGTGAATTCAAGTTGTTCCGAGGATAAGTTTGTCCCTAAAAGCAGGCTTGTCATACCGATAATTCCATTCATGGGTGTACGGATTTCGTGGCTCATGTTTGCAAGGAATTCGCTTTTGGCAATATTTGCAACTTCAGCCTTTTGGGCAAGTATATTAGCTCTTTCAATGGCTATTTCAAGATCTTGATTCATTTGACCCAGGTCATTGCGAGCCTGTTTTTCCCTTGATATATCCTGTAAGTTAACCACGATGCCACTGGGTTTTCCAAGTGTATCCAATAGTAATGCAGCACCGACTCTGATCGCGATCAATTTGTTGTTTTTAGTTTTTCGTATGGTTTCAAATCCTGATAAATTTTCTCCCTTAAACACTTTTGCAATGACCTGTTGTGTTGCCAAAACTTCTTCATCTGGTACAAAGTCAATTTTTTTACCCATAAGTTCATCTGAACTCCAGCCAAATACACGGGTAAAAGCAGGGTTCAGATATGTTACTTGTCCTTGCTTATCATATACCACCACTGGATCCACAATGGCTTCCATGACAGTTCGAAATCTTTCTTTACTCTCCTTAAGTTCGTTTTCTGCCTTTTTAAGAACACTGATATCCATGAAAGCTTCGATTATCACCTCTTGACCATCAAGTTTCAAGGGGAGTACTGTTTTGTAAACCGAAATTTTTTCACCATCTTTACAAAGAATCATTTTTTCTGACTGATTGATGGTCTGGGCTAAATCAGTGATTGGGCATTGAGCTGTATTAATGGAGCAGATGCTTTCATGGCAGAGACGTCCAATGATCTCTTCTTTGGAATCATAGCGTGTTATGGCAAGTGCTGCCCTGTTAACCCGCTGTATAATTTTATCTTTTCCGATAATCATTATACCAATTGGAATATTGTCAATGATTTTTTCAATGTTTCTAAGGGATTGTTTTAGCTTTTCCTCGATTTTAAGCTTACTGGTAATATCCTTGTCCACACCCCTATAGCCTGTAAACACGCCCTCACTGTCAAAGATAGGTACACCATTGGTCAAAAGGCAGATTCGGTGACCATCTTTTCTCAGGTTCCAGTTTTTCAAATCAACTATGGGCTGTTTATTCTTTATGATGTTTTTAAAATAACCTCCTATTTTTACAACTTCATCCTTTGGCATAAAATCAAAAGGAGTTTTACCAAGCAATTCGTTATTTGTATATCCAAGAACTTTTTTTGAATTACCTGCTGAAAAGACATATTTACCCTCTACATCCACTTCCCATATCCAGTCAGCCATGCTTAAAGAGATGTCTCTAAAGCGTTTCTCGTTCAATTTAATAATTCTTTCTGCCTTTTTTAGCGCAGCCTCGGATTTTTTATAATCTGTGATGTCGTTTCCTGAACTTAAATATTTTTTAATATCGCCATTACAGTCTTTCAATATGGTGTTATGCCATGCAATAATTCGTTCAGTTCCATCTTTTTTCAAAACTGAATTTTCATATTGTTTAACCAAATCAGCTCTGCCTGCCAATAAATGGGTGAAAACCCTTCTGGTTCCTTTGCGGAATCGTTCCGGTAAACAGGTTTCAAACCAGTTCTTACCAAGCAGCTCCTCTTTTTGATAACCTAGGGTTTTAAGTCCATATTCATTGATAAAAGTTATGTTTCCTTTTGGATCAAGAGCTACAAATAAGACTCTGGTAAGGTCAAGATACTTTTGGACATGGTATTCTCTTTCATTGGACATGTTTTTCTCCATTTATACACTCCCGGGGTATAAAGAGTTGAAAAAAAAGTTGTTTTTTAAGTTTCCACGGTTTCTGCCAGTATCAATGGATATTTTTCCATGGCATGATATTAATAGTCTAATTTTAAGTGTCTTTTGTCAAGCGAAATATCGTATTGGAAATAATCGATATTATATTTGTTTGCATGGAAAAAAAATTATACACATACAACGCATAGAATTGATTTAAAAAAAATATTTCAAAGGGCGCTGGATAAAGAGATAATTGGAAAACCTGAATAAAGGCTGTAAAATAAATTGCCATGATAAAGGTTTTATTATATGGTTAATTATTATATGTGTATTTTTATATTATAAAAAGTATAGGGTGGGCATGGCAAAAGCAATATGATTATATTTGATCTTGAATGTATAAATGGTCACACTTTTGAAGGCTGGTTTGATAATAAAGAAGATATGGATGATCAGCAGGAACAGGGCATATTGACCTGCCCTGTATGTGATACAAATGCAGTTACCCAGAAATTATCAGCTGTAGCAGTCAGAACCAAATCAGCAGTATCTGCAAAAGAGCCTTTGCTGGACATGAAAGCCGTTGAAGAACTTGGGCAAAAAATTTCTAAATTTGTGGAAAACAATTTTGAGAATGTTGGTGCAAAGTTCACAGAAGAGGCTTTGAAAATACATTATGGTACTTCTGAGGCAAGAGGTATCAGAGGTACAACAACTAAAGATGAAGATAAACTACTGGAAAAAGAGGGCATCTCAACAATTAAAGTCCCCCTTTTTAAAACCTCAAAAGAGGATATGAACTGAATTTTTTCTGAACCTTTTTCTTCAATGACACACATAAATTTTAGAGTGCTTGAAAAGAGTGCTTGCTTAATATGGTTATTTAATTTGGAGGAAAAAAATGAAAAAATTATTACTATTTTCTCTGTTGGTTATTATTGTGTCTTTCTCTTTAAGTTCGGCACTTGCCGATGATTATCCAAATCTAGTTATCACAAATGCAAAAATAACTCCCCTGACATCAGGCACAAATCAATTTTCAATCACCTATAAAGTAAAAAATATTGGGTCTTTATGTGGGCAGGGGTTTAATGCAGGTCTTACTCGAAATGGTACTGTTATTAAACAGGTGTATATAAAGGCTCTTGCACCCAATGAAGTTTATGATGGAAACATTGTCTTCTCTTCACAGCAGGCAAATGCAATAATTGTGCTCAGGATAGACCTTTATAATGTTATAAATGAATCCAATACCGGGGAACAAGATAATAAATGGCAGGGAGTTGCAAGACACCCTGTATCCCTTAGGGCACCGTCTCCAGTCCCGATACCAGATAATAGCCCCTACGATCTTGCCCTGGGAACTCTTACCCTCACAGGGCAGAATCGTTTGAAAATTACAATCACCAATGCAGGACCTCCGATTTCCCAAAATCAGTTTAACAAATTGGGACTTGCAGTGAAAATTAAGAACAGTGCTGTAACTCAAAATATTTTTAAAGTATTGCCCTTGACCAGAGTGGATCCAAACGGAACCTTGAAAACTCATGGAAACCCGCCATGGCAAGCTTTTGTCTGGCCACTGCGTTCCACTGATTATGGCAAGGGCATTGATCCGTTTGACCGTCGCAACCTATATGAAGTTAAAGTTTCCCTGGGTGTTATCTCTCCTGGAGGTAACAGCCTTAGACTTGGTGCCCCTGACTCAAACCCTGTAAATAACACAATAACAAAAAGGTTTGGCGGCAAAGCCGATCTTGTGGTGTGTTTTCGAAAACAGGTACATCATACCCGTGCCAGTCGAAGATATACATACAGACCAGTGGTGAAGAATATTGGGAGTATTCCTTCAAGGTCTTCCATTTTAAGATTCTATATTAAAGACAAGGGAGGAAAAAATTATCCTGTTCCACCAATTCCCGCAGGAGGGGAATACCGTGGTGTCAAACGAAATGTTTACTGGGCAAGAAGAGGTAACCGCAGATTTAAGCTCACAGTGGATAAAAATAATGACATTGATGAAGCAGGTGGTGAATTCAATAATGTTATCCAGGGTATGATCTATGTCAATAAATATGCACCTTCATCTGGAAATTCACAAACAAAATGTTCCAATGAGCCCGGCATGGCTAATTAATGTAACAAACCAAGCCTGCTGATTAAAACCAGCAGGCTTATTTATTTTGATTATTGTTTTGCAAGTTTTTGTTTTGATATCTCAATAAGGGTATAGAGTGCCGGCACCACAACAAGTGTCAGGATTGTTGAAACTATTAGACCAAAGATGACAACAATTGCCATGGATTTCCACCAGAGGGTTGATTCGCTTGTTAATGACAAAGCCATCACATGGAAGTCATAGCTAATGCCTGTAACCATGGGTAAAAGTCCCAGGATGGTTGTAACAGCGGTCAGCATAACTGGTCTCAATCGAGTAGCTCCCCCTGCAACAACAGCTTTTGTAAGTTCCATGCCCCGTGCTCTCAGTTTATTTATATAATCAATTAGAACAATTGCATTGTTTACAACTACACCTGCAAGGGAGATAACTCCAACTCCTGTCATAATTATTCCAAAGGGAAGCTTAAGCACAAAAAGTCCCAGGAATGCACCGCCCAAAGATAAAATCACTGAAGTGAGTATAATAACAGGTTGCGTGACTGAGTTGAAAAGCGTTACAAGTATGAGAAAGATAAATAATAATGCAATGGCAAAGGCTTTGCTTAAAAATTCCTGGGCTTCCTGTTGAGATTCATCTTCTCCTGTGAATTTAACTTGATAACCCGGGGGCAAATCAAGTTTTGCCAGCATAGGCTCTGCTTTTTTCCTGACAACCGCGCCTGGTACTTTGGTTTCATCTACACTTGCAGTTACCGTCACAGTACGGCTGTGATTTATGCGTACAATGTCACCAATGGAACCGCCATAGCTGATGTCTGCAATAGTAGTCAAAGGGATCATTTTTCCTGTGGGAGTCGGAATCATCAGTTTTTTAAGAATATCCACAACATTTCTGTCATCTTTTGAAAGCTTTACTACAATATCATACTCTTCATCGCCCTCATAATAAGTTGACACTTCAAGACCGTTGTATGCTGTCTTAATGGCAAATCCTATGGCACTGGTTGTAAGTTTGAAAAGAGATGCTCTCTGTCTGTCAATATTAACTTTTATGCTGGGAAGCCCCTTTACATAATCATCCCGGATATCTTTAACATATAGCATATTTGAAAGAGCCAATTTTATTTTTTCTGCGATTTTTCCAAGGATTTCAAAATTATCCCCGGATATCTCAATATTTATGGGTGGACCTGTGGGTGGTCCTTGAGCCTGTTCTTCCACAGTAATTTTTGCACCGGCTATATTTTGCACCCGCTCTCTTAATTTGTTCAGATCATCATTGGTGGATGTGATGCGATCTTCAAAATCCATAAATTGTACACCAATATGGTTTGGCAGGTTTGAACCAAAGGAAAAACCTCCGCCGGAATTTTGTACAGCTTTGGTATAAAGATGTTCTATATTGTTAATGTCAGAAGGTGCCATAAATTTTTCATCTCTGGATGTTTTGTGTTCCTGCAGAGCCATTGCTTTGTTATATGTTTTCAAAGAGTTTTTGCCTGTAAATCCAGATACGGCTATCTCGGTTTTTCGGACAATGTTATCAATATATTCAAGATCAGCTCCTTCTGGTGGATCAATATTTACAAATACCGATGCAGGGTCTACCTTGGGGAAAAACTCATTTGGTTTTTCAATGCCAATGCGTAAAAGCCAGATTTCAAAAAGTATAATAAGAATGGCAAAAGCTGAAAACAGTGTTGTAAGCTTATTATTAAGAACTATTTTCATGGTTTTTTCATACCAGATCAGAATAAACCCTTCAATTTTTATGGGCTGTTCACCCTGGGTTGCAATCTTTTCAGCAAGTTCTTCAGAGCCAACTTTGTCTCTATCTTGTTCTTTCATAAAAATAGCGCAAAGTGCCGGGTTTACTACCAAAGCTACAAACAGGCTTGAGGCAAGTGTAATGATTAGTGTTATGGGTAGATATTTCATAAATTCCCCCATGATACCAGGCCAGAAAATCAGAGGGAGAAAGGCTGCAATTGTTGTAAGAGTTGATCCTATAACCGGCCATGCAACTTCACTTGTGGCTTTCATGGCAGCATCAATTTTTGGTACTCCCTGCTGTATATAACGATAGATGTTTTCTATAATAACAATTGCATTATCCACAAGCATGCCAAGGGCAAGGGTCAGTGAGAAAAGCACCACCATGTTCAAGGTGATACCAAGGGCATATAATCCTGCAAAGGAGAGAAGCATTGAAAAAGGAATTGCAAGCCCCACAAGAAAGGCATTTCTAATGCCCAGGGAGAGGAAAAGGACAATGACAACCAGGATAAGCCCTGAAATTATATTATTTTCAAGGTCAGCAACCATCAATTTTATCTGTTTTGTCTCATCCATAAGTTTGGTTGTTTTTATACTCTGCGGAAAGGTTTTCTCAGCCTCTTTAACAACTATATCAACTCTCTTTGCAACCTCAATAATATTTTCGCCAACTCTTTTTTTAACAGATATATTGACTGCATCCACACTGTCAAGCCTTGATTTACTGATTATATCTTTATTACCGTCAATCACTTTTGCAACATCTTTTAAATAGACAGGGTTTCCATCATGGGTTGCAACAATAAGATGAAGAATTTCGTCTGGTGAGTCAAACTCCCCGGGAATCCGCATTAGGTATCGTCCATGACCAAGGGTTATTGCACCTCCTGAAGTGTTCTGGTTTTCGCTGGAGATTGCTTTTTGAAGGGCAAGTATGGGAATTTTGAAATAGGCAAGTTTGTCAGTATCAACCTCAATCCTGATTTCCCGTTCCACTCCTCCGGTAACATCAGCTTCAAGCACCCCGGGGACAGCTTCAATATCATCGGCTAAATCATCGGCAAGTTTCTTTAAAACCCTGGCACTGCTATCTCCTGACAAAGTATAAATTACAATGGGCATTTCTGAAAAGTTTACTTCATAAACAGAAGGTTCGCTGTCAAGATCACTTGGAAGCTCCTGATTTGCTTCATCTACCTTATCTTTGACTTTAGGTAGTACTTCATCAATATCAGTACCTGGGATAAACTCAATGTTAATTCTGGAAAGACCTTCAGAGCTTACCGAGGTGATATTTTTAACACCATCAAGTCCCTTAAGTTTCTTTTCGATTTTTATTGTGATGCTGTTTTCAATGTCCGGAGCTGAGACACCTCTGTAATTGGTTTTTACAAAGACAAAGGGAATGGTAATATCAGGAGAACTCTCCCTTGGCAAAGCAATATAACAATAGGTTCCTGTTAAGAAAATGATCAGAGCAAGCACCACAACACTTGTGCGATTGGTAATAGCAGTGTCTGAGATTATCATTGAGATAACTCCTCCATGCTTGTTATCTGATTTGTAACATTAACTTTTTCCTTATCTGATATGAATCTCTGTCCCACAACAACAACCTTTTCATGGGGTTTTAATCCGGAAGGGATCTGGATTTTCCATTTATCAAGAAATCCTTTTTCTACCTTTCTAAAAATTGCCACACCATTTTCAACAACATATACTCCATCATTGCCATCTTTATTTACCAGGGCATACATGGGAACAGAGAGTCCGTTTTCAATATTGTGTTTAATTATTTTAACCCTGGAGAACATGTCAGGCAGGATTTTTCCATCAAGGTTATCCACACTTATTTCAAGGTTATAAAGGTGGGCAAAGCTGTTTGTGGTGTTGTAAAGATAGTGTTTGATACCTTTAAAATGTCTGTTATCAAGGGCATCAATATAAATATCAAATTCACTGATTTCTTTTACAACATCAACATCAGATTCAGGAATACCAACTTCTATTTTTATTTTGTCTGTTTGCAAAATATTTAGAATGGGATCTCCTGACCCAAGAAAAGTACCATTTTCAACAAATGTTTTATCAACAATGCCATCCATGGGAGATATAATTGTGCAGCGTGTAAGGTTCAGTTTCGCGATATTCATGGCAGCTTTTGTCTGTTTGGCAACAGCTGTGATATCATCAAGTTGAGATTGTGTTATAAACTTCTTTTTTCTCAAGGCCCCAAGCCGTTTTTTTGATGCCGTGGCTGCCTCAAAAGATGCAACAGCAGAATTATAAGAGTTCTCATAATCTCTTTTGTCAAGTACTGCAAGGACATCTCCAACTTTAACTCTTGTGCCTTCATTGATCGCCTTTTTAACAATTTTACCTCTAACTTCTGCTACAATTGTAAGGGATTTCCAGGGCTTTGCACGCCCGGGTAAATTAATAACTTCCTGAACATGTCCCGGGATAAGTTCCAGTGTTATAACATTGGTTAAGGCTCTTATGGTTTTAGAAGATTTAAGCTCTTCTTGTTTGAGAGCCTGGGCCTTTAACTTTATAAAAATACCTAGTATTAACATTGTTCCAAAAAGAAGGAACACAATTGAGAGAGTTATTATTATTTTCTTTTTTTTACCTTTTTTATTTGCCTGCTGCATTGTAAATACTCCTGTTTAGTCAGCCTTTTTTGAAAAATCTGTAATAATACTAAAGTAAAGAATTATTAAAACGAGAAAAATAGATATACTGAACATAATTTTATACGCATTTGCCTGCATGTCCGAGAGGATATCCAGCATAATACCATAAAAAATCGGCAGCCCCGAGCCAAAGGCTATCGTAAGAAGTGGTGCCAGGGCAAAATAACCAGTAGTGTCTTCTTTGTTGGAAAACATTTTTACAGATGGTGAGAAAATTATATTTCTGGTTCCTCTGCCAAAACCAAACAGACTGCTTGCAGCAAGAAAGCCTGGCAAGGTCGGGAAAAAAATCAGTATTAAAAGAGCTGTGATTGTAAGTATTTTAGTACTTATAAATTTTTGTTTTAAATTAAATAATTGCAGGAAATCAAAGGGACCTAATAAAAGATTTGCAGCCATGGAGCCTGTGTAGTAAAAACTTGCAAAGAGCCCTGTTGCTGTTGATGCTTTTATATCAAAAAACTCTGTTGCATAAACAGCATAAAAGGAGATAGTTGTTATTATAATATAATTATCCAGATCTCCAATAAGGTATTTTAAGAAATTTTTGTTTTTAATGATCTCTATAATTGTATTTTTTGTATGTTTCAAGAATGATTCACTGTTTCTAGGTTCTTTACCATCATCTGAAATCTCTTTGGTAAAAAGAAAGCAAAAAGAGCCTATTAAAAATAAAAGCCCGGCGCTCAGGAATATATATGCGGTGCTGATTGTTGAAACCCCATATTCTTCAACTGTTTTTAAAATGATCAGCCCGCTTATAAGCTTTGCAGTGCTCTGGGCTCCCATCATTATCCCAAAACCTTCAACACTTTTTTTCTCAGAAAAAATTTTAACAAGATAGTTGAGCCAGACAGGCAATGTAAGCCCTATACTTAATGAAAACACAATGTATGATAGGAAAAAGAGTACAAGTATATAAGAGTGATTTTGGACAAAAAACAGAGAAATTCCAAAAAAAATAATGGCAATGGATGATAAAATGTGCAGGTTTATCACAACTTTTTTTTTATGCTTCTTGTTACGCGTAAGGTAACTTGATAAAAGGGGAAATGTAGATACACCTGTAATGAAAATGCATGGTACAAGTCCAATTAAAAAATCCGATGCTCCAAAGGTTTTTAAAAAGATTTGCAGAAAAGTTGACTCTAAAAGGATTGGAAACCCGAGTCCCCAGATAAATTCCACAAGGGAGACACCAGTGGCATTCCTTTTAAAGTATCTGTCTTTTGCTAGATCATTATTCATTTTGTTTACAGATTAAATTGTTAATAGATCAAAAATTATCCCACTTGCTAAAATCAGTGGACACTTATTTGAAAACAGTTGTCCCTGAAGAAATTCCAAGGCAGAATACTATTTTCTTGGGGACAATGTAGTGATGATTTGAAAAAAGTCTATATTATTCCAACAATTTCTTTGCAGTCTTAATAATATTTTCTGAAGTAAAACCATATTCTGCAAGGACTTTGTTGCCAGGTGCAGATGCTCCAAATTTATCAATGGATATGGTTTTGCCATTGGGTCCGACAAATTGCTCCCAGCCCATGGATATCCCTGCCTCTACAGCAATTCGGCTGGTAATTTTTTCCGGAAGAATCCTCTCTTTATAAATTGGTGATGATTTTATAAAAAGCTCCCAGGACGGCATACTCACAACCCTTGTGCCAACTCCATTTTTTTCAAGGGCTTTTGCTGCTTCAAGGCAGATATGTACTTCAGCACCTGAGCCAATAAGAATAAGATCAATCTCATCTGTACCTTTTCCAGACTCTTTTATTACATAGGCACCATTTTTTAAACTGCCATTGCCTTTAGGTGTATCAGGAGCAGAGTCAAGCACATCAAGCTTTTGACGGCTTAAAATAAGAGCTGTGGGGGCATTTGACGACTCAAGGGCAATTTGCCATGCAATGGCAGTTTCATTGAAATCAGCAGGTCTTATGACGTTTAATCCAGGGATTGTCCTCAGGGAAGCAACATGTTCTACCGGTTGATGTGTGGGACCATCTTCGCCCACTGCAACACTGTCATGGGTAAAAACATAGATAACAGGAAGCTTCATCAAAGATGCAACCCTGATTGCAGGGCGCATGTAATCGGCAAACACAAGAAATGTTCCGCCATAGGGGCGGATTCCACCATGGAGAAACATGCCTGACATAATAGAACCCATTGCATGCTCCCGTACACCAAACCTTATGTTTCTGCCTCCATATGAATCTTTCTGGAAGACTTCTTCATTATCAAGAAATGTCTTGTTTGAAGGCGCAAGGTCAGAAGAACCGCCCATGAGTGCAGGCAGGTTTTTAGCAATGGCATTTAGTACTTTGCCGGAAGCAGCCCGTGTTGCAACAGGATCATCTGAAGCAGCAAGTTCAGGAATCTCTTTGTCCCACCCCTTTGTTAAAAATCCACTCACAGCATCCACAAAGCTTGCAGCAAGTTCAGGGAATTCAAGTTTATATTGATCATAAACATTTTGCCATTGATCTTCTTTTTCCTGCCCCTTAATTAATGTTTTTCTGCATTCATCCAGAGTTTCCGGGGGAACATAAAAATCTATGTCCGGGGCAAATCCAAAGTTTTCTTTAACAAGCTTTATTTCATCTTTGCCAAGGGGTGCTCCATGGGCACCTGATGTTCCTTGTTTGTTGGGGCTTCCAAATGCAATTTCAGTTTTGCATTTTATCAGTGTTGGCTTTGAAGTCTCATCAATGGCATCTGAGATAGCTTTATAAATTTCATCAATATCATTGCCATCTTTGATAACAACAACATGCCAGTTCATGCTTTCAAATTTAAGTTTAACATCTTCAGTAACTGCAATATCTGTTTTGCCTTCAATGGTGATGGAGTTATCATCATAAATTAATATGAGTTTTCCAAGTCCAAGATGTCCTGCAAGGGATACTGCTTCCATTGCAACACCTTCCATCAAGTCACCATCTCCGCATACAGCATAGGTGTGATGATCAATAATCTTCTTTTCGTCTTTATTAAACCTTGCAGCAAGATGACGTTCAGCCATTGCCATACCTACACCATTGGCAATCCCCTGCCCCAAAGGACCCGTTGTAGTCTCAACACCATTGGTATGTCCAAGTTCAGGATGTCCAGGAGTTTTGCTTTCCCACTGTCTGAATTGTTTTATATCATCAATGGTCAAACCATAGCCGTGGAGAAAAAGAAGGCTGTAAAGGAGCATTGAAGCATGTCCGCCCGAGAGTACAAATCTGTCCCTGTCAACCCACGAAGTGTTTTTAGGATTGTGTTTTAAAAAATATTTCCACAAAACATGTGCCACAGGTGCAAGTCCCATGGGCGCACCCGGATGTCCAGAGTTTGCTTTTTGTATTGCGTCAATGGAAAGAGTTCTAATTGTATCTATACAAAGCTTATCAATATCTTTATCAATTATGGTCATTATTTTCTCCTAATAGAAATTATAATATTATAGTGCCCTCATATATTCTGGTCTTAATTCGATTTTTCCATCCAATGCATTGGCAATGAGTGACAATGTTTTCTCTTTTTCTTCAGGTAGTTTTGCCCGGATGGGAAGGTAATTTGATGCATGGTTTGCATGGAATAGCCCCGAAGATAAATTTGTTGCAGATATCATATTTCCTAGTTCCTCTAACATCTCTTCACGGTTTAAAAGTTCAAACTCTTTTTTTTCATACTGTGCATGGAGCTCAGTTCCCGGAATCAGCATAAGGCTTAATGCGCCAACAAATTCAGGATCAATGGCAGATAAAACTCTGCCAGTCTCCTTAGCATGGATTTTAGAGCGGGTTTTTCCTGCAAGACCAATAAGAACGGTTATTGAAAGCTTAATACCGGATTTTCTGATCTTTTTGCCCATTTCAATCATCCGGGCTGAGTCTGCCCCTTTATTGATGTTTTTAAGAGTGACATCATCGCCTGACTCTAATCCCATATAAGCAAGCTTGACGCCAAGTTCATAAAGCTCCCTGAGCTCAGCTTCAGATTTCATACCTATACTTTTTGTATTGGCATAAAGGCTGACCTGGTTGACCCAGGGCAGGCGTTTTTGTATCTGTTTCAATATTTTTACGAGCCGTTTTTGGGGTATTATCAAGGCATCACCATCACAGATAAAAAGCTTGTTTATCCTTTGCATATGTTGTGCTGCAAACTCAATATCTTCAAAAATTATATCATCTTTTTTAATATTAAATCGTTTGCCTCTAAATGTTCCGCAGAACGTACATTTGTTGTGGGAACAACCAAGGGTTACCTGTAATAAAATACTTGATGCCTCGCTGGGAGGTCTGATCATGTCACCTTCATAATGCATCTGTTCAAATCCTTAAAAAATTGAGCCTGTAACATATCAGATTCGACGTTGAAAATCAAAGAGTTGTTCAATGAAGGAGTAAATAATTTGTCATGAATAAAAAGCAGTAATCAGAGTGGGAAAATATAAAAAATGGGCTAAAAACCCAGAGGATTTCAGCCCACACAATGATTTTTTTAAACAGGGGGTTTGTCTTATTTTATCAAGCGGAAAATATAGGGGTATCTATATGATTCACCATTGTTAACTTTTATGGAAGCCATGATAGTAAGGACAATATCAGCCACAACCAAGGCAAAGATCAATATCCATCCTATTAAAATAATTATCAACAAGCCTGCGATCAATGCATAAATTGTCATTGATATCTGAAAATTCAATGCTTCTTTACCCTGCTCATCAACAAAGTCATACTCTTTTCCTTTTATTAACCAGACAACCAAAGGTCCGATTATATTTCCAAATGGTATTCCGATAAAGGTACACAGACCCAATAAATGGCACAGCATAGCCCATGTATTTGCAGGATTATTTGCTTTTTTTGCAGCCATACATACTCTCCTTATGAAAAATCGATTATTTTTAGAAAAATAACAAACAAGATTCAGCAAAGCAAGTAAAAAATAGTTCTAAAAAAAGAGTTGGTTGACAACACTATAAAATTTATATTAATTCTAGGCATTATTTTTTTAGGAGAGGAGGTTTTAAAGATGGATACAGTACATGAAATATTTTTTCAAAACTCTAATGATATGGACGAGGTGCCTTCAGGCAGTGTTAATCTCATAGTTACCTCTCCCCCATATCCAATGATTGAAATGTGGGATACTGTTTTTTCAGATCAGGATGGAGCTGTGCTTGATGCTCTAAAAAAAAAACAGGGGAATATTGCTTTTGAACTTATGCATAGGACTTTAGACTCTGTATGGGATGAATGCTTTAGGGTCTTAAAAAATGGAGGTTTTGCCTGTATTAATATCGGGGATGCCACAAGAACCATTAACGATAACTTTAGTTTATATCCAAACCATGCAAGGATTTTACAATATCTCAGGGAAATTGGGTTTACATCCCTGCCTGATATATTATGGCGTAAACAGACAAATGCACCAAACAAGTTCATGGGTTCAGGGATGTTGCCAGCAGGAGCATATGTTACTCTGGAACATGAGTACATACTGATTGTCCGAAAAGGTTACAAGAGAGACTTTGTCAATAATGAGCAGAAAATAAACAGGCGGGAAAGCTCTTTTTTCTGGGAAGAGAGGAATATTTTTTTCTCAGATATTTGGTTTGATATTAAAGGGACAAGACAGAAACAGGAAAAATCTTCTTTGCGTAAAAGAAGTGGTGCGTTCCCATTTGAACTGGCATACAGGTTGATTAATATGTATTCTGCAAAAGCGGATTTGGTGCTTGACCCCTTTGCAGGCACCGGCACAACCATGATGGCTGCCATGGCAGCTGCCAGGAACTCTTATGGTTTTGAAATTGATAAGAATTTTGAAAAGATTATTAGAGCAATTAAGGATGATATTGTTGATTTTTCAAATGAAGTTATTCAAAATCGGTTGACCAGGCATATTGACTTTGTAAAGCAGAGAATTGAATCAAAAAAAATACTAAAGTATAAGAATGAACATTATGGCTTTCCTGTGA
The DNA here is from genome assembly GCA_964565415.1 of uncultured Desulfobacterales bacterium. Taxonomy (GTDB): domain Bacteria; phylum Desulfobacterota; class Desulfobacteria; order Desulfobacterales; family Desulfobacteraceae; genus JAIOSM01. The sequence continues at coordinate 10,781 of CAZMEX010000004.1, read as the reverse complement.
TAACAAACCAGGAGAAAATTTTGTTGTTTAATGACTTGATAAGTGCCAGGCTGCACGGCAAAGAGGTCATTGAAGTAAGTTATTCAAAAGAGCCCCAGAGCCAATATTGTTTAAACTGGGACAAGATATTTGATGTTGAGTCAAAAGAGAGTTTTAAGCCGCCTTTAAAGAGAGTAAAACCAGGGCAGCAGCTTGAGTTGTTCTAAAGCCTTGATCAAATAGTAAATCACTGATATATTGAATAATATTAGAATGATAGCTTGATAATTTTAAGGTGTTGCTGAATTAAAGATTATGAAAGAAAAAACAGTAAAAGAGATTGAACTTAAAAACGGTCAAACCCTTGTAATATCAGATGCTTCAAGGATGATTTCAGAAGATGCCTATGTTGTAATAATGAAAGCAAAAATGGAAATTTCAGTTGAAAAAACTCTTTTTTCCGATGGAGAGCAAAAAGAGTTTTTCTTTGAAGATATTATAGATAAAGTTGGTAAAATAGCTGTTTGGGAACATGTGGCAGAGCGAAATTTTATTATGGTAAAGGATAAAGATAAATTATTTGCAAAGCTTTTAAATGATTTTTCTGAAACCCTTATACAGTATATATCAAAACAGGAGTTTCCAAAAAAATTAATACTTAAGAAATATAAAGACAATGTCGATAATAAGGTAAACAAAATAAAAGTTGTCTAATATGAAAAAATATCTACTTATTACATTATTTATTATTGCTTTTTCGTCCGTGGGCGGGTTAGCTGATATTTATAAGTATATTGACAGTGAAGGTGTCCTGCATTTTACCAATGTGCTGACAAAAAATGATTCTGAAATGAACTTTTTTGTCCATGCAAGAACAGGACGAAATAATCGCTTTTATACAACTTCCAGATTTGATTCCATTATCAGGAAAGCTTCCAGTAAATATGGTGTTGACTTCTCCCTTGTAAAAGCCGTGATAAAAGTTGAGTCTGATTTTAATCCCAGGGCAGTGTCCAGTAAAGGTGCCTCAGGGCTTATGCAGATTATGCCATTTAATTTTCAGAATTTTTATGTGTCAGATCCCTTTGACCCTGTGGATAATATTATGGGAGGGACTTATTATCTGGGACAGTTAATTAGAAAATATAAGAATAAGGTGCCCCTTGCCCTTGCAGCATACAATGCAGGTCCTACAACAGTAGACGCACATAAAGATATCCCGCCGTTTTATGAAACACAAAGATATGTGAGAAAAGTAATGAACGCTTATAATATTTACAAACAAAGTATTTGAATCTTATAAATCAGAGAGTTTTAATATATTTTAACAGCTTATCTCTAATATCGTTCCGCTCCATTGCAAAGGCAAGATTAGCCATTTGAAACCCTGCTTTGTCACCACAATCAAATCGTTCCCCTTTAAATTTATATCCATAGATGTCTTGTTCTTTTAAAAGAGCCTGCATAGCATCTGTGAGTTGAATTTCACCGCCAGAACCTCTCTTTTTTTGTCCAAGAAAGTTGAAAATTTGCGGGGTGAGTATATATCTTCCTATGATTGCAAGATTGGAAGGTGCCTTATCAGGGTCAGGCTTTTCAACCAGAGCATTGACCTTAACAACATCATTGTCCATGGCGACAGCATCAAGGATTCCATATTGATTAATATTCTCTTTATCAACCTGCATAACAGCAGCAATGGATGCTTGTAATTTATCAAACTTAAGCATCATCTGGGATAAAACAGGTACCTCGGATTTTATAAGGTCATCGGCAAGCAGCACAGCAAAGGGTTCATTGCCCACGATATCCCTGGCACACCAGATGGCGTGTCCAAGCCCTAATGGTTGGTTTTGTCTTGTATAAATAATGGTTCCGGTTTTGGGAACCAGCTCTTTTATCTCTTTTAACAGGGCATGTTTTTTTTTGTTTTTAAGGTTCAATTCAAGTTCAGAAGATCTGTCAAAATGGTCCTCAAGGGCTTTTTTACCCCTGCCTGTGACAAAGATAATCTGTTCAATACCAGCCTTGAATGCCTCTTCAACTGCATATTGAATGATGGGTTTATCAACAACCGGCAGCATCTCTTTTGCCATTGCTTTGGTTGCCGGTAAAAATCTTGTTCCAAGACCTGCTACTGGAAAGACAGCTTTTTTAATTTTCATATAATCTCCCATTGAGTAAGAATCAGGTTAGTCTTCTGATTGCCAAAAGATTATTAATGGATTCAGTCTCAAGTTTATGCATCCTTACTGCCATACTTTGCAAGGTAGACATCAATTTTTTCAAGCATGGCATCATCCAGGTAGATTTTCCCATTGACCTTTTTATTATGAAGGTACTCTTTGATTTGGGTAATGGTGACAATGGGAAAGATCGGGATATTTAATATTTTTTCCACTGCTTGAAGGGCGTTTGTATTGTCTTTCCCTCTTTCCTGGCGGTCAACACTGATGATAATTCCTTTAACTTTTGGATCATTGTTAGCTTTAAGAGTCATAAGAGATTCTCTGATGGCTTTACCCGATGTTATCACATCATCAATGAGAATTAATCTTGAATTGTTTCTCAACTCCATTCCAACTACAGTGCTCTTATCTCCGTATGTTTTTGCCTCTTTTCGATTAAAAACATATCCTTTATCAACCCCCATATTATTCAAGGCAATGCTTGCAGAAATACATAAAGGTATGCCTTTATAGGCAGGTCCATAAATACCGTCAAATTCATCGGAAAAATGTTCTTTAATGGCATGGGCATAAAATTTCCCCAGTTTGTTTATTTTATGACCAGTATCAAACATTCCTGTGTTGATAAAATATGGTGCTACTCTGCCGCTTTTCAAAGTGAACTCACCAAATTTGAGTGCATTGCAGTGAACCAGAAATTTTATAAACTCTTGTTTGTATGTCATCAGTTTTTCCTTTAATTTTAAGAAGCTTAAGGATGTCTCCAGGCAAAATATTCATTTAAGGTAACCTCTCTTCCAGATTTTAACAGGGCTGTATTATTGAATTCCTGCATGGTTTTAAGTTGTCTGGATTCAAACACTGGACCATCCTTGCAGACCACTTCTTTGCCGCAGACACAAGCACCGCAAAGTCCAAACCCACATCGCATATATCTTTCAAGGGATACCTCACAATGGATACTATGTTTTTCACAAATGTCAAAAACCTTTTTCATCATGATTTCAGGACCACAGGCATATACTTTATTAAAAGAGCTGCCAGAAAGGATCTCTTTTTTAAAAATATCTGTGACAAACCCTTTATGACCAAGGGAGCCATCATCAGTGCAAAATTTACGTTCAACCTTAAATCTCTCTTTAAACAGAAGATGCTCTTTTGACTTTGCTCCGTGGATGGATATGATATTTTGATTTTGTTCCCCATTGAGTTCTATCATGTCAATAAGAGGTGCCAGGGGAGCCATGCCACACCCGCCTGCAACCATTGCGACCCTATCATCTTGTGCAGGTAGAGTAAACCCATTTCCAAAAGGACCTCTGATACCAACAAGATCTCCTTTTTTTAAGGAGATTGCTTTTTTTGAAAACACACCCTTTGCCTCAATGGTAATGCCAAAGCATTTATCTGAGATAGACGAGAGAGTAAAGGGTTTTTCATCCACACCAGGAATCCACAGCATCACAAATTGACCCGGTTTGAATGAGCCGTATAAGTCAGAGGTAGAATCAAAGAAAAGTGTAGCAAAGTGGGTATCTTCTTGTTTGTCTATGACTTTAAGCATGATATGGCTTTGGCTGGTTTTAATGGGCTGCACCTCTAATGTCATCAAGGGTGTAATTGTGGTTTTTTAACCATCTGGTCATCTCTTTGCTCACTTTTTCAAATACATTGATGCCCCTTGATTTAACAGCACTGCCCAGGCCTGTAAGATAAGCACCTGCCATGACCATTTCAATTGCATCCTCTCCTGTAGATATGCCTCCAAGTCCGATAACCGGGATTTTTACAGCTTTGTATATGTCATACACACAACGGATGGCAACAGGTTTAATCATGGGCCCTGAAAGCCCGCCTTTTTTAAAATCAAGTACAGGTGTACATGCTTCAATGTCAATAACCATTCCGGGTCCCACTGTGTTGATGGCACAGATAGCATCAGCCCCGGCATCTTCACATGCCTTTGCAATCTCTGCAATATCGGGGGCCTGGGGTGTAAGTTTTGCAATCAGTGGAACATTAACAACTTTTTTAACAGCCGAGACAACCTCATGGGCAGATTGTGTATGTACTCCAAAAATCATGCCATGTTTTTCAGAGTTTGGACATGATATGTTGATCTCAATCATGTCGGGTTTTTGATCTGATACAAATTGGGCAACCATTGCATACTCTTCAACAGAGCTGCCATAGATACTTGCAGACAATGGAAAATTTCTATTTTTAAGATCTTTCCACTCTTTTTCCATGTGCGCATATCCGGGAGTAGGCAAACCAACAGCATTGATTATACCATGCTTAAGATCAATGACAGTCGGGTTATTGTGCCCATCTCTTGGTTCAGGACCTATGGACTTCATGGTCACAAGGGCGCAGCCATTGTCATATACCCTTTGCAAAATATCTTTGTTATTGCCAAGGATTCCCGATGCCAGAACCATTGTATTTTTTAATGTTTTACCTAAAAACCGGATGCCCATATCTTTTAAATTTCAAATTATAATTTAATATTGACAAGCTGTAACAGCTCATCGAATCATATCAGGAAGAGGTTTAAAAAACAATATTCCATTTTATTGCTCAACTTGCTTTTTCTTATGGATACCATGATATGATAAAGTTCTTTTTTTTAAATGATTTAGTAGAAAATCATTTTCTATTTCCATTGATTCTTTATTGTAGAAACGGATAACATGTCCACCTGGATACCAGTGTATCAATGGGTGTTCCCAGGCTTCCCACACCTTAAGTGTCTGGGCAGGAGGAACAAAATTATCACCCATTCCTGCAATAAGGAGTATGTTTTGTTTTGGAATACCTGGTGTATAATTGGCAGGGTTAATAGTATGCAGGACTCTATTTAATATCTCTTTTTTAAGACCGGAACGTTCCATGCCTTTGGCAACATAGGATGTAAACTTTGTATCTTCACGTATTTCACTGAGCTCGCTGAATGGTGCCAGGGCTATTACAAAATCAAGATCATTTTTGATAACAGCTGTATTTAGAGCAGTAGTCCCTCCAAGGCTGCTGCCGCGCACTCCAACCACCTGATAATCTTCTCTTAAATAGTTATAAAGACTTAAAGTGTCAGTAACAGCCTGGCGCATGGCTTCGTTCATACGGCTGATCTCTCCACTGATAAAATATTCACCTGAAAATTTTGAATCAATGGGAGTGCGAAGACCATGGTATGGATGCTGTAAAAGTGCAACATCATAGCCCAGAGCAAGAAAACGCTCAAGGTTTTCTCCTTTTCTTGATTTTGTAATATCGCCTCCGGTCCAGCCATGTAGAAACACCATAGCCCCGCAGTTTTTTTTCTTTGCCTTATAAAGCACTGCATAGGCTGTGTGGTTCTCGCTGTAAAGCTGATAAAGGGGTTGAAATTTTGAATTCAATGGGGAGTATTGACTTTGCCAGGACAGCAGTATAACAGAATATTGTTTTGTATTTTCAAGAATCTTTGATTTCATCAAAGGCAATTTATCAGGCAAGGAGTAAAATTTATCAGGGTTTGTGTAAAATCTATCATCCGCATAAAACATATAATTATCAATCTGAACCATTTGTCGATTTATATCATAGCCTGGTTTCCCACCCAGAGAGAGTTTATATAAAAATGCGCACATGGTATCTGCTGTATAGCCGATATTGGTCATTACTCTCTCTCCAAATGTAGCCGGGCGCGGATATTTTCCAACGCTGCAGCTGTTCAATACTAAAACAGATATTATAAGTATCAGATAGACCAATCTCTCCAGTATATAAACGGGCCTGGAGTTAAAGTCAGGATTTTTTTGAGTCATTTTCTAACTTTATCTTTATCCCTTTATCTCACAATGAACATCAAATTCCGGGGGAGTTTGAATATGTTTTTTTACAGCACACAGGTTTGCTGATTTCACAAGGGCTTTTTTGTATTTTTCAGGAAAATCCATGGGCACCTCAATTTTCAGTGAAATTTTTCCAACCCCTTTACCATCTTTTGTTGAATGGTTGGTCTGGGTAATTTTAATATTGTCAGTTGGAATATTTCTGTGCTGGCAGAATCTGTATACATATATGCCAGCACAAGTCCCAATGGAGGCAAGGAATAAAAGAAATGGTTCAGGAGCGCTTTCATCACCTCCATTTTCAAAAGATTGATCGGTTTTAATTGTAATACCCTTATAAATGGCATTCACCTTTTTGTTTCCACCTGACACTATGGTAATCTCATTGTCTATTCCCATGTTTATCCTTTTTAATAATGTTTACAGATAATAATAGATACGATATTAAGCATATAATATACAACAAATATTTAAAAAATATTGACATGTATGGTGGAATGGTCTAACCATTGAATAATTAATTACATAAATTATTGAAACAGGTGAGAATATGACAAAGAACAGAATTAAAAAACATCCTGTTCTCCAGATTAAGGAGCAAAATGAAGTTGCATTTTATTGGAACAAAGAAAAATTTTTTGCAAAGCAGGGTGAAGTTATTTCATCGGCACTTTTTGCAAACGGAATAAAAATTTTTGGTCATCATCACAAAGATGATTCTGCCCAGGGGATTTTTTGTGCCAATGGTCAATGTGCAAGATGTACTGTGATTGCCAATGGAATTCCGGTTAAAGCCTGTATGACCCAAGTTAAGGAAAATATGATGGTCCAAAGCGTGGAGGGGTTGCCAGAGCTGCCTGATGTTGATCAGGATGTAAAAATCAGTGATATAGAAAACATTGAAACAGATGTTTTAATAATTGGAGGTGGACCTGCCGGGCTTTCAGCATCAATTCAGCTTGAGGAAAATCAAATAAAAGCAATTTTGATTGATGATAAAGATCAGCTTGGTGGAAAGCTTGTACTCCAGACCCATAAATTTTTTGGTTCAGTTAAAGACTCCCATGCTGGCATGAGAGGTATGGATATCGGGGTAATGCTTGCTGACAAGGTTGAAGCAGGTAACACTATTGAAGTGTGGAAAAACAGTACAGCCTTGTATGTTTTTGATGATAAAAAAGTTGGTATCTTAAAGAATGGGGTTTACAAACTTGTTACTCCAAAAGTGATTCTAAATGCAGCAGGCGCAAGGGAAAAGTTTTTAAAATTTAAAGGCAATTCCCTTGCAGGTGTTTATGGAGCAGGAGCTTTTCAGACCCTTGTAAATCGTGACCTTGTAAAACCTGCTGAAAACCTGTTTATTATTGGTGGTGGTAATGTGGGCATTATTGCAGGATATCATGCACTCCAGGCAGGCATCAATGTTGTGGGACTTGCAGAAGCTCTTCCCCAATGCGGCGGATATAAAGTCCATGAAGATAAGTTGAAAAGACTTGGTGTGCCAATTTATACATCCCATTCAATTGTTTCAGCCCAGGGAGATGAATCTGTAAGTTCAGTAACAATAGCTGAAATTGATAAAAATTTTAAGATCATTGAAAACACAGAAAAAACATATAAATGCGACACTATTCTTATTGCTGTTGGGTTAGAATCTGTGGCAGAGTTTACAGATGAAGCAAAGATTGCAGGAGTAAAAGTGTTTGCAGCAGGCGATGCTTCTGAAATTGCCGAAGCATCTTCAGCAATGTTTAATGGAAAAATTGCAGGTTTGAAAATAGTACAGGAATTTGTAAAAGGGGCAAAAAAAATACCTGATGCATGGTATGAAAAAGCTGAAATATTAAAATCCCATCCTGGTGCGCCTGAAAAAATTGAACCCTTTAAAGGTAAAGAGGGTGTTTTCCCTGTTATTCATTGTAAGCAGGAAATCCCATGTAATCCCTGCTCAACTGTATGCCCTGAACATGCAATTGTGATGGATGGTGATCCCATTAAAGGAAGACCAAAGTATACTAAAGATTGTCAAGGTTGCATGGAGTGCCTCACCATATGTCCGGGGCTTGCCATTACACTTGTTGATTTTAGAAAAGATAGAGACAACCCAACCCTGTTTTTACCCTATGAGGTTTATAATTATCCTGTGAACAAAGGCGATAAGGTTGAGTGTGTGGATGTTGACGGGGATGCACTGGGAGTTTTTGAAGTACTTGGCGCTAAAACTGCAAAAAAGAGCAATAGAACCCAGATTGTAAGGATAAGGGTGCCCAGGGACCTGGTAAAAAAAATTGTTGGATTTAAAATTCAGGAAAAACAAATTTCAGAGCAGCTGGATGAAAAAAAAGCTTATGAGCAGATAGATATTAATAATATCAGAGATGATGAGATTGTCTGCCTTTGTGAAAGAGTTACAGCAGGTGAAATAAGAGAGCTTGTGAAAAAAGGTGTTACTGACATGAACCAGATAAAGGCAATTTCACGGGCAGGCATGGGACCTTGTGGATATAAAACATGCGAAAATTTAATGAAGCAGATATTTAGAGCAGAAAAAATTGCTCAAAAAGATATAATCCTTAATGTTCGCCGTCCTTTATATATTGAGGTTCCTTTGGGCAAATTTGCAAATGGAGGTCAATCATGAAAACATTTGATGTAATCATAATTGGTGCAGGGTCTGTGGGTGTACCTGCTGCCCTTGCACTGGCTGAAAATAAAATAAAAGTACTTGTGATTGATGCTCTGGCATCGCCGGGTCAGGGGCAGAATAAGAAGGCCATTGGAGGGATCAGAGCAACACACTCTGACAAAGGGAAGATTACAACATCCCTTAGAAGCATTGAGATATTTTCAACCTGGAAAGAGAAATATGGTGATGATATAGGCTGGATAGCCAATGGATACAGCTTCCCTGCATATAGTGAAAAAGATGAGAAAATGCTGAAAAGTTTAATGAAGGTTCAAAAATCTTTTAACCTGAATATAAAATGGCTTTCCCAAGAGGAATACCTTGAAATAGTGCCGGGAATTAATGAAACTGATCTTCGGGGGTCAACATACTCTCCTGATGATGGCAGTGCATCTCCCTTGCTTGCCATTAATGCTTTTTATTTTAAAAGCATGGAGTTTGGAGCAAAGTATAATTTTAATGAAAAGGTTATATCTATTAAAAACTCAGGAGGCACTTCAAAACCAAGGGGCATTCAAATAAAGACTGATAAGGGCGAATACTTCTGTGGTAAGGTAATAAATGCAGCAGGGAACCATGCAAAACAGATTGGTAAGATGGCAGGTGTTGATATTCCAGTGACTCCTGACAGCCATGAAGGCGCTATTTCAGAACCTGTAAAACGATTTTTCGGTCCCATGGTTGTGGATTTAAGAGCTTCAGAAGGACAGGGCAGTGCTGATTCTGCAAATTACTATTTTTATCAGAACAATGAGGGTCAGGTGATTTTTTGTATCACACCAAAATATTTAATGGTTGGAACCAATAGTGAATCTACATCCGTGTTTTTACCCCAGGTGGCAAAAAGAATGGTTTCCCTGTTCCCTAAACTTGCCAATTTGAAAGTAAGAAGAACATGGAGAGGACAATACCCCATGAGCCCGGATGGATTCCCCCTTGTGGGAGTTGCAAAAAATAATCCAAATTTTATCAGTGCTGTGGGTATGTGCGGTCAAGGTTTTATGTTGGGACCGGGATTAGGTGAATTATTAAACAGAATTGTTACAGAGCAGTTGTCAGATAATGATAATGATGTTTTAAAAAATTTTGATTTAGAACGTGATTTTTCCGGCACAGAACAATTTAAATAATGTTTACTGATAAGGGCAGTTAAGAGCATGCAATCAGCTTCTTATCTATTACCATAAGGTGTCTGTCATGTTTAAACAGGCAATGCCATAGTTATAGATGCAGGGATTGCATATGAAAAAGGGTGTAAAAAAGTTTAAAGAAGAATTTTTACCAACCGAAAGATGGGCTAAGAATAAAATAATTGTTTAAAAGGAGAGTAAAAAATATGAAAAAACATATATTTTATGTTACAAAATTTACTTTATTTTTCTCTGGTTTTATTCTCTTTGGTTTTTTATTGATTGTAAGCATTGTTTACGGAGCCCCCGGAGATATTGAGAGAGTGAGCTTGGATTCAGCAGGCGGGCAGGGAAATGATGGTAGTTGGCACTGCTCCATCTCATCCGACGGCAGATTTGTTGCGTTTGGTTCTGATGCCACTAATCTTACGCCCGGAGATACAAATGGCGTTGGTGATGTATTTGTAAAGGATAGACAAACAAATGCCATTGAAAGAGTGAGCCTGGATTCAGCAGGTGTGCAGGGGGATAATGGTAGTTGGCACTGCTCCATATCATCCGACGGCAGATTTGTTGCGTTTGGTTCTGATGCCACTAATCTTACGGTAGATATAAATGGAGTCAGGGATGTGTTTGTAAAAGATAGACAAACAGATGCCATTGAAATAGTGAGTTTGGATTCAGCAGGTGTGCAGGGGGATAATGGTAGTGATGGTCCCTCCATCTCATCCGACGGCAGATTTGTTGCGTTTGATTCTGGTGCCACTAATCTTACGCCAGGAGATACAAATGGCGTTAGTGATGTGTTTGTAAAGGATAGACAAACAGATGCCATTGAAAGAGTGAGTCTGGATTCAGCAGGTGTGCAGGCGAATCATAGGAGTTGGTACCCCTCCATCTCATCCGACGGCAGATTTGTTGTGTTTGGTTCTTTTGCCACTAATCTTACGCCCGGAGATAC
>CAZMEX010000003.1:7483-100070 GCA_964565415.1 uncultured Desulfobacterales bacterium | reverse complement strand
GCATTGGGAATTGCCCAGGCTGCCTTTGAAGCGTCAGTTGTCTATGCAAAAGAGAGGCAGCAGTTTGGAAAACCAATATCAAAATTTCAAACCATACAAAACTATCTTGCTGATATGTCCACTCAAATTGATGCATCAAGGCTTCTTCTTTATCGTGCATGTTCCCTGAAAGACAACGGGCAACCATTTTCATCCCAGGCATCCATGGCAAAACTTCACTGCAGTAAAACTGCCAAATATGTGACAGATAAAGCAGTACAAATACATGGCGGTTATGGGTATTCAAAAGAGTATGATGTGGAGAGATATTTCAGGGATGCTAAAGTAACCCAGATATATGAGGGAACAAGTGAGATTCAAAAGATGGTCATTGCCAGGGATATTTTAACAAGACCCAGCTGATAAAGGTTTAATTATGTTACAATTAATTGTGTGTATAAAACAGGTACCCATGGTGTCAGAGCTGCCCTGGAATTCAAAAACAGGTACATTGAAGCGGGAGCTTGCCGAAGGAATGATGGATCCTGCCAGCAAAAGAGCCCTTGAGGCAGCGCTTCAAATCAAACAAAAACATCCAACACATATTACTGCCATCACCATGGGACCTTCCATGGCAGCAGAAGTACTCCATGAAGCCCAGGCCCTTGGTGCAGATCAGGGAATCTTACTGACAGACAAGCGCATGGCAGGTGCTGACACTTTTTTAACAAGCTATGTTTTATCTTGTGTAGTTAAAAAACAGATTAAATCAGTTGATCTTGTGCTGTGCGGTTCACAAACCAGTGACAGTGAAACAGGACAGGTGGGACCACAACTTGCTCAAGATCTTGGTTTTCCTCTAATATGTTTTGTAAATAAAATTGAAGTTATGAACAACAAGATTCAGGTAAATCGGCAGGTGGATGATTTTGCTGAAATACTTGAAATGGATATGCCCGGAGTTGTCACCATAGATCTTGATGGATATATTCCCCGGCATGTCACCCTTGAAGGAGTACAAACTGCCTTTGAAACACCTGAAATCACTGTAATGGATGCCGATGCCCTTGGGCTTGATCATGACTTGAATGCCATTAAAGACTCTCCAACAAAAATCATTGATGTATATTCTCCAACCAGTGATAAAGACAATATTGTACTAAAAGGGGCAGTCAAAAAAATCATTGACCAGTTATTTGAATCCCATGGAAAAATTCTAAGCTCTGCCATGGGAAAAGATTTAAAAACCCATGAGCATGATGGAGAGTAAAAAGTATGGCTGAAGATAATAATGATATATGGGTGTTTGGTGATTATCGAAACTATTTTCAAAACAGGGTAACACTTCAAATTCTGGGGCGCGCCACTGACCTTGCCTCTAAAACAGGTGCAGTGGTTTGTGCTGTGGTATTTGGTCACAGGGTGGATGAATATGTTAAAGAGTATATTGCCCACGGGGCAAAAAAAGTATATGTGGTTGATCATCCTGATCTTAAATCTTATTCTTCTCAAACATATGCACATCTTTTAACAACTCTTGTAAAAAAACATGCACCTGAAACAATTTTGATCGGAGCAACCAGATTTGGTCAGGAATTTGCCCCCCGGGTCGCAAAAATATTAAACACAGGATTAACTGCTGATTGTATTAACCTTGAAATTGATGGAAAAGGTCGGCTGATTCAAATTGCACCCTCTTTTGGCGGGAACCTGATTGCTAAAATTGTAACTCCGTTCTGTCGACCCCAGATGGCAACTATTTGCCCGGGAACATTTCATGAGCTTCCCCATGACTATGAAGCAACAGGAAAAATCCTAGGCATGCCCCTGCCCTCTGATATGCCAGAAGAGAGAGTACGTATGATCACCTCACAATATAAACCTGCCGGAAAACAGAAAATTGAAGATGCAGATATAGTTATATGCGGGGGCAGAGGCATGGGAAGCAAAGGAAAATTTAAAAAATTGTTTGACCTTGCAAAACTTATGAATGCCGAGGTTGGTGCCACACGGCCTGTGGTGTATGGCAACTGGATTGACCATGAATCTTTGGTGGGTCAGGCAGGTAAAAATATCAAACCCAAGGTTCTAATCTCCTTTGGCGTCAGTGGAGCAATTCAGCACACTTCAGCTGTTACAGATGCTGATTTTATTATTGCGGTAAATAAAAATCCCAATGCAACAATGATGAAAATGGCTGATGTTGCCATAGTTGCCGATGCAAATCAGGTGTGTTTAGGTATTATTAAGGCACTCAAACAGAGAATACAAAATTAATAATTATTTTTGGATATTTTTAATTTAGGAGAGAGAGTGATGATCAATAAAAAAAGTTTGATATTAATTATAATATTTGTTTTCATATCAACACACTCTGCATTTGCTGTGTTTGATTCAAGTGATTCAGCTTTAAAAAAACCTTTGCAGATTTCAAGAATCACTCCCGATGGTAAAGATGTACCTGCAGGTCGCAAGATTGTATTTCAATTTAATCAACCTGTTGTGCCTCTGGGTCGCATGGATAGAAAACAAGATGAGATACCCATTGTAATCACCCCTTCCTGCAATTGTGCATGGCGCTGGATAAATACAAGTGCCCTTGCCTGCCAGCTTGGCAATAAGGATCAACTTAAAATGTCCACAAAGTATCAGATAACAGTTAAGCCTGGAATAGAGACCAGGGACGGCAATACAATAAAAAAAATTGTTAATCACACTTTTATCACAGCACGAGCAAAGGTCAGCTATGCATGGTTTAAAACATGGAAATCACCTGGCACACCAGTTATAAGAGTTGTGTTTAACCAGCCTGTATCGAAAAACAGTGTTGAAAACCATATTTTTATTCTATCAGCCATCGGAAAAAAGCGATATACACTTAAAGCAGAACCTGATACCAGGAAACAAAAAAAGCAGAAAACAGCAAAAGCATATAATGTCTGGCTTGTCTCTCCTCTTGGGGAGTTGCCCCTTGATTCATCCATGGAGTTAAGAATTGAGCCTGGATTGATTTCAGTCCATGGAAAGAAAAAAGGGATAACACGCAGGGTTATAGTGAAATTTGACACATATCCTGAATTCAGGTTTATCGGTGTAAAGAGCAGAACAAATAATAATTCAGATGTATTGATCAATAATTTCAAAGATTATGAATCCAAGGAGTTCATAGACCCGTTTAACCAGGTTTCACTTGTGTTTAGCGCACCAGTTATTAAAGAAGAGATAAAAGATAATATTGAGTTTGCACCAGATCTTGCAGGAAACAGAAAAGATTATGACCCCTGGGAAAATGTATACAGTTATTCCAGGTTAAACAGCCCACATAAAAGGGGCAGGCAATATGCTATTTTTCTGCCTGGAAATCTAAAAGCATGGCAGGAGTATCATGTTGTATCAAAGGGCAAGGGACCAAAAGATGAATTTGGAAGATTATTGCCTGAATCCATTGATATAAAATTTTTTACAGACCATAGGAAACCTGAACTTAGACTGATACACAACAGATCTGTGCTTGAAAAAACAATTGACTCTGAAGTCCCGGTATATGTTACCAATCTTGAAAACCTTAATGTAAATTATAGAAAACTGACATCCAAGGGAAGCCAAAAAAACCTCAACCACAAAGTTGATATTCCAGCTGCCCCGGATATTGCTTATGCTGTTCCACTTGGTGTCCGTGGTATGCTTGATGGGAAATCAGGTGCTGTATATGGTAATATTTCAGCTGTGTCTACCCTGGGCAGCAAGCTATCCAACCATGAATTTTTCGGGCAGGTAACTCCATTTCAAGTTCACGTAAAGCTGGGGCACTTTAACTGCCTTGTCTGGATCACTGATTTACACAGCGGTAAAATAGTAAGTGATGCAGAAGTTACAATATATAAAGACTCACTGTCATCACTGTCATCGCTTAAAAAAATATTGGGTGCAACATCAAGTGACAAAAATGGTCTAGCCATCCTACCAGGCACAAAAATCCTTGACCCTGAACTTAATACCTTGGAGTGGTGCAATCAACCTTTTGCCTGTAAAAGACTTTTTGTACATATTCAAAAGGGAGATGATATTGCTGTTTTACCTCTTTCAGGACATTTTTCACTTGATACTTCACAAAGTTCAAATTATACAATATACAATGATCAAAAAACAAAATACGGTCATATCCATTCATGGGGCACAACTGCACAAGGGGTTTACAGGGCAGGCGATACAATACAATATAAAATTTATGTAAGAGATCAGGATAATAATAGTTTTATATCTGCACCGGATAATGCTTACAAATTGCAGATATTTGATCCAAAAGGTAAGGTTGTCCATAAAAAAGATAAGATAAAATTATCTGAATTTGGCAGCTTTAATGGAGAATTTACCACCCTTAAAACAGGTGCGGTTGGTTTTTATAATTTTCAATTAAGTGCTGATTATACAAAGCTTACCTGGCAGCCAATGAAGGTACTGGTAAGTGACTTTACCCCATCACCCTTCCATGTTGAAAACAAATTAAACAGTGATTTGTTTCACCAGGGGGAAAAAGTTGAGGCAACTTGTTCTGCTCTGCTGCATTCAGGCGGACCATATATTGATGCTCCTTTTAGAATAACTGCCAGGCTTCAAAACCGATATTTTGTTCCAAAGCACCATGAGGCAAAAAAATTCAACTTTGATACATATCAAAAAAATCAAACCCATAAAATATTTCAGAAAAAAGGAATGCTTGATGATAAAGGCAAGCATTCTTCCTGGTTTACACTGCCTGACAAAGGAGTTTTATATGGCAAATTAACAGTTGAAAGCAGCGTACAGGATGATCGCGGTAAATATATTGCTTCAACTGTATCTGCAGATTATGTCGGCAGAGATCGTTTTGTCGGCTTAAGAAATACAAAGTGGATCTATCAGGAAGATAAACCTGCCAGGATTGAATTTATGGTGGTTGATGAAAAGGGATATCCTGTAAAAGGGACAGATGTTTCAATACAAATCAAGCATGAAGTCACAAAGGCTTCAAGGGTAAAAGGTGCTGGCAATGCATATCTTACCCAATACACAAGCAAATGGGTAAATATTGAAACAAAAGTTTATAAAGCAAAAAAAGATCCTGTCTCGTGGACATTTACCCCGGCAGATCCTGGATCTTATAGAATAAAAGCATCTATCAAAGATACAAAGGGGCGGGAACACAGCACTAGGATTCATGCATGGGTTGCCGGCGTTGGTAGAGTTGTCTGGCAGCAGCCCCAGGATAACACTTTGCAGATTATACCTGAACAGGAAGCATACAATATTGGTGACAAGGCAAGATATCTTGTAAAAAACCCTTTTCCAGGTGCAACAGCACTTATTACCATTGAGCGTTATGGTGTAATAAAGAGCTGGACCCAAAAACTTGAAACCAGCACTCCAGTTATTGAATTTGATATTGAACCTGATTATGTTCCGGGATTTTACTTTTCTGTTGTAATAACATCTCCAAGGGTGGAAAAACCCCTTGGTGACAACAATATTGACCTTGGAAAACCTGCCTTCCGCATGGGATATGTGGAGGTCGCAGTAAAAGACCCTTACAAGGAGATCATTGTTAAAGCAAGAAGTGATAAAGAGACGTATAAGCCTGGAAATATAGTTAAAATAGATTTTAATGCCCAACCGCGCCATCTGAACTTGAATCATCAGGGCAAAAAAGAACCCATTGAACTTGCAGTGGTAGTTCTTGATCAGGCAGTATTTGATCTCCTTGCCAAGGGTCGTGATTATTATGATCCTTTTAAGGGATTTTACCATCTTGATGGACTTGATCTTGAAAATTACAATCTTCTCACTTGTCTTATTGGTCGGCAGAGATTTGAAACAAAGGGAGCTAATACAGGCGGAGGCGGTGGTGCAGACATAAGCATGCGCTCCCTGTTTAAATTTGTAAGCTATTGGAATCCCTCTTTAAAAACAGATGATAAAGGCAATGCATCCATTGAATTTAAAGTACCTGACAACCTGACAGGCTGGCGGGTTTTTGCCATGGCTGTTACACCAACGGACCGTATGGGGCTTGGAGATATTGGTTTCAAGGTTAATCAGCCAACGGAAATTCGACCTGTCATGCCCAATCAACTGACTGAAGGAGACAGCTTTAAAGCAGGTTTCAGCATTATGAACCGTTCAGACAAACTGCGCAGGCTTTCCATTGAGATAAATGTTTCAGGGCAGGTTGATTATACGAACACAAACAATAAAAAACCAAATTTGATTCACAAAGAGCAGATAGAACTTTTACCATATAAGCGATCTACTGTGTGGATGCCTGTGAAAACCAGAGGCAGCGGTAAACTTGTTTTTAAAGTGACAGCCCGGGATAAAATAGATGGCGATGGATTAATACATACAATACCTGTTAAAAAACAGAGGTCCCTTGAAACCGCTGCAAATTACGGTACAACCACCCGGGATCGTATTACAGAGAGTATTTTATTCCCTGAAAAAATTCATACTGATGTGGGAAGTGTGAGTGTTGCAGCATCTCCCACTGTTATTGGAAATGTAAAGGGTGCTTTTGAATATGTACGCAAATATCCATACTCCTGCTGGGAGCAAAAGCTTACAAAGGGCGTTATGGCATCCCACTATCAAAATTTAAAAAAATATATGCCCAAACATTTTTCATGGGAAAAGAGTGATTTACTTCCCCAGACAACCCTTGGGGATGCTGCAGGTTTTCAGGCACCAAACGGTGGCATGGCATACTTTACACCAGAGAATCAATATGTCAGCCCCTATCTTTCAGCATATACTGCATTATCATTTAACTGGTTGAGAGACAGCGGATATACAATCCCGGAGCAGGTTGAAAAAAAGCTCCATAAATACCTTGGAACCCTTTTGAAACAAGATGTTTTCCCCACCTTTTTTTCCAGGGGAATGTCTTCCACTGTAAGGGCAGTTGCACTGGCAGCTCTCTCTGAACACGAAAAAATTTCTCTGTCTGACTTGAGAAGATATGAACCCCATGTTCCTTTTATGTCATTATTTGGTAAAACCCATTATCTTATGGCAGCGCTGAATATTAAAGGCGGTGCATCAATAGCCAAAAGAGTTGCCAAAAAAATCCTTGCCCACTCCAGCCAGACCGGAGGTAAGTTTCTCTTTAATGAAGAACTTGATGACGGTTATAAACGAATACTTGCTACGCCAATAAGGGCAAATGCTGCTATTCTAAGTGCATTTACCAAACTTGGTGAAAAAGAGTATGGTGCAGAAATTGCGGGTGATATTCCATTTAAACTTGTACGAAGTATCACACAGACAAGAGGCAGCAGGGCGCATTGGGAAAATACCCAGGAAAATATGTTCTGCATGAATGCCTTAATTCAATACAGCAGAGTTTATGAAAAACAGACACCTGATATGATAGTCAGAACTCTGATGGATGCAAAACTTTTGGGTAAAACTCAATTCAAAGCTTTTCAAGACAAACCCGTAACCTTTCAAAGGCAAATAAATAAACATGATCCTGGGAAAGAAACTAAAATCACAATAGAACGCAAAGGAAAAGGTCGTCTTTATTACTCCACCCGCGTAAATTATGCACCGCTTGAAGAGTATGCAGCAAGGACAAATGCCGGGATGGAAATCAGGCGGGAATATAGTGTGGAACGTGACAATAAATGGATTTTACTCAAAAGCCCCATGAAAATCAGTCGTGGTGAACTTGTAAGGATAGATATTTTTCTGTCGCTGCCAGCGGTCGGAAATTTTGTAGTTGTTGATGACCCTGTTCCAGGAGGACTTGAGCCTGTTAACCGTGATCTTGCAACAGCTTCAACAGTGGATGCTGAAAAAGGTGATTATACAGCTTCAGGCGGATCATGGTGGTTTAGTTTTCCCGACTGGTTTTCATATAATACCTCCAGATGGAGTTTTTACCATCAAGAGCTGCGTCATGATTCAGTAAGATTTTACTCAGACTTCCTTGCAGCAGGGAATTATCATCTCTCCTATACAGCCCAGGCAATTGCCCAGGGCAGTTTTGCACAAATGCCTGTGCATGCCCAAGAGATGTATGACCCGGATGTTTATGGTAAAGGTATTTTTGGAACATTAATGGTTGATGATGATAATTAAAAAAAGAAAAACTATTATAATCACTGTCATTAGCCTCTTTTGCTTTATTTTAATTTTGTCTGTCAGTATAAAAACAAAATTTGACTTAAAGGCTGTTCCTGACTCACTAAGATTGTTGCTGACCGACATAAATCAATGCCAGGCAATTGATCGACATGGTACACCTTTGAGCATAACTTATCAAAACAGGTGGAATTCATATGATTTTATTGCTCTGCATGATATCCCTCAATTCATGCAAAACTCATTTATTCTCTCCGAGGATAAACGGTTTTATAATCACAATGGCATTGACCTTGCTGCACGACTTCATGCTTTATGGCAAAATATAAAAGCGCTTTCAGCGGTGCGGGGTGCCAGCACCATTTCCGAGCAGGTTATCCGTCTTATTCATCCAAGACCCAGAACTTTGTGGTCAAGATGGCTTGAAGGGTTTGAAGCAATAGGTCTTGAAAAAAAAACCACAAAAAAAGATATTCTTGAGTTTTATTTAAATCAGATTCCTTATGCATCCAACAGACGCGGTGTTGTGCAGGCATCAAAATTTTATTTTAATCGTGGTGTTGATACCTTGAGCCAAAAAGAGATGCTTGCCCTTTCTGTTTTAATAAGAGCGCCATCATACCTTGATCTTTATAAAAGTCAAAGCAATATTGCCCCTTTTGTTTCCAACCTTGCAAAAAAAATGCAGTCTAAAGGCTTGTTAACAGATGAAGAACTAAAGCATATTCAAAACAGTGGATTTTATCTGGAAAAATCAAAACTTGCTGTTTATGCGGGTCATTTTGTTAATTATGTTTTCAGCCATAATTATAAAGATTTTGCCCATAAAGATCATGTTCTCAAGACAACCCTTGACAGCGAAATACAAAAGTTTTCCCAGCAAATTCTGGATCAGCGTCTTATTGCCTTAAAACCTTACAAAGTAACCAATGGAGCTCTTTTAGTAGTTGATCACACCACAAACAATGTTCTTGCATGGGTTAATGGACAAAACAGGAACCCTGACATACCAGGGAGCATGATTGACGCAGTAACTGCATTGCGGCAGCCAGGTTCTTCCCTAAAACCTTTTTTGTATGCCTCGGCCCTTGAACTTGGGTGGACAGCAGCTCATTTATTAATGGATCAGCCGTTGATGGTCAAAACAGGGCATGGAATTCATGAATATCACAATTACAGCAGAATATTCTATGGCCCTGTGTCTCTGCGGGAAGCCCTTGGAAATTCCCTTAATATTCCGGCTGTATGTACCATACAATTTATAGGTGTGGCAAGATATCTGTCTAAATTGCGTCTGCTTGGATTTAACAATCTGCTTAAACATCCTGATATTTATGGTGATGGACTTGCCCTGGGAAATGGTGAAGTTTCTCTTTTTGAACTTGTGCATGCCTATACAGCTCTTGCAAACAAGGGCTCTTTATCTCCCTTAAAAACAGTAAAAAATCAATACTTTTCCCGGGGTTCAAGACAGATTTTTTCAAAAGAGATTACCTCTATCATCTCAAATATACTTTCAGACCCGGATGCCCGATACCTGGAATTTGGAGCTGGCAGCCTGCTTGATTTCCCGGTCCAAACAGCACTTAAAACCGGCACATCAAGTGATTACAGAGATGCATGGGCTGTTGGATATAACTATAAATATACTGTTGGTGTGTGGATGGGCAATCTTGACAGCACAGCAATGGATGGAATTTCCGGGGCACGGGGTCCTGCCATGGTCCTGAGAAGTATTTTCACTGAGTTGAACAGGTTTTCCAGGACAAAACCGTTATACCAAAGCCCTCAACTGGTGCAAAAAGAGATTTGCGACCCTGCAATTAAACTCAGAAGTGGTAATTGTGTACGCATAACAGAATTATTTAAAGCAGGCAGTGATGAACAGGCGGGGCAAGGAAAAGAGAAAGCCAATGGTGGCAGGATTGATTTTATCAGACCAAGGGATGGAATCGAGCTTGCCATGGACCCAAGAATACCTGATAACAAGGAAGCCTTTGAGTTTTTTCTTAAAGGAGTTAAAAATGATGCAATGGTTGCCTGGACTATTAATAATAAAAATAGAGAAAAAACAGTTGGTCCTAAATACCTCTGGTCTCTAAAAAAAGGTGTCCATGAAGTAAAAGCCGTTGTTTATAATGATTCTAAAGAGATTTTCAAAACAAGAACAATCTGTTTTACCGTTAAGTAAATCTTTTTTAAGTAAATTTCTTTCCCTGACAAGTCTGTTTGTCTTTAAATTGTTTTTGTATCATTTGAAAAGTTTCATTTCTCCTTATTGACCATTTTGGAGCCACAAGTTCTTTAGGGTTTGGATCACCTGTTATGCGTTGAATTATTATATTTTCAGGAAGAAGCTCGATAAATTCACATATGGTTTCAACATAATCTTGTTGCTCCATGCAGATATATTTTCCATTTTTCCACATTTTTTCAAGATATGTTCCCTTAACAATGTATAGAAGGTGAATTTTTACACCATTAATACCAAGGTTTCCTATCCTACGGGCTGTTTCAAGCATCATCTCTCTGTTTTCACCAGGAAGACCTAAAATGATATGTGCACAGATGTTGATTTTTTTATTTTCAGTCAAGCTTACAGCATCTTTAAAGCTTTTAAAATCATGTCCTCTATTAATCAAATCAAGGGTTTTATCATGGGCTGACTGAAGACCATATTCAAGCCATACAAGGTGGGTTTCAGCATAGGATTCAAGAAGATCTATCTTTTTAAGGTCAACACAATCCGGGCGGGTCCCAACTGCCATGCCCACCATATCATCATAAAAAAGTGCTTTATCAAACATGATCTTCATATTTTCTAACGAGGTGTAGGTGTTTGTATAGGATTGAAAATAGGCAAGGAATTTTTTTGCTTTATATTTTCTTATCATTGCTTTTCTGCCATTTGCTATCTGCTCTTCAATGGAGTGACCCCTTGAAAATGCCCCGGAGCCGGAGCCTCTGTCATTACAGTATATACACCCTTTTCTGGACAAAGTTCCGTCCCTGTTGGGGCATGTAAGTCCAGTATCAATTGTTATTTTCTGCACCCTTTGACCATACAGCTCTTTTAAATAAGTGTTATAATCGTTGTATCTTCTATTGTTACCCATATTAATTTAATAACTATTAGTTTCTCTGTTTTAATTTTCCGGTTCTTGACCTTAACCCATAAGTATATATAATAATTGGTTATGAATTTACATAGAAAAGATTATGATGTTATTGTTATCGGTGCAGGTCATGCAGGGTGTGAAGCAGCACTGGCAGCGTCTGGTATGGGATGTACAACCCTTTTATTAACAATTGATCTGGATAAAATTGCAAGCATGCCCTGCTCTCCCTCCATTGGAGGCATGGCAAAAGGTCAGCTGGTAAAAGAGATAGATGCCCTGGGCGGTTATATGGCAAAGATTACAGACTCCTCTGCCATCCAATACCGCACACTCAATACAAAAAAAGGCTCTGCTGTCCACTCCACCAGAACCCAGAATGATAAATCGAAATACCATCAAAACATGAAAGCTCTGCTTGAAAATGCAGATAACCTTGACGTAAAGCAGGCAATGGTTGAAGATTTCATCATTGAAAACAATAGGATTAAAGGGCTGACAGATCACACAGGATTTGACTACGCCGGCAAAACAATTGTCCTTGCCACGGGAACTTTTCTAAAGGGAGTCATACACATAGGATCAAGTCAAATAATGGCAGGAAGAGCAGGGGAGTTTTCCTCCATGGGACTTGCAGATTCACTTAAAAAAGCAGGTTTTACTGCCGGGCGCATGAAAACCGGCACACCGCCACGACTGCACCTTGATACTGTTGATCTTTCAAAATTTGAAGCCCAGCATTCAATTGAAACACCTGAACCATTCTCTTTTAGTAATAAAAAACATCTCTTACCTCTGGTTCCCAGCTATATGGGCAGGACAAATCAGAAAACCCATGATTTGGTAAGAAAAAATCTTAAATACTCAGCTCTATATGGAGGGCATATTAAAGGAAAATCAGCAAGGTATTGCCCCTCTTTTGAAGATAAAATAGTAAAATTTCCTGAAAGAGAAAGCCATAGAGTCATACTCCAATATGAAGGGCTTGATACAAAAGAGATTTATGCAAGTGGGCTTGGCAACAGCCTCCCCCTTGAAATTCAAATGGAATTTGTCCACTCGGTTAAAGGACTTGAGCAGGCAGAGATAATGAGACCCGGATATGCCATTGAGTATGACTACATCAACCCTTTGGAACTATTCCGCACACTTGAAACAAAACGCCTTAGAGGTCTTTTTCTTGCAGGGCAGGTAAATGGAACTTCCGGGTATGAGGAAGCTGCAGCTCAAGGGTTGTGGGCAGGTATTAATGCTGCGTGCCAGGTTCAGGCAAGACCTGCCTTTGTTTTAGACAGATCCCAGGCATATATGGGAGTTATGATTGATGATCTTGTTACAAAAGGCACAAGTGAACCATATAGAATGTTTACCTCAAGAGCAGAATATCGTCTGGTCTTGCGGGAGGACAATGCTGATTTGCGACTTGCTGCAATTGGGCATGAACTGGGGCTTGTAAAGAATCATACTTTAAAATCAGTTAAAGAGTTGCAAGGCAAAATAGATAGAGAGACCACCCGAATAAAAAAAGTTATCATAAAACCTTCAAAAGCTGTAAATGATTATCTCCAAGAGAGTAAAACCAGCCCCATAACTACAGGAATGCATCTTGATCATCTCTTAAAAAGATTTGAAATCTCATATTCAGCTGTGGAAAAACTTGCACCAGCTCCTGAACTTGTTGACAAGCGGGTAAGAAAACAGGTGCAGACTGAAATTAAATATGAAGGATATATTGCAAGACAGATCAGCGAAATAAAAAAATATAAAGATATGGAGAAGATAAATATACCTGAAAAACTTGACTATTCCATTGTGCCGGGACTTTCCAATGAACTTGTTGAAAAACTTATAAAAATCAAGCCTGCTTCTCTGGGGCAAGCTTCAAGGATAGATGGAATGACCCCTGCTGCAATATCGGTTATTATGGTTGCAATATCTGCACACAAGCGAAAAAGCTCATCTTGACACCATTGGAACACTTCTTATTATTTAACTATTAGAATTTATACTTAAAATTATGATTTTTCATAAAAATAGAGGGACAAAAAAATAATGGCAGCAGATTATTATAAAACACTTGGTGTTAGCAAGACTGCATCTGATTCTGAGATTAAAAAAGCTTATAGAAAACTTGCCCTGAAATACCATCCAGACAAAACAAAAGGTGATAAAACCCTGGAGGCAAAATTTAAAGGCATTAGCGAGGCATATGCTGTGTTAAGTGATAAAGAAAAACGCAGCCAGTATGATACATTTGGATCAGATGGTTTTCAGCAACGATATTCTAAAGAGGATATTTTTCGAAATTTTGATATGGGAGATATATTAAGAGAGTTTGGCTTTGGTGGTGCTGGAGGACGTGCATCTTCCCAGGGAGGCTTTTCAAACATCTTTGGTCAAAGCTTTGGTGGACAGCAGGGTTTTTCCGGAGGCGGAGGTTGTGGAAGGAATGCACCACCTGCCAGGGGACAGGATCTTGAACATGAAATACCGCTTACTCTGGATGAAATCATGACTGGAACCAGCAAATCATTTCAGATTAATCAGGAAGGTTCTGTCAAAACAATCTCAGTTAAAATCCCTAAAGGCATGGTAAAAGGGAAAAAAATCAGACTTGCAGGAAAGGGTCAACCAAGCCCGTATGGCGGAGCCAGCGGGGATTTATATATTAAATCCAACCCCATACAACCCATTGGGTATGAATTGGAAGGCAATGATATAACTACCAAAAAAGAGATTAAACTTACTGAAAGTCTTCTTGGAACAAAGGTTGACATAACAACCCCTCTTGGTAAAACCATCAGCCTTAATATCCCTTCCGGCACAAGGCACAAAGCAAAGATGAGACTTGCAGGATTAGGCATCCCACATATGAAAGGTGGTAAAACAGGAGACCTTTTTGTGATTATTTATGTTAATGTACCAAAAAAACTTAACAAAGAACAAAAAAATCTTGTTGAAAAGTTGGCGCAAACCGGGTTATAATAAATAATATGATCAAACTTATTCCAATGATTTCTGAAAATGAAATCAAAAAAAAGATTTGCGAAACCAGTTTAAAAATTTCCCGGGATTATAAAAATAAAAAACTTATTCTTATTGGTATTTTAAAAGGCTCTTTTATATTTCTATCTGATCTTTCCAGAAAAATTTCCATTGATCATGAAATAGATTTTATTGCTGCATCAAGCTATAAAGGAACTTCGTCAACAAGAGAGCTAAAGATCACAAAGGATATTGAGCTTGATATTAACAACAAGGATGTCCTGCTTGTTGAAGATATTGTTGACACAGGCAATACAATGTCTGCCTTAATTGATTTATTCAAAGCTTTTCGTCCAAATTCAATAAAAGTTTGCTCTCTTATTGACAAACATGAGCGCCGTGAAGTAAGTATTAAAGTTAATTATTCATGTTTTTCCCTTGAAAAAGGTTTCATAGTAGGGTATGGACTTGATTATAATGAGAAATATAGGCACTTACCAGCAATATATGATTTGAAATTATAGACATAAGAGGTGGTCCATGATTATCATCTGTAAAGAGTGTTCGACTAAATTTGAATTAGATGAATCTCTTTTGAAAGAAACAGGCTCCAACGTCCGCTGTAGTGAATGTAAGAATATTTTTACTGTATACCCTCCACAGTCCTTAGGAAAACCAGAAACACCACCAGCCATACCTGCCCAACAAGGCTATTTTGACAGTGAAGAGGAGTTAAGCCCCAGTGGCTCAGGTGGTTTTAAAAAAAGCGACCCCGAGGATGATGAAGATGGTCTTGAGCTGGATGTTGGTGAAGAAGATGAAGACGAAGAGTTTGAATCAGACGGGTTAGACATTGGTGACAGTGATACAAATTTCGATGATGGTGGCATAGACCTTGGCAGCGGTATGCCCGGCATGAACACAGGAATGTCTTTTGATGAAGATGAGCTTGGTGATGATGGTGTGCCTGGTATGGATATGGATAATTTGACTTTAGAGACAGAAATAAATGCAAACCTGGATCAAGGAGATAATCTTGAACTTGATGCAGCATCTGCTCCCAAAAAAGAGCCTGCTAAACCTGAACCTGACCCGATACCAGACACAGAACCAGAGATTGATGAAGATCTGGATGCTGATGAAGATGACTTTGAATTTGAGTTTGAACTTGATGAAGATGAAGATGAAGAGTTGGCAACTGAAGAGTTGGAAGAAGAAGAGTTGGAAGAAAAAGTTGAATTGGAAGTTGAAGAGGATATGACACTGGATGAGCCCTTAGAAATCCAGGAGGACTTTGAAGAAGCTGAACAAGATGTCTTGAAAACTGAACAAGATGATTTTGAGCTCTCAATATATGACGATGAAGATCCTGATAAAAAGACAGAAAAATCAATCGAGCCTGCCAAAGAAAAAAAAGAAAATACTTCTGAAGAGCCAGAGCCAAAAGCTGTAGCTGAAGATAGCAGTGAATACGAATCCATGGAGCTTGAGATTGATGACAGTGATGATTTGGAAGATGATTTTGACAGCGAAGAATACGAAGAGATTGAAGATGAAGAATATGAAATAGAAGAGTATGAAGAAGATGATGATAATGAATACGAAGATGATGATATTATTGATGAAGAGTATGAAGATGATAGTGCTTCTGGTAAAAAAGGCAAAAAGCCTGCAAAAAAATCAGGAAAACTTCTTAAGGTTCTTGTCGCAATTTTAATGCTTATTGTTGTAGGGTATGGTGCATTTAAAGTAACAAATGGCTTTACCAAAGGACCTGATCTCTCAAAAATAAATTTTTCGATTTTAAAAAACCTGCTGAATTTTTCTGACATGGATGAAGTTCCTGTATGGGCAACTATCAACAATCAGAGTCTGAACGGAAGATATGTCAATAACGAATTAAGTGGAAAACTTTTTGTTATTACAGGTAAGATCACAAATGAATCCTCAATTCCTTTGAACAGCATCCAGGTTGAAGGAACACTAATAGCCAAAGGTGGAGTTGTTGCAAAAAAGAAAAGGGTATTCTGTGGTAATGATATTTCCGAAGGAGAGTTGTCAACATGGAGTGTTGGTGCAATGAACCGACATCTTCAAAGAGAGAGTGGAGAGCAAAACTCAAATCTGAACATTGAAGCCCATAAGTCTATTCCGTTTATGGTTGTCTTTTCAAATCTACCCTCCGAGTTAGAAAATTATACTGTTACTGTTACTTCATTTAAGAGAATAAAAAAATAAATAAACTATTTACTATCCATCCAGCTATTTAAAGGTCTTTGGAGCCAGGTGCTTCTCCAGAGACCTTATAAAATATTCATTGACTTTGCACTGTATGAATGATATAAATTTCTTTCTTTTTTGGCGATGTAGCTCAGCTGGTTAGAGCATGCGGCTCATATCCGCAGAGTCCGGGGTTCAAATCCCTGCATCGCTACCAGTAAATAAAAGCCCCTTATTTATAAAGGGGCTTTTTTGTCTTGTTGCTCTTTTATTACCTGTTTTGCTTAATGATTTCCTCTGTGATATAATATTAAAATAATTTATAGGTGAACTTATGAAACAAATATATGAAATATATGTAAAAAATCACTTTTCAGCAGCCCACGCCTTAAGGGGGTATGATGGCAATTGTGCAAGAATGCATGGACATAACTGGATAATCGAAGCATATATTCAATGCACAAAACTTAACCAGCTTGGTATAGCAATTGATTTTAGAGATGTACGATTAACCTTGAAAAAAATATTAGAAAAATTTGACCATACAGATTTAAATCAGCTTGTTGAATTTGGCAGTATTAACGCAACATCCGAGAATATTGCAAAATTTATTTTCAAAGAACTTGAAAGACATTTCAAAACCGAGCACTCATGGGTCTCCAAGGTTAAAGTACTTGAAAGCCCTGGCTGCGGTGCAACCTACTGGGAGGAATAGGTAAGTTGCAACTTGATATTTGTGAGATTTTTTTTTCCCTGCAGGGCGAATCAACATATGCAGGTCTGCCATGTATTTTTGTCAGACTTTCCGGGTGTAATCTTAACTGTACCTACTGCGACACTCTCTTTGCAAAATCAGAATCCTTTCCCATGGACTTTAATGCTATTTTAAAAAAAATAGAATCCTACGGTTGCAACCTTGTTGAAATAACTGGCGGTGAACCTTTGCTGCAATCCAACACTATTGATTTTATATCTATTTTGATAAATAAAAGCTATAAAGTGCTTTTAGAAACAAATGGCAGCATAAGTATAGAAAGTATTTCCCACGAATGTATTAAAATTGTTGATATTAAATGCCCTTCCAGCAACGAAAGCCTCAGCAACCTGGAGACTAATCTGAAATTATTAACAAACAAAGATGAATTGAAATTTGTAATAGGAACAAGAAGCGATTATGAGTTTGCAAAGGATTTTATTTTAAGTAAAGTTGGGAATTTAAGCTCTGAAAAAATCCATCTTTCGCCTGTATTCGGGATTATGGAGCCTGAAATCCTTGCCGCCTGGATTCTCCAGGACAACCTCAATGCTCGCATGTCGCTGCAGATGCACAAAATAATATGGGATAAAGATAAAAGAGGAGTATAAACCACCATTGAATAAATTAACTAAAAAAGCTGTTGTCCTTTTAAGCGGAGGTCTTGATTCCTCAACGGTCACTGCAATTGCAAAAGAAAAAGGTTATGACGTAAATGCCCTAAGTTTTAATTATGGTCAACGAAATGCAGCAGAGCTTCAAGCTGCTAAAAAAGTCGCCTCTTTTTTTAAAATAAACCAGCACTATATACTCAATATCGACCTTGGCAAGATTGGTGGCTCTGCCCTTACAGCAGATATTGAAGTGCCCAAAAACCAAATCATAGACCACTCTTTAGAAAATGAAATCCCGGTCACTTATGTCCCTGCACGAAATACAGTCTTTCTATCCTATGCACTTGCATGGGCTGAGGTGCTTCAGGCTAATACAATTTTTATTGGTGTTAATGTGATGGATTATAGCGGATACCCTGATTGCAGACAGGAGTACATTGATGCCTTTGAAAAAATGGCTAACCTTGCCACAAAAGCGTCGGTTACAGGGGAAAAAGCACACATAAAAATCAAAACCCCTTTAATTAAGCTTTCAAAGGCTCAGATTATTAAGAAAGGGGCTGAGTTGGGATTTGATTATTCATTGACACTCAGTTGTTATGACCCTGATTTGGAAGGAAAAGCATGCGGAGAGTGTGATTCCTGTATTCAAAGGAAAAGGGGTTTCCAAGATGCCGGAGTAAAAGACCCAACTCTTTATCAATGATCTAAAAATAAAAATTATCAACCAGGTAATGGCTACAGCTAACTTAGGACCTGGCTTGTATTATTTAGATTTTTCTCAAGGGTTCCTGGAAAGGATACAATAACAGATAAGTACCTAGACATAAATGGTCATCACTCTCTTTTATGCTCAAAGCATCAATACAACACTGTCACCTTGAACAAAGCCTGAATAATCTGCAACAACCTGACACTTTACTATAAAAAGATAAGCTATTCTTTTATCGCAATGATCAAGGGTTTCATAGTTACCCTGACCCTTTGAAATTATCAGGTCAGCACTTTTATACTCATCCTTAAATTGGCTGGAACAACTTGTAAGAAAAGTGCCGGGAATATCAGCACCATTATCAATAACTTTAACAATCCGGGTAATCCCAGCATCAACAGCGTCTTCCATGGTGGCATCATTTAAAATAGGATTGCCCCTTACAGCATAGGTAACCTTATTTGTGTTGATCTGTCCAAGCAGGAGACTATCAAAAACAATTTCTCCTGTGTTATCTCCCAGCCATAGAATTTTATCTGCCTTTGCAATCCTTTTTTCCAGCAATGGAATATTGCCTTTTATTGTACCCATTATTGTATTTTTTATCTTTTTGAAAAAAAACGTTTCTCCTTTATCTGAAATGGTGCCAAAATCAATTATGTTCCCTGCAATGGCAATCTTAACTGCTGTTTCAAAGGGATTTTCTGAATTATCAATCAAGCCTTGAAGTTCTGGTAAATTTTTTTTTGCAAACTGATTATACTTAACTTTTAATTTTTTGTACGGGTCATTAATACCAGTAAGTTTTCTTATTTGATTTTGAGTGTTTTGTGCAATTACCGGCGGTGGGTCCAAAAGTTTGCCTGCGCTTAATTTTTCCATTGTCCTTATCAATATTTCTCTATGAATCAAAGTATCATCAGTGGCAAGACGTGCAGTATCAAGGGCACCCCTTAATATACAGGGGAAACAATCATTATAAATCTTCATTGACGCTCCAGAAAAGTTTAAAAAGACCTTAACAAGGCTTTATTTTTTTGTATGTCATGTTTTACATCGACCTTTTTCAGCCTCGTTTTCAGCACCTTTTGTGATCCAGGCAAGTAGTTTTAACAAGATAGTTTTTATTTTTTTCAAAATTTTTCTTTTTAAATATAAACTTAATTATTGTTTTTTATTCAAGCACTATTTATATTAACTAATTACAATACAATGGTAAAGCACTTATCAGCTTTTTAAAAATATGAAATTAAAAAAATTTATTGATCCCCATACAATTGCCGGCGCTGCATTACTGAATGTAGCACTGGCTATAAGCGTTATGGCATTGGTTTTTGGTTTTTTTTTATCCTATAAAATGTATCAGCAAAAAGAAGAGACAATAAAAAAAACCAAACAGAGATACATACAATTTTATAAAAAAATAATGTCCAATGATATAAAAAATATTTATAATTTTATCAAATATAAAAAAGCAAGCACCCACACTAGTGCAAAAGCAAGTTTGAAAAACCATGTATTAAATGCCCATTCAATAGCAAGCCATATTTACAGCATGAATAGAAACACAAACAGAAGCCGGCTCATGCTTGAAATAAAAGAGGCTTTAAGACCTGTTCACTGGGGAGACAAAGAGCATTTTTTTATTTTGAATATGAATGGATCCTATGGACTTAATACTGATAAGCCTGAGCTTGAAGGAGTTATCTCAATTAATAATGAACTGCGGGATGAAAACCTGGCAGTTATACAAGCTTCCATGGCAAAGGGCGCATGCTTTTACAAATACAAGGAAAAAAACCTGACAAAAAGCATTATTGATTCCTATAAAATAGTATTTGTTAAAAAATTTGAGCCTCTCAACTGGATCTTTGGTGCTGGAATGTACTTAAGCGACACCCAAAGAAATGCAAAGAATGAGGTTTTAAACAGAATTGCCGAGATGAGCAAGACCAAAGACAGATATATTTTTGTTTTACAAAATAATGGTTTTTGCCTTTATCATCCCCAGGAAGAGTTTAATAAAAAATTTATACTGGATTACACTTTAAAAAATGGTGAGAGAGTCATTGAAAACCTGATTGATACAGCAATTAACAATAAAAACAATGGCTATTATCAATATTTATGGAAAAATCCATCAGGGCAGATTACTCCTAAAATGAGCTTTGTTATGCACATTAGAGACTGGAACTGGACCATTGGAACCGGGATGCATCTGGATGAGATGGAAAAAACAACTGCCCATGAAAACAAGAAATACGCAAAGGAGATAAAAAAAAATATTATTGCTATTATCTTAATGTCTTTAACAGCAATTTTATTTTCCATGGCAGTTGGATTTCTAATAACAACAAGGTTTAATAAATCCATAAATACTTTTATTGCCTTTTTTAAAAAAGCTGCTGACAGTGATACAATGATTAAAATGGAGGAGCTGCAATTTCAGGAATTTAAGTTCATTGGAGGTCTTGCAAATCAACTCCTCATAGATAGAATGCAAAAAGAGATTGCCCTTGAAAAATCCTTTTCAAAGACGGATGAACTCAAGAGGCTTTTTAAGAATGTTACAGATTCAATGCCATCTTCTTTAATAACTGTGGATATGGAACTTAAGGTGGTGCAATGGAACAAGAAAGCTGAAGAGATCACTGGCATTCTTTCTAAAGATGCCGAAGGGGTGTATGTGGCAAAGTGCTTTCCTTTTTCTGAGCATGAGATAGACCTTGTCAAGAAAACTTTAAAAACCGGAGAACCGACCTTTGCAACTAAAATCAAACGAAAGGTTGAAAAAGGTGCTGAGCCAAGATATGAAGATGTTTTAGTATTCCCTCTGGTTTCAGACAGAACAAATGGTGGAGTCATAAGAGTTGATGATGTTACTGAAAAGGTAAAAATGGAAGAGATGGTTATGCAATCTGAAAAAATGCTTTCTGTGGGCGGGCTTGCAGCTGGCATGGCCCATGAGATTAACAACCCTCTTTCTGGTATTTTGACTGCTGCACAAGTTCTTGAAAATAGACTTAGAAAAGATTTGCCGGCAAACGATAAAGCTGCCCGGGAGTGCGGTACAACATTTAGCGTGATAAAAGAGTATATCCATAAAAGAGATATTTCATCAGTACTGGACAATATAAATGAATCAGGAGTGCGAGCTGCAACCATTGTGGGTGACATGCTCTCTTTTTCAAGGAAAAGTAAATCTATATTTGTACATTGCGATATTATGGACTTAATGGATAAAACCATTGAACTTGCAGCAACAGATTATGATCTGAAAACAAAATTTGATTTTAAAAAAATAAAAATCACCCGCAATTATGACAGCACGTTAACAGGAATATACTGTGATGGTGGCAAAATACAGCAGGTATTTTTAAATATTTTGATTAACGGTGCCCATGCCATGGCAGCAGTACCAAATCTAAAGAATCCTGAGTTTTTAATTTCCATTAAGCAGGAAGAAGAACTGTTGAAAATTGAAATTTGTGACAATGGTCCTGGGATTCCGTTAGATATTCAAGGAAAAATATTTGAACCGTTTTTTTCAACCAAAGAAGTTGGCTTGGGAACAGGCCTTGGCTTGTCAGTATCCTATTTTATAATCAATGATCTGCACAAAGGTAAACTTACAGTGAAATCACAAGAGGGCAAAGGCACAACCTTTACTATTTGTATTCCAGTATAATCTTTTCAAGCATTACCCTGCTGTTTAGCCCGGGATCTTTTATAACTCTTTCAAGAAGAGAATCTAAAATCTGTCCAACTTTTGTACCCTGGTTGATATTGAGTATTTTCATTATATCCCTGCCGGAAACTTGTAAGTCTTTAAGGGTAAAGGCATTTTCTTTATCAGGGTTTATCTCCTGCAATATCTTTTTAAGGCGTAGCTTGATTTCAGAAAAAGTATAGGGATCTTTTGCAAGATTACCCTTTTTATCTGCTATTCTGATCCTTAAGAAATCATGATAATCAATGTTATATTGATGCAGGGTTTGAAGAATCTTCCTAACTGATTTTGGTGTTGTCTCTTCTGTAAGGGGTCGCATGTGCACAGCTACAATGGAAAGCAGATATTGTATCTCTCTGTTGCTGAATCTTAATTTTTCAAGGTCACTCTTTATCATATCAGTATGGTTTTCATGACCAGCAAATGAAATGCGCCCGTTTTTTCTTGAAACAGCATCATATTTTCCTGCATCATGGAGATATCCTGCAAGCCTCAACAATGGATACTTGGAAGATATGGAGTCTCCTGTAATCATGCTGTGTTCAAACACAGTTTCACCATGATATGGTCCGCCGTCAAGATCAAAACAGCGGGCAACGCTGGGAAATATATATTGCAATAAACCTGTTTCATAAAGAGATTTAAAAAATAGAGATGGTGCCTTGTGATTCATTGACTTCAGGATTTCAAGCCTGATCCTCTCAAAAGAAACTTTGCTTTTTATAAGACCATGGTTTTTTAAAATTGCAATTTTGGACAAAGGTTCAATTTCACCATTGATTTGTGATGCAAACCTGCAGGCTCTTATCATTCGCAAGGGGTCTTCCTCAATACGGTTGTATGGGTTATTTGTAAATCTTACTATCTTGTTTTCAAGATCTTTTTTGCCTGCAAACAGATCAATTATATTATCTGTTCCAGGCTCATATGCCATGCTGTTGATTGTAAAGTCGCGCATTGCAAGGTCTTGTTCTGGAAAAAAGGAGGCATTGGTTTTTCCCCTTGCCGGGGCAACTTCAATATTATTTATAAGGCAGATTTCAAAGGTTTTTCCCACAACTTTAACCTTTTTTGGTTTAAAAACAGACCTTATTTGTTCAATGGATGCGTCGGTCAAAATATCATAGTCAGATGGTTTCATACCCATGAGAAAATCCCGGACAGAGCCTCCAGCCACAAGCGATCTAAAGCCGTTCTTTTGGAGGGCTGCTAAAATATTCTCAACGGATTTATTTAAGTATGGTTTCAATAATCACGCCTGCAAGCAGAGTAATGGAAATAAGGCTGTTCATGTGAAAAAAAGCTATATTAATATGTTTTAAATCGTCAGGTTTTACAAGCATGTGTTCAATAACAAGCAGTACAGCAATCGCACCCACAAAAATATAAAACAGAGGGTGCATGTTAAAAGAAAAACACATTAAGATAAGAGAGAATATTGTAAATAAGTGTAGTATTTTTGCAATAAACATCGCTTTTTCAGCACCAAATTGAACCGGAAAAGAGAAAAGGCCTTCACTTTTATCAAACTCAATGTCCTGGCAGGAATACAAAATATCAAATCCTGCAATATAAGTCATCAATGCCACACAAAGAAAAATTATACTAACAGATATTGAATTTGTAATTGCAATCCACGCACCTGCCGGAGCTAATCCAATGGCTATTCCAAGAAAAATATGACAATACTTTGTAAACCTTTTAGTAAAGGAGTAAAAGAGAAGAAAAGCAAGAACAGGAAATGATAGAACAAAGCATGTCTTGCCCAATGCATAGGCAGACAGGATAAAAACAATTGAGGAGAGCACTACAAACATTACAGCCTCGCCTTTTTTTAAAATCCCGGACGGTATCTCACGAATGGCAGTCCTCTTGTTTTTTTTATCAATGTCTGCATCTGCTATTCTGTTAAAGCCCATGGCAGCTGATCTTGCCGCAACCATTGCCATCAAAATCAGTATCAAATCAGAAATTTTAAATTCATAGCTCTGCCATGCAAGAATCATTGCTGAAAGAGCAAATGGCAGGGCAAATATTGTGTGGGAAAACTTTATCATTCTGCCGTATATCACTATTTTGTTTTTAATAGCTTCCATAATTTCAAAAAATCCCATAAACTTTAGATTCACAATTTGGGCATTTGCCATCTTTAATATTTGAGTCTGTGTTGTAACCTGTCCGCTGTACAAGCATGGCACCGCACGGGTGGCAAAATGTATTCTCAAGTCCAAGTTCGGGCGCATTTCCTGCATACACATTATAAAGACCTGCTCTCTTGCCGATCTCATAAGCTGCTTTAAGAGTCTCCAATGGGGTGGTTGACCGGTCAGTCATCTGATGGCATGGATGAAACCTGCTGATATGCCATGGAATTTGCGGACCAAGTTCATCTTTGATAAACAGGGCAAGTGCTTCAAGCTCTTCTCTGCCGTCATTCAGTCCCGGTATGAGCAAAGTTGTGACTTCAATTATAATACCCAGTGCCTTCATTGTTTTAAGATTTTCTTTAACAGGTTCAAGTCTTGCTTTACAATATTTCTGATAGAACTTGTCATTAAAAGCCTTTAAATCAACATTGGCAGCCGTAAGAAAAGGGGCAATCTTCTCAATAACCTTGTGGGACATAAATCCATTTGTAACAAAAATATTTATCAGGTTATTCTCGTGGGCAATTTGCGCAGTATCAAAGGCAAATTCAAAATATACAGTGGGTTCGGTATATGTGTATGCAATGCTTTTACAATTTGCCCTTATTGCCTGGAAGACGATATCTTCAGGATTAATATCAGCGCCTGTAATCATGCCGCTAGACCTGGGCATTTGTGCAATATCTGCATTCTGGCAAAAGGAACATTGCAAATTGCATCCAACAGTTGCAATTGAGTATGATGTTGATCCAGGCAATACATGATACAATGGTTTTTTTTCAACAGGATCAATACCTCTTGCAATAACTTTTGGATACACAAGGGTTTCAAGCACACCACCTCTGTTTTTACGAACAGCGCATACTCCTTTTTCTCCATTGTCGATTTTGCAAAAATGGTTGCAAATATTACATTGAACTCTATTTTCACTCAATTTTTCGTATAAGACAGCTTCCACTCTATTCCTGTTCAATATTTCGTGCAAATCCGGCAGCAGGTTTATATCGTGCCTCGGATTTACTTTTTATGCTTAAGGGTCTGACCCTGAATTTTGGTACAGGCTTGATTGTCATGCCGATCATGGATCCAAAAGGTGATTTTTGAATTAGAAAATTGTTTTCAATAAAATAAGCATATTTACCTGAAACCAGGGGAATCTGGGGAGTCGTCCTCCAGGACACCGGAACCCTGCCTAGAATTGAAAACACCAGCTGTTTAAGTTCCAAGATGCTGAAAAACTGCGATTTTGAGTAAATATTTTCCACAAACTTTGCTTTAATCATTGCAGCTGCATTGCCAGGAGCATATCTGTTTAAAACACCCACAAAAATTTTATCCTTTGTAACCCTGCACGCCTCTTCAATTGCTTTTGCAGGAAGTTCAGTAAACTCAAGACTTGCAAAAAGCGATGAATACTCAAACGAGTTATCCTCAAAGGGAAGATCTTCAGCAAACCCCCTGAAAAGATCAACTCTGTTTTTAAATCTGCTTTCTGCAATATCAAGCATATAAGGAGAGGGGTCAATTCCGGAAATCTTAAGTCCACAATTTAATAAAGGTTCGATGCTTTTGCCTGATCCGCAGCCAATATCAAGAAGTCTCTGCCCCCGCACAGGAGAAAGCATATTCATGAACATACTGACTTCAAGGTTAAAAATATGCTTATTTTTCCTATCCTCAAACCAGGAATCATAAGATTTTGCATCTTTGAAATTAAATACATATCCCATAAAAACACTTTTTTTGTTAAGTTAGCATTGTTTGCAATATCTTAAATATTAAGCATTTCCCGTGCATGATCAAGGGTTGCTTTTGTAATTTCATTTCCCCCTATCATTCTTGCAACTTCTTTTGCCTTGTCACTCTTGTTTGTAAGTGGAATAATTAAGGTTGAAGTTCTTTTATTTGATACCTCTTTTACTATTTTGAAATGGCTTGTTCCATATTTTGCAATCTGGGCAAGATGGGTAATGCAGATAACCTGATGGGTTTTAGCAAGTTTGGCAAGCTTGATCCCAACCTTTTCTGAAACCGCCCCGCCAATCCCTGCATCAACTTCATCAAAAATCAAAGTCTCCAGCTCCTGGGTTCTTGACAAAACAATCTTCAGGCTGAGAATAATCCTTGAAAGCTCTCCTCCCGAGGCAATTTTCGCCAGTGGTTTTGGCTGTTCACCCTGGTTTGGGCTTATAAAAAAGCTTACGTTGTCAAATCCTGAAGCAAATGCTTTTAATCCATTGATTATCATGGAATCGTGTTCAGGCTGACCCTGGACATGTTCAAGGCTGATAACAAATTGAGCATGATTCATCTCCAGCTCATTTAATTCATTTTCAACAAGGGATGAAAGTTTTTTTGCCTCTTTTTTTCTCTTGATAGACAGAAGAGTTGCCTTGTCAGCATACCTGTCTTGAAGTTCTTTTATTTTTTCTTTGGTTTGTCTTATTTTTTCTTTAACATTACCAATTTTTGAAAACTGATCCTGCATCTCTTTTAACGCCAGGAAGATGGAGTCAAGGCTCCCTCCATATTTTCTCTTGAGTTTTTGCAGCAAATCAAGTCTGGTTTCAATTTTTTCCAATCCATTGGAATCAAGACTGATTTTTGAAGAGTATGTGCTGAAATCAGTGGCGATATCTTCCAGATCAAACAAAATAGATTCAATTCTTTGAACTTTCTCTTCCAGGGCAGGGTCAATGGTTTTATGTTTTTCAATTTGAGCTTTAATATCAGATAGTCGTTCTATTATGGAGCCTTCATTTGAATATAGTGCATTGGCTCCGGAATTAACTGCGTCAAATATCTGGGATGCGCTGTTAAGTCGAGCTTTTTCTTTTTCCAGCTCAATATCCTCATTTTCCTTTATAGAAGCCTGCTCAATTTCATCAATTTGAAATTTTAAAAACGCACTCTCTTCACCAGCCTTACCTTCATCTTTTGTGAGTTTGGCAAGCTCTTTAATCAAAGTTGCAAGCTTTGCATAAATCCTGCTCACCTCTTTTCTCAAAGAGAGAGAGTCTGAATAACTGTCTAAGAGATCAAGGTGGTTCTTCTCCTGCAAAAGTCCCTGGTGAGCGTGTTGGCTTGAGACAGCAGCAAGGTTTTCAGTAAGTTCCCTTAACAGCTGCATGGTTGACTGCCGGCTGTTAATAAAAACCTTGTGCCTGCCTGTTGATGAAATCACTCTTCGAATTATCAGCCCTTCTTCACACTCAATCCCCTGTTCAGCCATTAGTCTTGCCTGGTCAGATTCCGGAGTTACTTCAAAAAAAGCTTCAAGCTCAGCTGTTTCATAACCTGTCCTAATAAGATCATGGGAGGCTCTTGAACCCAAAATAAGGTTCACAGCTTCAATAATTATGGATTTACCAGCACCGGTTTCACCGGTTAACACTATGAGTCCATTTTTAAATTGTATCCGAATATCATCAATTATTGCAAAATTTTTTATGGTCAGCTCGCTCAGCATTGAGTCTCCTTAAAAAATTTAATATATGAAACAGATATGTTGCGGCAATTGCAGCAGCAAGTCATGGTATTCACAGCCGTAAAAGCAGCTTATACCTTTATTGAGATCCTCTTTAGCTCCTTTTTTTGCCCTGCAAAAAAATAATTTATTCCCTGTTTCCATCAGAAGACTCAGCCTTGTCTGTTTGTTCTTTAACAGTTTTATTAACTGTGTGGTGAATGTCTCTGAAAGATTCGTGAATATTTGTAGGAGAGAGTCTTCCCATCTCAATGAATTTTACTACAATCTCTTTTGTAACTCTTAATATCTGTTCATCAATTGATTTCATAATCTTTGTTGATATCAAAGATATACTATTTGGTCAATGTTTTAAACACCCTTTTGATCCTTTGAAATTTTTCTATGTTCATCCTCTCGAACTTCACGCCGGAGCAATTTGCCAACCTTTGATTTTGGCAGCATATCACGAAACTCTATGTATCCCGGCACCTTATACGAGGCAAGACGTTCTGAACACCATTTTATCAATTCTACTCCTCCAACGCCCCTTGCATCCTCTTTTAAAACAACAATTGCCTTTATTCTCTCTCCAACCTTCTCATCGG
Source organism: uncultured Desulfobacterales bacterium (assembly GCA_964565415.1). Lineage (GTDB taxonomy): Bacteria > Desulfobacterota > Desulfobacteria > Desulfobacterales > Desulfobacteraceae > JAIOSM01. Next base: position 71,621 of record CAZMEX010000003.1, on the reverse strand, counting down.
GCACCCCAATAACACAAGAGTTGATAACCGTGGGATGATCCTGCAGGGCAGCTTCAATTTCCGAAGCTGAAACTCTGTATCCTTTGTGTTTTATAATATCTGCTGACCTTTCCATATATACAAGTTCACCATCAGGGCGGCAGCTTACAAAATCGCCCATTCGACAATATAATTTATCCTTTATCTGAACATAGGTTCTTTCAGTCTCTTCGGGTTTTTCATAGTATTCTTTCATGGAATAAGGGGATGTAACACAAAGTTCACCGTTTTCTCCATGATCCACACATTCCAAGGTCCCAGGGTCAACAACAATACATTCACGACTCTTTAATGGATAACCAATGGAACCAGATGTTGGTTCACTACCGATTTTACTGTATGTTACATGACCTACTTCAGTTGAGCCGTACACTTGATAAATGGGGATATCATATTTTTCTTTAAATCGATTCATCACTTTTGCAGGCAATACATCTCCTCCACAAAAACAATATGTAAGGGATGAAAGATTATATTGATCCAATCGGTCGTTTTCCAGAATCATTCTGTAAAGTGCTGGAACACCTAAAAACCACCTTACTTTATATCTCTGAATGGATTCCAGGATCGCATCCACCTGGGGAGTTGGCATCAATACAACCATATTTCCCCTATTCAATCCCACAGCCATAAAAAATCCAAGGGCCATTATGTGGAATAGTGGATTTATTGCAATATATACATCTTCCCCCTCTTTTAGATGCTCTCCTGCAACATCAAAAGTAACATCATTAATATAGGAGGTTGAACCAATATGATTTCCCGGAACACCTTTAGGAAAACCTGTGGTGCCGCCAGTATATAATATATATGATAGATCATTTACAGGATCAATCTCAACAGGTTTGTATGGTTTACTTTTTAACAATGATCTAAAGGAGAGTGTGTTTGAATCATACTCTACTTTCCCATGGGGGATTTTGTCAAACATAACTCCAAGTCCTCGTTTCCAGCCCGGAAGCAGATCAACCATATTAGTAACAATCGCTCTTTTAAGATCAGTTTTGGGAAATATCTCCTTTACATAACCAAAGTTTGTATCCATACATATAATAGTCTTTGCACGCGAGTTGTTAATCATGTACTCTATTTCATGGGAAGTGTAAATAGGTGCCACAGGGACTAACACAGCACCTGCTTTTTGAATACCAAGATAGGATATAACCCATTGTATTGTGTTGGGAATATATAAAAGTATCTTATCACCTTTACCGATTCCCATATTTTGTAAAGCACCGGCAAAGCGTTCGCTTAGATCTCTCAGTCTTTTATATGAAAATTTTTCCCCAAGAAATACCACTGCTGTTTTGGTTGGATGAAGTTCACTCATCTGATCAAATCTTGTAAATGAAAGTTCTTTTTCTAAAATAATTTCACTGTTCATCATTAAAAATTGCTCCCCCATTTTTCACATTGCTTTTTTGTTTTTTTCATACACCAAAATAAGCTGATTTCACATCTGGATTATCCATAAGCTCGTCCCTTGTCCCTTCCATGACTGCTGCTCCATTTTCCAGGATATAAGCATAATCAACAATTGGAAAAACCGGTCGTGCATATTGCTCTGAAATTATAACTGAAATTTTTTGCTCCTCCTGAATTACTTTTGTAGCTTTGATGAGGGTTGCCTGCATTAAAGGGCTTAAACCCAATAAAGGCTCATCTAAAAGAAGTATTTCAGGCTGTGCCATTAAAGCACGCCCAATGGCCAGCATCTGCTGTTCACCACCACTTAAAAATCCGCCAATTCTGTTTTTTAATTTATCCAAAGCAGGAAAAAGTGAAAAAATATACTCCAGGGTCTTGTTTGCCTGGGTCCTTGTTGCAAGATAACCGCCAATGCGCAGGTTCTCCAGCACAGAGCTTTCATTAAATATTCTTCTACGCTCAGGACAGAGGATTATGCCAGCTTTTGCCCGAAGGCTTGGCTTTAGATCCATTATTTTTTTACCACGAAAAGTAATATCACCATTGATGGTAATGCGTTCTCCGCCCGACATCTCCTCTTTTTTCTTTATATCCAGCATAATACCTGAAAGAGCATACATCAAAGTAGATTTCCCGGCACTGTTAGCACCAAAAATACCAACGATCTGATTTTCAAGACATTTCACCGTAATATTGTTTAATGCCAGCATGTTCTCATAAAACACCATCATATCTATAGCTTCAAGCATAATTCATGACCTCCTCAACCTCTTCAGATCCAAAGTAAGCTTGTTTAACCTGCTCATCTGCCATAACCTCTTCAGGGCTTCCCTCAAGAAGTTTTTCTCCAAAATTCAGCACCATAACTCTGTCGGCAACCTGGAATAATTCTCTTAACCTGTGTTCAATCATGATAATTGTAATGCCTTCCATTTGAAGCCTTTCAATCAAAGGCACCATGGATGCAATTTCACTCATGGACAGTCCGGAAAATACTTCATCACATATAATTATCTCAGGTTTCAAAGCCAGGCATCGTGCAAGCTCAAGCCTTTTAAGATAACCCGTGGGAAGTGTTGATGTCATTTTATAGGGGATATATGAATCCCGTTCAAAACCAATCTCTTCTAAAATATCTATACTTACTGTATGTCTGTCCCCAAGCCTTCCTCCACCCCTCCAACCTCCGGTTCGTTTTGCTCTGGGAGAATAGAGCGGAATTACAAGATTTTTATATGCAGGAAGGCTGTAATATGGCCGCATGACTTGAAATGTCCTTGTAACACCCATATCTGCAATTTTGTGAGGTTTCATACCAGTGATATCCCTGCCTTGAAAAGCAACTCTGCCGGATGTGGGTTTGATAAAACCTGTAATGCAGTTTACAATTGTGGTTTTACCTGATCCATTGGGTCCTATAATTCCCAAGATTTCTCCAGGCTTTACATTAAAGCTGACATCTTTAAGAGCTGTAACACCTCCAAATACCTTTGTCATTTTACTTACACTGAGAATATAGTTTTCAGTCATATTTTTGTCCACCTTTCAAACTGTTCATATTTCCTCTGACCAAAATCCATTATTCCCTCACTTTTAAACATAATAAATCCTACTAGAATCAAAGCATAAAATACAATTCTCAAGGTTCCAAAATCCCTTAGCAATTCAGAAACAGGCACCAGGATCAGGCAGCCGAGGAGAGGACCCACAAGAGTTCCTGCCCCCCCTATTACCGTTGCTGCAATGGGCAGAATGGAAAAATCCAGGGCAAATTGCGAAATCCCGCACCACATGTAAATGTGTGTCAGACATGCACCGCCAAGGCAGCCCATGGATGCAGCAATGAAAACTGCCAAGGCTTTGTAGGAAGTTATGTTAATACCCGAAGCTTTTACTGCCTGGTCATTATCCATTATTGCCGTAAAAATAAGCCCAAGGTCCATATTAACAAGCCTTCTTATTCCAAACAGAAAAATCAATACGGCTCCAATTACACAATACTGCTCTATAAAGGAGTTTGAAAAGGGATCAATGCCAATCAACCCGTCTGTTCCTCCAAATATATCAAAGGCCTCAATAATTCGAGCCATAAACAGAGGATACATCAAAGTAACTATTGCAAAATAGACCCCTTTTAATGGCAGGCATGGCAACAGAAGAAGTGTGCAGATAAATCCTCCTGCCACCATTGCCAGGGGGATGGTAAAAATTGGAGGAAATGCAAAATAGGTATTGAGAATACCTGCAATATATCCCCCTGTTCCAATGAAAAACGCCCCGCCCAGAGAGACCAGTCCTACATAGTGGGCAAGGAAATCAAAGCTCAATGCTAATAAAGCATAAACACAAACAATGGAGATTACTCTTTGCCAGTACATTCCCGGCATCAACAGTGGCAACAGCAGCATCCCTGCAATTAAAATAAATCGTGGCAAGGTAAGATATGAAATTTCTCTAAAGGACATAAGCGCATAAAGTCCATCTGACCTGACCTTTATTCCGCGGTCGATTCTCTCTTTTCGTTTTTGTTGAGTATCCATTTTAAACCCTCTCTTCCAGCTCTTTTTGCCTGCCAAACAGACCAGATGGTTTTAGAATCAGTGTTAAAATAATGGCAAAAATTGCCACTACCATTTGAAAGTGAGACCCAATATAAGCAACAGTTAAAATTTGACCGAACCCAATTAAAAAAGCTGCAATAATTGCACCCACCCAGCTTCCCAAGCCTCCAACAATGCAGACAGCAATGGACATGATCAAAACATGATAACCTGATTCTACTACAATATTACCTAGAGGCAGGATTAGCATGGCAGCAATGCCCGCAAGAATGGCGCCAAGCGCCATGGCAAGCATTGCCATAAAGTCAGAATCAATACCCAGCATCAGGGCAGCTCTTTCATCCTGTGCCATACCCTGAAGCGCAAGACCCACTTTGGTATAGTGGGTAAAAATCCAAAGACCAGCCACCAGGATGATTCCAACAATCACCATAATTATTCTGTGATAATCCACTGGAACAGCCCCAATATTAATACTTCCTTCTAAAAAAACAGGCAGGGTATAGGTCATGCCCTTGAACCCGCCCCATCTTAAACCCTCAAGAATAGCAAGTCCAATGGCATAGGATCCAATAATTTCAGAAATATTCATTCCCCGGACTCTTATAAGAACAAATTTGTACATAAGAGCCCCAATCAGTCCATTGATAATCAAAGCCAAGAAAATAGAGAAAAAATAATTCAGCCCCAGTTGATTTAACAATATCCAGCAAACAAATCCGTATATTATATACAGGGCGCCATGGGCAAAATTTGGGATTCTGCTTACACCGTAAACCATAGCAAATCCCAGGGCCATCAAAGCAAGAGATACACTGTTTATTATTCCATATATCAATATTTGCATATAAAACAATTCCTAAAATTATGTATTAATTGTGTCTGTTTTTTTTAGTTATTTTAACATCCAGGGAGGAAGCAGAATTTCACCTTTTGCAATGCTTTTTGGATAAACAACTACGCGCTTGCCATTTTGCCATTGGAGTATGGAACCCACAGCTCCATCTTTTGGATCATCGGCAAAAATAACCTGATGGCTTTTAGGGTCAAACCTTAATCTTCCATAAACACCCATAATGTCAGTTTGCTCAAGGGCTGTTATAACTTTGTTAGACTCAATGGTTCCTGCTTTTTCAATGGCTTGTTTTAGTGCATATACTGACATGTAACTGCTTGATGAACCTAACCCTTCGGGCGCAACACCCCATTTTTTCTCATAGGCATTGTAAAATTTCATTGTCCAGGGAGTAGCGTCAGAAGGTGCATTACCTGCATTAACAACATTACAAAGAGTGTATTGGCCTTTTCCATTTGTTGCTTTCCAAAAGCCCGGCTGTTCTGCAGCAGCTAAAGTTGACCCAAAAGGGAGAGCCGGAATTTTAAGGTCATACCACTGTTTTAAGAGTATTGCACTCTCGGGCATATCCATCCAGATATTAATAATTTGAGACCCTGTTGATTTTGCCTTTAAAAGTCCCAGAGAAAAATCAGTTGTCCCTGTAGGATAAATCTCAGTACCAGTTATTTCAAAACCTTTGCCCCCTGCAACCTTTGCAATAATTTTAGCTGCAGCTCTGGCATGGGAAACATCCTGGGCAATTATGAAAAGTTTATTCAATCCATGCTTGTTTTTCAGATCTATAAAATTACCTATCATCTCCCCCACAAGGTGTTTGGCTTCGCCATGGATTCTGAAACAGTATTTATATTTATCATATTGTTTAGCAACCAGAGCGTGGTATTTTGGTGTTAATACACCACTTGTTACAATGGAAACTGTTTTATGTTTTGATAAAAGAGACATTGCCGCAAGTGCAGCTTCGGATCTGTTTGGACCGCCTAATATAAAATCTGCATTTTTATTTAAGATAAGTCTTTCCACAGCCATTAATGCTTCGCTGACAGGAACTCCAGGCTCAAGGTCACGTGTATCAATCACTTCAACTTGAAATGGACGTTTTTTACCTGCTACATTCACACCCCCTGCTGCATTAATTTCATCCACAGCAAGCTTGATTCCTCGCTCAGCATCCCAGCCGTATAAGTATGCTGTTGAAAGTGGAGCTCCAATGACTATTGGTTTTTCGGCAAACGAACTGGCTGAAAAAAGAAAAGAGACACCCAGTGCAAAAATAGTTAATAAAATCCTTAGTCTGTTACACTTCATCTTGACCCTCCTTTTAAAAACACATTGTTATTATGTAGTGATTCTTGGTTTAAGAATCTTCATTTTTAATACTGTATTTATTAATTTTGGATTTAACCTGGTTTAATGAAATCTTTAGAAGGCGGGATGTTTTTTCAAGATTCCAGTGTGTTTTTTCAAGGACTTTCTTTAAGTGTTCTTTTTCGCTCTCTTTGAGTGACTTAATCTCCATTTTCAACTCCGATTCAAGTATTACAATTAACCAGGAAAATCAAAAAATATGTAAGCCTTTTCTTGCGGATCCAGAGGCTGCAATTTGCATACCGTTGGAAAATTGACACAGAGAAAAATATCAACAATAAGATTAATTAGCGGATTTATAGCAGCGGAAGGTTCAAGTTTTTTTTTGAAATCAAAGTAAATATTAAATTGCTAGAAAATATTTTTCCAGGACCTGAAAAAAATTTTCACCATGAACAGATATTTACTTACAACTCCTCCTCACAGATTTTTTATATCATATCTTTTAATCTTGCTTCGCAGGGTAGGTAATGTAATTCCTAGCTGGGTTGCAGTTTTTGTTTTGTTCCAGTTTAGCTGAGACAGGGTTTTAGCTATATGTTCTTTTTCTACATGGGCAAGGGAGAAAGAAGCAAGACCTGTTGGGGGCAAAGGATCATCCATTGTTAAGATTGAATCAACATCATCCTTGAGAAGGACATTGCCCCGGCATCCCACAATGGCCTGTACAATTGTATTTTCCAACTCCCGGACATTACCTTTCCATGGATGGTTTGAAAACCTTTTAATTACACCATTTTGAAGTTTTGTAATCTTTGTACCAAGCTCAATGTTAATTTTATGTAAGAAATGCTCCACAAGCAGAGGGATATCAGAAATCCTCTCCTGCAATGGTGGAACCTTGAGCATAAAAACACGTAATCTAAAAAAAAGATCTTCTTTAAATTCACCTGCTCGAACTTTTGCAGCCAAGTCGCAATTGCAGGCTGTAATAATTCGACAATCTGATTTTAATATTTTCGTACCCCCCACTCTTGTATACTCCCTGCGCTGTAAAAAGCCCAATAAATTGCCCTGCACGTTCAAAGGAAGTTCTGCTATTTCATCAAGAAAAAGTGTGCCTTTTCCTGCAAGCTCAATCTTGCCCTTTTTTACTGTGTCTGCTCCAGTAAATGCACCTTTTTCATGACCGAAAAGTTCGCTTTCAAGAAGTGTCTCTACAACAGCAGAACAATCAAACACTATAAAGGGTTCATCTTTAAACCTGGAATTCAAATGAATAACCCGTGCAATCAACTCTTTTCCAGTTCCTGTTTCTCCCTGCAAAAGCACATTGACACGGCTTCTGCAAACCAGCCCCATCATTTTGAAAATCTCCCGCATTTTTTCACTCTTACCTATGATTTCCCAGGGATTCTCAGAATTTTTCTCTTTAATTTCAAGGGTCGGGGTTTTCTTGTCAATTTCAAGAATATTTATTGCACGATCAACAGCTTTTTCAATTTCATCAACATCAAGAGGCTTATGAATATAATCAAACGCACCTCTTCTCATTGCAAGTATAGTTGACTCCATATCCTGAAAAGCTGTAATCATTATTATCTTTGCAGACACATTGCTGCTAACCATGCTTTTAAGGATATCCAACCCATTTAAATCAGGCAGCCTTATATCAAGGATCACAATCAGGGGGCACTCTTTTAAAAACAGCTCCAACCCTTTTTTACCTCTCTTTGCAGTTAAAACTTCATAGCCTTTTTCATTCAAAAACATCTCAAGGGATTCAAGAATGGAGAGTTCATCATCTATTACTAATATTTTAGCCATTAAGTACTCCTTACAGGAATCATCATGGAAAAAGAGGAGCCTTTTGTCTCCCTTTTTTTTACCGACACAAAACCTTTGTGAGCTTCAATAATTCTTTTCACATTTGCAAGCCCTAAACCCACCCCTTTGGTTTTAGTTGTAAAAAAAGGTTTAAAAATATCTTTGCTGTTTTTTAAAGGAAACCCAACACCTCTGTCACTTATTGTCACCTGGACAAACTTGTCATCATTTGAGCATGGTTGATATTTAATAAAAATTTCACCAAAGGGATCAGATGATTCAATTGCATTGAGCAACAAATTAATAAATGCCTGCCCGAGCTTATCTGAATCTACAAGGAGTTTTGATATGCTGTTATCAAATTCTGTATCCACAAGAAGGTTTTTCTCTTTAAATTTTATATCTAAAAGTTCAATATATGAATATAAAATCTGAGCAATATCATGGTATTCTAAATTTAGTGTTAATGGCTTTGCAAAGTCCAAAAGCTGATTTAGAATTTTTTCTAACCGTATAACCTCGGCAACTGAAATATTAACCCTTCTTTTATTATTGCCCTTTATTTCGTGATTTTTTTTTAAAATCTGCAGGTTTAATTTTACTGCTGAAAGGGGATTTCTGATTTCATGGGATAGTGATGCTGTTATGTAACCAATATAGACCATGCGTTCATTTTCCCGCGCCTTTTTTTCCATTGCAACACGCTCGGTAATATCCCGGCATATACCAATGCTTGATATTTTATTATCATAACGTGTTGTTTTTCCGTGGATCTCTGTGGGAAACTCCTTTTTTGAATACATCAACCGCTTATATTCAAAAACCTGCTGGGTCGTTTTTTGATCTGAAATATCTGAATAAATGCCAAGAACCTGTTTTCTGCTTGATGGTGCCACAAAGCTGCCAAATTTACGCCCTTTTACATCATCCAGCTTTTCATATCCATGCATACTGCAAAATGCCTGGTTTGCAAAGACAATGACCTCATTTTGAATAACAAAATATCCATCATTAATCTCTTCAACAAGGGTTTTATATTTTCTCTCAGACTCTTCAAGAGCGACTGTGCGCTGCTTCACCTTTTGTTCCAGCTCTCTGTTCTGCTGTAAAATCTTTTTTTGATGCATATCCTGGAAATGATCACTGAATCTATGTATTGTATAGGCAAGACAGCTGTTCAGCCTCCCCACTGCTTTATGGAATTGTTTTGGGGATATATTAAAGATAAGAAATCGTGATACAATTATTCGATAAAGCTCAAATGCTTTTTGTACATCAGACAATAAAAATCCGGTTTTTAACCGCATGCCAGTGATTCTGTCTATGAAAACATTGATTGCATCATAATTTTCATGAACCAACACCTGGAAATTTGCATCAACTGCCTGGGTTATGTTCCCTTTAAGTTCCTCAACTGGTCTTTTAGTATATTGTTCGCCACACTCACTGTGAAGTTTTTCAACCCACTCTTTGATAATTTTTGACCGGTAAGTATCTAAAAAATCGGCAAATATGAATTCCATGACACAACTCCTGAAAAGCAAAAGATATATTATTTATTTGCAATCATTAAATAGTGACAAGCATTTTTCATTCCATTGGTCGACTATCCTCTTTTTTGATTATAATAAATTCCAGGATATTTAAAGAAAAATATTTTATTGCCTTCAATAACAAAATGATTATATTCTATGATTCATCTTTTCATAAATATAAAAGTCAGAGGGTCAACTATTGGAAATGGACACTTTACAGGAAGAAAATAACAATAACTATACTGATATTGTTTTAGAAGAAGGAAAAATGGTCAGACTTATTGGCACTGCACATGTTTCAAAAGAGAGTGCTGAATTTGTACAAAAAACTATCCTTGAAGAAAACCCTGATACTGTTTGTGTTGAACTTTGTGATAAAAGGCTTGAATCCATTGAAGATAAAGATAGATGGCGCAACATGGATATTATTAAAATCATTCGGGAAAAGAAAGCTTCATTACTATTTATTAACCTGATACTTGCAGCCTTTCAAAAAAGAATAGCAAAAAAATTTGATATTCAGCCGGGACAGGAGATGATCAATGCCGTATTTGCAGCAAAAGAGACAGATGCTGTTATTGTTCCTGCTGACAGAGATATTCAGATTACACTCTCCAGAATCTGGAGAGGTATGGGATTTTTTAAAAAAGTAAAACTTATATTCCAGCTTATATTCTCCATTGGAGCCTCGGATGATATTACCGAAGAGGAGATAGAAAAAATGAAGCAGGAAGATATGCTCCAAAGCATTCTGTCCGATGTAAAAAAATCACACCCGGAAATTGAAAAAATTCTAATTGATGAAAGAGATATGTATCTTGCTGAAAAAATCAAAAATGCACCGGGAGAAAATATCATAGCTGTTGTGGGTGCAGGTCATGTGCCCGGCATAAAAAGATATATTGCCGACAATAGTGGAAAAAGCTGTGAAGAACTCAACTTTCTTCCCCCTGCCGGGAAAACCGGAAAAATTTTAAAATGGCTGATTCCAGCAGTTGTACTTGGTCTTTTGGTAACAGGTTTTTTAATGGGCGGTAAAAGTGCAGGTGCTGACATGATATGGTTCTGGATTGCTGCCAATGGTATTTTTGCAGGCATTGGTGCAATAGCAGCCCTTGCTCACCCCTATACCATTATTTCTGCCATACTTGCAGCACCCCTGACATCTTTAAATCCCATGATAGCAGCAGGCTGGGTTTCAGGGCTTGTGGAAGCCTTTGCCAGAAAACCAAAAGTAAAAGATTTTGAAGCAATCTCTGAAGATATACTTTCCATTAAAGGTTTTTGGAAAAACAGTGTTATCAGAATTTTACTGGTAGTTGTTTTTACAAATATTGGAAGCACCCTAGGCACAATGGCAGCTTTACCTCTGATGCTCAAGGTGATTAACTAAAATTTGGTCTAGTGTGCCTGTGCCCAGGACTCACCCGATGAGATATTCACCAGAAGGGGTACTTTTAAATCAAATATATTTTCCATCTCCTGTTTTGCAAGATTTATCAGAGTCTCTTCTTCACTAAAGGGGACTTCAAATATTATCTCATCATGAACTGACAAAAGCATTTTTGACTCTAAATCCTTTGCCTTAATTGCTCTGTCCATTTCTATCATGGCAAGTTTTATAAGGTCAGCAGCACTTCCCTGAATAGGAGTATTTATTGCTGCCCTTTGTGCAAAATTTCTAATATTGGCATTGGAAGAAGTGATTTCATTCAGTTTGCGTTTTCTGCCCAAAAGGGTTGTAACCTCGAGATTTTTTTCTGCCTGTTCAATTGTTATATCAATGAATCGCTTTACACCGGAATATCTTTTAAAATAGTTATCAATATAATTTTGTGCCATTTTTCTGCTGATATCAAGTTCTTTGGAGAGTCCAAAAGCACTCATGCCATAAACAATTCCAAAATTTATAGCCTTTGCCTGATTTCGCAACTCGTTTGTTACAAATTCCGTGATAACGCCAAAGACTTCCATTGCTGTTCTTGTATGAATATCCTCATTATTCAAAAAAGCTTCAATTAAAATTTCATCTTCAGCACAATGGGCAAGGATACGCAGCTCTATCTGGGAGTAATCAGCAGAAACAAGGCAACAGCCTTGCCTGGGAATAAATGTTTCCCTGATTTTTCTACCCTCTTCTGTCTTTATGGGTATATTCTGAAGATTGGGATTTGAACTGCTCAATCTTCCCGTTGCTGTGATTGTTTGGTTAAAAGAGGTGTGCACTCTGTCTGTCTCAATATTGGCAAGTTTTTTTAAAGAATCTACATAGGTTGATTTAAGTTTTCCAATGGTTCTATACCTTAATATCTTTTCCGGAAGTTCATGTTTTGAAGATAACGCCTTTAAAACTTCAACATCAGTTGAGTAACCTTTGGTTTTTTTGGTCTTTTTAATTACAGGAAGGTTCAATTTTTCAAAAAGAATCTCTCCTAACTGCTGGGATGATTTTATATTGAATGTCTCACCTGAAATATCATAAATATTCTGCTCCAAAACATCAAGTTCCTGGCTGAAGTTATCAGAAAGTATATTAAGCTGCTTTCTATCAATTTTAATTCCCTGCATTTCCATTGCTGCAAGCACATAAACCAGCGGTATCTCAATTTTTTCCATAAGGTCATAAAGCTTAAAATTGATAACATCCTGCAGCAGTTCCTGATATGCCATAAAGGTAATATCTGCATCCTCAGCTGCATAATTCCCAGCTTCAGATATCTTAATCTCCTCAAAGCCTTTTTGCTTTTTCCCTTTTCCTGTAACATCTTCATAGGATATGGTTTTATATCCAAACAGAGTCATTGCTATCTGATCAAGGCTGTGCCCGCGCATTGAAGGGTTCAAAAGGTAGGAAGCTATCATTGTATCAAAGACAATGCCTTGAAGTTTAATGCCACATTTTGCAAGTACAATGTAGTCATATTTTATATTTTGTCCTACTTTTTTTATATCAGGGTTCTCAAGAACCGGTTTTAATATTTGAAGAACTCTTTCCATGTCAGGCTGTGCAAGCTTATCTTCATCAACATGCCCCACAGGAATATAAAACCCCTGATGTTTTTTATAGGAGAAAGAGAGGCCGACAAGGTCTGCAAGCATTGGTGTTTTAGATGTGGTCTCTGTATCTATGGCAAACACCTTATGTTTTTCAAGATTTTTTACAAGGTCCTTGATATCTTCAATCCCTGTAATAAGCTGATAATCCTTTTTTGATAGGTCTTCTGTCCCTGAATACTCTATTGCAAGAGATTTGAATTCATATTCTCTAAAGAGAGCTGCAACGTCCGCCTTTTCAGGATTTTCAATTTTAAAGTTCTCAATGGGATCTTTAACTTTAACAAACCTGTCTATTGTTACAAGATCTTTGCTTAAAAATGCATTTTCTCTGTTTTCCAGTAAATTTTGATATAATTTTTTTTTCTTTTTTAAATCTTCAATATTTTTATATACATTTTCCATTGATTTATATTGTGCTATCAGGTTGCCGGCTGTTTTTGGTCCGACTCCAGGAACTCCTGGCACATTGTCTGATTTATCTCCTGCAAGGCCCAGCATATCAATGAACTCAGCCGGGGTGATGTTAAAATCTCTCTTAACCCGGGCAATGTCTGTCTCTTTATCTTTCATGGGATCCCAGAGTTTACAATCATCAGTGATAAGCTGTGTAAAATCTTTGTCTCCTGAGACCATGACAACTTTAAAGTTTTGTTCCTGGGCAAGCCGCGCATAGGTGCCAATAAGGTCATCAGCTTCAAAGCCCTGTTTTTCTACAAGTGCAATATTTAAAACATTTATCACTCTTTTTATATCTGGGATCTGAACTGCCATGCTCTCTTCCATGGGCGGTCTGTTTGCCTTATAGTTTTTATACATTTTGTGCCTGAAAGTAGGTCCTTTTACATCAAAAAAAACAACAGCAAATTCAGGACTCTTCTCTTTTAAAAACTTCAATATCATCTTTGTAAAACCAAAGGTGGCGTTGGTAGGATGCCCTGTTGAGGTGGATAAATTTTTAATTGCATGATATGCACGATGAAGATATGCACTGCCATCTATTAGATATATCTCTTTTTTTCCCACTTTTCATCTGCTCCCTTAACAGGTTTAAAATCAAAAATTGATATTTTTTATCTTTGAACTCACAGCAACCAGATACTATCCCAGGAGAGTCAGAAAATCAAACCTCAACTCAAATATAAGGATAATTTCTTGACAAAAAACTACTTCTATCGTACTTGTTTGAAAAAATATGGGTACTTAAAATCAACCTGCTTTAAAATGGTGTTAAAACAAGAGGTTCAATAGTCAGACCTGCTTGCCATTGTTATTATTATGAAAAAAAATTCAAGAGATAGAAGAAAAGAGCGTAGAGCAAAACAATCCAGAGTATGCCATTGCTGCAAAAATTCTTATATGTTCTGCTGGAATTGCAGATGCGGATTTGCCATGTGCCAGGAGTGTATGTATGAAAACCAGTGGGGCATGACATGTAACGGCATAACCTGGCAGTGTCCTGACTGTGGGGAACAGAATGGGTTTGGGAATCAATAGCCATACTAGCCAGTTTAACACTAAAGCTATCTTCTGATTTTAACTGAGTTTGCATGACCGTCAAGACCTTCGACTTCAGCAAGGGTAATTACATCATCGGCCTCTTTTTCAAAGGCTTTTTTTGAATATTGTATAAGATTAGTCTTTTTTGTAAAGTTTTCAACGGAAAGTGCTGATGAAAATCTTGCTGTTCCTGCTGTTGGAAGAACATGATTGGGCCCTGCAATATAATCACCCATCGGTTCAGGGCTATAGGGGCCTAAAAATATTGCTCCGGCATTATTAATTTTCCCAATATAATCAAAGGCTTTTTTTACAAATAACTCAAGATGTTCCGGAGCAAGTCTATTGGAAAGCTCTATTGCAGTATTAATATCAGGTACTATCATGATTGCACCAAAATCCTGAATCGATTTTAAAGCAATATTTTTTCTGGATAGCTTCTCTAATTGCTCCATAACTTTAATTTTGGTTCTGTTTGCAATATCTTCTGAGTCGGTTATTAGAATTGCAGATGCCATAACATCATGTTCTGCCTGGGATAGAAGGTCAGCCGCAATATAGTTCGGGTCTGCATCTTTGTCAGCAATAATAATAATTTCACTTGGTCCTGCAATCATATCAATACCCACTTGCCCTGATACAATCTTTTTTGCAAGCGTAACATATACATTACCGGGACCCACTATCACATCTACTTTCGGGATTGTTTCAGTTCCATAGGCAAGTGCTGCAATTGCCCAGGCACTTCCTGCCTTAAACACATTATCAATACCAATTCTTTTTGCAGTGGCAAGCATATATGGGTTGATTTTACCATTTTCCATGGGCGGAGTTACCAGTGATAAGGATTTTACTCCGGCAACCTTTGCAGGAATTGCCCCCATGAGTATGGAAGATACAAGGGGTGTTCTCCCACCTTTTGCACCGGGAGCATAAATGCCGGCTGCATCAACTGGTTTTACCATCTGCCCCAGCATCACACCTTCTCTTGGTGTGTCAATCCAGGAATTTTGATTTTGTTTTAAATGAAAAGACTCAATTTGTGTTGCTGCCCTGTCAAGTGCTTTTAAAAATTTTTTATCAACATTTTGGCAAGCTTCCTTAATTTCACTCGGATAAACTTTTAAGGACTGTTGAGTTACATACTTTGAATCAAACTTGTTTGTGTAATAACAAACAGCCTTATCGCCATTTTTTTTAACAGCTTCAATATATGTATTAACATCGTCATGGTCTTGTTCTGTAAAGCCAAGACCCCTCTCTATTGTTTCAAGAACTTTTTTTTCAGCTGTGTCTGAAGGATAGTGTAATATTTCCATATTATATATAATTTCCAATATTTATATAAAAATGATCCATCTAATTTATTACCAAAGTTTATAACAAAAGTCTATTTTAAAAAATATTATCTGGTAGATAAAAGTCATTGGACAGGAAGTTTAATTGTAAACATAGTACCTTTGCCAATGTCTGATTTAACTGTCATCTCGCCTGCATGATCTTCTGTAATAATAAAATAAGAGATTGAAAGCCCAAGCCCTGTTCCCATATTTTGTTTTTTTGTTGTAAAAAAAGGTTCAAAAACTCGATTAATGGTTTTTTTATCCATTCCAGGACCATTATCTTTAATTTCCATACATACCATATTGTCAATAAGATAAAGTCTTATTATGACTTGTAAAGAGCCTTGATTCTCTTTATTTGGAATAAAAGCCTGGGTACTATTTTTTAAAATATTAAAAACCACCTGTTGAATTTTGCTTCCTTCACAGGGAATTTTGGGCAGTCCAGGATCATATTCTCTTATTATTTCCAGATTCTTAAACCTGTTTTCCGTTTTTAAGCCATGATCTGTCTGGATAAGCTTAATGGTGTTATCCACTTGCTCACTAAGGCTTTGTAGTGATTTCCCCGCATTACTCTTTTTTGCAAAACTTAGCATATTATCTACAATTTTGGCAGCCTGGATCCCAGCTTGATTTATCTTTTTAACATGTTCCAAAATCTTTCTCTCATCCATATAGGATTTTATGCAGTCCATTGTTGTTCCGGCTGCTAAAGCTGCCTTTTCATTTGCCGGGAACTGTTTTGTAAGGCGATTATATACAACCTGGGCGTTCTGCATCATTCCTGCAAGCGGGTTGTTTATCTCATGTGCCATACCTGCTGCAAGCCCGCCAACAGAAATCATTTTTTCTGTTTGAATTAAAATTGACTCAACCTTGACTTGCTTTGTTACATCATCAACTCTGATTACAGCACCCTGAACTTCTCCTGTAACTAATGGAAAAATTGTAATATCTTCATAAAACAATTCACTATCTATTTGATAAGACACTCTTAAAGTCTCTTGAACTGTTCTGTCTGTCATGGCCTTGTCAATCTTTTTGTGATGGTGTTTCAATTTTGGCAGGGCAGTATACAAATTTTGCCCCTCTGCTTTTTTTGCTGACAATCCAATGCTCTCTTCAGCTTTTTTATTAAACATTGTTATGTTATAGTTGATATCTATTCCCACCAGTATTGACGGCATGGAGTTAATAATACTGATCAAATTGTTCTGAAATTGTTTCAATTTTTTCTCGGCTTCTTTACGCCGGGTAATATCCAGCAGGGAAACAAGACCTGCAAGTTTACCATGGAACTGGATACTGTTTCCCTCAATATATATACATTTTTCCTTTTTTTGCTTGGTTATCAATTTGATCTCATATCCAGATGGTGCTGGAAGACCTTTCTGCCTCAAATCCGAATTTCTTTTTAACATATCTCTGTACTCAGGAGCAAAAATATCCCAAAAAGTCTTTCCTTCACGCTCTTCAAAGGAATATCCTGTAATTTTTGCGATGGCAGGGTTAGAATAAACAAGCTTGTTATCCTGGTAAAGGACAATACCTGTTGATGAAGTTTCTGCAAGGGTTCTAAATTTATATTCGCTCTCTTTAAGAGATTCTTCCCACTGTTTACGATCAGAGGTGTCTATGATAACTCCCCTCAATCCTGTTTGTCTTCCCTCTTTTTCTATGGAAGAGGTCTTGATTATACCTGGGAAAAAAGAGCCATCTTTCCTTAAAAAATTGTATTCTTTTGCCCCATCTGTCTCTGCAGTCTTGGTGCCGGGGGTGTTGCTGTCAACTATTTCTGTTTTGCACTTTTTCACTGCAATCAAGTCAACGCAATTAACTCCTTTTTGAATATCTTTTTTTGTATATCCCAGCATCTTAACTGTTTTTGAATTGGCATATGTTATTGTCAACTCTTCATCTGTTTCAAATATTGCTTCTGGCAAAAGTTCAGCCAGATCTCTGAATCTTTTTTCACTCTCAGTCAATTCATCCATCATGCGCTTTCTCTCAATTGCAAAAGCTATTTGATTGGATATAAAAATAAACATTTCAAAATCTTTCTGACTGAAATACTCAGGGTCATGATAATCTTGTACAGCCATAACCCCTAAAACCTTGTTCTGGACAATTAACGGCACTCCAATCCATATTTTACTGCTTGTTCCAATGGATTTACCCTGGTGCCTTGCTTCTATTAATTCTTCTTCATTCAAAAGCAGCGGTTTTGCAGATAATATCACTTTTCCTGTTAAAGAGCGGGTTGTTTTAAAATCTTTGATGTATGAAAACTCTTTATCAAATTGATCCTTGAAATATGGAAAAGATATAGCCTTGGTTTTATCATCAAAGATTCCAATGAAAAAGTTTGGTAAACTGATGATTTTATCTAACGCATTGTGAATAAACGCATAGAGGTCTTCAAGACTTGTTGTCGTGCTCACAGCTTTGATAATATCAAAAAGAATTTGGTTTATTTTTTCTGCTTTAGCATGGGCTTTAATTTGTTGTAAAAGCTCTTGGTATGAAGGTTTTTTTTTCATCATACTAACTCAACACACTCAAATTGGTCTTTTACTTTGGAAAGACCGGGTATTATGGTTTGGGTGCTCTCAATTCCAGGGATTGTTCTTATTTTCTGCTCTACAAACTGACCAATTACTTCAGCATCTGATGCAAGCAGATCCCTAGTCAGAGAGATTTTAATCAGGATATCAATGTTCCCATGTACTGCGTGAACCTCTGTAACTCCTTCAACCTTAAAAATTTTTTCAACCAGTTTACTCTCTTTTGCAACTTTAGTATTAATAAAGACAAAAGCTGTAATTGTTCGTTTCATTTCAGGATATTCAGGATTGCTTTTTTCAAGCATCTGTTTTCTGAAAGATTCCATGCTCCCCGGAAGTTGTTTATATAATCCTATTCCATATTTCCGTTTAGCTTTTCGACTCCAATGGGTAAAAGAGACATAGGCATAAAGGTCAGATATTGATCGTTTGGGGAAATATTTTAAAAGTCCACCTCTTTGTATTATTGCAGTTAGAGGGATATAAATAGTATCATACCAGTCTTGGGCAGCCCTCTTAATATCAACATCCTCTTCTGAATCAGTTTTCAAATAGTTCAAATGTTTTTTAATCTGCTTTTCAAGATATCTGTATTTTCCAACCTCTGTAAGTTCTATTTTATCAGGAAGTCCGGTTGTTTTTAAAAATGCATATTTCTCCATGTAAAGTAAATTCTCAAGATTCTTTTTTGAAGATATTAGTTCAGTTACATTTGCATCAATATCCTGACGACCCAAGGATTTTGCTGCTGCAACTCTATGGTTTCCATCTAAAATATAGAATTCATCCCGTATCTGGTAAAGTTTAATTGGTGGAAATGATTTTTGATCAAGCATTGCCTGTTTAATGGATTTAAACCGTGGAGATTGCTCTTTTGTTTTAAAATGAAATCGCGAATCAAAATCTTTATATTTACCAACACTTCCAACTATTTTATTTAAATCAATCCTTAAAATACCACGTTCAACAATTTTACAATCATCTTCCTTTGCCTTTGCATCATGGAAGGATTTAACATTATCAACAGCCCTGTCTGCCTTTATATTAAACAGCTTTTTTAAAAATTTTTCCATTTTAATACTCCAGGATGTTGTACCCGCAAGTGTTTATTACTTCTGTTTCTCCTTTAAGTGTAACACGCTCAAATGGGTTGTTAAAGTTTTTATGTATGTGCCCATGAATAAAAAATTTTGGATTTTGCTTTTCTATTAACTTAACAAAGCATTTAAACCCCCTATGACACAAATCTTCAGCATCATGAATATGGCGGGGAGGAGCATGGGTAATGATAATATCAACACCTTTACTTATAAAAAAAGTAAACCACATACTGCGTATGGCGGTTTTCATCTCTTTTTCCGTATATTGATTCTCTTTGCCATTATACCACATGGAGCCGCCAAAACCCGCTATTTTTATTGAATTAAACCGTACAAGTTTTTTATGAATATCTTTACACCCTTCAGGAGAGTAACCTTTATGCCTTATATCATGATTCCCTTGTACATAGTATAGCGGGGCTGTAAGTTTTTCTCTTAAAAACAGTAAATATTCAGGCTCAATATCACCACAGGAGAGTATAAGATCGATTGGCTGAAGAGTGTTCTCTTCAATCTTTTTATCAAGGGATTTTTCAATAAAATCTGAAACAGTCAAAATTCTCATGGTGTCTTTCCAGTTCAAATTAAAAATTAACGATATAATAATTTAGTGTTTGAGGTCAATTGTTTTAATTTTTGGATTCAATAATCAGGTAAAAGAGAGGGATAAAAGGTTAGATATGATCTAAAAAATGGGTGTCAATGTCGCCTTTTTGAAAGGCTTTATTTTTTAATACTTTTTTAAAAAAAGGTATTGTTGTTTTAATTCCGTTTATTTGAAATTCATCCAATGCTCTCTGCATGCGATTGATGGCAGAAGGTCTGTCTTTAGCCCACACAATGAGTTTTCCAATAAGAGAGTCGTAAAAGGGACCTACCATATACTTATCATGGATATGGGTATCAACCCTGACTCCTGGACCACCCGGGAAGATTATGGATTGGATTTCACCGGGGCATGGCATAAAGTTGTCATCCGGGTCTGAAGCATTGATCCTGCACTCCATTGCCCAGCCATCAACATTAATTTCATCCTGATTGATCTCAAGCTTCCTGCCTTGTGCAATAAGAATCTGCTGCTGAACAATATCAATCCCTGTAATCATTTCAGTGACAGGGTGTTCAACCTGCACCCTGGCATTGACTTCCATGAAATAAAAATTTTTATCTTTATCCACCAGGAACTCCATGGTTCCAGCATTGAAGTACCCAATGGATTTTGCAATTTTTAAAGCTGTTTTTCCAAGAGTTGCACGCAGTTTATCATCCACAAAACAGGAAGGCGCCTCTTCAATGAGTTTCTGATACCTCATCTGGATACTGCATTCACGCTCGGCAAAGTAGATATAATTTCCTGACATGTCACCTAAAATCTGGATTTCGATGTGGCGGGGTCTTTTAATATACTTTTCAAGATAGATGTCAGGATTTCCAAAAGCTGCTTTTGCTTCTCCCGATGATATGGAAAAGGCTTTAATAAGTTCTTCTCTTGTATGCGCAACTCTCATACCTCTGCCGCCTCCGCCGCCAGAAGCTTTTAAAATAACAGGGTATCCAACTTTTTCAGCAACATCACCTGCCATATCAGGAGAAGAAAGAATATCATCACTGCCCGGAATTACAGGGATACCAAGATCAATTAATGTCTGTCTTGCCGATGATTTATCACCTGCTTTCTCAATGCTTTTAACAGAGGGTCCAATGAAAATCAAATTATTGTCCTGACAAGCCTTTGCAAAGTCGGCATTTTCAGACAAAAATCCATATCCGGGATGAATGGCATCAGCTTTTGTTTTTTTTGCAGCATCAATGATGTTGTCAATATTTAAATAGCTCTTGTAACTTAAGGCAGGTCCTATATTGACAGCAGCATCAGCATATTTGACATGGAGGCTTTCCTTGTCTGCATCGGAATAAACTGCAACACTCTCTATATCCATCTCTTTGCAGGCACGGATAACCCTGATTGCAATTTCCCCCCTGTTTGCAATCAAAATGCGCTTGATTTCCATCTGTTTCTACTCTTTTTCAATGCTAATAAGAGGTTGATTTTTCATGACAGGCTCTTCGTTTTCCACCAGGATTTCCTTTACAATGCCTGAATATTCACTTGAAAGTTCTGTAAATATTTTCATGGACTCAATCACACACACAATATCAGAAGCTTTGATTTTTTGTCCGATTTTTACCAGGGGAGGTTCACCTGGGGCTAAAGCCAGGTAAAAAGTTCCCATGACCGGTGATGTAACTTTATAAGTTTTGTCACCCATAGCTCTCTCCTTTTATCTGAATGATGACTATCTTTAAAATATACTTGACATATATTTATTTTCATGTCAAGCATATATTTAGTTGCTCTAAACCTGAATTAATAAGGATCGCCATTCAAATGAAATCAGTAGCATCAATTCAAAAAATCCCAAAACAACCCCTTGCTGTAATTGCCTATGAGACCATTGTTAAAAAAATAATCTGCCTTGAGTATCAACCGGGTCAGCTTCTTGAAGAAAATCAGCTTGTGGAAGATTTGGGAATTGGCAGAACCCCCATCAGAGAATCCATTGTAAGGCTGCACAGCGAAAAAATGGTGGAATCCCATCCAAAAAAAGGGGTTATTGTCAGACCCATCACGCTTCAAAACACCAAAGCGATGTTTGAAAGTATGTTGGTCTTTGAATTTGGTGTAATTGATGTGGCAATTACCAAGGATTCCTCTTCCCTGATAAAAAAAATGGTTGAATCAAATAAGGCTGTTAAAAAAGCTATTATCTCAAATAAAGTATTTGATCTTGTGGAGGCTAACCATGAATTCCATATATATTTTGCAGAGTGTTCTCAAAACGAATTTCTAATCAGAGCTGTGAATGATGTCCGAAAAGAAGCTAAAAGACTCTCCTATCTCTCCTATGACAATATTATTGACCCTGAACGACCCCTTGAAACCCACTATCAATCTGTTGTACAGGAACACGATCAGATCATAGACAGTCTTGCTGCTAAAGATGGGCTAAAGCTTAAACAACTTTTTAAGGAGCATATTGACACTTTCAGGCAGAGGATAATACTTTTTATGACATCTTAAAATATCCTTTGCATGGCAGTGCATATAATATCAATAGAAAAGAAAAGGAGAATTAAATGAAAAAGTTATTAATTGTTTTGACAGCAATGATGTTTTTTGTGACAATTTTTTCCACTGCCCAGGCAAAAACAAAATGGGATCTGCATCTGAATTATTCAGCTGGCAACTTCCATTCCCAGGGAGCACAAAGGTTTGCCGATAGAGTTGCCAAAGCCACCAATGGCGAATTGACAATTGTGTTGCATCCTGGTTCATCCCTTGGTTTTAAAGGTCCTGAACTTTTAAGAGCTGTTGCCGAAGGACAGCTTGCCATTGCTGAGGTTCCTACAGGAATGGTTGAAGGAGATGCACCTGTTCTTGCATTGACTGCCCAGCCATTTATTTCTGCCAATGCCTTTGAACAACGTCTTCTTTATCAACTTGCAAAACCAAAATATGCAAAAAAATTAAAAAAATTCAACCAGATGAGTCTCTACACCTCTGTCTGGCCTTTTTCCGGTATTTACACCCAGAGACCAATAAAATCCGCATCTGATCTAAATGGTCTTAAAATGAGGGTATATGATGGTACCGGACTTGCTTTTGGGAAAGCCACAGGCATTGCAGCAAGAAAAATGCCATTTTCAGAAGTGTATCCTGCCATGAAAGCAGGTCTTATGGATTCAATGTACACCTCTTCTGTTTCAGGTGTTGATGCAAAAGCGTGGGAAGTATTAAAATATTTTACTCCCATCAACATTGTGGGTCCTGTAAACATGATCAATGTAAACATGGATGCATGGAATAAATTAGATGAAAAAACCCGGACAACAGTTCTTGAAATCGCAGCTGAGATGGAAGATGAAATGTGGAACCTTGCAGGAGACATGGATCGTAAAAGCCGCGCCACTCTTGTTAAAAACGGTATGATCATTGACAATATAAGCTCTCAATTCCGGGCTGAGCTCAATGCAATTGGTAATAAATTAAGGGATCAATGGGCAAAAAAAGCAGGAGACGATGCCCGATCAATTTTAAAACAATATAACAAAATTACAAATCGTTAAAATATCTTTCCCCCAAATCTTGGAGGATTCAGGATGACACAAACAGCCATGGTATCATTCTCTATCCTCCAGATCACAAGTGGAGACATAAATGAATAAACTTTCAAAGCTTGCCGATGCTTTAAGTGATCTCATGGCAAATATTTCTGCTGTTATTCTCGGGTTGATGACCCTGCTGATACTGATAGAAATTTTTATATGGAACCTGTTTGAAAAAACCACCTTGATTGCAGATGAATACAGTGCCTATGGTCTTGCTGCTATTATTTTCCTGGGGGCAGGATATTGCCTTAAAGAGAAGGGTCATATCAGAATTACCCTTGTTTTAGGTTTTTTACCTGGAGCAGTGGACAGAATCATCACATTTATTGCAACTTTGATTACAACTGTTTTCATGGGATATTTGTGGTGGTATCTTTTTAAAATGGTACAATCTGCCATTAGATATGAATCCACTTCGGGTACTCTGACACATACACCTCTGTGGATTCCCCAAACTGTGATGCTTGTGGGCGCAGCCTGTTTTTTTATCCAGCTTGCTGCAACAAGTCTTAAGACATGGATTGCCATCAAGACCGGGGAGGAGGTTATATAATGGAAACTGACCTTCTATTCATGTCCATTATCGTGTTTGGTGCTCTCTTTTTATGCCTGTCCCTTGGAATCTGGGTTGGTTTTTCCCTTTTTATGGTGGGCTTTATTGGAATGACATTTTTCTCTTCTTTGCCTGCTGGAAACAATATGGCATCCTCGGTGTGGGCAAGCATTGAAAAATGGGAATATGTTGCTCTGCCCCTGTTTATTCTCATGGGGGAGATATTATATAAATCAGGAATTTCTGAAAAACTGTTCAAAGCACTTGTGCCATGGCTTTATCGTCTCCCTGGTGGACTGTTGCTCATGAATATTGTCTCCTGTACACTTTTTGCTGCAGTATCTGGTTCCAGTGCTGCAACCACTGCAACTGTGGGGCGTATTACCCTGGCTGAATTTGACAAGCTTGGATATGATAAAAGCCTTTCCATGGGATCCCTTGCCGGAGCTGGAACCCTTGGTTTTCTAATACCACCGTCATTAATCATGATTGTCTATGCGATTTTAGCCGAGGTTTCCATAGGAAAAATGTTCATCGCAGGTATTTTACCGGGGTTGCTTTTAGCAGGTATTTATTCTGCCTATATTATTTACCGGGGAATAAGAAATCCGGAAATTGCACCCAGTGGTAAGGAGAGCTACTCCTGGAAAGAACGCCTGCTGGGACTCAAAGATCTTGCCCCGATATTGATACTTATATTAATGGTGTTGGGCAGTATTTACGGAGGATATGCCACACCTACGGAAGCTGCAGCTCTTGGAGTTTTTGGCGCTCTGGTCTTTGCTGTCACAAATAAACAGATGACCCTGAAAATACTTCTTGAATGTCTGAAGGGAGCTGTCAAAACCAATGCCATGATCATGCTCATTGTGGTGGGTGCGGGTTTTTTATCCAGAACAATGGGATTTTTGGGAATTCCTGCTGCCATAACCCAGGCGATAAATCAGATGCACTTGTCTCCCTATATGCTCATGCTTCTTCTTGGTGGGGTTTATATTGTTTTGGGCTGCCTTTTAGACGGATTTTCCATTGTTGTAATGACTCTTCCCATTGCCCTCCCCATGGTGACAGCCGCAGGATTTGACCCCATCTGGTTCGGAATATATCTTATATTGATGGTGGAAGTAAGCCAGATTACACCACCTGTAGGATTCAATCTGTTTGTTATTCAGGGATTGACAGATGAGCCTATATTAAAGGTTGCAAAATATGCGCTGCCTTTCTTTTTTCTAATGCTGTTAACAACTGTTATTATTACTGCCTTTCCACAAATTGCATTATATCTGCCTAAGTTAATGGTGGGCAAATAGACAAGGAGATATTTGATGAAAACCATGGATCTAAACTGTGATATGGGAGAAAGCTTTGGTGCATACAAACTTGGAATGGATGAAGAGGTAATGTGTTATATTACATCGGCAAACATTGCCTGTGGATTCCATGCAGGAGATCCTGTTGTCATGAATAGGACCATTGCCATGGCAGCGAAAAACAGTGTTGCCCTGGGTGCTCATCCTGGATACCCTGACCTTGTGGGCTTTGGTCGCAGAAGCATGGCATTGACAACAGAAGAAATTAAAAACTCTCTTGTATACCAGATTGGTGCAATCAAAGGTTTTTGTAAAGTGCATAATGTATTGCTTAATCATGTAAAACCCCATGGAGCGCTTTACCTTGATGCCGTTGAAAATAAAACCATTGCGAGAGCTGTTGCAAAAAGCATTATGAGCCTGGACCCTGATTTAAGATTTATAGCACTGGCAGGTGAAAAAGGAAAAACCATGGGTCGTATTGGGGAGGAGCTTGGGCTTAGAGTGGTCTATGAAGCATTTCCAGACAGGGCATACACTCCACAGGGAACCCTGGTGTCAAGAAAAGAGCCCGGGGCTGTTATCTCAGACCCTGATCTTGTTGCAAAAAGAGCCCTTGACATGGCAAATGGTTTCATAAAAGCAATTGATGGTACAATGATTGAACTCTCTGTTCAAACTTTATGCGTCCATGGAGATAACCCATCGGCAGTAAACCTTGTTAAAAATATAAAAAAAAAACTTGAAGCAAATAATATAAAAGTTGTACCCATGGGAAGGATTCATAAAGGATGAGTAAAACCAAGGGCGAAAAGCTTGTTTTCCGATATGCAGGGGAGAGAGGTCTGCTAATTGAATTTGGGCAGGATATTAATCCTGAAATTAATGCCAGAGTGAGAGCCATGGCAGCAGCATTGGAGAAAAATACTCCAATGGGTGTCACTGAAATCATACCTGCCTATAGATCCCTTTTATTAACATTTGATCCCTTATTAACCCATCCTGAAAGAATAAAAACTAAAGTCAAAAGCATTGACAATATACTTAAGATAGATATTGAATCTTCCAGAGTTGTAAAAATCCCGGTTTGTTACAGCAAAGAGTATGGTCCTGATATGGAAAATGTAAAAGACTCCTCTGGGTTAAATGCGCAAGAGATCATTAAGCTTCACAGCCAACCTGAGTATCTCATCTATATGATAGGTTTCACTCCGGGATTTGCTTTTCTGGGCGGGCTTAATAGAGACCTGTTTACTCCAAGACTTGAGACACCCAGAATGGCAGTCCCTGAAGGCTCTGTTGGTATTGCAAATAACCAGACAGGCATGTATCCCATTACAAGCCCGGGCGGGTGGCAGATTATCGGGAGAACGCCATTAAAACTTTTTGCACCCCATCGGGAAAAACCATTTCTTTACAAGGCTGGCGATAAAATCAAATTTTTTCCAATCTCCCCACAAGAGTATAAAATACTGCAAGAGCAGGAGCAAAATTAATGGATAAAATAAAAATTATAACTCCAGGGGGATATACAACTATTCAAGACAAGGGACGATTTGGATTTCAGCACATGGGAATTCCTGTTTCAGGGGTTTTGGACGACTTTGCTTTTACCATGGCAAATTTATTGGTGGGCAACCATGGGAATGCTGCTGTTATGGAGCTTACGGTCATGGGACCATCCATTGAGATTAGAGAAAAAATGGATATTGCCTTAACAGGTGCCAAAATGAGAATGGTTGTTAATGACAATCTTCAGGAGCAGTGGTGTTCCATCAGGGTAAAGCCGGGAGATATTGTTAATATAAGCCAGGTACAGGCTGGATGCCGTGCTTATCTCAGCTTTAGCGGAGGCATCAGTCTTCCTGAAGTTATGGGAAGTTTTTCCACCTATGCAGGGGCAAAAATTGGTGGCTTTAAAGGACGTCCCCTGCAAAAAGGTGATACTCTTGCAACTTTTGATGCTCCTTTGTTAAAAAGGGAGAGGGTACTCTTAAAAAAATTTATCCCTGATTATCCAACCCATGTCTGCTTGAGAGCAATTCTTGGACCCCAGGATCATTATTTTGGACAAAGTCTTAAAACCCTGTTTTCTGAGGAATATATGGTAACTGCCAAGGCAGACCGCATGGGATATCGATTGCAGGGTAAACCTCTTCCCATTAAACACAACATGCCCAAAAGCATTATTTCAGAACCATCCATGCCCGGAAGCATCCAGGTACCCCCCAGTGAACAACCCATCATCCTTTTAGTGGAACAGACAGTTGGTGGATATGCAAAGATTGCAACAATTATCTCTTCAGATATTGCAGCAGTTGCCCAGGTAACTCCCGGAGACACCATCAGGTTTGAAAAAATTGATATTAACAATGCCATTGTCATTGCCATTGAAAGAGAAAAAATCATTAACACAATAAAAGAGACCCTTTAGCTTTCCTGCAAAAGGAATCCTTCTACAAATTGATCAATATCACCATCTAAAACTCTATCCACATCACCCACCTCAATATTTGTTCTATGATCTTTAATTAATCTGTAAGGGTGGAGAACATAGGAGCGAATCTGGCTTCCCCAGGCTATATCATCCTTGCTGTCATGCATCTCCTGCTTTTTTTTATCCTGCTTCTCTTTTTCAAGCTGGTAAAGTCTTGATTTCAGGACTTTCATTGCAATCTCTTTGTTCTTGTGCTGGGACGGCTCCTGCTGGCATTGGGCAACAACACCTGTGGGAACATGCGTTATTCTCACGGCACTGCTGGTCTTGTTTACATGCTGCCCTCCTGCTCCACTTGCCCTGTAGACATCAATTCTCAAATCTGACTCTTCAATATCAATTGTGATCTCATCTTTGATCTCAGGGTATACAAAAACAGAAGCAAATGATGTATGTCTTTTTCCCGCAGCATTAAAAGGAGAGATGCGGACCAGGCGGTGAACTCCTGACTCGACTTTTAAAAAACCATAACAATTGTATCCAGCCACTCTGAATGTAACTCCTTTGATGCCAGCTTCATCTCCAGGTTGATAATCAATAATCTGAAAACCAAAATCTTTTTTATCAACCCATCTTGAATACATTCTGAAAAGTATCTCTGCCCAATCCTGGGAATCTGTACCTCCGGCACCTGCATTTATGGAGACAAGGGCATCCTTGGAGTCATCTTCTCCATCCAGAGTAATATTAATGGAAAACTGCTTGATTTTTTTCTCAAGAACAAATATCTGCTTTTCAGCTTCTTTCAAGGATTTTTCATCGGACTCTTCCAGGGATAGTTCAAGAAGAGTATCAGCATCTTCCACCTCAGTAAAAATGCCCTCGCACTCCTCAATAAGTTCTGATATTCGGGTACGCTCTTTTAGTATCTGGGTTGCCTTATTCTGATCATCCCAGAAATCTTCTTTTGCTATAAAATGTTCAAGCTCTTTTAATCGTTTTTCTTTTACAGGAAGGTCAAAGATACTCCTTGAGTTTATCAATCTTTACATAGAATTCATCTATTTTTTGTTTTTGCTCTGAAGACATATTCAAGTTTCTCCCTATATTAATCTAAAGCTTTTTTCTCAAGCCTTGGCATTAATACCATATTTATCACAAAACAGGTAAAAATTGCAATGGTGCATAAAATAGCAAAAATATCTCCATAAATTGTATAAAAACTCTTGATCTTTAATATTGGCAAATTATGGACAAGACTTGCTTCAACAAAAAGTTGTGTTTTTTTAAGAACTTCTCCCTTTGGATCAACAAAACCGCTTATTCCTGTATTTGCTGCCCTTGCAAGGCTTCTTCTGTTCTCAATTGTCCTGAATACTGCCATGGAAAAATGCTGCTCAGCAGCTGAGGAAGCTCCAAACCATGCATCATTGGTAATTGTCAATAATACATCTGCTCCTTTTTGAACAAATTTTCTTGAAAGAGAGGGAAAAATAATTTCAAGGCAGATAAGAATACCAGCATTATTTACACCAAACGCTAGCGGCTGGGTGTCACACTTTCCTTGAGTAAAATCCCCGGTCTGTTCTGTAAGCTTGCCAAGAAAAGTCATGTATTTACCCAGGGGGACATATTCACCAAGAGGTACAAGATGCACCTTGTCATATTGTCCTGTTTGAACACTGAATTTATCCAGCATATATGCCCTGTTAAAGTATTTTGTCTCCTCATTATCCCTCTCAAAAGCCGGGCTTCCAACCAAAAAGGAAGTCTTTGCCTTTCTCACGCAAATATCAACTTTATCAGAAAGCTTTTTTGAAACCCCATAATAAAAGGGCAATGCAGTTTCCGGCCAGATAATAAGGTCAGGGTTTTCTCTGGAAACCTTTTCAGATAGACCAGAATATATCTCTATGGTGTTATTTAAATGTTTTTTGTCCCATTTTACATCCTGTCTGATATTTCCCTGCACTACTGCTAATTTTGTATGGGCAGCATTTTTTATCAAAATATCAATTTCATTTTTCCTTAAGTTTCCATATAGGAAAAGAGAGAAAAAAATTATTAAAATAGAAATTCCTGACAAGACAACTTTTCTCCTCTCTTTTTGGAAATTAATTACCAATAAAGCAAAAAATGCATTTATCAAAACAATGAAAAATGATATGCCATATATACCCGTTATATCAGCTATCTGAATAAAATAATTATTTAAATACTGACTATATCCCATAAGACACCAGGGTAATCCTGTTAAAAAATAGTTGCGTAAATATTCAAGGGCAACCCAGAGACCTGCTGCAAAAAACGGCATGGTAAAAGAGTTAAATTTAAATGTTCCGATTACCAGGGAAAATATTCCAAAATAGAGTGCGAAATAGAGGCAGAGCAATACCAGCAATGAGACTGCAATCAGTATATTAAGATGCCCATAGGTATGCATTGTGCCTGTAAACCAATGTATCAATGTTAGAAAATGTACAAAGCCTGCAACCATTCCTGCGGCAAATCGCTCTTTTTTCCCCATATTTTCAATACAGATAAGAAGAGGGACTAATCCAATAAATGCCAGGGGATATAAATTTGCTCCGGGAAAGGCAAGAGCCAATAAAAACCCACTTAAAAGCGCAGGAAAAAATCGAGTAAGATATGCCTGCTTAAAGTTATAATTTATCATCTAATCATCTATCCATTTAAAATCAAGAGCATGTTTATTTACAATAGTAAATGCAGTATGGAATTAACAAAGAAAGACATTTATGTCAAATGTGTCCCGCCCTTGAAACAAAGAAAAATCAGCTTGACAAATTATATTTTCCTATCTTATAGTCTCTGGAGATGTGAAATTATCTCCTTTTGAGAAAAGTAATAGAAAAAATATCAATCCACTCAAAATGGATGCTACTTTAATAATCTTAGTCGGTGCTCAATAGAACCGACTAAGCAAAGCCAGGAGCCTTTTACAAAAATCTGCTTTACTAAGTTAAACCCTCTGCTGCCAAAAACAAAGAGGGAATAATGTGATTAAAGAATGAATATTGGGAGGTATTGATGGAAGGAAACATTATGATAATTTTGGGGATCCTGACACTCTGTTCTCTATATACCTGTACGGCAATATCCTTTTTAAAATCCAGAATTCCAAAGAAAAAAAGAGAATATGAGCGTATTCGCCGCTTGCTAGGTATTGCAGAATCAACACAAGACAAAGAGGACAAAATTATTTCCGCTATTTTCCACGATGAATTTAATGGGAGTGATTATTTACTGCCGGTCCTTTTTGTGACCATATTCAGCGCGCTTGGCTTCTGGGTGCTTTTTTCCGGTGAGCAACCTATCATATTAACAGGGATTTTTCACTGCTCTGATGGAGATGGAGCAGCTCTGACAAGTTATATGAATAAGAGTCTGGTTTGTATTGCCATGGCTGTTCTTGGCAGCTACATCTGGTCTATTCAGTATATTGTAAGAAGGTTAATCAATTTAGACCTTATCCCAAATGCGTTTTACAGTATTGGAACCAGAATGATTCTAGCAACTTTTATATCTGTGATCCTTCACCATTTAATTGAGTCTTTTGATGATCCATTTAAAAGAGAATTGCTTGATATTTTGCCCATTCTTGCTTTTTTTACAGGTATTTTTCCCCAAAAAATCCTAAAATATATTCAGGAAAAATCTCTCTTTATGCTGAAAAAAGAGAACCGGGCAAATCCATTGCCTTTGGAAATGATTGAAGGTATTAATTTGTTCCATCGGGTACGACTTGCCGAAGTCAGCATTGATAATGCCCAGAATCTTGCAAATTCAAATATGAGAGAACTGATTGTTAGAACCCCATTTAATCCACTCCTTTTGTTTGACTGGCTCTCCCAGGCAAAGCTATATATTTATGCAAAAGAGAATATTGAGAATTTGCGCAACTCCTCCATCAGAACAAATTTTGATTTAATAGAAGCCCATAAGAGAGGTGAGCTTAATATTGTGTCTAAAGTATCTGGTATAGACATAGAAGAGCTTAAAATCCTATATGGATCTGTGGAGGCTGATTTGCAAAATAGCTTTCTTGAAAAAATACGTGGTAATCTAATCAGTCTCTAGCTGTCTTTTAGTGTTTATAAAAGATATCAGAGGTTTTGAATATCAACAGGTGCTCTTTTTAACCAATGGGGGAGATAATACAATGGATATGGAAAGGAGAAACAAAAAGTTTGCTTCAGGAGAGTAAGGGATTTGAGGCACTAATGGCGGAAATAGGCACTGAATAATTCTTAACTTAAAGGAGAATAAAAAATGTCAAAATTACTTATTTTCAGCTTTGATGGTACAAGTAATGAACCTTCCGATGCTAAGCAAGATGTGGATTATAAAGGAGCAAAAGAGGATGATAACATTACAAACGTATTGAAATTTCACTTGATGCTGGGTGGGGATTTACTGCCAAAGAAAAGTGGTAGTGATTATGTTTCCAACTGGTCTGATACTGATCAACGTGTATTTTATTATCATGGTGTTGGTACCTATGGATCCCGGCTGAAAAGGCTTTATAATACAATTCTGTCTGCTGAAAAGTCAGATGTTGCAACAATTCTTCGTAATGCAATGGAGGATTTTAAGGGCAGCTATGAAATCGGTGATAAACTTCTGGTTACAGGGTTTAGCAGGGGTTCGGCATTGGCAAGGCGATTTGTGGCGTTGGTAGAAAAAAATCATGTGAAAAAAGCTGAGTCTGATCAAAAGTATGCGGATATTGAAAAATTTGTATATGAAGCTCTGTATGATACTGTTGCCAGTATTGGATTTCCAAATATGTCGAAATCTGACCGACCTGACTCTGATGTTGTGTTTGAAAATGGTCACACTCTACCCGGGAATGTAATCAAAGCCCTCCACTGTATCAGCATGGATGATAAGCGACATGCTTTTCAACCTACATTAATGAATTTTCAAAAAGGTGTTGTCCATGAAGTCTGGTTTGCAGGTGCACACTCTGATGTAGGAGGTGGGTATTACAGGGATAGATTATCAGATATGTCACTGGAATATTATCTGCAGTGGATTTCCGATAACATACCAGAGGTAAAGTGCTCAATGCCTACTGAAGACATGTTGAGAAAAGCTATACCTGAAGATGTGGATTATGAAATAGGCATGGATGACCTGATGCGTAATCCCAGCCCATTTGGAAAAAATCATCAGCAGGACAGGTTTCCTGTTCTGGATTGGTTTACATTAACGGATCGCCTGTGTTGTGTTATTGAAAATGATAAGCCCACGGATAGACGACCATTGGTTCACTGGTCTGTTGCTTCGCGTATTAATGGTGATGGCGATTATCGACCAAAATCGTTAAAAAATAGAAAACATACCATTGTTTATTCAGATGGAAGGTTGAAAGATTGCACAGGGCTTGCCCAGCATATTGAAACTCCCAGAAGTGATCTGCGGTATTTTGCAAAACCAGATGGCCAGACTGGGGTTCAAAAAGAAGAGGTTCTAGCCTTTGCAAATCAACTATACAATCACAGCGGTTTGATGCTGGAAAAAGGTACAACTTATCGCTTCTCAGTTGATAAAGATCAAAATTGGTATGATGGTACTATTAAATGTGGTCCGGAAGGTTGGAATCGTGGCAACGTAAAAAAAGGGATAGTTGAATTAGGAATTGCAATATTAGAGCCATTTAGGAGGGTACCAGATGCTGACTGGTTTTGTTTGTGTGGCTGCATAACCAATGATGAAAATTCATTTGAGATTGGGAAAGGTCCTGTTGAAGTAAAGATCAAGAAATCCGGTGAATTTTTGCCTTTTGCCAATGACAAGAGGACACACTATGGCAACAATGAAGGCAAGATGAAAATAGTTGTCCAGCGAATCAGTTAAATAGAGTTTTGGAAAAACTACTTTTCAAAAAGAGGCTTGCTCCTTGCAGCAAGAAAACGTTTTGCTATTTTTTTTGTTTGTAAGGAGGAGGGAGGAGTCAAGATCGTAATTTAATTTCTTCTATTGCATCTTTTGCAGCTTCCTGAAGATCTTCAGTCTCCAGAGTTATAAGTTCTTTTTCAATTAAATGGATGTCTTCACTTTTACCTGATTCACCAATGGCATATAAAATATCACCCTTTACATCCATGGCAGCTTTGGGAAATTTTTCCCATAAAAATTTGCAAATCGTATTTGCAAGGTCAAACTTTTTTTCGGCAAGCTCCTCGATTACAACCATGGCACCTAACCGTACAGACCAGATTTCGTGTACAACAAGCTTGATAAACTCTGGGAAAATCATATTTTTTTCTATCATCTGATCTGCAAGCCATGATGCTTTTCCATGTTCAAGGATTCTTCTTAGAGTTGGAGCTTTAAGAGTTGATGAGTCACGATCTGCAAGCACGTCAGTCACTTCTTCCATGGACACACTGCCTGTCCACCTTATATCATCATCCAGAATCAAACAGGGAACAGACAGCACAGAATTTACTGTTGCTTCTTCAGTAAAAATTGCAGGGTCTATTATGCTCAACTCAATATTTTTACATTCATTTGCAATATCAAGCATACCTTCAACCACAACCGGGCAATGGGGGCATGCATTGGCAGCAAATAATTTTAATTTTATGGGGATACTAATTTTATCAAGATTTTTTCTTACTGTGTCTGACAGCTTGAAATTTTTGTTATAAGATTTCAAAGACAAAGCTTTTAAGAACGGTTTTAGCTCATTTGACAATGGTACGGCGGAATATCTGATGTTATCAGTAACCACTATTTCAGGAAGATGGTTTGTGCCTTTTTTCTCTTTTTGAATTGTAATCTTTGAAGCTGATTGAGATAAGGAAGAGAGGAAATCATCAACCAGTGCATCCTCTTTTGAACCTGACTCAATATATTTTATCTCAATATTTTCTTTAAGTTTTGAATTAAAGGATTTAATTGATTCCTTATCTTTATCACTTAATTTATACATAAATTTTGTTATTCTTCTTTTAAGAGTCCTGCTCTTTCAAGTTTAATCTGCATGGACTGATTATTAAAAGGTTTTATAATATAATCATCACACCCGCCTTCAATTGACAATCTAACAGTCTCTTTTTCTGATTTAACAGTAACCATTAAAATTTTAACCTGGTTTTCCTTTGGAATTGCTTTCTCTTTTTCAATAGCCCTGATTCTTGTTAAGACTGTAAGGCCACTCATGTCAGGCATTGAAATATCAAGTGTGATTACATCATATGGATCAGTTCCATCAACTGCGTTAATACTGAACTTTTCTATTGCCTGCTCACCATTTTCAGCCTCTTCACACACACCATACTTACCTAAAATCTTTATCATTTTTTTTCTGCTTACAACCTCATCATCAACTACAAGCGACTTCATTTTGTCCTCCATCAGCCATTACATCTGAAAGATTATATCTGAAAATCAATTGTAAGCAAGATTAAAATCATAAAAAATAATATTTTACCATGGCATTTTTTAATCAAATAGATGGGGTAAATTTTATAGTGCATGGCTGATAATGCGTAAACCATCTAAGGTCAATGATTTTTCCACATTATCAATTTTTTTTGAAACGCTTGATATTAAGGGTGATAGTCCGCCTGTGGCAAGTATCACAGGAGAGAAATTCAGCTCATTTTTCATCCTTTCAACCATACCATCAACTAAAGAAGCATAACCATAAATGATCCCGGACTTTATGCTTTCTGTTGTATCTCTGCCAATCACCTTATCCGGGCTTTGGAATATTTCAACCCGTGGAAGTCTGGATGCTTTTTGAAAAAGAGCTTCGGATGAAATTGCTATTCCAGGAGAGATTGCCCCGCCAATATATTCTCCCTTGGCTGAAATCACATCAAATGTTGTTGCGGTACCAAAATCAACAACAATAAGGGATGTTTTATACTTTGCATATGCTGCTATTGCATTAACTATTCGATCTGCGCCCACCTCATCGGGATTTTTATAAAGCACAGGCATTAATGATTTAACAAGTTTTGGTGTTACCCATACTGGCACCAGGTTGAGATATTTTTTACAAAACGCATTTAAGATCGGTACTGCCGGAGGGACAACCGATGAAATTAAAACTTTGCTGATTGTTTCAGCATTAACAAGTTTGCTGTCTGAGAACAAAGCTTTGAGAAGCACATTAAATTCATCTGCGGTTGTATCTCTAATAGTTTTAATGCGCCAATCCTCAATCAGAATTTCTCCATTAAAAATTCCTATTACAGTATTTGTATTGCCAACATCAATAACTAAAAGCATTTTATCCTCTCTATTGACTATCCTTTCTAGTGAATTTTAACAGTAAAAACTTCAGGCTCAGCATCTGTCATTATCAATTGCAAAGGAAGATTTATTACTGCTCTTCGCACATAAACACCAGATTTTAAACCCTTAACATCAATACTGACCTTAATCTTCTCTTTTAAATCTTTTCTGCTCAGCATATCATGCCCCCCTTTTATTGTTAATACAATCTTTGAAGGGTTGACATTATCACCTCTCTTTGCATTCTTTAGTACTATGGGTATATCTTTAAATGTTTTAATGATCTGTTTTTTCTCTAATGGAATAAAAACTGTTACTATTGCCGGGTCTGATTTAATATTAAAACCTTGTAAATCCACAGGCATTTTCTTCTTAAAGCTTTCATTTGTCTTTGTTAAATCAATGGGTTTTGTTTTAAGACTATTTATGGAGGCAACAATTGATTCAGGACCTGTGATAATTACAGAAGGAGGCTCTATTCTTGCAGACAATGCCACATAGCCTGGAGCTGCGACACCAGCATAGGGAGCAGATATTGTAAAACTCTTTACAACTTTTCTTTCCAGGCTGACTTTTATATAATCAGGGTTTACACCCAATATTTTTACTCCATTTGGGATGAAGATTCTCTTTTTTAAAACAGGAATATAGTATGTTCTCGGGTCAATACGCACCTTTTCACCGGCAGGATCTGATACAAGGTCAGCATAAAGATCGACTAAATATTTAAGATCCATTGTTTTGATTGTTTCAATCTGTTTCCGGGTTCCCCTGACACGAATTTCAAGTTTTTCAACCGAAGGGGAAGTTAATATGAGGTATGAAGGAGTAGAAGAAAATTCAACAGGTAAGAGCAGATTTGTCTCCTCTGGCTTTGAATCGCATCCTGTTACAGTGCTTAATAGTGCAAAACCAACCAAATAAAACAATATCCAATAAATGTTTTTAAAAGTTTTAATGGGTTTACGCACTTTTTATCGAGTCTAATATTTGTACAAAGGGTTTTACCCTTGCAACATCATGGACCCTAACAATATGACCGCCATTCATAAAAACTGCTGCGACAGAGGCAAGGGTTCCTATTTCGCACTCTTTTGATGCAGCATCTATCTTTTTTTTATTCATCTCTTCAAGTATTTTTTGAATAAATGATTTTCTTGAGCTTCCAATCAACAGAGGATAACCCAATTTTGCAAGTATATTTATATTTTTAAGAATCACAAGGTTGTGCTGTATGGTTTTTCCAAAACCTATGCCCGGGTCAAGGATTATATTCTCTTTTTTTATACCCCTTGCCACAGCATAATCTACTCTCTTAATAAAATAATTATTTATCTCAGTTATAAGATCAATATACTCAGGATTATCCTGCATGGTTTCAGGGGTCCCCTTCATATGCATCATAATTACAAGAACTCCTCTTTTTGCTGCAAGGTCTGCAAGCTTTGGATCATTTTCAAAGGAGCTTATGTCATTTATTATTGAAGCACCTGCATCAATAGCAAGTTTTGCAACTTCTGATTTTACAGTATCTATTGAAACAGGAATATCTATTTGAGAAGATATTGCTTTGATAACAGGAATAACTCTTTTTATCTCCTCTGCTTCAGATACTGGTTTAGCGTTGGGTCGAGAAGATTCACCTCCGATATCAAGGATGTCTGCTCCTTGATTAACAAGCTCTTTAGCTCTAGTAACAGCTTTTTCAAAATTGTAATACTTTCCACCATCTGAGAATGAATCAGGAGTAACATTAAGTATGCCCATAATGCATGGTTTGCTCCCCAGCTTAAGTTCAAATCTATCCCATTTTAGAGTATACTCTTTCATTTTCAGGTTGTATCGCCTTTGTCTTCTTTGTTGTCTGTATCGTCTTTATCTACAGCCTTACCATCTTTTTTTGCTTCTGATTTCAGTTTTTCTGACTCTTTATCTTTGGTCTTCGATGCAGGCTCTGGTTTTACATCTTCTTCCTTTTTTTTATCTCTTTCAAAAAAAACAAAATCAGGCTTCATGGATATTACCAGATCATCAAGCTCTTTGCCCATGACTGTTTCTTTCTCAATTAAAAGGTCGGAAAGAGCATGGAGAATTTCAATATTCTCATTAAGAATTTCTTGGGCCTTTTTATAAGACTTAGATACAAGAGCGCTCACTTCTGCATCAATCTTTCTTGCAGTCTCCTCAGAGTATTCTTTTGCCTGAGTCATCTCTCTTCCAATAAAAATATTATCATTATGCCGTGCATATGACATGGGCACGAGGTTTTCACCCATACCAAAAATTCTTATCATTTTATTTGCAATGCTTGTTACTTGTTTAATATCACTTGAAGCACCAGTGCTTATTCTGTTAAAAATAAGCTCTTCTGCGACTCTTCCTCCAAATGCTGCTGCAAGATCACTTTCCAGCTGGTCTTTATATTTAAAATCAGACTCTTCCGGGAGATACCATGTAAGACCCGCAGCTCTTCCTCGGGGGATTATTGTGATCTTGTTTACAGCCATTGCATGGGGTAAAAATCTTGCTACAAGGGCGTGCCCGGCTTCGTGATAAGCTGTTGTTTTCTTCTCTTCTTCTGTGATAACTTTGGTCTTTCTTTCAAGCCCCATTACAACTTTATCTTTGGAATCTTCAAAATCCATCATTGTAAGTTTTTCATGACCTTTTTTTGCAGCAAGAAGAGCTGCTTCATTCACAAGATTCTCCAAATCAGCGCCGGAAAAACCAGGAGTTCCTTTAGCAATAATCAACACATCAACATCATCATCTATTGGAGTCTTTTTCATATGCACTTCAAGGATTCCTTTTCGTCCCCGTATATCCGGCATATCAACAAATACCTGGCGATCAAATCTACCCGGGCGAAGCAGTGCCGGGTCAAGCACATCAACTCTATTTGTGGCAGCCATGAGAATAACACCTTCATTGGACTCAAATCCGTCCATCTCCACAAGAAGCTGATTCAAGGTCTGCTCCCTCTCATCATGACCTCCACCCATGCCTGCACCACGCTGGCGACCAACTGCATCAAGCTCATCAATAAATATTATACAGGGTGCATTTTTCTTGCCCTGGGCAAAAAGATCTCGTACCCTTGATGCGCCCACACCAACAAACATCTCAACAAAATCAGAACCACTTATTGTAAAGAACGGAACTCCTGCTTCCCCTGCGACAGCGCGTGAAAGTAGTGTTTTACCGGTTCCAGGACCACCCACCAGCAGAACACCTTTAGGTATTCTGCCTCCAAGCCTGGTATATTTTTTTGGTTCTTTTAAAAAATCAACTATTTCAGTGAGCTCTTCTTTTGCTTCATCAATACCTGCAACATCTGCAAAAGTTACTTTTTCATTTTTGTCATCCATTAACCTTGCACGGCTCTTGCCAAAAGACATTGCTTTTCCGCCACCGCCCTGCATCTGCCGCATGAAAAATATCCAGACACCAATTAAAACAATCATTGGAAGCCATGATATTACAATATTCATCAACATGGAAGATTCTGCTGGAGGAGCTGCTTGTATTGACACACCATTTGTTCTTAATATTTCTATAAGCTTAGCATCATTGGGAGCATAGCTTTTATATTCTTCTCCGCTAAAGCTTGTAACAATTAGATTCTGACCTTGAATATTAACATTCTTTACATTCTTTTTTTCCACCATTGCCAGAAATTCAGAATACCCTATCTCTTTTTGAAAGCTCTGCTGGTGGTTAAAAATATTATAAAGCATAACCATCATCAACACTATGACCAACCAGAGAGATAAATTTTTATAAGATTGATTCAAAATAATTCCCTTTCCCTTGTAATAGATGTACCTTTAAAATCCTTGTAATAAAGATCTATCAAATAATAAACACAAAATTTAATTTAACAAGTTTAAAAAGATGTTACACCCTCTTTTTACACCCTCTTTTTTTCCCAAGTTTTCTCAATGGAACAGCCTCTTTTTTAAAAACTAAACTTGATCTGTTTTTATATACTCGAATTTGATCAGGCAAATCGATACTCTTGCCAGAGGTTGTGGACAGGCTGAGTTTTATAACATCTTCAACATGCACTAAACTTATTCTTTTTAATCTGCCATTGATTTGTTTCACAGCCTTTCTAATTACTCTTTTTTGCAAAGCAGCATGGCTGTTATTAACAATATCAATGGATAACTCGATTTTATTTTTTTTTTGACTTATTGTTGATTTTTTAAAAAGCAGGTTTGTTTCGTTTTCCATCCATGCATCTTCATCTTTTATTATGGTTGAAAGCCTGATTAAAGATTCTTTTATTTTGGGATTATATTTTTCTTCAATTAACGGGATAAAATAGTTGCGAATTGAATTCCTTAAAATTGTATCATCATTGTTAGAGCTGTCAATTACAAAATCTTGATCAATGGATTCAAGAAATTTAACTATTTTCAGTTTTGATATCTCAATTAATGGTCTGATGATCAAACCTTCTCTTTTGGGTGGAATGCCTGTGAGTCCCTTTGTACCGGAACCTCTCATAATATTCATCAAAATCAGCTCTGCATTGTCATCCCTG
The DNA here is from genome assembly GCA_964565415.1 of uncultured Desulfobacterales bacterium. GTDB lineage: Bacteria > Desulfobacterota > Desulfobacteria > Desulfobacterales > Desulfobacteraceae > JAIOSM01. Next base: position 31,204 of record CAZMEX010000003.1, on the reverse strand, counting down.
GTATGACCCAATGCAATTTTCATATATCCATGCTTGCCCAGGGTGTTTTTTAAAAAAGAATATCTCACCTCTCTTGCGCTCTCTTCCATGGATAATCGGTTTTTCTTTGCAAAGGCTGCCACATCTTGTTTGTCGGAAAAGCAGGGAAGGTTTAATTTTTCAGCAAGGTTTTTAACAAACACTGCATCATTGTCAGCCTCTTTTCCCCTTAGCATATGGTTTAAGTGGGCAACTCCTATCTCAAGGGAAAATTTTTCCTTTATTGCAAGTAAAAAGAGAAGTAATGCCACAGAATCAGACCCGCCGGAGACTCCGGCAAGAACCTTGTCTTTTTTCTCAAGCAGATTGAATCTGGTGACAATATCACATGCTTGTTCTATAAAAGCTTTGTCTGTTGGATGGTTTTTCATGGCACCTTTTGTCTATATCATATCCGATATAAACAGCTCTTCATTGTTTTTGGCAATCATACCTGCTTTCTCATTTTTTTCAAAAAAGACTCTTACAGCCTTCTCCCCTGTTTTTCCTAAATTTTCAGTAAACTCATTAACATATAAATTAATATGTTGCTCTATTACATCATCATCAAGTTCCTGGGCATTCTTTTTTATATAGCCAGATACTGCATCTGGATTTTTCCGCGCGTGGTGTAAACTCTTTAATATTATATGTTGGATATGCAAAGCATGCTCTGTCTCAATCTCTTTTTTTATGGCGATACATCCCAGTGGAATTGGTAATAGGGTGTTCTCTTCCCACCAATGTCCAAGGTCACGTACCAACCCAAATCCCATTTTTTCATATACAAATCTTCCTTCATGTATAATAACTCCAAATTTTGATTTGCCTGATAAAACATGGGGCATGATCTTTTCAAAGGGCATGGGGATAATTTGATGGTTTATTGATTCCCCGTTTTTTTTAGACAAATCATCCAGATACAGGCACAGGAGATGATATGCTGTGGTTCCAAGACCTGGAACTGCAATCACCTGTTTCCCGCAAATATCAAAACTGCTGCCTGGACGAGAAATAAAAAGCGGACCGCATCCACGCCCCAAAGCCGCACCAACTCTTAACAATTTATATTTATGGCGAACTTTGCCAAAAGCTGCAAATGAAAGTTTTGTAATATCATAAAGACCATGTTCAGCTCTTTGGTTTAATGTTTCCACATCTGCCAGAGTAACATTGAACTTTAATGTTTGTGTGTCAATGAGGTTATGGGCAAGGGCATTAAAAATAAATGTATCATTTGGGCAGGTTGAATACGCAATGGTAAATTTTTGTTTTGCTGTCATTTTAAAGCTCTTAATCCATATGCTTTTAACAATTTTTGAAACGAGAGTATTAACTTTTAAGAGGGAATCTTAAGCCCCACTCTAATTCATCAGGACCAATTAATGGGTTTGAATCTGTTAAAAATCCAATTTCATAAAAGTTTTTAAGCCTGCTTGTTATAAAACCTTCTGCTTCAAATACATTTTGCCTGATAATATTCATAATATTATTTTACCATACAAGAAGTTATCCATATACACAACACACAATAAATACCAATAATATATCCATACTAAAGTTACTAGGCCACCTTTGAGTCAAGGTGTCCTGATATTTATTAAAGTAAGAGTTCATCAAGGTTCAAGGTTTCAGCTTTTTTTGAATTTTATCTTTAATCATCGGGATATTTATCCATATATTGAATGTATTTATCAGAATAAAGGTTGAGCCAATAAGGCAATCTGTAAACCAGTGCGCTCCGACTACCAACCGGGGGAGAATAAGAGGCAATAGTACAAAACATGATACAAATCCCACCTTTTTGTTCCCATAGATAAAAAAGTAGAATGTTGAACATAATAGGATAGCAGCATGATCGCCGGGAAAACAATCTTTGCTGGCATCCTTGAACTCAAAAGATGTAATTATTTCTGACAACCTTATTCCTCCATCAAGCACTAATGATGGGCTTTGTCTGTGATAATCAATAAATTCCAAACTAAAGAGAACAACGATTTTATTTACGATTATTGAAATAACAATAAAAACAATAAACAGGATAAATCGCCCCAAAGGTTTTACATTATTGTTTAAATTTGATTTGGTATACATATGGAACAGCAGCATCACAAGAACAAAAACACCCTCTGCAAGATCAAAAATATGGGCATTTGTAACTGCCCATAACATCTGCCAGTTGTTCTTGTCTTTAAGAGTTCCATTGAGGAAATAATACACTGCTCTATCAAATTTGTTAAAATATTCACCAGTAACAGGAATAAGCCACATCAGTATAAGTAAACATGATAAGAGCATGAACAGTGTGAATCTGAATATGTGTTTTTGAGTCATATTCTTTTTCCAACTAATATTGCCAGCACTCGTGGGTATATATTGAAAGAAGAACGGGATTTATGATTGTGTTTATATCTCTTCTGTCACTTTTCAAGAGATTTTTTCCAAACTCAAGCTCTGCTCTGAAGATTTCGCTGGTTAGAAAGTTTGTTTCAGCTGAAATTTTTATATTGTCTATTTTTTCCATAATTTTTTCTTTTTTAATGCCAGGCTGCCACGCAATATACCATCCCCAATCGCCAAAACTTGGCACATTTTCGTGGAAGGGCAATATGGAAAAGCCAGCACTGTGAATGGTTCTGCCAATACAGAGAAAACTTTCCTTTGCAAAATAGGGAGATGTTGCCTGGACAACCATAATTCCATTTACAGAAAGATGGCGCTTAATTTTTAAATAAAACTCCTTGGAGTAAAGCTTTGTAAGTTCAGGTGATGAAGGATCAGGCATATCAACAATAATAACATCCCATGATCCTGGAACTTTTTCAAGAAACTTATCTGCATCAACATTCATGATTCTTACATCAGCTATTTTTTTTGTTTGCCCGGACCTGTTTTTTTTAAAAGGTTCCTTTTCCATGTAAATCTCTTTTACATCACCTGATGTTATGCCATCAAAGGATTGCAGCAGAACACGAGCGTCTTTAAAAGCATTGTTGTTGATCTCCCTGAGTTTGGGATGTTCCATGGCAAGCCTGGTCATGCCCGGATCAAGATCCACAAGCATAACCTGCTCTACATCTTTATATTTTAATACTTCCCTTAATGCGCATCCATCACCACCGCCCAGGATAAGAATTCTCTTTTTCTGGGGCACAAGGTTCATAACCGGATGAACAAGGGGTTCATGATATCTTGCTTCATCAAGGCTGCACAATTGAAGATTACCATTAATAAAAAGCCGTGTCTCATTAAAAGGTTTATAATGGGTTAATACAATATGCTGATATTGAGTGGTTTGGGTGTGAATAATTGGGTCATCATATAAAGGTTGCTGAATTTGAATATTCCACTGGTCACTTTTATTATAACCATAGCCGATGAAAATTATGGTCATGACCATTATCACAGCAGGAATCTTACTCTTGATAAGTTTTTTTGAATAAAAATAGAGATAAGTTGCAAAGGCAAGCATAAAATTTACCAAAGCTGTGAGAAAAGCAGCCTTGGTAATGGGCAAAAATCTCAATATAAGATAGACGTATATTAGTGCGCCTAAAAGGCTTCCTAAGTAATCAGCACTTAAGATATTACCCACATTTGTCTTAAGTTCTTTTGTATAATCATTATTAATACGTATAATAATAGGAATTTCAAGCCCGATCATAATACCTATAAAGCTTACAAAAAAATATAATACAAGAATATAGTGGGATGTCAGGGAGTATGAATAATATGTTAAAGTTGGAGAAAAACCGCCAACAAGAGCAAGTCCTGTTTCTACTGCGATGAACATATAAATCAGATGTTTTTTCTTTATATGAACCTGCAGCAGACTTGCAAGACCCATCCAGAAAAGCATAAGACCTATGACCACTGCCCACTGTTCAAAGGAGTTCCCAAGGATCATGGAGGCAATACTTGCCTGGATATATTCCAGTATTATACCGCAGGCACCACTTGCAAAAATGCATCCGCAAAGGAGTATTGATGCAAAATTAATTTTTTTATTTTGCATCTTATTAAAAATCAGCACTTACATTGAAACAGCAATGATTATTGCAACAACGATTATTGCACTTTCAGCTACCAACAGGGCAGCAACGTTTTTATCTTCAGTAATCTCCACTGCAAGTTTTGTTGTAGGAAGAAGAATTTTGTCAATAATAATTCGGAAAATCAGCAACATTATTATCCCATATATGGCATACATTCCAAAACTTATAATATCATTGCTCCAGGTTGTAAAGGGACCTTCAATACTGCCTTTTAAAATAATCCCTAAAGCTATCAGAATTCCTCCAAGTCCAAGCCCTGCCGCAAGGTTATTGTTCTTTATTTCATTTCTCACGTCAAATGGCGTAATGACTTCATAAAGATAGCCAAATAGTAAAAGAGCAAATTGCCCAAGAATAAAAAAGACCAAAGTACTCAGGATACTCTCCATAAAACTGTTACTCAACCCGTTCAAGCTTCCGTTGAGTATAAAGCCCGTGGCTATGTACATGCAGGCTTCAACTATTCCCACGGCAGCATTGCCATTCATACACTCTTTATCATTATCTATATGCCCAAGCATGATTATATCATTTATATATCGGCAGAAAAAAAGAGCTGCGAGAATTACTGCACCATCAAAGCACAAGGTTAGCAAATCAAAGAAAAAGCCTTTGGAAACACCGCCAATGGTCGATGAAAGAGCAATTGCAATCCCAAGATAAAGTCCTGCCCTACGAAGCCCGACAGCAAGGTTTCCATCATCAATATGGATATCATCATCAAACTCTGTTGTTCTGCGATCAGCCATTAATTTTGCAATCCAGATTATTAAAATACTTATTGTCACAAAGGCAAAACCTTTGCCAAACCCCAAGAACATTGCTGAATAATCCATTATATTTCTCCTTCAATTATATTTAGTTTTATTTACCCCTGCCTTTGGGTCCACCACCGCGAATTGAGCTTGATGCGCCTCTTACAGAAGGAGCGCTCTGTTTAAACCCACCCATTTTTGCAAAGGAAGTATTCTTAAACCTGGAAGATTTTTTCGTATAGGTTCCATATGTCCCATATCTTGCAGCACTACCCGATGTAGATCCAAAATATGCTCTTCTGCCTCTATAGCCTGTATTGTATCTCTGCCAGCTTCTATACCGCATGGGTCCCATTAGAAGGTGGCTGAAAAGAGCATACTTACCATACCATACCCAGAAACTGCCACCGCTGCTGTTCTTTTCCCATTTCCCATATTCAGAATTGCCTACAAAACCCATGCCCGGAGGAGTAGCCTTGGTATCAGCTTCATCTTCAAACATACCAATGGGCTTGGTAAGTAAGGCCATGCCCAGAAACTCAAAATTTGCTTCATAAATATCTTCGGAAACAGGCTCCCAGTCAGTATCATATTTTTCTCCACCTTCTACAATGGTATATTTATGAAAATATTTTGTATTCACACTGTCAAACCAGAAAGACGCACTGTCGTGTCTGTATTGCCGGGGCCAATTTTCCAAAGGATTGATCTTAAGTTTTTCCCACATATTGCCAATATGGTTATTCATTTTTAAATTGTTCCAGCCTGGATAGAGTTCAACAATAGGCTCCACAGTATTAGAATCAATAAATTCAAAAACTTCAGGACTTATCTCCCGGACAAAGCTTACAACAAAAGGGTTGTAATAATCCTGGTAATTATTCCATGATTCCCTTTTAACAACTACAGAGTGGATGGATTTCATATCTTTGAGTATTTTTATATAACTTTTTGATAAGCCTTCAATATCCTTGGAAAATTTATTTTTCAACACCTCTATTTGTCCGTAATTTTTATCTATCAGGGCAGCACTATCAGCAATCACAGTATAATCGACTTTTTTCCCTCTTTTATGGTTGTAGTATTCATTATCAAGCTTTTTTGTGGCAGTATTTGAAATAGTGTTCATTAAAACTAACTGGTTAAATCTTGTCTCGATTTTATCTGTTTTATCTGGAAAATTATTTTTTGCCTGGTTTAGAATGCTTTCCTGAAGTTCCTTGACAGTCCTATCAATATTGCCTGATTGGGATACAGCTTTTTTATGTATACTGTCCATATTTAACAAAATATCATAAAGAAGTTTTACCCTTTTCAAAGGATATTTTGATCTGTTCTCTGCATCATTGATTGCAGCATTGATTCGTTTGAGTTCTTTTATTACTTTTGGAGCAAGCTCTGCTTGATTGCTTTTCAATAAAGGCAAAAGACTTGTTTTATAAAGGGTTTTTGCCCGATCAAGTTCTCCATGGGCTTTCTTAAACTCTCCTTCCAGGTTTTCCTTTGTAAAAGCAGGTTTTATTTTTTTTAATTTACCTGCTTTTATATATTTAAGATATGAGTCATGGTTTTTATCAACAGATGATTTTCCCGTATCAATCCTTCCCGGTATTTTTTTACAAGCACTTTTAATGTCCGAGGGGAGACCACCACAACCTGTAAGCAGAGCAATCAAGAATAAAATCAGAAAAATTTTAAAGCTTGGCTTTTCCATTTTTATGGGCATCATGGGAGTTGTCCTTATAATTGTCTATAATTAGTGTTTGGTTATTATAGTAATATCTTTAGGGTTGGCAGGGCTGCTTGAAAAAATTTGATACTCCTGCTTTTTTTTGTTTGTCCCCCACTCTTCAATTGTGATGAATTTAGTATGATTTTCATTTTCAAACTCATACATATAAACACTCTCTTCTTTACCTTTACATATATACAAGGCAGGCCAATCATCTTCATACCAAAATTTCTCTTTATCAAGCATAATAAGGTCATTATCATCCACTATTTGGTCAAGATCATCTTCATCAATAGTTTCACCTTTTTCATCGGTCAGTCTTTTAAAAGTAAGCCTCTTGGTTGTAAAGCTTACTTCAAGCTCATCATCATACTCCCATTCAAAATTGATATTGTCTCCTGTTTCAAGGCAGAGACAATTTAATTCAGTCACAGTATAGTCAAGCTTTTTAGAAAAATCTTCAGATGCCTCCATGTAAGGGCATATCAGCTTTACAAAGTAGGTTTTATTATCATACAGAAAAAATGAATTCTCTTTTATATCCATTATTGTAAGGGTTTGTTTCTCTTTATCACTTACAATGTTTTTTGGGTTTAAACTTCGTATTGCATCAAACCTCTCCTCAAATGATTTTAAGGTTGCAGGGTCTAACATAATTTCTCCTTTTAAACTCTATTTTGAGCCAGCTTCTTTGCTGTCTCGTCTATTTGTAAGGGCATCTGCTCTTGATCTGAATTTGTCATTCATAATTCCCAAGGCATTGGAACTCTGGGTTGCAACATTGATTGTCTCCTGACAAATCTGAGTGTAGGAGTCAAATGCTGTTTCATAGGTCTGGCATGCCTCTTCAAGGGCTGCAATGTTTACAGTCATACCCTGGCTCATCTGGGCACCTTTAACTGCGGCAGCACCAATAACTTTAGCAGTATCTTTCATTGTTTCAGCAGCAGCAGTCTGCACCATGTCAAGATGTTTCAGTGTATCCATCTGCTGCTCTGCTGCAACCCTTACTGCAAGTGCATTTTTTACAGCTGTTGCAAGAATCATATCTGTACGCTGGACAAGTCGTTGGACAAGATGGGAATTTCTAACCATCATTTCTCCTCCAAATCGTGTCTGGAGGTTTGAGTTGTCAATGGTTTGAAGGTCAACAACAGCCATGGCAAGGTCAGATAATAACGTTGTAACAGCTTCTTTTTCCCTTGGCTCTGAAATTGTGGCAAGATGATCACTGAGTTTTTTCCAGATAAGCTGACCTTTATAAATATCTTCCTGGAGTTTTGGCTGAATCTCTTTTAAGGAGTCACATATTGTTGCAAGCTCGGAAGCATCAAAAAGAACCTTGTCTGCTTCGTTTCTTAAATGCTCCCTTATCCCGTCTATGGTAGAATTAACAGTTTCTCTTTTTTCAGCAATGATTGTCAATATCTCATCACCTTTTGGAAGCCTTGAAATTGTTTTAGTAAAAAGCCCCATAATTTTTTTGGGAAAAGGAAAATTTGTGTTTGAAACCACTGTCGGGTTAACCTTGTCAAGCTCAAGCTTGATTGCAAGGATGTTTTTCCCTACAGAAGAACTCTCCTCTGTGGATACATTTTTTAATACATTTCCCATCTTTCTATCATAAAGGGTAACCTGTGCCTGGGTCTCCTGCATAATGTGCTGACCCAGGTTAAACACAAAATTGCCAAGCTGCCAGTCTGATGGGTCTTTTTTTATTTTTTCGATGAAATCATCAGCCTCAGCCTCAAGCTCTTGCAGCTCTTGATCACCCAGATGACCGGGTGTTACAGGAACAAGGTTTTCTAAAGGTTGTACTGGTGTTAATGCACCTTGACCTGCAGCCTCAGTAATTTCTGCCAAAACCGGGGCTTTTGCCTGTGCCACAGTGTTTTGTAGATCTGTTGTGATTTTTTGATCCATATTGTGCTCCTGACTATTTTAAGTTAAAATTGGCAATATTAAAATTTATGATTCAATATCGGTCTGGAATTTTGTTTTAAGAAAGGTTGCCATGGTTTTAAATTCCTGGGTTTCATTTTTTTCTGCAATATCCCTTGCCCTTTTTGACACTTCATTAAGGCTTGCAAGGGTGTTTTGAAAAATTGAAAGCTGATTTTCCCGGCTCTCGGCAGAAAGATCAAGATACTCTTTTACATTATTGTAAAGATGGGCTGAACCTATCTTTTTTAATTCATAGGTCAGGGTCTCGCCAGGGTATTTTTCCATCATGGGGGGGATTGTTGCCTTAAGATCATCAATGATTGATTCAATGGTATTCAATATTTGTGAGTCAAGCATTGCATCGGTCCTGATCAATATGTTTAGTTTTAAAAGAGTTTCCATGATAATTTCAAATCCAGTTTCCAGATTTACGTTTTTTGCTTCAGAGGAGGCAGCTGATGCTGATTTGGTTTGATCTTTCAGCTCACCCTGCCCGGTATTTTTAAATATAAAAAAAGCACCTGCAATGGCTGCTATCGCCACAATTACAATTATTATCACAGTCATGTGATTCTCCTATTGTTTTTGTTCTGACATCGTTTAAACCCTTAATAATACATTGTTTTTATTAAGGATGGCTTTAAAACAAATAATCATTTTTCTTGTATAGTCAAGGCATATTAATTGCCAGTATAACAGGTGAAAACAAAAGGTGTTTTCTATATGAATGATACCTGAAGATGTTAAAGTTTGCTTAAAAAATTTTGTTTCAAATTCACCCAATTTTTTTTTGGCTTTTTGTACCAGTTATATATTCAGACAGAAGAATAGGAGAAATCCAGCTGTCAGTGCTCTCTATCAATTCAGAATAAAATCTGCAAACAGAGGGGTTTTGCAATCCAGTCGGTTTAATATTGTATCAATATCCATGAACTTCAGCACACTCCATACTATTTAATTTTTTCGAGATTCGGCAAATTTCTGGATACATTCCGGGAAAAGCTGCCATTCAAGTTCAAGCCCCTTCTTTTTTATATCTTCAAGGGTATCATTATCTTCAATAGTGTAGGCTTTTTGGCCGATTATTGGACCTGTGTCTTCTCCATAATCTATGTAGTGAACAGTACAGCCACCGACTTTACAGCCATATTTAAATGTGTCACCATATCCGTCAGTTCCGGGAAATGATGGGAGAAGCGCCGGGTGTATGTTCATGATTTTCCGAGTCTGAAAAGCACAAAATTTGTCGATAAAGTATGGCGTAAGAGTTCTCATGAAACCTGCAAGAACAAGAAGATCAATGTCATAGGCAAGCATGTGATCAAGAAGTTGTTTTTCAGCAATTGCCCGGGATTGTAGAAAATGGTCAATTTTCTCTTTATCCATGGTATTTGAAAAAAGTTTTTGTTTTGATTTTACCTCTTCAAGATCAAAGTCATGGGGCAGTTCAACTCTATCTGGGTCTGCTTTAACATTTTGTATTATAGCAGAATAATCAACAATAAAGGTTGCAATACCTGCTTTTTCTGCTCTTTTCAGACCCTTTGCACTGTTATTGTCAGAGCCTGTAAAGAGCATTGTTGCATCGATTTTGTTTTCAATGCAGGAATCTAATATTGCCTGCAGGTTAGTGCCTCCACCAGATATCAATGCACCAAGTTTAATTTTTTTTTCCATGATAACTCCTTTTTTTAATGCAAATTTACATATTTGGGTAACAATATTATAAATAAAATTTGATTTCAATCATAGTTTGACAAAATAGATGTAAATACATATATTTAACAGGTTATTTAAGTTTGAAAAAAAACAATAAAATAAAGCAAAGGCAAAGGTTAATTATGGCTGGAATAATAGAATTAAATGATGATAATTTTGATGATGAAGTCTTAAAAGCTAAACTCCCTGTAATGGTTGATTTCTGGGCACCGTGGTGTGGTCCTTGTAAAGCTATTGGTCCCACGGTTGAAGCCCTTGAAAAAGAGTTTGGAGAGAAGATGAACTTTGCAAAGGTCAATGTTGATGAGAATCCGGTGGTTCCAAGTAAGTATGGGATACAGGCTATCCCAACCCTTATTTTCTTTAAAAATGGTGAAATCGTGGATAAGATAACCGGGATGGTTGCCAAGGAAAAACTGGAAGAGTCCATTAACAAAGTTATATAGTGAGGATTTATTATGGCAGCAGATTATGATCTTGTTATAATCGGTGCAGGACCTGGTGGGCTCACAGCAGGGCTATATGCAGGCAGGGCAATGATGAAGGTGCTTGTTATTGAAAAAACAGCACCGGGTGGGCAGGTTATTGTTTCAGACTGGATAGAAAATTACCCTGGTTTTCCCGATGGCATCAGTGGGTTTGACCTTGGGGAAAAGATGAAAGACCATATGTTGAATTTTGGCGCTGTTCTTGAAACTGCTGAAGTGAAATCAGTGAATTTTTCTTCTGGGATAAAAACAATTGAACTTTCCAACAGGACAATTACTGCAAAAAGTGTGATTCTTGCACCAGGAGCAGCTCCTAGACCTTTAAGGATTGGAGAAGATAAATTTATTGGCAAAGGTGTCTCTTTTTGTGCAACCTGTGATGCCCCTTTTTTTAAGGGAAAAACTGTTGTGGCAGTTGGAGGCGGTGATACTGCTGTTCAGGAGGCTATATATCTTACTAAATTTGCTGACAAGGTATACCTTGTACACAGAAGAGATGAGCTGAGGGCAACAAAGATTCTTCAAGATCGGGCATTTGCAAATGACAAGATTGAATTTGTGTGGGATTCTGTTGTTAAAAGCATTGATGGCTTTTTCAGTGTTGAGAACGTCACGGTTGAGAATGTTAAAACCCAAGAGACAAAAACTCTTGCTGCAAACGGTTGTTTTGTCTGGATAGGAGTTTTACCAAACACAACTTTTCTTGAGGGTATTGTTGAGCTTGACAAAGCAGGCTTTATTATTGCAGATTCTGATATGGCAACTTCTGTAAAAGGAGTTTTTGCTGTGGGGGATGCCAGGGTCACTCCTTTAAGACAGATCTCAACTGCGGTTGGAGACGGTGCCATTGCTGCAATAACTGCTGAACACTATATAGAGAATCTATAAATATGAGAAAAACAATTTTTTTATTTTTTATACTGGTTTATGGCTTTTTTGCTTTGCAGGGATGTTCATTTTTTGGATTTGAAGATAATACAGGCAGAATGTATAAAAGTGCAAGACAACTTGTAGAGGAAGGATCTTTAGCATTTGAAGATAAAGACTATAAAGATTCTTTAAAAGCTTTCTCACAACTTAAAGATTGGTATCCTTTCAGCAGGTATGCAATTTTAGCTGAATTGAGAATAGCTGATTCCCATTATGAATTAGAGGAATATGATGAGGCAATATCAGCTTATCAGGATTTTGAAGAACTGCACCCAAAAAATGATGCCATTGTACGTATTATATACAAACAGGGACTTTGCTGGTATGAGCAGGTGGATACTGTTGACAGAGACAGCAGACCTGCTTCAAAAGCCATTGTTCAGTTTAAAAGATTAAAACAGAGATTCCCTGGCAGTTCCTATGTCAGTAAAGTTGATAAAATGGTGGTTGAGTGTACAAATAACATTGCTGGTCATGAACTTTATGTGGCTGATTTCTATTTTAAATCAAAAAAATATAAAGCATCCCTGGATCGATATAAATATCTTGTGGAACACTTCCCAAGTTCTGAATATGCAACAATTGCATTGAATAAAATAGGGCAGGTACAGAAAAAAATAGAAAAAAAATCTCAATAAATTATAAAGATACAAAATTAAGAGGCATAAATGACAGAGAATAATGATGGGGGAAAGAGAGCAGAAATACCAGAAGTACAGCTTGGATATGACAGTAAATTTCAGTTTGAATGTCATAAAGGTATTAAATGTTTTACAGATTGCTGCCGTGGTATTGATATAATGCTTACCCCCTATGACATATTGATAATGAGCAAAGCGTTGAAATTGAGTTCAGAGGAGTTTCTTGCTTTATATACTGAACCAAAAATGTTGGAAAAGGCAGAATTACCAGTTGTAAAACTAAAACTCCATGATGATGCCAGGAAATCATGCCCCTTTGTACATGATGAACATGGATGTGAAATTTACAAATACAGACCAACAACTTGCAGGTATTACCCTTTAGGTATAGGTGCTTTGAGTTATTCAAGTGACCCGGACAATGATAAAAATGATGAATTTTTTTTTACTGTCAAGGAGAAGCATTGCTTTGGATTTGAAGAGTCAAAAGTGTGGACAGTTCGAGAGTGGCGTGAAGATCAGGGAGTTGAAGTCCGTGAGGAGCTTGATGACAAATGGATGAATTTGATAGTAAGAAAGAAAACAATCCCTGTCTCACTGACATTAACAAAAAAGAGCAGAGAATTGTTTTTCATGGTTTGCTATAACCTCACTCAATTTAAAAGGTTTGTATTTAACAGCTCTTTCCTTGATCGATATGAGATAGACTCCGACAAAATTGAAGATATAAAAACAGATGACATAAAACTTCTCATGTTTGGTTTTGACTGGCTTAAAGCAACTATGTTTTCTGAAGATAAGGGAGAGTTTGCCCCCAGGGAAAAACAATAGAACATTTAGACTAAAAAAGATAAAAAAAAGCCGGGGACATAAAGTTAAGTGTACCCCGGCTTCTCTTTATATTTTTAGTAATTGTAGTAAAGATTTTTTCTTAAGTTCTGGTTACCCAATCTTTCTTGAATATCAACATTAAAAAAATCTGCAATGGGTTCAAATATTTCAGGATTGTTATTCCATATTTGTTGAGCTGCATTTTCAACAATAGCAATTCCTTTTTTTGTCATTTTTCCCATCGGTTTTCTGCAATACCCTGAAGGCATACCAAGAATCTTCATGAGGGTTTTTACCGCAAGAGGATTTCTCGCTCTGCATTGAACCTTGCCGTGGCAAGTATCTTCCTCTGTTGTTATTGTGACAATGTTAAACAGCGGTGAAAGAGCCTTTTCTATCTCTAAAGCTTTGTCTCTGTCTCCCTTTTCAAGTAAAGCGATCATTTGTGTTAAGGACCTGGGAGCTATATTTGACATTACTGAAATACCACCGGATGCTTTTATGGATGGGGCAGTCATTATTTCACATATCATTGGGTCGTCCCCGGAAAAAATTTTAAAACCCTCCCTGCAAAATTTTCTTGTTTTCTCCATATTTTCCAGGCTTCCTGTTGCTTCTTTTACAGAAGATACATTGCTGTATGTATCTGCAAGAATGGCAAGGTCTTCCGGCAGCATCTGGGCACCGGTTCTACCGGGGATGATATACGGGATAATATCCATTTGTGGAAAAGCTTTTGCAATGGGCTCATAATACTCTCTTCTGATTTCAAGGGAACTTGGACCATTGTAATATGGGTCAACCAGTAAAATTGATTTAAATCCAATATTAGCAGCATGTTCAACAGCATTTAGAGCTTCAGCGGTATTATTGCTTCCGGCACCGGCAATGCTTAAACACTTACCTTGAGTATGGGCTGCAATTTTGTCAGCCACAAGATTATGCTCTTCCCATTTCAAGGTCGGGCTTTCTCCGGTAGTCCCGGCAGCAAGAATACCTGTTATTCCATTTTGAATCTGGAAATCAATAAGTTTTTCAAGCCCTGCATTGTCAATCTCTCCTGCATCGTCAAAAGGTGTTATCAGAGCAGTATAGCATCCATTCTTCATAATATTTTCTCCTGCAGCAAATAATATTTCTGATCCTCTTTTGCTATCATAAATACCTGAATTATTCAATATCTATTATTCTGAAAAGTGTAGTAACTCAAATAGCTATTATCGGCATTTTATGAAATATCCGGGTCAAGCCTGTTAATTTTAAAAATATTTTTGACCGAGCATTGCTGCATCAAGGCTTGACATTTACAATCAATTCTCTGACATTATTGGACTCTATTGATTCATTGTTGGTATTTGTTGAATCAATTTTCATGGTGCAGTGTTTAATGCCCGGAGTATCCCATTTAAGTGTAATATTGTAGCCAGCTATTCCATGGGGTTCATTACATGGTTTGATTTCAAAAAGGTCGAGGAGCAAAGGGTCTATTCCCTCTCCTGTGATGCTGATTTTGCCCTTTTTGGATTTGCACCATCCATTATTATAAAAATTGAAAAGGAATTTACAAGGTTTTCCCACCTTGGCATCAAGCCTCAAGGACTGACCCGGGTTTGCCTTCATGCCATGGTCAAAGGCAAGATCAGGTTTGCACCTAACATGGAAATTATATGTTTTTTCATTGTTTTTTTCATTGGTTTCACGCAGCTTGTTGTAGCGGTCAATTTTCAGCCTCAGGGCTGCATTGTCACCAAACATGATAAATCTCGCGTGTATTATAAAAGCATATGTATCTCCGGGTTTAAGGGACGGTATATCAGGTACGGTTTTGAAAAACCTATGCCCTGAATAATTTGCACCTGGTGTAGTATCCCAGAACTCCATGGATGCTTCCACTGCAGGAGTTTTTGCTTTACCACTGTTTTTAACCACACAGGTAAATGCGATATTTTCCCCTGCAACAGGAGGTATTGGAGGCATGCCTACGGTCAAAACTTTTAAATCCTGGAGTATATGAAACTGCTTTTTTTGAACAGGTTTTAATTTTTTCATAAGATGGTTCTTCTTTAAAACTGTAAACACAATGGTTTTTCTATTATTATTTTCCCGGGATTCATCCACCTTACCAGGAGAGGGATCTACTTCAAGAACAAGGGTATATCTTCCCGGTACCCATTTTTCCGAGGAGAGATTCGGCCATGGAAAGCCCATGCTTTTTCCGGGTGCAAGTGGAGGGATGTTTTTCATCCCCTGTAAAATAGAAGGGCAGGTACCTCCCGACGCTGCAAGGCATGTAATTTTTAATCTGTTGGCACCTGCAGGAGCTGCACCTCTATTTAAAACCGCAATGTTTAGAATGGAGGATGCACCTACTGTATCGCCCACCCTGGGGTTTGATGACCAGACTGCTTTTTTGACAACCAGATCAGGCTTGCCCGACAATGCCTGGGGGGTGGTAAGAACAGCCTTTTTCTTTAATTTGAAATTTGCTGCATCTGCAATTGATGTACACATGAATAAGACCACCATTACAAGTATGCTAAACAGGATATATTCGCTTTTTCTCATCACTTTTTCTCCCTTTAATTAATAAATCCTAACCATATACCCATTGGTAACATGAACAAGAAAAAGGTTCATTAACAATTTTTATTATCATTCAGATCTGCCTGAATTGGAAAGATGCACAATGCTTGAAAATAGCAGGCAAGATAAGGAAATTCAGATTTTTAGGTATCTATCTATTAAATTTTTTGATATAAAAGGCTTTAAAATTCAAATAATTGCTTTATATTATTATAAATTTTGAATAACAGGAATAAACTAAAAAGGAAAAACCATATGGAAAAACAGACACAACATGGAAGCAGACCATTAAAAGATATTGATGCACATATTGCTGATTTACGGTCAAAACTTGTCCAGAACAGAGAGTGTGGAACAACCCATTACAATCTTGCCGTGGCACTCATGGGTAAAAAAGAGTATGATGAGGCTGAAAACGTATTACATGACGCTATTGACTGCAGCCCAAGCCTTGCTGAAGCGTATGTGCTTTTAGGGGGGTTGTGTCTCCAGAGAAAAGATCTTGAAGGGTGCTTAAGATATAACACCCTTGCAACAAAATCGCGGGCAGGTTTTGCTGAAGGATATGGTAATATCGCCTTTGTTTTGCTTCAGCAGTGTACTGGTGAAGATTCCAGTGAAGATAAAAAAAAGATTGATGAAGCAATAAAAATGTTAAAAAAAGCTATTACTCATAATTCCAAATTTGTTCAGGCGTTTACCACCCTTGGCACTGCATATTTTATGAAAGGGCTTTATAAAGAGGTGGTTGAAGCCAACAAAGAGGCCATTAAAATCGAACCTGATTTCCCCATAGCTCATAATAATTTGGCTGTTGCCTATCTTGAACTGAAAGATTACAAAAAAGCTTTGGAACATTGTGATAGGGCTAAAAAGCTTGGCTACGATGTTCCCAAAGGGCTTATGGAACAACTTGAGGCACACAGATAGAGTATGCAAGACAGATATCCTGCTTTTGAATATTGTATTGCAGGTCATGATGATACTACAGGGGATGGGGATAGCTTTGTAAAGAGCAGCATATGGGATATATCGTTGGATGGCAGGGAAAATGACGATCTCCATAAGATTCCACCAATTACCCTGGGCAACTATTTTTTATCTGCCCATAAATTTCTTGAAGGTGATAATTATTCAACTTTGAGAAAGGGGCTTAAATATACTCTCTCCTGTAATGTTGAAGTTGATGAGATTAAAAAAATTATAATTTGCCTTGTAAAGCATGGACCTTTTTACCACCCAATTAAAGTAACAGTTATTTTAAAAAATAAAAAGCTCGCATCATTTGTATTAAATGGAGCAATATCAGAGGCAGGGCTTGCCACAATTGAGAATGAATACCAAAATTTAGATGAGCTAAGTTCAAACAAGCCGGAATTTCAAACCTTAATCCCCAAAGTTTTTGGTATTGGGTTTATCCCGTCGAACAGAAGGGAAATCGGGTTTTTTTTAGGGCAATGGTTTGAAGGATTTGAAGAGTTCCATGTTGTTAAAACCGATAATAAAGTCAAGGTTGGCATATTAAATAAAGATGACTCTTTCTCATTAATTCCTGATTCAACATCATTTAAAATATATGAACAGGCATCAAAGATTTTAACCCTTTATTATGATATTACGTCATTAAAGCAGATATCTCCCTGGCATCATGCTGCCGGGGATTTTATTGTGAAGATTAAAGAAGAGGATGTTGAAGTAAAACTGATTACTGTTCGAAGGTTTAATAATCTCATGGAGTCAGAAGATCTTTTTTCAGGACTTTTTTTCTTTTTTTTAAACCTTACCTTGAGAATGCGAATGGATCGGAACAGAGGGACAAAAGAGTATATTTTTTTTAGTAAAAAAGTCGTTCCTGCGATAATTAGCGGCTTTACAAACGGTTTAAAAAAGAATCTCAAAACAGATCAAAAATTTTATGTAAAAAACCCTGATTTTTATGATTTATTTATTGAATTTATTAAAGAGTTTGATTCAAAAAATCTTTTGAATGCTTTTATCATGATATTGGGATCATACAATAAAGATACCCCTGAGGCTGAAATTATAGGTAAAAACCTTGTTGATCATGCAAAGGTAATTTTTGATAGTATACAAGAATTATAACTTAAATGATAAAAACTTTGTTTTTTATTGACAATCAGGAATAGACATTTTATACCATAAAGGATATTTTGGTGAAGTGGTTAAAATATTAGTGATGATTTGTTAAATCATCCTTAGATAAAGTGTAAAGTTTGACAATTAAGTGAAAGTTTTATTTTCACAGAAAAATGGAAAATTAATTTTTAACGGAGGTAAGTAAATGGCAAAGCATGAAACTCCATTACTGGATCAGTTAGAATCCGGTCCATGGCCTAGCTTTGTATCTGATTTAAAGCAGCAAGCTGAAGTCAGAGCAAAAAATGAAGAAGGTGTTGAATTCCAGATCCCTCAAGATTGTGTTGACGATCTTCTGGGCGTTTTAGAACTCTCGTATAAACATGGAAGAACTCACTGGAAACATGGTGGTATTGTTGGTGTTTTTGGTTATGGTGGTGGTGTAATTGGAAGATATTGTGATCAACCAAAAATGTTTCCCGGTGTTGAGCATTTTCATACAATGCGTGTAAATCAACCAGCTGGTAAATATTACACTTCTGATTATCTTAGAAAGATTACAAAACTTTGGGACTTAAGAGGAAGTGGCGTTACAAATATGCATGGAGCTACAGGAGATATTATTCTTCTTGGTACAACAACCCCACAGCTTGAAGAAGTCTTTTATACTTTGACGCATGATTTTAATCAGGATTTAGGCGGATCAGGTTCCAACCTTAGAACACCTGCTGATTGTCTTGGATCATCAAGATGTGAATATGCATGCTATGATTCCCAGGCTCTATGTCATTTCATGACAAATGAATTCCAGGATGAACTTCATCGTCCTGCATTTCCATATAAATTTAAATTTAAATTTGATGCATGCCCTAATGGATGTGTTGCTGCAATAGCACGTTCTGATATGTCCTTTATCGGTACATGGAAAGATAATATCAGAATAGATCAGGATGCTGTTAACAAATATGTTGAAAATGATGCAGACTATCCGGCAAATGCTGGTGCATACCGTGGCAGCAAAGACTGGGGTCCTTTTGATATTGAAAAAGAGGTAACAGGTCTTTGTCCTACAAAATGTATGAAGTTTGAAAATAAAAAACTTTTTATTGATGATGCTAACTGCACACGCTGCATGCATTGTATCAATGTTATGCCAAGAGCTCTCAAAATCGGTAAAGAGACTGGTTGCTCCATTCTTTGCGGTGCAAAAGCTCCAATCCTTGATGGTGCTCAGATGGGATCACTTCTAGTGCCTTTTGTTGAGGTTAATGCTGACAATGATTATGAAGCCCTTACAGAAGTTGTTGAAGGTATCTGGGACTGGTGGATGGAAGAAGGAAATAACCGTGAACGACTTGGTGAGCTGATTATGCGCCAGGGATTCCAGGCTCTTCTTGAAGCTACCGGTATTGAAGCAGTACCACAGCATGTTGCATATCCAAGAACCAATCCTTATATCTTCTGGAAAGAAGATGAAGTGCCTGGTGGCTGGGAACGTGACGTTGATGAATTTAGAAAACACCATCTTAGATAAATAAAGGAGAATTATAATGGCATTTATTTCTACTGGTTATAATCCAGAAAAACCGATGGAAAACAGAATCACTGACATCGGTCCAAGAAAATATGATGAATTTTATCCTCCTGTGATTGCAAAGAATAAAGGGAAATGGTCTCATCATGAAATTCTTGAGGCAGGCGTTCTTGTTCATGTTGGCGATTCAGGAGATGAAGTATATACAGTTAGAGTTGGCGGTTGCCGTCTTATGAGTACAACACATATCAATGAGATTTGTGATATTGCTGATAAACATTGTGACGGTCATGTTCGTTTCACAACCAGGAATAATATTGAGTTTATGGTTGATTCAAAAGATAAACTTGAGCCTTTGAAAAACGATCTCAAAAGCAGAAAATTTCCTGGTGGAAGCCAGAAATTCCCCATCGGTGGAACAGGCGCCGGTATAACAAATATTGTTCATACCCAGGGCTGGATTCATTGTCATACACCTGCAACAGATGCTTCAGGTACTGTTAAGGCAACAATGGACGTATTGTTTAATGACTTTCAGGACATGAGACTTCCTGCACAATTAAGAGTTTCCATGGCATGTTGTCTTAACATGTGCGGTGCTGTTCATTGTTCTGATATCGCTATCCTTGGATATCACAGAAAACCACCAATGCTTGATCATGAGTATCTTGATAAACTTTGCGAGATTCCCCTTGCCATCAAAGCTTGCCCGACTGCAGCAATTAAACCTTCAAAAGTTGAGCTTGCAGATGGAACAGAAGTAAAATCAGTTTCTGTAAAAAATGAAAGATGCATGTTCTGCGGTAATTGTTACACAATGTGTCCTTCAATGCCTCTTGCTGATACACAAGGTGATGGTATTGTTCTCATGGCTGGTGGTAAAGTATCCAACAGAATCAGCGAACCAAAATTTTCTAAAGTTGTTGTTGCATTTTTGCCAAATGAGATGCCAAGATGGCCAAGCATGACTCAAGCTATTGAAAAAATGGTTAATGCTTATTCAAATGGTGCTAACAAGTATGAAAGACTTGGTGACTGGGCTGATAGAATTGGATGGGAAAAGTTCTTTGAAGTATGTGAACTTGATTTTACTCATCATCTGATTGATGATTTCCGTCAGCAGGCATACATGAGCTGGCGTCAGACTACACAGTTTAAGTTCTAACAGACCTTTATACTATAAAAGCCGGGACATATATTGTATGTTCCGGCTTACAACCGATTTGGAAGGGAGCTAAAAACAATGAGTGATCTTCTTAACGATCATGATGCTGCAACTAAAGCAGTTGTTGATTTTCTTACTAAGAAATCAAAGACAAAGACAAAATTTTATTTTAAAGATTTTTATAAAATTTTCCCCGATGATAAACCAAGAATGATAAAAAAAGTTATTAACAAGATGGTTACTGAGGAAGTTCTCGAATACTGGTCTTCAGGCAGTACAACCATGTATGGACTTGCAGGGACTGGAATACAGCATTCTTCAGAGGGTGAAGAGTAATAGAAGATTTTTTCCATGCAGGATATAATTAAAGGTCTCCCAGGAGTTGTGATCGCCGGATTAAGGGGCGGTTCAGGAAAAACAATTGTTTCACTGGGAATAGCTGCTGCGTGGACAACAAAGGGATACAAGGTCTCTTGTTTTAAAAAAGGACCTGACTATATTGATGCCGGTTGGCTGACTTATGCAACCGGCTCTTCTTGCTATAACCTTGATACCTATCTTTGTTCTGAGGATTTGGTAAAAA
This sequence comes from uncultured Desulfobacterales bacterium, assembly GCA_964565415.1. Classification (GTDB taxonomy): domain Bacteria; phylum Desulfobacterota; class Desulfobacteria; order Desulfobacterales; family Desulfobacteraceae; genus JAIOSM01. The sequence goes on along the minus strand of CAZMEX010000003.1, from coordinate 10,129 downwards.
AATCTTTCAAAACCAACTATAATGATGCTGACATTGCCATTGTCGAAGGCAATAGAGGTTTGTTTGATGCCATTGATATAGATGGAAAAACAAGTACAGCAGAACTTGCTAAATTGTTAAATCTACCAATTTTGCTAGTTGTGGATTGCACTAAAACAACCAGAACCATGGCAGCACTTATTCTAGGATGTAAGGCTTTTGATCCTGAGCTGAATATAATGGGTGTGATCCTTAATCGTGTTGCCGGGAAAAGACATGAAGGCAAATTAAGAGATAATATCGAAAAATTTTGTAATATTCCGGTGGTGGGCTCAATCCCAAAACTCAAAGGAGACCAGTTCCCCGAAAGACACATGGGTCTTGTGACTTTTCAGGAGCATAAGACATCAAAACAATGTATCAATACATTTGCAGATATAGCAAAGAAAAATATTGATCTTGACGACATCTTTGATATTTGTACTAAAGAGCCAATTAAAGCAATTTTTAACTCCTCCCCTGTTTTTATTAAACCCGATACTCCAAGTCTAAATGAATCCTGCCAAACAACCATCGGAATAATAAAGGACTCAGCCTTTCAGTTTTATTACCCTGATAATATTGAAGCATTGATACAAAGAGGAGCCAGGATTGAATACATAAGCCCCCTTGATCAGAAAAATATTCCTGAAGTCGATGCCATATATATGGGTGGTGGTTTTCCTGAGACACATGCACAAAAGCTTGCTGATAATAATGAATTCAAATCAGCTCTTAAAGCACTTGCCTATGCCGGGCTTCCTATATATGCCGAATGCGGGGGATTTATATTTTTAGGGACAAGCATTGAAATAGACAATAAAACTTATCCAATGACCGGGATTTTACCTGTTAAATTTGGTTTATCACAACGTCCAGTGGGACATGGATACACATCTGTAAAAGTTATATCTGAAAATGGCTACTATGAAAAAGGTGATGTTATCACAGGTCATGAGTTTAGATATTCAACAATTATTGATATTGATTACAAGCCCCATGAAATGGCGTTTAAGATGGTGCGTGGCAAGGGGATAATTAATAAACTTGATGGATTTTGCAAGCAAAATATATTTGCAACATATACCCATATCCATGCACTTGGTGCTCCATCCTGGGCTGAAGGCTTTATAAGGCAGGCGCTAAAACACAAAAAAAAGAGGTTTTCCAGATAATACTATTGGAAAACCTCTTATGTTTTTAGATGTTTCTATCTGTTTTTTTCTTCTACTTCTTTTTCTTGGGATGACATTTTGAGCAGCTTGTAGGAGCTGGTCCTTTTCTTCCCTTTGGATCACCAGCTTTGATATTCACTTGCTTATGGCAGCCACGGCAGTTTCCATGCATTGCATTTTCAAGCACCATAATATCTTTTTTATTGTTTTTGTCTATTTTTAATTTTGTATGGCATTCAACACATCTTTTAACACTGTCACCCGTCTTGAGATCAAGGGGCTTATTATCTTTGTCATGATGACACTCGCCACAGGCAATTTTATAATCTACCTGATGTTTTTTGTGTGAAAACTCAACAATACCTTTTTTATGTTTTGAATACTCTTTTGTTTCCATTTTAAGAGTGTCGGCAACTTCAGTTCCAGCTTGAAGACCAGTTGTAATAAAAATTACAGCCATACCAACTGCCATTAAAAAAATTAATAATTTCTTATTCATAACAATTTTACTCCCTCTTAATTTTTTATTTACAATATTATTACTATATTGCTAACCTTTTTTAAACAAAAAATCTTTTTATGTCAAGTATGTATAATAATCTTTTTCATTTTATTTCATCATCATTGTTATCAGATGTTTCCTCCTTGTCAATTTCTTCATCTGGCTGTTGAGTCTTTTTCTCCTTTTGGAAAAATTTTGCTCCAAGAATACTGATTTCATAAAGTATAATTAAAGGTATTGCCATCATGGTCTGGGTAATTACATCAGGGGGTGTGATAAGGGCTGCACCTGCAAAGAAGATAAGTATTGCATATTTTCTGTTTTTTTTAAGGAAATCAACACTTACAAGTCCCATGCGGGCCATAAAAGTTATTACCAGAGGAAGTTCGAAAACAAAGCCAAAAGCTAAAAGCATTTTTGCAGCAAATCCCAGGTATTCCTTCATTGAAGGCATGGCTTGAATCGATTCATTGGAAAAGGCAAGAAAAAATTCAAAACCAAAGGGGAAGACAACAAAGTAGCCAAAAGAAGAGCCTATCAGAAAAAAGAATAAGGAGAGTAATACCAGGGGAAGAATAAACTTTTTTTCCTTGCTGTAAAGCCCGGGGGAAATAAACATCCAGAATTCATAAAATAGTATAGGGGTTGCAATTACAACTCCAGCGAGCAGTGCAACTTTAAGATATGTAAAAAAAGCTTCGGGCAAACCTGTGAAAATCATCTTGCTATTGCTGCCCATTGCTTTTATAAGAGGAGCTGTTAAAAATGCAAAGATTTTTTCTTTAAAACAGTATGCAGCAACAAAGCCTACTCCAACAGCAATGGCTGAATGCATTAATCTATCACGGAGTTCAGTCAAGTGTTCAGTAAGAGGTGTTTTGTTTTTTGAACCCATTATTTTGAAATTTCTCCATTGCTATCCTGCCCATCTTTTTTTACTGCTGTATTGTC
>CAZMEX010000003.1:0-7383 GCA_964565415.1 uncultured Desulfobacterales bacterium | reverse complement strand
TTTTACTGCTGTATTGTCAGGGGTGTCATCAACTTTTTTCTTCAGGTCATCATTTAAGGCCTCTGTATCTTTTTCAGTTTCAAAATCAGCATCTTTATCAGAGGCACTGTTATCATGATCATTATCCTCTTTTTTATCATTATCCTCTTCAAGTTTTTTATTGGCTTCTTCTATATTTTTTTTTATTTCATCAGCAGGCGGGTCAATATCAGTAATTGTAGATTCTATATCCATACTGTTTTTAAAATCCTGGGCAGCTCCTTTAAACTCTCTCATGGATTTCCCAAGGGTTTTAGCAAGGTCCGGTAATTTTTTTGGACCTATAATAATAAGGGCCAAGGCGAGTATAAGCAAAATTTCAGGCATTCCAAGACCAAACATTTTTTATTACTCCTTTAAAATTTTTATAAACACTATATTTATAATGGTTTACCATATTGTGTCAAGAAACCATAAATATTTATTTTAAATATCTACTTTATAATATAAAGGGTGTGTTTAAAAAGAGATTAACAAAGAAGATAGATTATTAAGTTGATATTTTATAATCATGCACTATTTTATATTCTTAGATTAACCAAAAATGGAGGTATCATGATTTCACAAAAATTGCAGGATGCACTCAACTATCAGATCAATAAAGAGTTGTTTTCTGAATATTATTACCTGTCCATGGCATCATATTTCAACTCTGCAGGGTTGGATGGATTTGAGAATTTCTTTTTAATTCAGGTGGAAGAAGAGAGATTTCATGCCATGAAAATGTATCACTTTTTAAATGAACGTGGCGGCAGGGTTGTTTTATCCCAGATTGACATGCCAAAAACAGATTTTAAATCGCCCCTGGAAGTGTTCCAGCTGGCATATGAACATGAACAGTTTGTTACAAAACTGATTAATGATTTAATGGATGTTGCCATTGCTGAAAATGATCATGCAGCAAGAAGTTTTCTTAACTGGTTTGTTGATGAACAGGTTGAAGAAGAGGCCTCCATGGAAGCGATTGTTAATAAGCTGAAACTTATAGGCAAGGAAGGCAATGGTCTTTTGATGATGAACAAGGAGTTGGCAGCAAGGACTTTTACACCACCTGCCAAATAATATGTTTAGCAGATCATGTTGGCACCATGTCAACATGATCTGTATCTTATAATATATTCAATACAAATACTTGACAAAACCCTTGGAAAAAAATGGTTCCAATGGTTGATTCCTGTTTTTAATAAGAATCATGCACTCAACATTATCCAGGCTTTCAACAAGGTCAATCCCTTTTTGTCTTCCCATAACCATCAGACCTGTGGCAAGTCCGTCCGCAATCATACAGTTCTGGGCAATTACAGAGACACTGATGATTTTATTATCAACAGGCCAGCCGGTTTTGGGATTTATAATGTGGGAATAGACCTTCCCATTAATTTTTAAAAAATTTAAATAGGTTCCACTGGTTGCTACTGCTTTGTCAGATACTTTTATAATCTTATATGGTTTGAGGCTGTTTTTTTTTGGATTGACAATTCCAAGCTTCCATTTTTTTTTGTAACCTTTTTTCCCTGCCACATAAACTTCACCACCAATTTCCACAAAAAAGTCTTTATAACCTGATCCTTTTAGCAAACGTGTAACCACGTCAACACCATATCCTTTTGCAATGGAACCAAGATCAAGGCTTAAACCAGAGATTTTTTTTATTAATTGCTTATCAGCAACAATTATATTATCAAAGCCTGTTTTTCCTAATAAATTTTTAATTTGCTGTTCACCAGGGATATCTGGAGCATTTATTGTTGATCTGTCAAAATTCCAAAGCTCTAAAAGCACTCTAATTGTACCATCCCATGCCCCATCAGTTAAAAGATACAGTTTTTTTGCCTGCTTCATAACTTTGTAAAAGTCTCTGGAAACTTTTATGGTCTCGCCTTTGCAGGCTTTATTAAATTTTGATATCTCACTTGATTTTATGTAAAGAGACATTTGGCTGTTTAGCATATTCAGCTGAACATCAATTTTTTGCTTTAAATGGGCAGCATTAACTTTTTTCTGGGTATAAATTACAATATGGTAAAATGTACCCATTGTTTTACCATGGATGGAGTGTTTCTGCTTAAGACCTGCCGGGTAAAGCCTAGCAGAAAACCCGACAATATATAGAGTTACAAAGATACTGATGTAACAGGCAAGTCTTAGTCTCAATTTTTAAATCCTTTTGTCCTGTTTTTCTAGAAATGAGGAAAATTCAAGTTCATAAATATAAAAAAGAACCATAGTCAATGCAAACACTAAAGGTCCATAGAGAAGCCCTGAAAGTCCAAACAGGTTTAATCCCCCAAGTATTGAGAAAAAGATAAGAATACCACTCATATCAGCAGAACCGCTCATGAACAGCGGACGTACAAAGTTATCAATCATCCCCACTACCACAACACACCATATAATCATAAAGATGCCAAGTTTTATGTTCCCAATGATAAAAAGGAAAATTGCAGCGGGCAGCCAGACAAGTGCTGTTCCAACCACTGGAATAAGTGATGCAAATCCCATGACAGCTCCCCAGAAAAATCCCGGCAGCCCACAGATGGCAAAGGCAATCCCTCCGGCAAATCCCTGACCTGCTGATGTGACTAAGGTGCCAAGCAAAGCTGATTTTGAGACAGCCTTTATTTTATCTATGAGAATTGTTTCGTGACTGTTGGAAAGAGGAATAAGGTGGAAAATATAATCAAACATTTTTTTTTCATTTTGCAATACAAAAAAGAAAACAAAGATCATTAACCCGAAATTGATAAAAGCAGAAGATATATTACCTGCAATGGTTCCGCTTTTTTGAATTAAGAATTTTCCACTGTTTGTTGATATGGTTGTAATGGTTGCCTTAAAATCAATATCATTTAAAAGGGCTGTCTGGGGGATATACTTTTCATATAATGGCATAAGCTTTGCAAAATTTCCTGCTGCAACCCAGTCATTAATTGCATTAAAAGAGACAATACCCTGTTTTATAACCAGGGAAAATAAAATCATAAAAGGAAATACAATTACAACAATAAGAAGAGTACATATAATACCTGAAGCAAGGCTTTTTCTTCCTTTTACTTTTTTGAGCATCCATTCATATAAAGGCTTTGCCAAAATTGCCAGAATCAACCCCAATATAATCGGATTAAGGTAGATATTGATCATTTTGTAGCACATAAAAAGAGCTGTAAAGATAAGCATAAATAAAAAATAGTGGGAAATGTCTAACTCTTCTTTTTTCACAATATGAGCTCCTTTTTGTCTGTCCACTTTTTATACCGACACATCCCTGCAAGGGCTTTTACTGCTCTTTCAGGAGTTGGGAAAAATACCCCTTTATATTTTTTCCCCTCTTTTCTGTACAAGGTTTTTGACTCATCGTCAACCAGAAGACTTACCCCGATAATTGGTTTTTCATACTTTTCACTTAAGTTTATAATATGATCAATATAGTTTTTTTCCATCGCAATAATCATATCCTTGACAGCCTTAATCTCTTTTTTTGAATAAGAGCTATCTATTTTAGAAAGCCCTGCTAACATTTTCTGCCCAAGAATACCCTGGCCATGGATCCCAAGGTGAATTAAGGCATCACATCCTTCCCATTTAATAAGCTCTTCTGAAGTTGTGATGGGTATATCAGGGTCTCTTTCTCCAACAATATCAACCGGGTTTGCCTTACTCCAGAAAGGGGGTAATATACTATCAAGTTTAGAAGTTATGGAGTCAGAAAGCTTTGGAACTAAAAGGTTATTTTCCACACATAAATCTGTTGCCACCACACCCCAGCCGCCACCCAGAGTCATAATAGCGACTCTATTACCTTGGGGAAGAGGAAGAGATGAAAATACAGCAGAAAGATCAAGTAGATCCATGGGTTGGTTGACTTCAATTACACCGGCCTGCTTTAAAGCTGCTGAAAAAATCTTTGAGTTGGATGCCATGGCACCAGTATGGCTTAAAGCAGCCTTGTTGCCTGCCTTGGTACGCCCGCCATTTAATACAATAACAGGTTTTTTCTTAGAAACCCTTGAGGCAGATTCAAAGAATCTTCGACCCTGTTTAACGCTTTCAATGTAGAGGACAACAGTCCTGGTAAGGTCATCAGTCTCAAAGGTCTCCATGTAGTCTTCAATTGTGACCATTGCCTCGTTTCCTGATCCACTGAATGCTCTTATTCCAATCTCCTGCTGCTCTGCAAAGGCAAGAAGCTGGGTGCCAAGGTTGCCAGATTGGCATACAAGTGCCGTGGATCCGGGCAATGGCTCTACTTTTGATCCACTGCAAAACAGATTAATATGGGGGTTGGTTATCCCCATTGTATTAGGTCCTAAAATTAGAATGCCATACTTTTCAGCTTTTGCCACAAGCTCTTTTTCTAAAATCGCGCCATCTTTACCTGTCTCTTTGAATCCAGATGTGATTAGCAGCATGCCTCTAATATTTTTTTCTTTAAGGTGGGGCAGTAATTCAACAACTTTTGGAGCTGGAATAGTGACAACTACCAGGTCAATTTTTTCTTTTATTTCCAACACTGACTTGTAAACATGTTTTCCCAAAATTTTACCGCCTTTGGGATTCACAAGAAAGGTATCTCCTTTATATTTGCCACTCAAGGTGTTGACCACAAGAAAATGACCCCATTTGCCAAGGGTTGAAGATGCACCAATAAAAGCAATGGATTCAGGATAAAAACACGATTTTAAAATATTCTTATCAATTTTAATACTTTTTTTATTTGAACTTGATAGATCTTTGATTTTTTCAGTAATAATTAATGCATCCACTGCAATAAGATCACCAGTTTTTGTGGCAATAAGGGGGTTTATATCAATCTCTTTAATGGCAGGATACTCTACGGCAAGATTAGAAAGTCCAAGGAGAACCTGGTTGATACTCTCTATATCAACAGCTTTTTCTCCTCGAAAATCCTGCAGAAGTTTTTTTGATAAAAGTTCATCCACCATTGATAAAACATCAGCCTTGTCAATGGGTGCAATTTTGAACACCACATCATTCAGTGCTTCTGTAAATATACCGCCCAGCCCAAACATGATAACGGAGCCAAATTGAGGATCTTTAAACACTCCAGCTACAAATTCACGCCTCCCTTGAACCATGGGCTGAATAAGAAATTTTTCAAAATTATCAGAGCTGTTTTTTAATATTTGCGCCCCGGCCTTTTTCACCTCGTCAATGGTATGCAATCCTGTCTTAACAAGTTCATTTTCACTTTTATGTGCAAAGTTGGAACAAAGAGCCTTAAGCACAACAGGAAAGCCTGTTGTTTCAGCTTTTTTGCATGCTTGTTCAATGGTCAAGGCAATCTCTTCTTTAACAACGTTAATATCACAGGTCTTAAGGATTTTTTTTGCATCATCTTCTAAAATCATATTTGAGCTTGAGTTCACACTTTTTTCAATCAGTTCATCTACAATAGCATGCTTTTTCATGGCTGAATTCCTTTAAAGATTGTGTTACATATATTATTTGAAACATAATTGATATCAATATCTCTTTCAAATATTATATCCCCGATACAAGCGTGTTCTATGGCACCAATTATAATTTTTGTAAGGATCCGATGGTCAGTCTCTTTTTTTATATCACCGGCTGCAACACCCTGCTCAATAATGGTTGCCACAGTTTTAGCATATACCTTAATCAACTCATAGGCGCGGCTTTTATAATAATCAGGATAACTTCTGACTTCCAGCAGCAGTATTTTCGCAAACACCTTGCTTTTAGTCCAGGACTCAAGACTCGTATTGATAATAACCTCCAGCTTCTTGATGGCATCAGGCTTATTTTTAATGGTTTTGTCGATTTTCTTCTGGAAAACTTGAAAATGCTCCTCTAATATTTTATAGAGCAGCTCTTTTTTATCTTTAAAATACTTATAGATAAGCCCTTCTGTCACTCCTGCCTGCAATGCTATTTCTGAAATGGTAATGGAATCAAAATCTTTTTTTTCCATGAGATGTGAAAGCGACTTCATTATTTTAATTTTTCCGGGCGGATTATTTGTTTTCATTTGAAAAACCTCTTTGTAATTTATCAGGTAAGTAAACCTTACTCACTATTTTATTCTCTGTCAAGACATATGAAAACAGATATAATTAACCCGTAAAAACAATAGAATTATTTTAAATACTTGGTATAATGGAGAGAAAAGTCAGTATATTATAAATCTAAAATAATAAAAGGAGAAAAAATGGATAAATATTTGTGTATCCCCTGTGAATATGTTTATGATCCCGCGTTGGGTGACCCTGAAGAGAAGATTCCTCCTGGAACAAGTTTTGAGGATCTGCCAGATGACTGGCAGTGCCCTGTGTGTTTTGTTGGTAAAGAAGAATTTGAAAAGATAGAAGAGTAAAGGAGGATAATGCCCATACCTGGAAATCTTTTAACAACAGCCATGGCAGTTATGCCACATCTGGATGCTGACCAAGCCCTTAAGACTGCTTTGTCAATGGATATCCCTTTTTGGCCCCAGCTTCCCAATTACAGCTATTTTGAAGATATGTATGTCCAGGCAGGGGAACATTTTCCAGGCATTCTTCTTGATCTGGAAAATAGGACTTTAAAGTTCTCCATGGATAAATTCATTCTGGAACTGGAAGAAACCCTTGCTCACTTTGAAGACCCTCTATATTTTGATATCAGTGAAGAGTATTCAGTAGTTTACCATAAATTTCTTCAAATGGACCTGTCGGACAGACCTGCCATAAGAGGACAGCTTGAGGGTCCCATCAGCTTTGGTTTTAATGTTTTGGACCAGGATGAACGCCCCATCCTTTTTGATGACACTGTACGTCCCTTTATGTTTGAATTTATGGCAAAAAGAATTAATGTCCAACTCTCCAGGCTCAAGGCTCTAAATAAAAATGCCTTTATGTTTATTGATGAGCCTGGTCTTCAGTTTCTTTTTTCTTCCATGGCAGGTTATAATGACCTTAAGGCAAAAGATGATCTTGATCTTTTTTTCTCGACAATTGAAAGACCCCGCGGCATACATCTGTGTGGTAATCCTGACTGGGATTTTTTACTGGGCATGGATATGGATATTCTCTCCCTTGATATTCACACAAACGCAGAAATCTTTTCATCCTACGCTCCTTCAATAAAGAGATTTCTTGATAATGATGGTGTTCTTGTCTGGGGAATTGTCCCTACAGGTTTTGAAATCTTTGCAAAAGAGAATATGGAAACATTGACAGCCCAGCTTGAAAGTGTCTGGCAGACTCTGGCAAAAAAGGGCATTGATATTAACCATATGTTAAAGAGAAGTATGCTTTCACCTGCCACCTGCTGCCTTGTTAACCCTGATCAAGAAAAAACTGTGGAAAGTGCCTTCTCAATTGT
>CAZMEX010000002.1:31513-107066 GCA_964565415.1 uncultured Desulfobacterales bacterium | reverse complement strand
AAAGCGCTTTCCATTACACCATCTCTGCTTAGATTCTTGTTAAAAGCTCTTTTACCAACAAGAACAAATGATTCGCAGGTTGTTTTTATTGATCAAGTTATTTGGATTCAAAACAGGAATCATCATGCTTCATATCATTCGCATAGGAAACCCAAAATTATGGAGACCGGGTTACATAAGTAACGTTGTAGGGCTAAAGGGTAACAATAGTTGATTTTATGGCTGATATGAAGTAGTAAACAGGCTCAGAACAATAATTAAAGGGGAAAGAGTTAATTTGGTAAATTTGTCCATATCCAGAGGAACAGGAAATATTTGTAACAAGAATTGCTAAGTCTAAAATATCTTGTAGACACTTGCAATCACACAACCAGGACAAGAATGCGCACTGTGGCAGCAAAACGAGCCTGGCATTAAAGTCACACCTGAAATCAAATTTTAAAGCAAATATCCAGATATGGGTTAAAATGGTTGATTTTATACAGGGTCTGGAGTATTAACAGATTCAGAACTTTAATTAAAAAGGAAAGTTACATTGCCAGACTTGTCCATATCAATTGTGTCCCATAACAGCCGGAAAGATCTTGAGCTGTTGATGCCGTCTTTGAAAAAAGGATTAAAGGATATTAATGCTGAAATCCTTCTGGTGGATAATAAGTCTGATGATGGCTCTGCAAAATTTATAGAGGAGAATTATCCGGAAGTTATCCTTACAAAAAACAGTAAAAGATATGGATATGGAACCAATCATAATAAAAACCTTAAGATAGCCCGGGGAAAATATATTGTGTTTATGAATTCTGACATGGTTATTTTGCCTGATTGTTTATCAACTCTTGTTGGATTTATGGACAATAACAGTGATGTTGGTATCTGTGGTGCCAATGTATTATATAAGGACGGAACCCTGCAATATCTTAATAAACAATATCCTTCAGTGCTTGACCTTTTACTGCGCCGTTTTGTACCTAACCCTTCAAGGAGTATTTTTAAAAAACGTTTAGATTACTATGAAATGAGGGCAACAGGATATAAAAGTTCAATTGATATTCCATTTATTTCCGGCTGTTTTATGTTTTGCAGGACCTCAGTCATTAATACTGTAAAAGGTTTTGATGAGAGTTACTTCTTATATTTTGAAGATGTTGATTTGTGCAGAAAAGTCCAGAAATATGCAAGAACGGTGAGCTGCCCTGATGCTGAGATTATTCACAGGTGGGAAAGATCAGCATATAAGGAGTTTAAGTGGTTTATTGTATTTATTAAAAGTGCGATCCACTACTTTAATAAATGGGGTTATGTTTTTTATTGAAAAGATACATATTTTGATTCCAAATTACTAATTTTTTAAAAGGTTCTGGTATTTTTTATTCTGAACGTTTTCGTCGTCTTTCCAAAGAGGGCTTTTGGATTATTGCAGGTCAGGCAATGGTTGTGCTAGGTTCAATATTTGGAGTGAAACTGCTTACCCAATTGCTGACCCCTGTATCCTATGGTGAGTTGGCTTTGGGTATGACTGCAGCTACTTTAGTTAATCAAACTATATTTGGACCCTTAAGTAATGGTGTGACCCGATTTTATGCTCCTGCCTGTGAAAAGGGACAACTTGGTGGGTATTTGTATGGTGTACGTCGATTAGTTGTTTTTGCCACGGGAATCATTCTGCTGCTGTTGTTAATTATCGTTACAGGTTTGATGGCAGCAGGGTTGTCAAAGTGGCTTGTGCTGGGGATTGCAGCCCTTGGATTTTCAGTTTTTACAGGGTTTAATGCAATCCTTGATGGGATTCAGAATGCAGCACGGCAGCGGTCAGTTGTTGCTCTTCACCAGGGTATTGGAACCTGGCTTCGCTTTTTTTTTGCTGCTGGGTTATTGCTGGCATGGGGAAAAAACAGCTGGGTTGCCATGATTGGATATGCCATATCTGCTGTTTTGGTGATTGGATCCCAGAGTATATTCTTTTTTAAAATCATTTTCAAGAATGTTTTAAAAATTGAATTGATACAACAGTGGCAAAAAAAAATCTGGGAATTTTCCTGGCCAATTTCCATATTTGGTGTGTTTACCTGGCTGCAGCTGGTATCAGATCGATGGGCATTGGAAGTTTTTTCCACAACCCATGAAGTTGGATTATATTCAGTACTTTTTCAGTTGGGTTATTATCCCATGTCAATGGCCACCGGAATAGCAATGCAGTTTTTGACCCCAATTTTTTATCAGCGTGCCGGTGATGCAACTGACAGACAGAGGGTTGCCAATGTAACAAAGATGAGTTGGTATACTACAATTCTTACTATGATTTTTACAATCTTTACTTTTTTGACTGCATTTTTCTTCCATAATCAGATCTTTACATTTTTAGTTGGTATTAATTATTTATCAGTATCCTTTTTATTGCCCTGGATGCTTCTTTCCGGAGGCATATTTGCAGCGGGGCAAGCTCTATCTTTAAATTTACAAAGTCAAATGAAAATTCGTGAAATAATGACTGCTAAAATTGTCACAGCACTCATTGGCGTGATATTTAATTTTGCTGGTGCCTATTGGTATGGTATTAAAGGTATTGTTATTTCAGGAGTTACTTTTTCAGTTATCTATTTTTTGTGGATGTTATTGTTATCAAAATATAAAGGAATGGAAATTGTCTAAATTCAGTTGGTTAATCTCATGTGTAAAACCTGTGGCAGGGCATTTTCCTGGCATAGTTAAATTATATAGAATCTTGCGGGATCACTTCTCAATAAAGAAGCCTTTGATGACACCATGGGGTTTTAAGCTGGCTGGTAATGAATTAATGTCCGAGGGGCTTTTTGAGCCTGAAGAGACAGAAATTGTCAGGAAAATACTTGGTGATGTGGATGTTCTGGTAAATATTGGAGCCAACATCGGTTATTATTGCTGCCATGGGTTAAGCATGGGAAAATCTGTAATTGCATTTGAGCCAATGCAGCAAAATTTGCATTACCTGTGTCAAAACATTAAAATCAATAATTTTAATGGTATTGAAATTTTTCCTGTGGCATTGTCAAATTGTGCGGGTGTACTTGATATATACGGCGGCGGTACAGGTGCTTCCATTTTAAAAGGCTGGGCAGGCGTACCTGAAGATTATGTGACTTTAGCCCCTTCAAATACATTGGATAATATCCTTGGTGATAAATTATCTGATAAAAAAGTATTTATTCTGGTTGATATTGAAGGTGCTGAAAAATGGATGCTTGAAGGTGCAGAAAAAATACTTGCACAAGAGAAGAAACCCATCTGGATGGTAGAGATAACAACAACTGAAAACCAGCCAGACAGTGTTGGGATTAATCCAAATTTAAAAGAGACATTTCACCTGTTTTTCAGGCATGGCTATAAAGCATATTGTGCTGACAAGGGTATGAAACAGATAACAATGGATGAGGTTGTTCTGGCTTCAAAAGGGGAATTTGAATTTAATGTTTATAATTTTATATTCTGTGACTCTAAGGTGATGTGATGAAGTTTAAAAGGCTCCTTCTGCGCATCTACTTTTTTTTAAGCACCCAGGTTGGCATTGATCCTGTAAAACTGTTTTACTTTTTCTCTTCAACTCCCAGGTATATCCGTGATTTTCTCTGTTTCAAAAGAGAATATTCAGGACAAATAAAGTTTCAGCCTTGTTTGCATGACTGGTATGAGGAGGGGGGGACAACCAGGGATGAGTATTTTTTGCAGGATCTGTTTGTGGCAAGAAAAATTTTTAAGGCTGCCCCTGATCGACATGTGGATATTGGTTCCAGAGTGGATGGGTTTGTAGCCCATGTGGCAAGTTTTCGAAAAATCGAAGTGTTTGATGTGAGACCCATTTCTACTCAAATTCCAAATATAGTATTTAAGCAGGCAGATTTTTTAAAACCTCTGGGGGGAAAAAAAGATTATTGTGATTCTCTCTCCTGTCTGCATGCTTTAGAACATTTTGGACTGGGGCGTTATGGTGACCCAATTGTTCCAGATGGATTTATACATGGGTTTGTTAATATGGCAGCCTTACTTAAGACCGGAGGAACTTTTTACCTGTCTGTTCCCCTGGGGATAAGCAGGGTTGAGTTCAATGCCAATCGAGTTTTTGATCCATCTGTTATTGTCAAATTAGCTAAAGATAATTTACTTGAATTATCAGAACTTACTCTAGTAGAGCAGAATGGCAAAATTAAATCATCTGCCTTTGATAAAGCACAATTTTCGAAATTGGCAAGAAAGCAGTATTCGTTGGGGATTTTTATTTTTGTTAAACTATAAAGTGCACATAGATTGTAAGGAATAATCATGTTTTATAAGAATATTAATGATGAGAATCGTCAGGCATGGCTTAAAAAGACACTTTTAGATATTCCAAGGGGACTGCGGTTGCTTGATGCAGGAGCAGGAGAGATGCAGCATCAATCATTGTGCAGCCATTTGACTTATGTTTCCCAGGATTTTTGTCAGTATGAAGGTGTTGGTGACGGCAAAGGGCTGCAAACTGACAAGTGGGATACAACTCTCATTGATCTGGTATGTGATATTACAGATATTCCAGAGCCGGACAAATCTTTTGATATTATCCTCTGCAGTGAAGTTCTTGAGCATGTGCCTGACCCAACCAAAGCTCTGGATGAATTTATGCGTTTACTCAAGCCCCGGGGCAAATTGATTTTGACAGCGCCCTTTGCCTCCTTGGTACATTTTGCTCCCTACCATTATTGCACTGGTTTCAGTCGTTACTGGTATGAGTATCATCTTGAGCATTGCGGGTTTGAAATTGAGGAACTTGTTCCCAATGGTGACTGGTTCATGTATTGTCAGCAAGAGCTTATGCGTTTAGGAGGTAAAGCCCGATCCCATGGTGACTGGGCATGGCCCTTTGCCTATGTGATTGGTGTTTTAAGCATGGTGTATTTCAAGTTTCGGGGAGGCACTAAGGCATCTGACCTTGCATGTTTTGGATGGCATTGTGTTGCCATCAAAAAGTGAACAAGTATGACTATTATTGCATGTATAAAAGGCGGGTTGGGCAATCAAATGTTTCAATATGCCATGGGAAAGCATATTGCCTTGAAAAATAATACTAAATTACTGCTTGATACAAGATTGTTTCAATATCATGGGATGCATAATGGTTTTGAACTTGATCGGGTTTTTATTAAATCTTTAAACCTGGCATCAAAAAAACAGTTAAGAGATCTCCTGGGATGGAGACATTCCAGAGTTGGTATGAAAATAATTACTTCTAAAGGATTTAAGTTTCTGGGGGGTAAAAATTTCTTTATTGAGGATGGGTTAACTTTTAATAAAGCTGTTGAGTTTTTGCCGTCTGATTGTTATTTGTCTGGTTATTGGCAGTCGGAAAATTACTTTAAAGATATTAAAGAGATAATCAGAAAGGATTTCAAATTCAGACAAAAACTGACTGATCAAAATTTAATGATTGCAAAACAGATACTATCTTCAAATTCTGTCAGCCTGCATATTCGACGGGGTGATTATATTACCAATGCAGATTCAGTGCACTCAAATTGTACTGTTGATTATTATACCAGAGCAATGGATTATTTTGATTCTAAATTGTCCAATCCAATCTATTTTATTTTTTCCGATGATATTGAGTGGGTAAAGAAAAACTTAAAAATCAGAAATGAACATAAATTTATCAATCATAACAAGGGTCTTAACAGTCATAATGATATGCACCTTATGAGTTTGTGCAGACATAATATAATTGCAAACAGCTCATTTAGCTGGTGGGGGGCCTGGCTTAATTCCAACAGGGAGAAAATTGTTGTTGCACCTGAAAAATGGTTTAAATATGATGAGTTGTCTGCCAGGGACATAATTCCCTCTTCATGGGTTACTATATGATAAAAATAAAAATAAAATTATTTGTGGGTGCCAAATGAAAGCTTTAGTTCTGGGCGGTAATGGATTTATCGGGTCTCACCTTGTTAAAGCATTATTAAAAAGCAAAATATCAGTTCGGGTTTTTGATAACTCTTCAGATAAGTTAGATCATCTTGTATCAGATATAGAGTTCCATTGTGGCAGCTTTTCAGACAGTGATAAAATCTTTAAGGCACTCCATGGTATTGATGTAGTATACCATCTTATCAGTACATCTTTGCCAGGCACTTCAAATCTGGACCCTGTTTCTGATATAGAGGGTAATCTTATTGCAACAATCAGGTTACTTGAAAATATGGACAAGCTTGATATTCAAAAAATTGTTTATTTATCTTCGGGTGGTACAGTTTATGGGAACCCTGCTCAAGATATAGTCTCTGAGATCCATCCAATAAGCCCGCTTTGTTCTTACGGGATAGTTAAAAATACAATTGAAAATTATCTTGTAATGTTCCAAAATCTATATGGTTTAAGCCCAATAATTCTTCGCCCGTCCAATCCTTTTGGTCCAGGGCAGGGGCACATTGGTGTCCAGGGAGTAATAACTACATTTTTTAATCACATAAAACTTGGAGAGAATATTAATATCTGGGGTGACGGCTCAAATGTCAGAGATTATATATACATATCTGATTTGATTGATCTTTGTGTAAAGGCAGGGATTTCAAAGAAGACTGGAATTTATAATGCAGGCATGGGTCAAGGCTGTTCCTTAAATGATCTTGTAATAAAAATTACAGCGGTGACAGGTATCTCACCAATGGTCAAATATCATGCAGAACGTGCATTTGACGTGAAACAGATAGTATTGGATATTACAAAAGCCAAACAAGCTTTTAACTGGAGTCCATCTGTATCCATTGAGGATGGGCTTGGTCTGTATTGGCAATGGTTGCAGGAACCTTTAGAATAATGGGAATAGTTAATGCTAGTATCTGTTTTAGTACCTCTATTTAACTCTGAAGAGTATATCAAAGATGCCATTGAAAGCGTCCTTAACCAGAGCTATGAAAATTTTGAACTGCTTGTCATAGATGATGGATCCACTGATAAATCTGCTGAAATTGTTTCACAATTTAAAGATTCAAGAATCAAGCTGCATCGCCGTAACCATTCAGGTTTGATTGATGGCTTGAATTATGGGTTGGCTGTGGCAAAAGGAGAAGTGATTGCAAGGTTTGACAATGATGATATCTGCCTGGAAGGAAGATTAAAAAATCAGATCTCTTTTTTAAAGGGGCACCCTGATGTTGGAGTTGTGGCAGGTGGTGCTTATTTGATTGATGAAACTGGGAAAATCAGGAAGAGTATCAGCATGCCTGAACACCATGATGATATTTCCCACTGCCTGGAGAGTTTTTTTAATCCCATTATCCATCCTGCCGTGGTGATAAGAAAAGATATCTTAAGCTCCCTGGGAGGTTATGGCAAGAGATTTCAAGCTGCTGAAGATTATGACCTCTGGTTGAGATTATTGCGTAAAGGAATTAAATTTCACAATTTGCCATATCCAATTATTAAACTTAGAAAACATAGTAAAAACATGTCCATGGTTCAACTGAAATCCAGCACCAGATCATGTTTTTTTTCATTATTTGAACATTTCTTCTGGAAAAAAAACAGAGTTGAAATTACGGCTCTTACCTGGGATCTGCAAGAGCAGCTGATGAAAAAAGCAGAGGGTATCATATTGGATACAGGTTTGATAGAAACATGGTGCTGGAGGGTGAAGGTGAGGGAAAATTTGAAAACAGACCCCCTGGGAAGTTTTATTGATATTGGTAAAAGTTTATTTGACATAAATAAATGGGGGATTGTATTTAATAGGAAGAGAAAAATTGTATCCCGAATGGAATCAATGGTTGAACGTGTAGGGTTTGAAAAAAATAAATAATATGAAGATACTCCATGTAAATATGTCAATAGACCCGGTCCGGGGCGGCGGCACTGCTGAAAGGAGTGTTCAAATTGCAAAAGCTCTCTCCCGATTGGGTTGTGAAGTGAGTTTATTAACATTGGATATGGGAATTACAACTGAATTAAAGCTGAATCTTAAGGGAGTTAATTTGATACTTCTTAGATGTATTAACAGACGGTTTTATATACCTGGTTTTAATTTTAGTGCCCTGGGGGATGCTGTTAAAAATTCAGATATGATTCATTTAATGGGGCATTGGACTTTAATAAATGCCCTGGTATATTACTATATCAGAAAGTTTAATAAACCCTATACTGTTTGCCCGGCAGGAGCGCTTCCGGTTTATGGTCGTTCTAAGTTTTTTAAAAATATGTATAATTTATTGATTGGGAAAAAAATAGTTCAAAATGCAGATAATTGCCTAGCCATAACCAGAAAAGAGCGGTCTGATTTTTATCCCTATCAAGTGCAGAAAAACAAGATTGTTTTGATCCCCAATGGAATTAACCATGAAGATTATAAATACCAGGACAATGAGTTTATAAAGAATAAATTTAATATCAGTAAAAAAATGATTTTGTTTCTTGGTAGATTAAACTACATTAAAGGTCCTGATATTTTGATAGATGCATTTATCGATTTAAAGGAAAAAGTTAAAAATTATCAACTTGTAATTGTTGGACCCGATGAAGGCATGAGGGCAAAAATGGAAACAGCTGTTAAAAAGTCAGGAAACCGCGATGATATAAAATTTGCAGGATATATTGGCGGGCAGGAGAAATCAAAGGCATATCATGCTGCTGATCTGGTTGTGATCCCATCAAGGCAGGAGGCCATGTCTATTGTTGTTTTAGAGGCAGGAATAACAGGTACACCAGTTGTTATTACTGACCAGTGCGGGTTTGATGAAATTGATGATATCAATGGTGGTACAGTTGTTCCTGCAACAATAGAAGGTGTTAAATCAGGTATTGAAAAAATGTTATTTCACACCAATGGGTTGGCTGAAAAGGGTGATAATTTGAAACAATTTTGTAAAAAGTTTTATACATGGGATGCCTCTGCCAGGAAGTATTTTGAGGTACAGCAACAATTTATTCATGGGTTGTAATGGATTTATCTGAAAAGGCTATTTATGTTTAATAATAAAGTGTTATTGATAACAGGCGGGACAGGATCTTTTGGTAATGCAGTTTTAAGCCGTTTCCTTGCAACAAATATAAAGGAAATCAGGATTTTCAGCCGGGATGAAAAAAAGCAGGATGATATGCGCCATAAATTACCCAATGCCAAAGTGAAATATTATATTGGTGATGTCAGGGATTATGCAAGTATTAATAAAGCTTTGAACAATGTAGATTATCTGTTCCACGCTGCTGCTTTAAAACAGGTGCCATCCTGTGAATTTCATCCCATACAGGCTGTAAAAACAAATATCCTTGGAACTGAAAATGTATTGAATGCCGCCATAGCAAACAGAGTTAAGAAAGTTATAGTATTAAGTACTGACAAGGCAGTTTATCCTATAAATGTAATGGGCATGACAAAGGCAATGAGTGAAAAAGTCATGGTTGCCCGCTCAAGGAGTGTTGGTAACAGCAATACTCTTTTATGTGCTACAAGGTATGGGAATGTCATGGCTTCCCGCGGGTCTGTGATTCCGCTTTTTATCAGGCAGATTCTTGAAGGCAAACCATTGACTATTACTGACCCTGACATGACAAGGTTCATGATGTCCCTTGACCAGGCAGTTGAGCTTGTTCTTTTTGCATTCAGCCATGCAAACCAGGGAGATATTTTTGTCCAGAAAGCACCTGGAGCAACAATATCTGACCTCACTTCAGCACTTAAACAAATATTTAATGCAGACAATAAGGTTGAGATAATTGGTACAAGACATGGTGAGAAAAAATTTGAAACCCTAGTGAGCAGAGAAGAGCTTGCAAATGCTGAAGACCTTGGTGATTATTTGAGACTCAGACCTGACAGTCGAGATTTGAATTATGATAAATATTTTATTAAAGGAGAAAATATACTCTCCATTGAAAAAGATTATACTTCCCACAATACTGCAAGATTAAGTGTGGATAAAATAAAAAAATTACTTCTGTCATTGAGTTATGTGCAGGAAGCCTTAAAAGAGAAAGAGAATCAATAACAAAGGGGTACTGATGCCACTGAAAATTTTGACAATAGTCGGAACACGTCCTGAATTGATAAAAATAAGCAGAGTTATTGCTGAATTAGATAAATTCACTGATCATATCAATCATATCTTAGTGCATACAGGTCAAAATTATGATTATGAGCTTAATGATATTTTTTTTAAGGAGCTTGGAATCAGGAAACCTGACTATTTTCTTGATTCTGCAGGAAAAACTACTGCAGAAACAATAGGAAATATTATCAGCAAAGCCGATGATGTTCTTGAAATAGAGAGACCCGATGCGGTTTTATTATATGGTGATACAAATAGCTGCTTATCAGTTATATCAGCAAAACGAAGAAAAATTCCAGTTTTTCATATGGAAGCTGGTAACCGCTGTTTTGATCAAAGAGTCCCTGAAGAGATTAATCGAAAAATAGTTGACCACACAAGTGATATCAATATGACGCTAACCGAGCATGCCCGACGCTATTTGATTGCTGAAGGAATACGACCTGAAACTATTATCAAGACAGGTTCATCCATGAAAGAGGTGCTTGATTTCCATATTGACAGTATTTTAAAATCCACTGTTTTGAAAGATCTGGCATTATCAAAAAGAGACTATTTTTTAATCAGCGCCCATCGCGAGGAGAATATTGATTCCAAACAAAATTTTTCAGATTTATTAGACACATTAAATGCCCTGGCTAAAACGTATAAAAAACCCATAATTGTATCTACCCATCCCAGGACAAGGGCAAAGATTGATAAATCAGGAAGAGATGACTTTGATAAAAGAATCAGGTTTATGAAGCCCCTGGGATTTTTTGATTACAATGCTCTGCAGATGAATGCCTTGTGTGTCATCTCCGACAGCGGAACCATAACAGAAGAGAGCTCAATATTAGGGTTTCCTGCGGTTACCATCAGACAAGCCCATGAAAGACCTGAAGGCATGGATGAGGGTACCCTTATAATGTGCGGGCTTTTTAAAGAGAAGGTGCTTGACTCAATAGATGTTGTTGTTGCTCAGCATTTGGATAAAAGTTCAAGTTTCCGATTAATTTCAGATTATGATGTGGATAATGTTTCTAAAAAAGTACTGCGTATAATTTTAAGCTACACAGATTATGTAAACCGGACCGTATGGAATAAATGATCTAGGGATATTTTATGAAGAGAATTTTACTGCTTGGCTCAGGTGGTATGGTAGGGCACATGGTGTATAAATATCTTATATCTTTAAATAAGTATGAAATCATTCATTCAGCTTTGCACCCCGGAGTTTTTGGTGATGAACATATTCTGGATATCCGCAGATCAGACAGGGTAAGAACATTTTTAGAGGATATCAGGGCAGATATTGTAATCAACTGCATTGGAATATTAATAAAAGAGTCCTTAGAAAATATCGAGAATGCAATACTTGTTAACAGTTATTTTCCCAATTTTTTATCACGGTTGGGTAATCAGCTGAACTATAAAACAATCCATATCAGTACTGATTGTGTCTTTTCAGGAAAGGATGGTAATTATACTGAGGACTCTTTTTGTGATGGAAACACCTTGTATGCTAAAACCAAGATTTTAGGTGAGGTTATTAACAACAGGGATGTTACAATCAGAACATCGGTTGTTGGACCTGAGTTAAAGCAGAAAGGGACAGGGCTTTTACATTGGTTTTTACATCAGAGTGGTGAGATTGACGGCTATGAAAATGTGTTTTGGACTGGCATTACAACTCTGGAACTTGCAAAGGCAATAGATGGCTTTATTGAACAAAAAATAACAGGTTTGTACAACTTATCTTCCAAGAAAAAGATATCTAAATATTTGCTTCTTAATCTATTTAAGGAGGTGTGGAACAGGGAAAAAGTTATCATTAATAGAAATTCAGAGTATAAATCTGACAAGAGCCTTAGTAACACCAGAATTGATTTTGACTTTAAAGTGAATAATTATAAAAAAATGCTTCAACAATTGCATTTATGGATGAATAATAATAGTATCCTGTATAAGCAATATATCAAGGGTAATTAAGCCAAGCAATAATATGCATATTTTAGTAATATCTCAATATTTCTGGCCTGAAAACTTCAGGATAAATGAACTCTGTTTATCCCTTAAAGAAAAGGGACATCAGGTGACGGTTTTAACAGGTATTCCTAATTATCCCGAGGGAAAGTTTTATAAAGGGTATGGGCTTTTTAAAAAAGTAAGAGAGAATTATAACGGAATTCAGATAATTAGAATTCCTGTTATCCCAAGGGGTAAGGGAAGAGATGTCGAGCTGATAATTAATTATTCATCTTTTGTATTAAATGCAGCTTTTTTTGGTCCTTTTTTTTGTCGGGAAAAATATGATGTAATATTTGTATATGAGCCATCCCCCATAACCGTAGGAATACCTGCCATTGTGATGAAAAAAAGAAGCCGTGCTCCAATCATGTTCTGGATTCAGGATTTATGGCCTGAAACACTGCCTGCTGTTGGAGTTGTCAATTCAAAATTAATATTAAATGCAGTTGGATTACTGGTGCGGTTTATCTATTCTCGATGCGATAGAATATTAATTCAATCTAAATCTTTTAGATCTTCTGTTGAAAAATATACATCAAAGCCTGAAACTATCTCTTATTTTCCAAACAGTGCAGAAGAGTTATATAAACCTTTAGTATGCAAGGATGATAGCCCTGAGGCAGCATTGCTTCCCCCGGGTTTTAAAGTGATGTTTGCAGGTAATATTGGTGCGGCACAAGGTTTTAGAACAATTCTTGATGCTGCAAGTCTGCTAAAAGAGCAGAAAGAAATCCATTGGGTAATATTAGGTGATGGGAGAATGAAAAATTGGGTGGAACAGGAGATTAAAAAAAGAGGTATAGAAAAAACATTTCATTTATTAGGAAGACACCCCCTTAAAACAATGCCTATTTTTTTCTCATTTGCCGATGCTTTATTGGTTTCTTTAAAAAAAGACCCGGTTTTCTCTTTAACAATACCTGCAAAACTTCAATCGTACCTTGCATGTGAAAAACCTGTAATTGCAGCTCTTGACGGAGCAGGAGCAGATGTTGTCAAAGAATCAAAAGCAGGAATTGTATGCCCCCCTGATGATCCTGCCAAACTTGCTGAAGCTGTTTTAGAGATGAATAATATGTCAGATGATAAACGAAAACAGATGGGGAAAAACGGTAAACAATACTTTGAAGCTTTTTTTGAAGGAGAGATGCTTGTCAATAAATTGGAAATGTGGATGAAGGAAGTTTCACATAGAAAGACAATTGCATAACAATATCAGGAAAATCCTTATTACAGGCGTGTCAGGTTTTATTGGGAGTGCCTTAAGTATAAAACTTTCTGAACAATATGATATTTATGGTATTGATAATGGTGTGGCAGCCGACACTCATTTGGGTCGGAATATTACTAAGGATTGTTCAGATATAACTGACCATGAAAATATTTCTAAATTTGTTAATATTCATAAGCCGGACATAGTAATACATTGTGCAGGTATTGCCCATCAAACAATCGGAAGTATTGATAGTGATGAATATTTCTCTGTAAACAGTCTTGCGACTGAAAGAGTTGCAAAAACTGCAATTACTGCCAATCCCGATGTTCATTTTCTATTTTTATCTTCAATATCAGTATATGGAGAAGGGGATAATAGAGGTTGTGTGTCAGAGAGTAATCAATGCAACCCTTCAAGTGATTATGCTGCAAGTAAGCTTGATGCTGAAAAAAAATTGATGGGGTTGTCTGATTCAGGTCATTTGAAAAAGCTTGATATTTTGCGACTTGCTCCTGTTTACGACTCTGAATGGTCACTGAATTTAGACAGAAGGGTATTTGCTCCTAAGAAACTTGCCTATTTAAAATTTGGGTCCGGCGAACAGGAGATGTCTGCTGTTTCAAGGCAAAACCTTGTTGAGTTTATTGTCCATAGAATAAACCAGGAAAAAGAAAATCTGCAAGACAGCTCTTTTTGTAATGTCATGAATGTGTGTGATAAAAAACCATATAAGTTTAAAGAGATAATTAAAGTTTTTAAGCAATCCGGGTTTCAACCAAACTGCATGGTGTTTACTGTCCCTTTACCTCTTGTGTGGGGAGCTACACGTTTTGCAGGGCTTTTGTTTAAGGGAAAACAGCAGTGGCTTTATTCATGTTATGATAAATTGAAATTAAGCCTTGTTTTTGATAATCAAAAAATGCTCAATACTGGCTTTGAACCTGGGAGTTCTTTGGAATCAGTATTTTTAAAGGTACATAATATCAGATAATGGACAAAACTTATTTTTTACTTTTATTGAACATGTTTTTTGGCTGTCTGGGCAGCTTCCTTTGGGGAAGCCTGGGGGCATTATTAATATATAAATATGGTGCGAAATTTGGCTTGACAGATATCCCAAATGAGCGAAGCTCCCATTCTACTGTTGTTCCCAGGGGTGGTGGGATAGGAATATTGTTGTCATTTGTTTTCTACTCCCTATATTTTTCCCTGGATCTTCTCTTCTGGATACCGGTTCTTGTTCTGTCCGGCGTTAGTTTTTTTGGTGATAAATATCCAATAACTCCAAGGTTAAGATTATATGTTCAGTTTGCGTGCAGTTTACTGTTTCTGATTGGGTTGTTTTATGGCAGACATGTTGATCTGTTATTATATATTCTGGTGCTGCCAGTTTCAATCTTTATGGTGGGAACTGCTAATTTTTACAATTTCATGGATGGTATTAACGGGATTTCCGGGCTTGCTTCCCTGGTCGCATTTGCTCTTCTCGGTTATTATGGTTCCAGTAAAGGCTTTGATGGTAAATATTTAATCATGTGTGGAGTTATTATGTTCTCATGCATTGGGTTTTTACCATTTAACCTGCCCCTGGCAAGGGTTTTCATGGGTGATGTCGGCAGTATCTTTCTAGGATTTGTCTTCTCCTGCATGGTTATTCTTTTTTCAAGGAGCGTACCTGATTTTATCATTTTATGTTCTTTCCTATTACCATTTTATATGGATGAGTTGTCAACTTTATTAATTAGAATAAAAGATAAAGATAAGTTGAGTATGCCCCATAGAAAACATCTATATCAATTGCTGGCAAACGAATTAAAAGTGCCCCACTGGAAGGTTTCATTAATATATGCCCTGACCCAGATAATGGTTGGGATAACTGTTCTGATATTGCAAAACAATATTTATTTTGTGATTTTATTGATTATATGTTATGGAATTTTGTTTTGGAGTTATTCATATATGATTAGAAGAAAAGTTAGTATTTTGTCGGGAAGAGGGTGATTTATCCATGAAAATCAGTTTTTCCAGAAATTTATTTATTGTTATGGGCATTGATATTGTTCTGGTGTTTCTCTCTATGTTTTTTTCATATCAGATTCGTTTTGATTTTGATATACCCCTGTTTTTCTGGAATGAGTTTATCTGGATTATTCCAGGTTTGATTTTGATTAAAATAATTACTTTTGCATATTTTGATTTGTACCGTGGCATGTGGCGGTACACAAGCTTGAATGATCTTACAAATATTGTAAAGGCATCAATCGTATCCTCAGTGTCCCTGGCAGGTTTTGTATATTTTAAGACTGAGTTCATAGGTGTCCCAAGGTCAGTATTCTTGATTGACTTAAGTTTGACCCTGATTTTTATTACAGGTCTAAGAGCTTTAACAAGAATCAGTTTTGAAAGACTACATGAATATAATGGTTTTAAAGAGTATTTACTATCCCTGATCCATCTGTTTAAAAAAAGTTCAACCTCCTCAAAAAAATTGTTAATTATTGGAGCAGGAGATTGCGGAGAAAAAATATATAGGGAGATAAGAGATAATGCTTCCATTAAATATGAAGTTGTTGGTTTTTTAGATGACGACTATTCAAAAATAGACAGAAAACTCCATGGCATTCTGATCATAGATAAAATTGATAATTTGCAAAGTGTGGTGGAGAGATATTTTGTGGAGCAGATCATAATATCAATACCTTCGGCTGATGCTGCAAGAATGCGTGAGATTGTGAGTCTTTGTAAAAAAAGCAGTGTTGAATTTAAGACAGTGCCCGGCATGGGAGAACTTATCAATGGCAAGGTTACCTTTAATGCCATAAGAGAAGTTGAATACAGAGACCTTCTTGGGCGTAAACCTGTTAATCTGGATGATGAACAGATCGGGAATTATCTGGGGAATAGAGTGGTATTTGTAACAGGGGCAGGAGGCTCTATTGGCACAGGGTTATGCCATCAGATTTTACGTTATTCCCTTAAAAAAATTATTCTTTTTGAGAGAGCTGAAAGTTCTCTTTATGAGATTGATCTTGATCTAAAGCGTATTTTCCCCAATGTGGAAATTGTTCCATTTCTGGGTGATATCCAGAATAGAGAAGAGCTTGAAACAGCATTTGATCAGTATAAACCTGATATTGTTTTCCATGCTGCAGCATATAAGCATGTTCCAATGTTGGAACACTATCCATGGAAAGCAGTTGAAAACAATATCCAGGGGACGGAAAATCTTGTTGATGTTGCAGACAGATTCGGGTGTGAAAAGTTTGTGTTTGTCTCCACAGACAAAGCTGTTAATCCAACAAACATAATGGGTGCAAGCAAGCGTGTTTCTGAAATAATTATCAGAAAAAAACAGCTGGTTGAAAAATCAAAAACAACTTTTATCACAGTACGATTTGGTAATGTAATAGGCAGTGTGGGAAGTGTAATCCCTCTTTTTAAAAAGCAGATAAAAGCAGGCGGTCCTGTAACAGTGACACATCCTGATATTATCAGATATTTCATGCTCATTCCCGAAGCATGTCAGTTGATTTTGCAGGCAGGTTCCATGGGTAGAGGCGGTGAAATTTTTGTTCTTGAGATGGGTGATCCTGTTAATATTGACAGCATGGCAAGGGATTTAATCAAGTTTTCAGGTTTCACACCTGACATTGATATAAAGATTGAATATACAGGACTTAGACCCGGAGAAAAGCTTTTTGAAGAGTTGATGACTGCTGATGAAAATGTTGTTCCCACAGGTCATGATAAAATCATGGTTTTAAACAGCAGCAAGGATTTTGACCAGGATAATTTTAATATTGAGCTTGATGGATTGATCAAAGCTGCTAAAACAAGAGATAAGCAAAGAATAAAAGATTGTATGGGAGGGATTGTACCTGAATATTTACAAAAGTAATAGAATGGAGTTTTTACTGGATGCTTTGGCATCTGTTATTGAGAAGGATCCCCTTGGGGATCCTTTTTTGCCTGAGTGGATAACAATACAGAGCAGGGGGATGAGGCAATGGATATCTTTAAAACTTGCAGAAAAATTTAAGATATGTGCCAACTTTCATTATTTTTTCCCAAGGGATATAGTTGAAAAGTTTGCCGTGGAGCAAAACTTCAGTGTAAATAATCTTTTCTGGAAAATCATGGATATGCTTCCCCAATTACTCCATGATGACAGATTTGCAACCATTAAGAACTATTTGATTGATGATAAAGATGGTGTATACCTCTATCAGCTCACCCGCAACATTACCAGCCTTTTTGATGATTACAGAATATATCGACCCGATCTATTAATGCAATGGGAGAACAGTGGTGAAATTATTCAAAAAAAAGATAGATCTTGGGCGTGGCAGCCTGTTTTATTAAGAAGATTGATTAAAGAGGGGTTTGATTTTTCTTTAATTTCACTTGACAGCAGACTTGATACAAAAAGCCTGCCACGCAGAATTTCTGTTTTTGGGATATCATCATACCCACCCTCCTTTTTAAATTTTTTTAACCAGCTTAACTCCCTTGTTGAACTTAATATGTTTTTATTAATGCCTTCCAGGGAGTTTTTTGCCTATGCTGGGAACAGTGCTGAACAGCAGATAGATGTCGGTAATCCCATCCTTGCATCCCTTGGAAAAAGTGGCAGGGATTTGCAACTCTTGCTTGAGGAGTTTGATTACCACGAGCCCGAGCCTGAAATGTGGCATGACCCTCTTTTAGAGAAAAAAACAATGCTTTCCCATATTCAGTCAGATATATTGAATTTGTTTGAAAGAGGAGATGCAAAAGAGAAAAAACCTGTAAATATTTCAATTTTGGATGATAAATCAATCTCAATCCATTCATGCCATACGCCCCTGCGTGAGGTCCAGGTGCTCAAGGATCAACTTCTTGACCTTTTTGAAACCAACCATGCTCTGAATCCCGATGATGTTATTGTGATGATGCCCGACATTGAGTCCTATGCTCCTTTGATAAAATCAGTGTTTTCAGTGGAGCATAAATTACCCTTTGCAATAAGCGACAAAAAACTAGGATCAGAATCAAAGACCATTAAAGCATATTTAAAAATTTTAAATATAATATCTTCAAAGTTTGAATTACATCAGGTGCTTGATCTTTTAACCTATACTCCCATTGCTGAAAAGTTCTCCATTGATATTGAAACAGATGAAATAAAGACAGTTGAAGAGTATGCAGTAAATGCAGGAATACGGTGGGGCATAGACGCAAACCATAAATCCAAGGCAGGTTTTCCAGAATTTTATGAAAATACATTTAAGTTTGGTATCAAGAGAATAATGCTGGGATATGCCATGCCAGATCAACAAAAAGAACTTTTTCTGGATGTTCTGCCTGCAGACTGCCCCGGAGGATCACAAGCTGAAATAATTGGAAAATTCACTCTGTTCCTTGATACACTTTTTAAAGGTGTAAAATTATTTTTAAAAAATAAGAGCAGTATACCTGAAGCATGCAAGGCTCTGAAATTTCTTTTAAACACAATGATTAATAAGGTCGGTGATAATGAGAGCGACTTTTTATTTATTCTGGACAATATAAATGAGATGGAAAAAGAGACTTTGCAAGCCGGGTTTGAAAAAGAAATTTCTCTGGATGTTATTGTAAAAGTAGTTGAAGAAAAGCTGTCTCAATCTGTTTTGACAGGCTCATTCATGACCGGAGGTATTACATTTTGTAATTTAACTCCCATGAGAAGCATACCTTTTAAGATTGTGGCGCTCTTGGGCATGGGTGAACACGATTTTCCAAGGAAAGCAGGTAAGAAAAACTTTGATCTGATTGCAAAATTTCCAAGAGTTGGAGATAAAAACATAAGGGATGAAGATAGATACTTGTTTTTAGAAGCACTAATAAGTGCAAGGGAAAATCTGATAATCACATACACAGGGAGAAGTGTTAAAGATAACTCTTTAATACCATGCTCATCAATTGTGAATGAATTGCAGGATGTACTAAAGCAAAGCTTTAATACTGATTTTGACCATGATTTTATCTGTTATCACCCACTCCATCCTTTTGACACTCAATATTTTCAAAAAGATTCCAGGAGTAATTATTTCTCTTTTTCTCCCTATTCCTTTAAAATTGCAAAAACCCTTTTAAAAAGATCAGGGGCAAAAGAGGCATTTTTTACAAATAACCTTGTTAAAGATGATCTTTCCAATGATCTTCCCATTGATAACATCACCCTGGATGACCTCTGCTACTTTTTGAAACAACCCATTGAATATATGATAAAAAACACTCTGGGTATTACTTTTAACAAATCTAAAGAAGAGACAGATGACAGGGAGCCTCTGGTGCTGAATTCCCTTGAAAATTTTCAGATAGGATCAGAGATTCTTGAAAAAGGATTTAACTATGAAAAGATCAGGGCTGCAGGCAAACTTCCTTTTGGGACTAAAGGCAGAGTAGACCTTGACAATATTCACTCTGAAGTTTCACCCATAATAGGGGAGGTGAAAACAATAATTAAGAGTAAAATTTTACCGTCCCGGGATTTGAGCATGGATATAGGCGGAGTTACTGTTTCAGGAAGCATTGATCAAATAAGGGAAAACCATGGGCGTTTTGTTTTAACCTTTGGTCAATTAAATGGTCAAAGGCTATTAAATGCCTGGATATATCACCTTGCTTTAAATGCTGTTTTTAAACATGACCATGCCCAAGAGACAGTTCTTGTGGGTAAATGCCCAGCCAGGTCAAAAGATAGAGTGCAAAAAAGAATCTTTCATGAAATCGAGGCTGCAAAAGCCGGTGAATTATTATCAAACATTGTAAAAAGATACATAACAGGTCAAACCACCCCTTTTGTTTTTTTCCCTGAGACATCATTTGAATTTGTGAAAAATTTTTATAAAATTGATCAGGACAGGTCAGAAAAAAATCTTAAAGCTCTCTTTAATAAATGTCGGAGCAAATGGTTTAACTCTCACTCCAAAACCGGTGAAAAAATAAACAGGTACAATGATTTGTATTTTGGTGAGCATGATTTTTTTAAAACCTATGAGAATTTTTCTTCTTCAGGGTTTATTGAAAATTCAATTGAGGTATTTGGACCATTAATGGAGAATATGGAATAGGATGGAAATTTTATATCCATTTGATATTAAGCTTGAAAACACAAATTTAATCGAAGCAAGTGCTGGAACCGGTAAAACCTACACAATCACCATTATTTATACAAGGCTTGTATTGGAAGGTTACAATCCAGCGTCAATCCTGGTTGTTACCTTTACAGAAGCTGCTGCTGCCGAATTAAAAATAAGAATCCGAAAAATGCTTTTGGATGTTTTATCCTTTGCAGAAGGCACAAACACTCCTGGTCTGGATGAAACTTTTAAGAGTTTTTTTAAGGGAAACAATTCAAAAAGCATGATTCAGAAAAGAGCGTTGTTAAAGAATGCAATTTTGATGTTTGACCAGGCATCAATTTTGACCATCCACTCTTTTTGTTTAAAAATGCTCAAAGAGAATGCTTTTGAATGCAGGGCTCTTTTTGATATTGAGCTGTCTGCTGACAGCTCTTTAGTTGAAAAAGATATCTGTTTTGATTTTTTTGCACAAAGGATAAACAACCTTGATCCTCTGTTTTTACAATATTTAAAAAAGAGAAACTTTGTTCCGGAAAAGTTAATTAAAAAGTTTTCAAAAATTCTTTCTAGACCAGATATTGCACTTGTCCCTGAAACCATGGAATTTGTGGATGTTTTTGATGAGTACCGGGATGTTGTAAAGAGAATCTCAGATTATGTGGATAATAAAAGTTTTGAGATAAAAGATTTTATTAACAATAACAAGGGAATAAACAAACAAAGCTACAGGAAAAATTCTGTGGCCAACTGGCTTGAGCAAATAAGTCAACAACTGCTTGATACAGGTGAAAACACAGTTTTTAAGATGGATGAAAAAGGAGACTCTCTTTATAAGTTCACCTTGACAAGACTTGAGCAGAAAATAAAACCAGGGTTTGATTTACCTGAATATCAATTTTTTGATCTCTGTCAGAAGCTCCTTGAGCTCTCTTTAGTTTTTGAAAATAATATTTTAAGTCTTGAGCTTGCTTACTTAAAATATTTAAAACTCAAGCTTGCAAAAACAAAAGAGAAACATGGAAATGTTTTTTTTAACGATCTCATAAATGATCTTGCCCATGCACTCCATGATACCCCAGGCAATACCAGTTCAAACAAACTATTGATTTCAGCAATACAGGATAAATACCATGGGGTTTTGATTGATGAATTTCAGGACACTGACCAGACTCAATATTCAATATTTTCCAAGCTCTTTGCAAATAAATCTCTTTTTTTCTGCATGATTGGAGACCCTAAACAGGCAATTTATGGTTTTAGAGGTGGAGATATATTTGCTTACCTTAAAGCAGTTACAGAGAGTAAAAAAATATATACATTGGATAGAAACTATCGGAGTGATCCTCAACTTGTAGAGGCTGTAAATTCAGTGTTCACTGCACAGACTAATCCTTTTTTATATGAAAAGATTGGGTTTTACCCTGTCAAAACACCAGAAACATCCCGGGATCGTTTATCCCAAGATGGTAATGAGTCCAATTGCTTCAGGTTCCTATTCCTGAAGATAAAAAAGACCAATGCTGATTTGGATAAACAGGGTTTTATTAAAAAGACGTGGGCAAATGATAATATTCCTTTGATAGCAGCAGAAGATATAGCAAAACTTTTAAGTTCCAGCACCCTGCTGGAAAATAAAAAAATAGAACCCTCGGATATTGCAGTGATAGTAAGAAAAAATTATCAGGCAGAAAAGATCAGCAAAGCATTAAAGATTTATCAAATTGATTCGCACATTTACAGTAGTGATTCACTGTTTAATTCTAAAGAAGCTATTGAGATGACAGATCTTCTATGGGCTGTACTGGAGCCAGAGGATGCAGGCTTAATAAAAGCTGCCCTTTTAACAAACATTTTTGAGTTTAATGGTAATGATATAGATGATTTCAAGAAAAATAACAAAGCATTTGCAGTATGGCAGGAGAGATTTAAAGAGTATCGGGCCCTATGGCAAAATCATGGATTTATCAGGCTGATCCAGGCAATTTTTTATTCTGAACAAGCGTTTTCAAAGGATAAAACATCTTTAACTAAAAGAACACTTACAAATTATAATCATCTTATTGAACTGCTCCATTATGCTGAAATAGATCAACACCTATCCCCAGCTTTTTTAATAAAATGGTTTATCCATGAGCAGGCACGGGCTTTGGATAACTCTTCTCTGGAAGAGCTGCGCCTGGAGAGTGATCAAAAAGCTGTCTCCATTGTGACCATCCATAAAAGCAAGGGTCTGGAATGGCCAATAGTATATCTACCTTATTTATGGGATGCAAAACCTGAAACTAAAGATGATTATTGCTTGTACCACGACCCTGATGATGAATATAAAGAGAAATTTGATTTGGGATCAATTAATTTAGCCAAGGCAAGAGAACTTACTTTTAAGGAGATAAAAGCAGAAGATCAAAGGCTTCTTTATGTTGCATTAACAAGAGCTGCATCCATGGTCAACATAATCTGGGGACGGATCAACAAGATTGGCTCATCAGCATTGGGCAGTATCCTGCACAATAACTCTGGGGGAGATGATGATGACATGATAAGGGACATTAAATCTTTAGCAGACAATGGTGCCAGCGGAATAAATATCGATTTCTACGAGTATGCTGATTCCTGTGACTTTTTTGAAAATAATCCCGGGGCAGCTTATGATAACCAGGTAAATGAGATAAAAACCCTCACAAGATCAATCTTTCAGGTGTGGAAAATTGCAAGTTTTTCATCCCTTATTTCCGGTGTGGAGTATAAATTTTTAAATAAGGGAGAACCTGGAGAAGATTTATTGGTAAGATCAGAGATCACTTTAATAGATTTCCCCACTGGTGCAGGCTCTGGGGATTTTTTCCATTCTATTTTTGAAGATCTTGATTTTCAAGATACTCAAGAGAATATTGCACAACTTGTTTTGTTAAAGCTTGAAAAATTTGGGTATAATCCTCAATTTTGGGAAAAGATCATCAATACTGCTGTTAAACAGATTTTATCGACCAGACTTTTATCAACTGAGCTTTTGCCAGAAGAGGGTGATTTGGCTTTAGAAAATATATCTGCCTGCAAACGTTTAAATGAGCTTGAATTTTTTTTCCTAATAAAATCGATTGATAATAAAAAACTTTATAAAATTTTTAAAAAGTATATGAAACTTTCAAGTTTTTCTAAATATGCTGATCAGCTTTTAGAGCTTACTTTTGAATCCATCTCAGGGTTTATGAAAGGTTTTATTGATCTTGTTTTTGAGCATAATAATAGATGGTATATTGTTGATTATAAATCAAATTTTCTAGGAAAATCCTATGATGATTATTCTTGTGATGCCATGAATGACTCCATGATGGAGCATCACTATTTTCTTCAATATCATATTTATGTTGTTGCCCTGCACAAATATCTCATGTTTTGCAAAAAAGATTATGATTATAATACCCATTTTGGTGGTGTGTTTTATCTTTTTATACGGGGGATGAAACATTCAAAAACCGGGGTTTTTTTCCATCGTCCTGCTTTTGAGTTTATCCATGAACTCTCTAATAATTTTTTTTAAAAGAGTCTATATTTTTACAGCATCTTTCTGGTGGTTTGCAAGATAGAAGTTATTATCTTTTTCAAACAGGAACACACTCTCTAGATATCCCACGGCCCCATTTGTTTCATGTCTCAAGCCTAAAAAAAATTCTTTTACAGGGAATATGTTCCAGTCATGGCTTACAAAAATCCCCATTTCATTTTTTTTAATTTGGGCAAGCTCCTTTTTCATGAATAGAACTATTTTTTTCGATGCTGTTTCTGGGTTAAGCATTATATCTTCAGAAATTTTGTTGTCAAACCATGAACGCAGGAAAACATCTGTTCCTTTGTCTTGTACCATGCTTATGGCTTGCTTTATATCCTGTATATAAAATGGAGCAAGATCAGGGCAGATTGTGGCATTATTATTAACCTTACCATATTTTTGAAAATGACCCTTATCTATTAAGTATGCGGTCTCAATACATCGCCCAATAGGGCTTGTGAAGAATTTTGGAGAAGGTTTTTCTGCAAGGGATAATCCAAGCTTAACAGCTTGATTTTTTCCATTTTCAGTCAGTTCCATGAAAGGTTCTTTTGCAGAGTCTTCATGGAAATACCTCTCGGAGTGGCGTATTATAAGAGATAGTTTATCAGGTTTTATTGTTTTGATTATTTTTTGAATTGTCTCTAATGTTGTCTCTTGTTTCATCTCATATTTTGGAAACATGGTAAATGGTTACTCCTGAAAATTATTATCTCTTGTCTTTCAATTGGATTGTTAAAATACTTTATGCTATGTTAGCTGTCAACCTGAAATTTGCTGAAACTTGCTGAAATTTAAATGGATATTTAGAGGGGGTAGAGGTCATGGAGAAAAAAATAAGTATCATAGGTGTGCCAATGGACTTTGGGCAACTTCACAGGGGAGTAGATATGGGGCCTGCAGCTGTGAGATATTCAAAACTTGTACCAAGACTTCGATCCCTTGGTCTTATGGTGGAAGACAGAGGAGATATCAAAGTCCCTGTGCGGGATGCTGTTGAAGGGATCGGTACATCTGATTATACAAAGGAGATAGCCCAGATTTGTCAAGATATTTACAGGGAAGGTAAAGATGCTATATCGGAAAACAGATTTCCACTTTTTATCGGTGGGGACCACTCCATTGCCATAGGAACTGTTGGAGGAGTATCCCACGGGTCTCCCATCGGTCTTTTATGGATTGATGCCCATGGTGATTTCAACACCCCTGAAACTTCTCCCAGCGGTAATATCCATGGAATGCCCCTTTCGATATTAACAGGAGATGGTGATAAAAGCCTTGTTAATATTGGTAGAGATGGGGCTAAAATTGATCCTGAAAATATTGTGCTTATGGGCCTACGGGACCTTGACGAAAAGGAGAAGCAACGATTAAATAATAGTGATATTACAGTGTTTACAATGCGGGATATTGATGAACAGGGAATAAGTTCTGTGTTAAACAAGGCACTTATGAAGTTTGTACACTTAAAGAAAATCCATTTGAGCCTTGATATGGATGCACTTGATTCTGTTGAAGTACCTGGTGTCGGCACCCCTGTGGCAGGAGGTCTTACATACCGTGAAGCACACTTGCTGATGGAAATATTGTCTGACACAGGAAAGCTTGCCTCCATGGATTTGGTAGAATTAAATCCAATACTGGACAATAAAAATAAAACTGCTGACCTGGCTGTTGAGTTGATAGTTTCAGCCCTTGGGAAAAGTATTTTGTAATTTGTCCTTTATTTTTACTACCAGCAGATGCCACTCTTCAATTTTAAAAACAGAGCATGTACCAATAAACAAAACAAGAAAAGCAACTCCTGTGATAAGAGAAATTAAAAGAGCACCTGTAAAGTTTGTATTGTCTATGATCCTTTGAAAGAACAGGGTTATTCTCCAAAGCAGAACACCAATAGTAATACTTAAGAGGGATATTTTAATAAAGAATTTATAAACATCTTTTTTCCCTCTATTGTCAGTTTTTAAATTCCAAACTTCATATAAGACAATTGTCTGCATAATCGCAGATAAAGAGAGAGCAAGGGCTACACCCCTTGCTTCTAAGATTTTCATAAAAAAGAAAAACAGGGGCAGGCTTGCAACAACAGCAATGGTGCTGAATATTGTTGGCAGCAAAGTGTTTTTGCATGCATAAAAGCCCCTTGCAACAACAGTTTGGGCAGCAAAGGCAAATGTGCCTGCCATTAAAAACGGCAGTATATCAGATGTTAGTATTGTGGCATCCATATCAAACTTACCCCTTTGGAAAATCATCACTATAATTTCATATCTTAATATCATGAAGAGTATTGAAAAGGGTATAACAAGTAAAAGAAACTTTAAGGTTTTGTTTAAAAGGTCGTTTAATTTTGCAAAATCTTTTTTTTCAGCAAGTTTAGCCATGAACGGATATGATGCCACACCAACTGCCTGCCCAAAAAGTCCAACCATTATAAACATAACTCTTAGGGCATAGTTAAGGGCTGCAATGCTTCCGTGTTCAAGATAAGACCCAAAGTATTTAAGGAATATCTCCGTTGAAAATGTCATTGTAAGCCCTGCCATAAGGGGGATAGTAAGAATAATATATTTGATGAAATCAGGATGTTTTAAGTTAAAGGTAAATTTTAGTTTTAAATTAATTTTTTTAGCACCAAAAAACTGGATTAAAAAATTTCCAGCAAAGGCTCCTGCCAAAACGCCCCAGGCAAAGCCTTCCATGCCAAGCCAGGGACTTAACAAAAGTCCGCCTGTTATTATTCCAATATTATAAATAAGCGGTGCCAAAGCAGGAATAAAGAATCTCTCCTTTGCAAATTGGACTGCCATGAACAATCCACCTGTGAAAAAGAAATATTGAGCCGGTAGTATAATACGGGTCATCCTGACAGCACTCTTAAAAATCAGTGGGTCATCTATACCGGGAATAAGCATTGCAACAAGCTGGGGAGTATATATAAATGAAACAGCAATGAATATTAATAAAACAAATCCAAATGTATTAAAAATAATTGAGAAAACTCTCCACGCTTCATCCTCATTGTCTTTTGCAAGGTAATGGGCAAATATCGGTATAAATGTAATGGATAAAAATCCGCTTGCTAAACAGTGATTTAATATTTCCGGGATAAAAAACGCTATCTGGTATGCGTCAACAGCCCCCTTGGCACCACCTGTAAATGCAATTGCCATATCTCTTCCAAGACCTATAACACGGCTTGCAAACACAGATGCCATCATGATAAATGAGGCAATTGTTACTTTTTTAAATAATGAAGTTTCTGTCATAATAAGCAGTATAAATCTTTATCATAAAGAATACATAAAGAAAAGCTGTGCCTGGGATTAAAATTGTTTGACTATGGTGTGCGGGCAGAATAATATAGTATCACATGATTTGTTAATTATTTAAATATTACTCTTTAATAGGATTTTATATTATGACTATTACAAAATTTGGATTTGTTTCAGTTGCAGGAGGTATACTTGTTCTACTTTTTCAAGGTGTTTCAGCTCTTATGGCAGAATCAGCCCCAGGCTTGGGAGGTGGTTCAAAGTGGGCAAGAATTACTCTGGGTGGGCTTACTGACGGTGCGCTTGATCAGTACATTGTAAAGGTACCCTATAAACCCCTTGTAAATGCCCTTGATTATACCTCAAACACTTTGGAGCTCTTTATTCTACTTATAATTATAGGTGTTATCTGTTTTATTATTGGCGGGTTTAAAAAAGTATAAAGCCTGACAGATCGGTTTAAAGAGATTTAATTTATGATATTTAAGAGCCTTAGGGAGTGTGTCAACTCCCTTGAAAAACAGGGTGAACTTATAAGGGTTAAAGAAGAGATTGATCCTGATCTTGAAATGGCAGAGATTACGCGCAGGGTGTTTCAAAATGACGGACCAGCCCTGTTTTTTGAAAATATTAAATCAACGGATTTCCCTGCTGTATCAAATCTTTTTGGAAATTATGAAAGAGCATTAAAGATATTTGAACCAGGATTTAACAGAATAAAAAAACTTATCAAGATCAAGTCTGACTACTCATCTATTTTTAAGCCGCACCTGGTTAAATCATCTTTAGAGAGTATAAAAGCTTTTCCTGCTCTATTTCATGCCTTACCTGTAAAAAAGAGAAAAGGCAAAGTTTTAGCAAACAAAACATCCATTGATAAACTGCCCATGATAAAGTGCTGGCCGGAAGATGGGGGGTGTTTTATTCTCCTGCCCCAGGTTTTTTCAATGAATCCTGAAAGAGATACTATTTTTGATTCAAACCTGGGGATGTATAGAATTCAGATATCTGGAGGAGATTATAAAAAAAACAGAGAGATCGGACTTCATTATCAACTTCCTAGGGGGATAGGAAATCATCATTTAAAGGCATTGCAAACAGGCAAACCTTTACGGGTCAGTATATTCATTGGGGGTCCGCCTGCCCATACCCTTGCTGCTGTGATGCCCCTGCCTGAAAATATGACAGAATTGAGTTTTGCCGGAGCCCTTGCAGGGAGAAATTTTCAATATTGCATAAGGTCGGGATTTGTGATTTCTGCTGATGCTGATTTTTGTATAACAGGCAGGATTATTCCCGGCAGAACAAAAAAAGAGGGTCCCTTTGGAGACCATCTTGGGTTTTATTCCCTTGAACACAAGTTTCCTTTTCTTGAAGTTGAATCTGTCTGGCATAGAAAAGATGCAGTTTACCCATTCACTGTTGTGGGACAGCCTCCCCAGGAGGATACAATTTTTGGCAGATTGATCCATGAGCTTACAGAGCCTGAAATCCCAAGATCAATTCCAGGTGTAGTAAAGATCCATGCAGTTGATGCAGCAGGAGTCCACCCGCTTCTCCTGGCAATTGCAAAGGAGAGATACCTGCCCTATGAAGAGAGGGAACCGCGGGAACTTTTGACCCATGCCAATGCAATTTTGGGCACGGGGCAGCTCTCCCTTGCAAAGTATCTTTTGATCTGCTCCCATGAAGACAACCCTGACCTTGATATAAGAGATGAGAGACAGTTTATCACCCATCTGCTTGAGAGAATTGATTTTTCAAGGGATATTCATTTTCAAACCCAAACAACCATGGATACCCTTGATTATTCTTCCAGAAATTTAAATAAAGGCTCAAAGGTAATTATGGCAGCAGCTGGTGATAAAAAAAGAGAGCTTAGCAAGAAACTGCCTGAAAATTTTACCCTTGATTCAAATTTTTCTCATCCGCAAATAGCTGCTCCGGGCATTGTTGTTATTAAAGGTCCTCGGTTTTCAAATTATGAAGAGATAAAAAAAGAGATAAATTGTTTGATATCATCTCTAAAACCTGTACAAACCATGGATGGTTTACCTTTATTAGTAATCGCAGATAACGTTGAATATATCTGCTCTAAATTTTCAAATTTTTTATGGACTGTTTTTACAAAATCAAATCCTTCCCATGATATTTATGGCCAAGACAGTTTTACAGAGTTTAAACATTGGGGGTGTAGCCCTCCTTTAATAAT
This sequence comes from uncultured Desulfobacterales bacterium, assembly GCA_964565415.1. Classification (GTDB taxonomy): domain Bacteria; phylum Desulfobacterota; class Desulfobacteria; order Desulfobacterales; family Desulfobacteraceae; genus JAIOSM01. The sequence continues at coordinate 77,654 of CAZMEX010000002.1, read as the reverse complement.
AGATGCCAGGGATAAACCTTTCCATGCACCTTTGCTGATACCTTGTAAAAAAACTTCAAAAAATATTGAACGATTTGGATTAAAAGGAAAGAGCCTTGCAGGCTTAATATAAAAAATTATAGATTTCAGGAGGAGAGTTAATATGAAAAATCCCATTGATAATTACTGGAACCTTAAACTTGATCAAGTTAAAGCAAGTCTGGAGAGTAATAATTTTGAGGTCTTTATTGCAGAGAATAAAGAGCAGGCTAAGGAGATAGCCTTAGAAACAATTATTCCAAAGCTTGATGTCAAAAGCATTTCCTGGGGCGGTTCTGCCTCTTTTGTTTCAACAGGATTGTTCCATGCTTTAAAGGATGATAAACAGTATGAAGTGATAAATACCTTTGATAAAAACTTTACCTTTGAAGAGCAGATGGACCTCAGGAGAAAATCATTAATGGTTGATCTCTTTATCACAGGGACAAATGCTGTAACTTGTACGGGTCAGTTGGTAAATTTGGATATGATTGGCAATAGAGTTGCTGCAATTGCCTGGGGTCCTAAGAGTGTTATCTTGTTTATTGGCAGAAACAAAATATGTCACGATCTTGAGGAGGCAATGTTCAGAATAAAAGATTATGCTGCACCGGTTAATACTATGAATTTAGGGAAAAAAACGCCTTGTGTGAAAAAAGGTTTTTGCCAGGATTGTAAAAGTCCTGACAGAATTTGTAATATATGGACAATTACTGAAAAATGTTTGCCAAAAAAGAGAGTTAAAATAGTTCTGATAAATGAGGATTTAGGGTTTTAATATGCAAAAAATTGTTATTTTCCAGCAGAATGGGGCAGGGGAGAGAAAAGCCAGTGGAATTAAAAGGTTTGGGAGAGATAAATTTGATGTTAAAGTTATTAATATTGCATCTGATCTTCCTGAAATAGTTGATGATGGTTTTGAGTATCTTCCCGATAAAATTGATGCAGATCTTGTGCTTGATTTTATTAAACATCCTGATGTTGCCTATGATCTTGTGAGTCTATGTGATCAATTTAATATCCCGGTATTAAGTTCGGGAAAAAAGATAACAAAGCCTAATGCCATATGTCCCCAGACATGATGTTCCCTTTCAAGGCGGGTCCGCCTTGGAGATTATAGTGAGATGTTCGGGTCCCCTGAAATTGATGTAAAGTTGGAAAAAGATCATATCAAAAAGATTGATGTGTTAAGGGGTGCACCCTGTGGAGCAACCTGGGATGCAGCAAAGAAAGTTGAGGGGTTGAGTGTCAAGGATGCGTTGACAAGATTCGGACTTGAAGTTCAGTTTTTTTGTTCTGCTGATCCTGGATCATGGGATCCCATCTATGATAAAAGTCCTGTTCATATGGCAGCAGATGTTCATACTGCTGCCCTTAAGAGAAGTTTGAAAAAGAGTGAGAGCCGATAGTTATTGAATTTTAAATCCATCAAAATTTGACAAGGCACTCTGCTCGGTTGCTTTTACATTACTGACAAAAGCAGCGGGCGAGCCCTTGTGACACCAGTCTACTACATTGTTGACATTTTCTTTTTTACCCTCTATAACAGCCTCTACACTACCGTCATCAAGATTTTTAACCCATCCTGTTACATTGTTTGCTTTTGCTGTTTTTTGCGTCTCAGTTCTGAAGAACACTCCTTGTACAATACCTGAAACAAGGACATGAATTTGAATGTTGTCCGATGACATTTTCTCTCCTAGGGTTTGTTTATATTCAAGGTTGCATTTTTAATAATATTACTTCCAAACTTGTCTGATATTGAGTCAATCGCCCTATCCACACTTTCCCACTTTTCAGTTTGTTCATGGATTTCATCCATAAGATCCAATTGAATAGCGCGACTCTTTTTCTTAATGCATGCAACATTTACACCAATGAGACGTATTTTTTTGGTTAATTTAATTTTTTCTAAAAGGGATAGAGTTACTTTGTATATTGCCTGGGTGGAACAAGTTGGAATTTCAATTTTTGTTTGTTTTGTCATTTGTGAAAAATCAGAAAATTTAAATTTGATGGAAATATTGTTGGTTTTCATCCCTTTTTTTCTTAGATCTGTTCCGCAGGCTCCCGAGTGCAAAAGAAGGTTTTTTTTAATTGTTTCAACTTTATTTGTGTCCATTGCAAGAGTTGACTCACTGGAGATAGATTTTCGTTTAATGTTTTGTTCCAAGGGTGTTGTATCTATTCCATTTGCATACTCAATGAGCCTAGTGCCAAATTTACCAAATTTATTTACCAAAATTGAAGGGGCAAATTTTTTTATATCACCAAGTTTTCTGACATTTAGTGTTTTCATCTGTTCATAGGATTTTTTCCCAACGCCTGGAATTTTTTTGATGTCAATGGTCTGCACAAAATCTTTTACCATATTTTTTTCAATGATAAAGATACCATCTGGTTTGTTTATGTCCGAAGCGATTTTAGCAAGAAATCTAACAGGGGCTGCACCAATTGAACAGGTCAGAGAACACTCTTTTTTCACTCTGTTCTTGATATCAATGATAATTTTTTTATGGTCTCCAAACAATCTTTTACTGCCTGTGATATCAATATATGCTTCATCAACTGAAGTTTGTTCAACAATGGGTGAGAATGTACTGAAAATTCCCATGATTTTTTTTGATTCTTCACTATATTTTTTCCTGTTCACAGGAACAATACAGAGGTTGGGGCATTCCTGCTTTGCCATGAATATTGGCATGGCAGAGTGTATTCCATACTCTCTTGCTTCATAACTTGCTGCTGCAACAACACTTCTTTGGGAATTGCCCCCAACCACAACAGGTTTTCCCTTTAGCTCTGGGTTGTCCCTCTGCTCAACAGATGCAAAGAATGCATCCATATCAACATGGAGAATCATTTGATCTTATTGATTCTAAGTTTCTCTTTCTGTTTTTCTAAAATATATTTATGAATCATCTCTCTGTTTTCTTCTGAACTATTATTAAATATTGCATGGCACATATTATTTTTACCTATTTTAATTATCAGAATATCAAGTTCCATTAAAACAGGAGATGTGATATTTGTAAATTCAAAAATCATTTTTATTGTGCCATGATCTCCTGTCACAAGTTCATTGTTTTTAAATGACACACCTGTGGCAGAAAGGTTGATCAGATCAAAGATTTTATTTTTGAATTCAATTTTAAGGCAAAAGTTTTTATCAAACTCAAATCTATAGGTTTCCCTCTTATTTGAAGATTCATGGATAAAACTCTTAGTAGATGCCCTTTTTTTTTTCCAGAACAAATTCGATCCTCCTGTTTAAAGCTCTATGTTCCTCAGAATCATTGGCTACCAAAGGCAATATTTTACCGTATCCAGTGGCTGTCAGCCGCTCAGGTTTAATTCCTCTTTTAATAAGATGTTTTAACACACTTGTGGCTCTAACAGCAGAAAGTTCCCAGTTTGATGGGAAAATAGCTGTGGATATGGGGATATCATCAGTGTGCCCTTTAATATTTATGTTGTATTCAGGATAATCAAATAAAACTTTTACAATTTCATCAAGCAGGGGTAGAAAATCCTTGCTTAATTCTGCTTTTGAAGATTTAAAAAGAGCCTTGCCTTTAATCTGAATAATGATCTTGCCTTTTAGTACATGGGTTGCAATATCATTTGTTTTTCCACCCTTGTCAGCTAATTTGTCAATATTCTGAATAAGGTTTTCTTTTCTGGATCTCAAACCTGTAATATCTTCAATAATAATTTGCGTATCAATTGTCTCAGGCATCTCCATGAGTTCAGCAAATGCTGTAAGCTCGGATTTGTTTTCAATTTCTGTTTTAAGTTTGCTTATGGCAGTTTTATACTTTCCTGTTTCAAATGAAGAGAGGGTGTACAGCAATATGAAAAATACAAGGAGCAGGGTCATCATATCTGCAAAAACAAGAAGCCAGGAGGCTTGCTCCTCATTTTCAGGTATGATTGAATTTAAAGATTGGGCACGACTCATTTTTTTCTCCTGGGACTCATTGCGCTGTATGGCAGCCTAAGCCTTGCCGAGATAAATGAAGACAGCTTTTCATAAAGCATTATTGGATTTGTGCTCTCCAGGATGGAGACAGAACCCTGGAGCATTATTTCAAGGTTAATCACCTCCAGAATTGTTCTTGATTTCAGCTTCCCTGCAACGGGCAGGAAGAACAGAGTTGATATCAATGATCCGTAGAATGTGGTTAAAAGAGCTGTTGCCATTGCGCTGCCAATGTTTGATGGGTCTTGAAGATGGCTTAACATCTGTACAAGTCCTATGAGTGTGCCAAGCATTCCAAATGCCGGGGAATAGGTCCCCATTTTTCTAAAAACATCTTGTACAATATAGTGCCTCAGGCGCAAAGATTCTATCTCAGTTACTAATGCTGCCCTTATGGCATTTTCCGAAGAGCCGTCTGCAATAAGCCCGCAGGCTTTTTTTAAAAACCCTGAATCTGTTTTAACTTTGCTCAGTTCAAGCAGACCTTGCCTTCTTGCGATATCGCAGAGTTTTATCATTGTTGCAACAGATTCGTTAGGGTCTTCTTTCTCCTTTGAAAAAACATAATATGCTGCTTTAAAGGCTGCAATTACATCCCGGAATTGGAATGTAAGGAGCGTGGTGGCAAGGGTTCCACCAAAAACAATCATAATGCCCGGTATATTTATGAAATTATGTATATCTCCATCAAACAAAATGGCACTGATAATCAGAGATATTCCTGAAATTATACCAATAAAAGAGGCTAAATCCATTTTATTATTTTAACTCCTTGAAAAATCGTTTGTGAATAAACAAGTTTTTTGTGGTATTTACAATTATGAATGTTATATTAATATGCTTAAGCGGTCAAGGCGATAGTATGGATTTTTTTTAATTTTACTGAAAAGAGATTTACATATAATGTTGAGTGAAAATAATAAAGTTGGGAAAATATGTAGCAGAGGGATTTTTTTAATTTTAGTTTTTTTGTTGATATTACCCGGGTGCGGGCAAAATGAGGACAAAGGGACCAGGGTCGATAAAAAGAGTGATAAAGAGGTTGTTGATACACTGCCAGATACAATACATGAATATGCAAAACTTCCAGACAATATAACCTGGCTTACAAATAAAAGCGATGCTATCTTCTCTTCTGAAAAAGCTGAAAAAGGAGGAACTCTCCATTCAGCGATATTGAGTTTTCCCATGACATTTAGAGTTGTGGGTCCTGATTCCAATGGGAGTTTCAGAAGTGCTATACTTGATAACCAGTTAAGCCTTATCAATACTCACCCCAATACTGAAAATATCATCCCTGAGCTTGCAACCCACTGGGCCTTTGGTGGTGATAAGAAGACAATGTATTTTAAGCTCAATAAAAAAGCCAGATGGTCTGATGGTAAGCCTGTTACTGCATGGGATTTTGTATATGCTTTAAAGTTCATGCGTTCAAAGCATATTATCGCCCCCTGGTACAATGACTATTATACAAAAGAGATAGATAAGGTTATTGTGTATGATGACTATACTCTGGCTTTAAAAAGTCAAAAAGCCAAACCAGACCTTTATATGACTCTGGGAATAACACCTGTACCAGCTCACTATTATAAAACAATTGACAAAGATTTTGTCCATAAATATAACTGGGCAATTGTTCCTAATACAGGACCCTATATTATTTCTGATTTCCAGAAGGGTAAATTTGTAAGGTTTAAGAGGAAAAAAGAGTGGTGGGCAAAAGATGAAAGATATTTTAAAAACAGGTTTAATGTAGACCATGTAATTTTTAATGTAATAAGAGATTACAATATACTTTTTGAGTATTTTAAAAAAGAGAAGATAGATATATTTGCTCTTCAAATACCTGAATATTGGCATGACAAATCAGATATTGACATATTTAACAATGGATATGCTGAAAAGATATGGTTTTTTAATGATACCCAGCAATCTGCCAGTGGAATGTGGCTGAACCGGGATAAAGAGATTTTTTCCGATATAAATGTAAGAAAAGCCTTTGCCTTTGCCATGAATATTGAAAAAGTGATTAAAAAGGTACTGCGCAATGATTACTATAGACTTGCCCATGGCTATGTGGGTTATGGTAAATATTCCAACAATGATATCAAACCCAGAAAATATTCGATTGAAAAAGTTGAATTTTTTATGAAAAAGTCGGGGTGGAAACGCGGCAATGATGGAATATGGATAAAAGGCAAGACACGTTTCAGCGTTGAAATTACCTATGGTATTGATGAACATACACAAAGGCTTGTTGTCTTAAAAGAGGAGGCAAAAAAAGCAGGAGTTGAGTTAAAACTCCAAAAACTTGACGGGTCAGCAACATATAAAAAGATCCTTGAAAAAAAACATGATGTTGCATGGTCAGCCTGGGGTACAGGTTTAAGACCTGCTTTCTGGGAACACTGGCACTCTTGCAATGCCCATAAACCCCAGACCAACAACATAACAAATACAGATGACCCTGGGTTGGATAAGTTGATAGATCAATATAGAGAAAGCCTTGATGAGAAAAAGAGAATCAGTTTGTCCTTGAAAATTCAAGAAAAAGTTTATGACCAGGCAGATTTTATTCCAACATTTATGATTCCCTATGTCAGACACGGATATTGGCGATGGTTCAGACTTCCAGATTTTCATGGTACTAAAAAATCAGAAAATCTGTTTGACCCTTTTAATGCCATAACAGGCGGTTTGTTCTGGTTTGACAAACAGGTTTATGATGAAACAAAAAAAGCAATGGAGCAAAGAAAAAAATTTGCAGCTGTTACTATTAAGGATGAAAAATTTCGACCATGACCCAAACAATCCTTAATGTAAAAGATCTCTCTGTTGCTTTTCATACTGAAGCAGGAAAGATTCATGCTGTTGACAATGTCAGTTTTGAGCTGAAAAAAGGGATTATTTTAGGTGTTGTTGGTGAGTCTGGATGCGGCAAAAGTGTAACAGCCTTGAGTATTATGCGCCTTCTTCCAAAGCCCTTTGGACAGATTACTAATGGAAGCATACTCTTTTATGATGACAACCTTTTAGATTTTTCTCCTGACACAATGAGCAGAATCCGGGGGAAAAAGATTGCAATGATATTCCAGGAGCCAATGACTGCACTGAACCCTGTCCATTCCATTGGAAAACAGATAAAAGAGGTTTATACTCTTCATTTTCCCTCCATGACTAAAAGCCAGGTTAAGCAATCATCCATGGAGATGCTTAAAAAAGTTGAAATAGCTGATCCTGCCCAGGTTTTAAAGGTTTATCCCCATCAACTCTCCGGTGGCATGAGACAAAGAGTAATGATTGCCATGGCACTTGCATGCAAACCTGATATTTTAATTGCTGATGAACCAACAACAGCGCTGGATGTTACTATCCAGGCGCAGATTTTAAGTTTAATTAAAGAACTTCAGAAAAGTTTTTCCATGGCAACTATCCTTATTACCCATGACCTTGGTGTGATAGCAGAAAATTGTGATGAAGCCATTGTTATGTATGCTGGAAGAATTGCAGAAAAGGCCCTGGTAAAGGAACTTTTTAAAAATGCTGTTCACCCTTATACAAAAGGTCTTTTAAATTCCATCCCGCAACTTGAGCAAAAAGAGAACAGTAAGAGAAAGACCCAGCTTTCTACCATAAAAGGGCGGGTGCCATCCCTTGAAAATATGCCGGAAGGGTGTAGATTCAGTCCAAGATGCCCTTATAAAATGGAGAGTTGTGGAGAATTGATACCTGAAGAGAGACAATACTCACCTGATCATTGGGTTGCCTGCCACCTTGTTAATAATGGAGAGAGTTAAAATGTCTATTCAGGTTCTCAAGGTCAGCAGATTAAAAAAATATTTTCCAGTTTACAAAGGTGTGTTTTTAAGACCAAAAGGTTCTGCTTTTGCAGTTGATGATGTCTCTTTTGAAGTCAATCAGGGCGAAACATTAGGGCTTGTGGGAGAATCGGGCTGTGGCAAGACTACCCTTGGCAGATGTATTACAGGTCTATATGATAAAACAGATGGGAATATCAGTTTTAATGGCAGGGATATCTCCACCTTTAATGCGCGGGAACTTAAAAAATTCCGGCTTAGGGTGCAGATGATTTTTCAAGATCCGTTTGAATCATTAGATGCCCGCCAGACTGTGCAGGAGATACTTAAGGAGAAATATATTATACATAATAAAGATAGGGATATTAACATGGATGATGAAATTGCCCTGCTTCTTGAAAAAACAGGTCTTTCTAAATCTGATATGTTTAAATTTCCCCATGAGTTCAGTGGCGGACAACGGCAGAGAATTGGTATTGCAAGGGCTATAAGCCTTAATCCTGAACTTATTGTCTGTGATGAACCTGTTTCAGCTCTTGATGTCTCTGTCCAGTCAAAAATTTTAAACCTTCTGTTAAACCTGCAGAGTCAGATGAATCTTACCTATGTTTTCATCTCCCATGATCTTGCCGTTGTAAAACACATTTCCGATAGAATCGCTGTTATGTATCTTGGTAAAATAGTTGAAATAGCAGATGCAGACTCCATCTATGACAAACATTTGCATCCATATACAGAAGCACTGCTATCAGCAATTCCCATCCCGGATCCTGAATCAAAAAAACAGAGAATAATCCTTAAAGGCGAGATTCCTTCAATACAGAATCCACCTGCTGGATGCAGATTTCACACCAGGTGCCGACACACCATGGATATTTGTAAAAATGCAGAGCCCATTTTAACAACAGCTGACAATAATGGTAAACACTCTGTTGCATGCCATATGTATAATGGTGGATAGTAAATGTTCGGGTTGTTTAAAATTTTATGAAAATTAAGAACACAGATAAAAAAATTTGATATAAGAAGAGGTATGCATGTTTCTTGTCAGATATTATTGCCGGACTACAGCCCTGGAGCTGATAACAACATCATTGAGCCATCTCCTGCCTTCCAAGACAACAAAAGGAAGGCTATTTAAAATGAATTCCCCTCTAAAATAATTGTATTTTTTCTTGGTTTTTTGTTTTAATAATGACCTGCATTTATTTGGTGCGAGTCTTTTAAAAGCCTGCTATATCATGTATAGTGCATCCGTGATATTGCCGGGTTTCAGCTGAATGATTCAGCCGATGACAAGCTGCTGGATGTGTTGCCTGAAAATTAGATGGAGAAAAGGTCTATGAATCTATTGTGGTCTAATTTTGACCTGCGAAAAAAATCAATAATTATTGCCTGCCTTGGGTTTGCCATTTGGCTGTCAAGTTTTTTTATTCTCTTTGTCCAGATTGAGTCCATTAACCATGCAACCTTGAGCCTTGAGCATGTAGAGGATTTATTTGATACAATTTTGGAAATGAGACGGTATGAAAAAAATTTTCTTCTTTACAAGGGACAGGAAAATAAAGATCAGATCCTGCGTCTTTTTGCCGAGGCTCAAAAGGAATACCAGCATATGAGGAAAACACCTGAAATCGCAAGAAATTTCCATAATATGGATCAGTGGCAAGATGCATTTAAAGCCTATGGTGTTTCAATGGGAATAGCAAAGGGTCTCGTACTAACAAAGGTGCCTGATAAAAATGATCAGACAAAGATCCGGTCTGCCGGCCATCATCTGGTGGATCTGTCCCAGGATCTTTTAAAAACAACCCGGGAAAAAATTGCTGTTACAACACATAGAGCAGTACGCCTGCCTCTGATTTCTGCAGGACTGATTCTTGGATTATTTGTTATCGGTTGGATTCTATTGAACCGCAAGGTCATTAATCCTTTAATCAATCTTGAGAAGGCAACAAAAAGAATCGGTCATAGAGATTTTTCTCCCATTGATCATTCCGGCAAAATAGAGAGTGAGGTTGACCGTCTTGTTATTGCATTTAACAGGATGATTGAGGAGCTGGATGCCAGACAGGAACAGATTATTCATGATAGAAAAATTGCTTCTCTGGGGACACTTGTTTCAGGTGTTGCCCATGAATTGAACAACCCCATCAATAATATTGTTTTAACAATAGATGTTTTGACTGGTAAAAAAAAGATTTCAGAAGAGAAACAGACTATTATGCTTAATGATATTTTAAACCAGGCCATCCGCGCCAGTGGTATTGTAAAAAATCTTTTGGATTTTTCACGGGCTGAAACCTCTATTATCCAGGATGTTGATGTTAACAAAGTTCTGGATGATATCTTAAATATCACAGGCAATGAGATGGATCTTAAAAAAATTGAGCTTGACAGGCTATCTGATGCAAGTCTATCAAAAATTCGAGGGAATCATCAGGAATTGCAGCAGGTTTTTTTGAATCTTGTTGTCAATGCCATTCACGCCATGGGAAAAGGCGGGAAGTTGAGTATCAGGACAGAAAATGATGAAGACGGTCGGGTTATTATCTTGATAAAGGATACTGGGGCAGGGATTCCAGAAGATGTTATCCCCAATATTTTTGATCCTTTTTTTACAACCAAGGAAGTTGGTAAAGGAACTGGTCTTGGTTTATCAGTCAGTTTAGGTATTATTAAAAAACTTGGGGGGCGGATTATGGTGAACAGCAAAAGTGGAAGGGGCACAACATTCACTGTTATTTTGCCCTGTAAAAAAGAGATGATTTATGAATAAACAATCCATACGAATTGCTGTTATTGATGATGAAAAAATATCTGCTCTCCATCTTCAAGAAGAGTTATCCAGTTTTGGATATCTTGTGGATGTTTTTTTTGAAGGCTACTCTTTTTTAGAATCTTTTAAGTGTTCTCCCTACGATCTTGTGATAACAGATATGAAGCTTCCTGGAATTGACGGAATGGGAATTATTGAACAGGTGAAACGCTGGCATCATAAAACAGAAATTGTTGTGATCACAGGGTATGCCACCATTGATTCAGCCATTGAAGCGATTCGGACAGGGGCATTCCATTATCTGACAAAGCCCATTCGGCTGGAAGAGTTTAATAATTTAATTTCCCAGGTGATTGATAAGATCAGATTAAGGATTGAAACAGATACCCTGCGGGCATTGATGATGGAAAAGGCTGGCCATGATGGAATGATTGGTACAAGCAGGCAGATGGTTGCAGTATATAAAATAATTGAGAAAGTTGCTCCCCTGGACTGCCCAGTTATCATCCATGGTCAAAGCGGTACTGGTAAGGAGCTGGTTGCAAAGGCAATTCATAGAATGAGCCCCCGCCGTGACAACCCAATTGTTTCAGTGAACTGCGGTGGGTTTTCACCTGAGTTGATTGCCAATGAATTATTTGGACATGAAAAGGGAGCTTTTACCGGTGCATTTAAGACCAAAAAAGGCCTGCTGGAAAGTGCAGATTCCGGAACAGTTTTATTGGATGAGATTGCTGAAATGCCTAGTGATATGCAGGTAAAATTGCTCAGAGTACTCCAGGAGGGGCAATTGTTACGCATTGGAAGTACCCGGTCCATTGATATTGATATACGGGTATTGGCAGCATCAAATAGAAATTTAGAGGAAGAAGTCAAAAAAGGTAATTTTCGGGAAGATTTATTTTTCAGGTTGAATGTTATGGCATTATCCCTTCCCAGACTTAAGGATAGGGAAGGTGATTTATGGCTTTTGGCAGACCATTTTCTAAATAAATTTAATACAGCCTATAACAAGCAGATCAGGGGATTCTCTTCAAGTGCCAGAAAGACCCTTGAAAAATATGATTATCCAGGCAATGTGCGGGAACTTGAGAATATTATTGCCCGATGTGTTGCCCTTGCTGAAAGCAATGATATTCGTGAAGAAGATCTTCCAAAGGATTTGATAGATAATCAGACCATGGTGAATCCTCCACTATTAAAAAGTCTTGAAGAGATGGAAAATGATCATATTATCAGGGTACTTTCCGCTGTTGGTGGACAACGGAATAAAGCAGCCCGGGTTTTGGGCGTTACCAGGTCTACTCTGTGGCGGAAGATCAAAAAAATGGGGCTTAAACCCTTTGTCAAAACCGATTGAACAATTTTATTTAATGTTAAGATTTATTATCTTTTTTTACGGATTCGTTTTTTAGCCTTGTTGACTGAAGCACGGATTTCTTCAATGCGAAAGGGCTTGGCAATGACATCATATGCTCCTTTTATAAAGGATTCCCGAACAGACTCAAGGGTGGCATATCCTGTGATCATGATGACTTCAGATTTTTCACAGCACTCTTTTGCCTTTTCCAAAAATTCCATACCATCAACACCTTCCATTTTAAGATCTGTGACAAAAATATCAAAACATCTGTCATCAAGTCGTTTGATGGCACTTGCACTATCAGTAAAAATTTCAACTTCATACCCTGAGTCTTCTAATTCAGGTTTCAGCCGATCTCCAACTATGGGTTCATCATCCAATACACAGACTGATAATTTTTTTTTCATTTTACTTTACTCCTTTTAAATTAAGGTCTTTTGTGGGTGTAATGCTATTGGCTGCCATAAAGCGGTTAAAATAAAGCTCAATACTTGTATCATCCTTCATAAGGATATCCAGTTGCCTTACAAAACCGATTAATCTGCCAATGAGAAATAAATAGGTTTTTATTTGATCTGCATTTGAATTAACTGCCCTTGCAATTACAAGGTCACCATTTCCTTTAACTTTAAATCCAATATTCTCAAGAATGGATAATATCAGGGCTGCACGCCTTGATCTTCTGGTTATATCACTTGCTCCACCTACAAACCGGAACAATATGCTGTTCTGTTCTGAAGATGATCCTAAATGGGCATCCACAACAGTAAAATGATATCCCAGTCTAAGGGAGAGATTCATATAGTTTTTACTCAGGATTGCAAGATTGAGACCTGTAAGTGTCCGACCTGCTACAGATTCAGTTTGTGTGCGGATCACTCCGGACATCAAGCCTTTAAAATCCGGAGCAATGGGGTCTGTATTCCATGTATCTCTGGAATTCATACCTGCCCATAGAGTTTTCATAGGTTTGGAAAGAATATGATCTGGTGTAATCCATTTTGCTTTTTCCTTGGATTGAGCCAGACCGCCGCCAATATCAATGAGGATCATATTCAGCGGGATATCTGATTTTAAGCGTTTTCCACCAGCTCGGACCAGGTTTGCTGGTTGTTCAGCAATGGTCAGCAGGGTCTGGAGTGATGTTTCATGAATATATCGGATAACATCGTGAAATGTTGTACAGCCCTTTGGATTAAAATTCGACCCCTCCGGATCAATCAGGGTCAGTGGGGATATTCTGCGCAACAGCCTTCTTAAAATCTGGAATTCATATCTGGATTCAAACAGAGGACGTTCTAATAATTGATGGTATAAAAGATCAGTTATGCGGTTGTCATATATGATGTTTTTTTCTGCATCTACTGTTATTTCATTGCCTGGTTCCAGGATTTGGGTGGCAGATCCGGTATCCACGATGGTGGGGATCTGAAATTCTCTGGCAACCGTTGCCATATGTCCTGTTGGGCTGCCAACATCAGTAATAATAGCACTTGCCCTGGGGATGGCGCTTGCCAACAGGGGAATGGCAAATCTGGATAGAAGGACTGCTCCATTGGGAAATCGATTCAGGCTCTCCTCATCAGTGACAAGATATACAGGTCCTGCTCCAATACCCCGATAGGCAATCACGCCCTGATTTTGTAAAAGAATTTTTTGTGTTTTTAACAGAGCCTTTAATTCCGGGCTTCGACTTTGACCTCCCCGGGAAATTCCCAGGGGTCTTGCCTGGAGAATCCGCAATTTATCATTGGAATCCAATGCCCATTCAATATCCATGGGGTGCTTGAAAAACCGTTCAATCATTAATGAGGTTTCAACAATAGTTGACGCTTGTTTTAGAGACAGGCAAGGCCTGTTCTGTAGTGCTTTATCTACTTTTACCAATGAATCAGATCCATTGACAGGCAGCATCCATTTCTTTTTATTTATTCGGGAATTTATAATATCATATGGTCTGTGGCGGGATACATGGAACATATCCACCTGGGTATTTCCCTCCACCACAGATTTCCCCAGGCCCCAGTCTGCGCCGATTAAACAAGACTGATCCTGGGGAGAACCTGGGTCCACTGTATAAACCACACCAGCCACCTTGCTGCCCACCATCCGCTGAAACAATACAGCCATTGCCATGTCTGTAAAGGGCAGCTTTTTTTCAATGCGATAGTGAATGCTGCCGGGTGTATACATTCCAGCAAGGACTTTTTTATAACAGGAGAGCAGATTTCTAAAGGGAACGTTTAAAAATGAATCATGCAGACCTGCAAAGCTCAATGCTCCATCCTCTCCAACAGCACTGCTGCGCACAGAATACATAACTGACTCAAGATTGTTGGCATATAAGTTTTTTGCTGCTTTTAAAATCTCATGGCGCAGATTAGTGGGAATCTCTCCACCAAGGATCAATAGCCTTATCTTATTTGATAATACATCGGTATTTTCCGGTTTTAACCTGCATTCTTCCATGAGATCATGGATTGATTCATGCAGATTATTCATTGCGAGATATTCGTGAAATCCACCAATGGTAACCACAAAACTAGCCGGCACATTGGTTTCTGGAAAATTTAATATTCGGAAAAGGTTATAGACCTTATTGCCTACAGCCTCATCCATTGTTTCTTCCACATCTTCCAGTGCCAGAACATGTTTGCCACCAGGAATTATGAGCTCACCTGCCAGTTCCAGTTTTAACTGTCTTGCAAGGGTTTCTATCACATTATACAGTTCAAGATCCTTATTACCGGAAATAAAATTCAGGTTATAGGCGCTTCTCAAAACTATTTTTTTAATTTCAACGACTTTATCCTGCATATATTTTTTATCAAATACATATTGTCCCCCCAATTTGTCTTCCATATCAGCAACTATCTTCATTGTCGCATTGTTGCCTTCCAGAATTCGATGGAAATGGATAAAAAGATCGTTAAAAGAAACTTGTTCTTCTTTTTTAAAAAAGGGTGTTTTCCCTAGAAAAATTCGTATTTGATCAAAAAAATGCATTAATGGCTGCCACCACTTTGTTTAAAAACAATTCCCATGATAAGTCCTGCCATGAGGGCTATGATAACAGCAATTATACCATATATTATCCGGTGATTGGAGGAGAGATCATCCACAAGTTTGATAAAGCCCACCTCCTTAACATTAAAATCAGTCATTATACTGGTTTGTTCATTCCCCGGCGTAATGATTGTGGTCTTAATGGTATATTTACCAGCCCTGATTGAAGAGGGCAGCTTACATATACTTATGAACTTTTTTTTACCATTGGAAGCCGGTGAATAAGTCGTTGCTTGAAATACCTCATCATAAAGGGATTGTGACTTCTTAAGTTTTATAAACATATCAAAGATATCCAGTGGCATTTCTCCGGTACTTGAGGTTTTCATTCGTGTCTTTAATTGCATCATACCAAGACCCAATGATTCAATTCTATGTTCCCAGTCTTTTCCCTGGGGAAGCAAAAGAATGTATAATTGAGGCACCTGATCAATATTGACCTGACCCGTTGTCATCCAGAGACCGCTCCTACGACCCTTAATATCAAATTCATTTTTTGAATCATGCCCAGATACTTCGATTATGATGTCATCCTTGGATGGGATCTCACCTGAAATAGTCATTTTTTCACCAGCAAAGAACGTGGTGATATTAATAGTTTCAGGGCTGATGTTTAAATTTAAGGATGCAGGTTTTGCAATCACAGAAAACGGCATGACGATAAAGCATACGCTGATTATAATATATTTTAAAAAGCTATGATTCATATTTTAATGACCTCCATGAAAAGCTAAAAGAGTATGGGGAGGGACAACAAGTCCATATGTCATTTTGACCATAACAATCAGTACAAGTATGGCCAAGTATATTTTAAGCTGGTCCCCATTAATTTTGGCACTTATTCTAGCACCGATCTGCGCCCCGACAGTGGATCCAATCAAAAGAAGCAGAGCTAGAACAAAGTCAACGGTTCTATTGGAATAGGACTGCATAATGGTCACATCAATACAGGTAAATAAAATCTGAAAAAGACTGGTTCCCACAACTACATGCATGGGCATTCTCAATAGATAAACCATTACAGGAACCATGATAAATCCGCCTCCAACACCCA
Organism: uncultured Desulfobacterales bacterium; assembly: GCA_964565415.1. Lineage (GTDB taxonomy): Bacteria > Desulfobacterota > Desulfobacteria > Desulfobacterales > Desulfobacteraceae > JAIOSM01. The sequence continues at coordinate 61,574 of CAZMEX010000002.1, read as the reverse complement.
TGATGGCTGCCAGAATACCAACCATAATTCCTAACAACACTGGTACAACAGGCGATAAAATAATACCAGATTTGATAAAATTGGTCTTATAGGGCAGCATGTTAAGCATTTTTGCATAGGCTGATTCCTTATGCTCCCCAGGTGCTGTTACATCGGATTTCTTTTTTCTCATTGCCTGAATGCTTTCCAGCAGCATATACCCGCCAACAAAGCCAAGCATGAGTACATAAGTTATCTTTATAAGAAAATCCGCATTTCCCATCTGGCGGAGAAGTTTGATCAATTGAACCCCGCTGGTTCCCCCGATCACTCCGCCAATCAACAGATAGGTTCCCATTTTAAAATCCACATTTCCCAGACGGTAGTGGGCAAAACACCCAGATGCCGATGCTGCAACAATTTGGTTTGAGTCTGATGCTGCAGCCACTGTCGGTGGAATGCCCAGCATAATTAAAAGAGGGGTCATTAAGAACCCGCCGCCTACGCCAAACAGACCTGAAAGTAACCCCACAACTAACCCTAACCCCACCACCAGAGGCAGGGACAAACTCGCATGTGCAATTGGTAGATAGATATTCCAGTGCATATTTACTCCATAATTATTGATTAATCTTAAACCTCATCTTCTGGGGAAACCCCAGCAATAATGGTGCCATGATTAAATATGTCAAGATATCAAGTAGTTATGGCGAATCTGCCCAGTGAGGCAGACCAGGATACGTTTGATTTTTAAACGTTTTTTATCATAATACAGGATATATAGTATTATGATTATAAAATCAGATAGTTATAAAGTGTTTAAAAATTAAACATTGATGGATCAGGAATAATAAAAACCGGATTTTATTTTACCATCATTTTAACCTGCAGATTCTTATATGGGTATGGTAAAGGCAAAACCCATACCATATTGATACAAGGCTGTGTATTTAATTGCATTATATTCTGCACTGAGAATTGCTGTCTATTTTTTTTAGTAAAACCAAGCTTCATCATTTCTTCATATTTAACTGATACATTAAAAAAAATTAGTTAAAACTGCATGATCTGTTAAGATTTGTAATCTGCTGAAATTTGAAATTTATTGTCGACTTTTAGCCTGAAAGCAGCTTTTCATTGCAATTAATTATTAGTTTTAATTTAAAAGAGGAAAAGGATATGAGATCTGGTTTTCTTCAATTTTCCAAACCTGCAATCAGCGAGTCTGAAATCCAGGCAGTGGTAAAAGTTCTGCAGTCAGGGTGGATCACAACCGGGCAAAAGACAGCTGAGTTTGAAGATGCTTTTCTAAAATACTTAAATGCAGAGCAGGCTGTGGCTTTGTGTTCAGCCACAGCAGGTATGCATCTGTTATTAAAAGCTCTTGGCATTGGTCCTGGAGATGAAGTAATAACTCCTTCCATGACCTGGGTGTCCACCATAAATTTGATCGTGCTTGCAGGTGCTACTCCGGTCTTTACTGATATTGATAGCAATACACTGATGATTTCAAAAGATAGTGTTGAACCCCTTATTACCGACCATACACGACTTATTATTCCAGTACATTTTGCCGGTGCTTCAGTGGATATGAAGCCTTTGCGTAAATTGGTTTCAAAAAAGAGTATCCACCTTGTTGAAGATGCTGCCCATGCTGTTGGTACAAAATACCATGGTGAAAAAATTGGCAAAAAAGGTACTTCTATTTTCTCTTTCCATCCAATAAAAACCATGACCTGTGGTGAAGGTGGAATGTTTTGTTCTGATGACTCTGATCTGATTGAGCGAGTCAGGAGGCTGAAATTTCACGGCCTTGGAGTAGATGCCTATGACAGGAATATGCAGGGCAGGTCACCCCAGGCAGAAGTTCTGGAACCCGGATTTAAATATAACTTGACTGACATGGCATCAGCTCTTGGTCTTGGTCAGTTAAAAAGAGTGGATGATTTTATTGAAAAACGGTCTTTTCTAGCCCATCGCTATCAGGAACTTCTTTCAGATGTGGATGAGATCATACCACTTTCCATACCATCATACTCAATGCAACACTCCTGGCATCTTTATATAATCCGCCTGGACATTAAAAAAGCTGGTATGGACAGAGATACTTTCATGACCCGATTAAAACAAAGAAATATTGGAACCGGTATTCATTTTAGAGCAGCACATACTCAAAAATATTACCGTGAAACATTAAAATTGCCAAAGGGCAGTCTGCCATATACTGAGTGGAACTCAGAAAGAATATGTTCTCTTCCGCTATTTTATGACATGACTTTTGAGGATGTTGACTCAGTTGTAGCTGCCATAAAAGAGGTGTTACATGGACATGCCTGAACTCTCCCTGGTGATTCCGGTTTATAATGAAAAAGATAATCTGCCGGAACTTATTGACCGCTGCCTTAATGCTTGCAGAAAAATATTTAAAAATTTTGAAATTATTCTTGTGGATGACGGCAGTAAAGATGGGTCACGTACACTAATTCGCCAGGCAAGTGATAACCATTTTGAAATTGTTGCTGTGCTTTTAAATAGAAACTATGGTCAGCATTCTGCTGTGTTTGCAGGTTTGAATCAAAGCCAGGGAAAAATTATTGTAACTCTGGATGCTGATTTGCAAAATCCTCCCGAAGAGATTTCAAACCTTATCATTGAGATGGACAAAGGAGTTGATGTGGTTGGAACAATCAGGGATAACCGGCAGGATTCCATATTCCGTCGTGTTGCCTCAGCTTTTGTTAATAAAATGGTACAAAAAGCCACAGGGGTGATGATGCATGATTACGGCTGTATGCTAAGAGCCTATAAGCGTTCTATTGTTGATGTAATGCTCCAATGCAGTGAACGTTCAACCTTTGTTCCAATTTTGGCAAATAGTTTTGCAGGAAGTACTGCTGAAATCCATGTTAAGCATGCTGCCCGGGAAAAAGGTGAATCAAAATACAGTTTTTTAAAATTGATTGCACTCCAATTTGACCTTCTTACCTCAATGTCCACATTTCCTTTACGTGCACTTTCGTTCCTGGGTGCAATAATTGCTTTTTGTGGTGTTGGCTTTGGTGTTCTGCTCATGATACTGAGATTTGCCTATGGCTCTATCTGGGCTGCCCAGGGCGTATTCACACTTTTTGCCATACTTTTTATTTTTATTGGTGCTCAATTTATCGGACTTGGTATCCTTGGCGAATATATAGGTCGTGTCTATCACGATGTTCGGGGCAGACCCAGGTATTATGTTAAGGAAATTCGTGGTGCAAGGGAATCAATGCATAATAATGAAAATTCTTTATCCCACTGCAATTAAGAGAAAAATTCAAATAACTTGACTTTAATTCAAAGGAATTAACCCATGAAAACAGTTGTACTTGCCTATCATAATATTGGATGTGTTGGAATTAAAATGCTTTTAGACCAGGGCTTTGATATCCAGGCAATATTTATCCACAAAGATGACCCAGATGAAAACATCTGGTTTGAATCAGTTGCTGATTTGGCAGCAATTCATGATATCCCTGTTTATACACCTGCAGATATTAATCATCCCCTCTGGGTAGAACAAATAAAAGAGATGGCGCCTGGGGTCATATTCTCCTTTTATTATAGAGATATGATAAAAAAAGAGATACTTGAGATACCAAAAATGGGATGTTTTAATCTGCACGGCTCTCTTTTACCACGTTATCGTGGACGTTGCCCTGTAAACTGGGTGCTTGTAAATGGAGAAAAAGAGACGGGTGTTACTCTTCATCAGATGACAGAAAAGCCTGATAATGGAGATATCCTGGGACAAAAACAGATTTCAATTGATGTAGCTGATACTGCCCTGACTCTGCACAAAAAGCTTGCTGGTGCAGCCGGGGATTTGCTTAAGGAACTTCTTCCAGAAATTAAAGAAAACAGGATAAAGCCTGTTCCTCAAAATCAATCAGAAGCCAGCTATTTTAGCGGTCGTAAACCTGCTGATGGTGAAATAGACTGGACCCAGGATGCAGCCACTATACATAATCTTGTCAGGGCAGTCACCCGACCATATCCCGGTGCTTTTTCATTTCTGAGCAATAGAAAATGTATCCTATGGGAAGTAAAAGAGGTCGAATCATCAGAACAGGAGAGCCCCGGCACAATTCTCTCCACAAACCCTCTTACAATTTCCTGTAAAAAAAATGCTCTGGAAGTATGCTTTGGCCAGACTGAAGAAGGTGTATATATAGGCGGCAAGCAGCTTGCTAGAGAATTTAACCTTGTAAAAGGTATGTGTTTTGACAAAAAGGCTGAAATAATCTTGAAAAAGCAGGAGAAAAAACGAGTATTGATTCTTGGTGCAAACGGTTTTATTGGAAATCATTTAAGCGAACGACTGCTTCAAAGCGGTTGCTATGAAGTATATGCAATGGATCTTCATTCAAATACACTGGAACATGTAAAAGATCACCCTGATTTTTATTTTAAAGAGGGGGATATCTCAATTATGCGTGAGTGGATTGAGTATCACATCAGAAAATGTGATATTATCCTCCCGTTGGTCGCCATTGCAACGCCAATAGAATATGTACGGAATCCTTTACGTGTTTTTGAACTTGATTTTGAAGAGAATTTACGCATTGTCCGATATTGTGCAAAATACGGCAAACGGCTTATTTTTCCATCGACTTCAGAAGTTTATGGTATGTGCCAGGATGATGAATTTGATGAAGAAAATTCAAATTTTACCCAGGGACCTATCCATAAGCAACGCTGGATTTATTCATGCAGCAAACAGATGCTCGATCGTGTTATCTGGGCTTATGGAGCCACACGAGGACTTGAGTTTACACTTATTCGCCCGTTTAACTGGGTTGGACCTAAGCTTGACACACTGGATTCTGCCAGAATTGGAAGCTCCCGGGTAATTACTCAGTTTATTCTCAATATAGTAGAAGGCACACCTATCTGCCTTGTTGACGGTGGCAAACAAAAACGATGCTTTACTGATATTAAAGATGGAATTGAATGCCTTTTTAGAATTATTGAAAACAAGGGTAATCGCTGCAACAGAAAAATTATTAATATTGGAAACCCTGACAATGAATTCAGCATGGAAGAGCTTGCAGATATTCTCCGAAAACAATTTGCCGATCATCCACTGCGATCTCATTTTCCTCCTGATGCAGGTGTCCAACGCATTGAAGCCAGAGCGTATTATGGCTCAGGTTATCAGGATGTTCAACATAGACGTCCATCCATTCGTCAGGCAAAACAAATTTTGGGATGGGAGCCAAGAATATCTTTTGAGCAATCTGTTGGTGAGACTTTGGATTATTTCCTCAGGGACTTAATTGATAGTAAGGGTCAATAACCATGACTGATGTAGGTTTACGCATTGATGTTGACACCATTAGGGGCACTTGTACAGGTGTTCCAAATCTTATCAGGCTTTTCAAAAGTTACAATATAAAGGCAACTTTTTTCTTTTCAGTTGGACCTGATAATATGGGACGTCACCTGTGGCGGCTTATACGCCCGACCTTTCTTGTAAAAATGCTTCGGACAAAGGCAGCAAACCTTTATGGCTGGGATATCCTTCTTAAAGGAGTCTTTCTGCCGGGTCCTGTTATTGGAAAGCGGTGCAGCAAACCTGTTAAAGATGCTGAGAAAGCCGGGCATGAGATTGGACTTCATGCATGGGATCACCATAAATGGCAGGTGCATATGGAAAAAATGAATAAACAGGTCCTGGCTTCCCAGATAAAAAAAGGATATGATTTGTTGACTGATATAATTGGACGTAGTCCTGACTCATTTGCTGCCCCTGGCTGGCGCATTACAGCAGATGCTCTTCTTGCCCTTGAAAAATTTCCTTTTATATACACTTCAGACTGCCGTGGAACTTCTATTTTCCGCCCAATGGTTGCAGATCGATCTGTTGGCCATATACAGGTGCCAACCACCTTGCCAACCTATGATGAACTTATTGGTGTTAAATGCACACCTGATGCATACAATGACTGCCTTATTGATATGATCAAACAAGATAGCCTTAATATATTAACCATACATGCAGAAGTTGAAGGCAATGCCTGTTTTGACATGTTTAAGGAGTTCCTTAACAAAGCTGAAAAGCAGAATATTGCATTTAAACCTCTTGGTGAGATTCTTTCTGATACAAAGAAAACAGACAGATCAAGCATACACAAATCTGTTGTAAAAGGCAGAGATGGATGGATAGCGTATCAAAAATGAATTATAAATCATATCCTTTTGGGCTTTTGTTGTTTTTTATAGTGTTATATATCCTGCCCCTTGGATCAAGAAGCCTTATAGTCCCTGATGAGGCACGCTATGCTGAAATTCCCCGTGAAATGATTGCAAGCAGCGATTGGATAGTTCCTCGCTTTAATGGGTTAAGATATTTTGAAAAACCTGTCCTGGGTTATTGGATACATGCTTGTTCAATGTTGGTATTTGGTGAAAATAATTTTGCTGTTCGTCTGCCATCTGCATTATCTGTCGGGCTTTCTGCCTTATTGATTTATATACTTATCCATAAAGTATTAAGAAAAAGAGTTAGGGAAGATAAAAAAGAGAGTAGTATTGCTGTACTTATTTTTTTTACCTGTTCTGAGGTTTTTATTGTTGGCAATGCTGCTGTACTGGATAATCTATTCTCTTTTTTTTTAACGGCAACCCTAGTTTTATTTTATTCAGCATCTGAGAAACCTGAAAACTCCAGACAGGAAAAGTTTTTATTAGCCCTGTCAGGTATAGCATGTGGCCTTGCTTTTCTGACCAAAGGTTTTCTTGCTTTTGCCATACCTGTTTTAGTACTTGTACCCTATCTCATCTGGCAACGTCGATATATTGATCTGTTCCGTATGACCCCTATTCCCATTCTTACTGCCATTATAACAGTATTGCCATGGAGTATATTAATTCATCTAAAAGAGCCTGATTTCTGGCATTTTTTTTTCTGGCATGAACATATCCGCCGTTTCATGGGTAATAATGCTCAGCACAAGGCACCGTTCTGGTATTTTTTTATAACTGCGCCTGGCATAGCTTTACCTTGGATTTTTCTGATTCCTGCATCAATAATTGGTTTAAAAAAACAGATAAATACTCTGAACGATGAATGCGGTTTGCTAAAATTATCAATCTGCTGGCTCCTGTTTCCGTTTTTATTCTTCTCTTTTTCCAATGGTAAGCTTTTGACTTATATACTCCCCTGTTTTCCACCCTTTGCAATTCTCATGGCTTTTGGTCTGACATATATTGCAAAATCAGACAGGCAAAACTCTTTTTTAAAATGGGGGACAATTGGAAATTGCACCCTTGTTGCTTTACTCTTAACAGCATTTATCATAATACAAATTTTTGGATTCAAAGGAATCCATCCCTACACTCAACCCTGGCAAATGGTCTTGGTAGTTAATTCTCTTATTTTTTTAATTCTTTTTAATTATTTGTCTTTGCAGAATCAGGAGAGAGCAAAAAAGATATTTTTATATGGCTTATCGCCTTTTCTTCTGTTTCTGGGCATGAATTTTCTTATGCCTGATCTTGCAATGGAAAAAAAATTGCCTGGTATACTGCTTTCCAACTATAGCAAAGTTGTTGCCGGGGATAAATTAATAATTTCTGATAATAATACAGCAGGAGCTGTCTGCTGGTATTTCAAACGAAATGATGTTTATATATTGGGAACCCTTGGGGAATTTCACTACGGGCTTACGTATAATGATTCAAAAAAGAAAAAAATAAATATTAAAGAGGCAAATGATTTAATTAAAAATAATCCTGGTAAAATTTTTCTCATTGGCAAAACTAAAAAGATAAATAGATGGAGAAATCGGCTTCCTAAACCTGTTTTTCAAGATACCAGCGGACATAAAGGGTATCTGTTTTGGGAGTATTAACACCAGACTTTTTTTGTTTATAATACCATCTTAACTTTAGATATCATGACAGTAACAGACAATTATGATATGGAATAATCAATGACTGAATATCTGCTACTTATGATCTTTGGTGTACTGATTAATGCTGTTGCCAAGATAGCTCTTAAACAAGGGATGAGGGGTGTTGGCGTATGGTTAATAACCCAAACTTAAGAAAACAGTGAACAGACTTACCAGGACTTTTTGTTATGAAAATTTTAATTGTTGATGATGAAATTTCATTATTAGAGCAATTACAGGAAAACTTAGAAAGGCAGAAATATAGCATTAAAACAGCAGTTGATGGCGAAGATGCTATGGATAAATTATTTGATACTCCTTTTGACTTAATCATTCTTGATATCATGATGCCAAAAATGGATGGGTTTAATCTTTTAAAAGAGGTGCGTAAAGCAGGTATTGATACACCAGTTCTAATGCTCACAGCAAAAGGCGATGTGAAAGATAAAATAAAGGGTCTTGACCTTGGAGCAGATGACTATCTTGCCAAGCCATTTTCCTTTGAAGAGTTACTGGCACGTATCAGAGCTCTTTTAAGAAGACAAGGCAATCAATCTGTCTCCATGTTGCAGATTTATGATCTCTGCCTTGATACTATAAACAGAGAAGTCACAAGGGGGGAAGAAATAATCAATCTTACCCCCAGGGAATTTTCCATTCTGGAGTTTCTTCTTTATAACAAAGAGAGAGTGATATCACGCTTCAGTCTTGCTGAACACGTATGGGGGGATGATTTTGATCCGTTTAATATGTCGAATTTCATGGATGTTCACATAAAGAATCTTCGTCATAAAATTGGTGATACAGGCAAAAATAAAATCATTACAACTGTCAGGGGTGTTGGATATATTATTAGAGGTTTAAAAAAATGACTGTAAAAACAAGAATTTCTCTTCTCATTATAGCAGCCGGCTTAATTACAAGCTTGTTGCTTTCAGTTGTTGTATTTATAGAGTGGGTTGACGAGTCCTTTGAGATTTTAGATAAAGTTCTCAAAGATGAAGCACATAGTACAACCAGAATGTTTCTAAAACTGAAAAAAGAGTTAAATATAGAGACTTTCAGCTCTGATTTTATACCAGGTTACCATTACTGGCTCAAAATTACTGAACAAGACAGCAATGAAATTCTTTATCAGTCAGAGCTGGCAAAATTAGTAAATCTTCCTTTAGTTAAACCTGGTGGCAAATCAATTAAAACCATTAAAATTTCCCGCAGGGTTATTAACCTGCACCAGAATAATAGCCAAAATGTAACTTTAAGAATAAGGACTTACCTGGTTATAGAAGATGGAAAAAGCTTTGTTGTACAGATTGCCCGGTCCATGAAAAAACTGCAAGCTGAAATACGAGAAATAGTTGTGGGTTTGCTTTCAGGTTTACTGTTATCCGGTCTGTTTTTAGCCTTTATAAGCAAATTCATAGCTGGAAAGATTTTAAAACCCATTGGTGAAATGAAGAAATTAACTGAAAATATCAGTGAAAAAAATCTTAGCAAACGAATCCCTACAGGACATGAACAGGATGAATTCAATGAACTTGGCAGAACAATTAATAAGATGCTTGATCGACTGAGAGATTCGTTTATTAAACAAAGGACTTTTTTATTTGACACCTCCCATGAACTTAAAACACCTCTCACAACAATGCGCCTTGCAATTGATGAAATCTGCACCACAGAAAATGAAAATTTATCAATGTCCACAAATACCTTGGCACAGCTAAATAATCAGGTATTGCGTATGGAACAACTTGTTAAGGGCTTGTTGAATTTGTCATCTTTAGAAACATTACCAAGCATTGACCTGGAGCCTGTTAACCTGACAGAATTATTATTATCCCTTGCAGAAGATTATCGTTTTATGGCTAAAGCACAAAATATTCAGATGGATGTTCAGGATATTCAATTGTCAAATGTGCTCAATATTCAAGGAGATTTGGAAAAATTAACCCGTGCATTTTCAAATCTTTTTGATAATGCCATTAAATTTAATGAAGATGGTGGCAAAATCAAAGTAACTGGCAGACAGTCTAAAAACAATCTATCAATAGTAATAGGGAACACAGGTTCTGGAGTCCCTGAAGCAGAGATCAGTAAAGTATTTGGTCAGTTTTACAGAGTAGAGAAGTCAAGATCACTTAACCATGGAGGCTTTGGTATAGGGCTTGCTATCGTCAAAAAAATTATTGAACTCCATAAAGCTGATATAAAATTTGAAAGTGAATGTGGTATTTGGACACAAATAGTTATCACTTTTTCTGATCACTAATGTTGCTGTTTAATTAAAAAGAGCCCTCTGTCTCTTCCAGTAACAGTATACTGAACAATATGATATTTAAAATCTACAAGTTCAGTCTCTTTATGCCTTACCTTTTTTTTGTTTACAAGAAGAGCTGTGTACTCTTTGTCATTGCCTTTGAGGATTTTTATGATTCTCATCTCATCATCGATCTGGGGGACCTTCCACCCTGTATAGTAATAAATGCTGCCGAGCATTGTTTCACTGAATTTTGTTCCAGCAATTGAATTGCGCTCGCCTTTTGGAATTAATGCTACAAATTGCTGTATATCAGTTTCCATACTCTTTACTGCATCAATTGCTTTTGCAGGCAGACCCCAGAAAGCAATAAAAAGCATTGCTGTTGCAATTACTATTTTATATTGAGTTGAGAATTGTTTTTTGTAAACATATAGAACAATTGCCAGCACAAACAGAGTACCAGAGGATATGCACCAATGGAAATAATCTGGATGAATCAGGGTATTAAATACTTTTTCAGAAATATTGCCCGGGATAAACCTTGCTATCAAAGGTATAGCTGCGATCATGCAGAGCAGTAGAACAGACAGAGATATCCATAATACAGCATATTTTTTAAACCATTTATACAAAAAGGCCTTTGATTCAAGCTTCTGCAAACCAAGACCTGCCATGATTGCAAACGCTGGCAAAACAGGAGTCAAGTAAATACCACGTTTAGTTGTGGGAATGGAAAGAAGCAGGACAGATCCTGCACCCCAGACAAGAAGAAAAAATGTTTCCCTTGTTATAATACGTTTTTTAATAGCTTGAATATTTTCTTGAACAAACCAGAAAAGAAACAATGGTGTCCACGGCATGCCATATATCAAGAGTTGAAGTATATAGTAAAATGGCTCTCCTTCTTTTAAATGGCCTTTTCCCACGGCATTACCTGTGAATCTTCCCACCTGATTTATCCAGAACCACTCATTCCATAGTTGTTCTCCACCATTAAAGTACAACTTAATCATCCACAATCCACTAAGCCCTGCAAAAGCTAAAAAACAGAGTAAATGCAATATTATCCAGGAACCTGCTATAGATTTGTTCTTCATAAACCCATATGCCCAATAGAGAACCAGCCCTGCCCAGGGCACAGCTATTAAAACAGGACCAATTATCCCTTTGGAAAGAAATGCACAACTGATTAAAAAACCTGCAGCAATGAGCCATAAAGGTCGATCATCATAATATACTTTGACAAAACACCATACAGTTGCAGCAATGAAAAAAGAGAGTGCAGCATCGACACGAATCCAATGGTAATTTTGTATAAAACCAACCATTGTAGCGAGAATAAGTGTGGACTGGACAGCTGAATAAATTCCACCTATCTTTTTTGCAATTAGAAATGTCATGAGCAATACACCAATCCCAAATAGTGCTGCAGTCAATCTCAAAGCTGCTGTATTGCCAATTATTGATCCGAAAGAGTGAAGCATAAATGCTGAAACTGCAAAATACAAAGGAGGTTTTTCAACAAAGGGGCTACCTGCAAGAGAGGGGATAACCATATCTCCAGTAGCTGCCATTTCAAGGGATATTGCGGCTGCCCTTGGTTCATCAGGTGTCCAGAGATCATGCCCTCCCATGCCGGAGAAACAGCTGACCAGGCATGCTATTATACAAATAATCAGTGGCAAGCTGACTCTGGACAAATCATTATTCATTTTTTCTCCTAGCTTGAGATTATTCCATGTATCTGTTCTATCACAAATAGAATGGAAATTAACATGGCTTTATGAAGGTTCCATGAAGCTTTAGGAAATTTAAGGAAAATAGCTGCTCTGTCAGCAGGTCTGCATAAATTTTTTCTGGCAAATATTAAAGAGCAATATAAAAAATCTTGCAACAAGTTAATGCAAATGGTAAAAGTTGTAGGTTATGCAGTGGATGCTTATTTATAAACTTTATAGTTGGATTAAGATGAGAGTTACATGTGAACCAAATTATTAAAAATATTACTCTGGGTGTTTTAATATTTTTTTGTATATCTTTCTTGGGTTGTGGCGATAAAGATAAGCAAAACAATGAAGAGACATATATTTTAAAATCCCAGGATATAATTATCACACCTTCTCAATTTACAGAGGAGTTGGAGCTCAAAAAAGCGAGTTATTCATATAATATCAAGGACAATCCCTCCGAGTATAATGATATTGTAATAAAGGTTGTACAGGATTTATCCGAGGAAATTGTTTTATTGCATATTGCCAGAGAAAAAGGCATCTTCATATCTGACAAAGGGTTTAAAAAAGCTGAAAAAGAATTTTTAAAAGATTATCCTGATGATACTTTTGAAAATATGCTTTTAAAAAATGCCATTGAATACTCTTTTTGGAAGAAACGTTTTATTAAACGACTTATCATTGATCAATTAATCCAGCAGGAGTTAAGGGAAAAGATTGTTATAAAAACCGAGGATGTTGTAAAGTTTTATGATGAATATAAACAACAGAAAAAACAGACCTTAAGTGAGAATGAATTGATTGCTCAACTGCGTGAACAAAAAACTGAAGAGAAGTATTATAAATGGATTGAAAAGGCTACTGCTCAATACCCTGTTGATCTGAACAAAGAAGAGCTGAAACATTTTTTAATAGGTTTGGACAAGACTGAATAACATAACATAGGTGAATGAATATGGTTAAAAGGGTCAAGATTTTTATTGTTCTGGTGTCAATATTTTCTGTTTTTTTTAGTGTATCCCACGCAGAAGTTATGGATAGGATTGTAGCAGTTGTAAACGAGGATATAATCACTCTTATAGAATTAGACAAGGCAATAAGCCCTTATCTTCTTGAACTTGAAAAAACTGGTTATTCCCATGAAAAAAAAGAGAAGATTATTACTAAATTGCAAAAAGATATGCTTACAAAAATGATCGAATTTAAGCTTACAGAGCAGGAAGCAGAAAGACTTAATATTAAAGTTTCTCCAGAAGAGCTGGAGGCTTCAATAGATCAGTTTTTGGATCAAGAAAATATTACAATTGATGTATTGAAAAAAGCACTTTTAAAAGAAAAAATAACATATGAAGAGTACAAAAGTGACATAAAAAACAAAATATTGCGACCCAAGCTTGTTAATCTTGTAATCAGATCCAAGGTTGTTATAACCAATGAGGAGATTGGGAAATATTATGAAGACCACACAGCTGAATATTCCGGAGAAAAAAAATATCACTTAAGAAATATTCTTGTATCTTTAGAGCAGGAGATAATAAAAATAAAAACAATGCTGGATCAGGGAGAAAGCTTCAGTAAGATGGCAAAAGAGTACTCCCTGGCACCCAATGCTTTGTCAGGTGGTGATCTTGGTGCCTTTGAGCTTGATGTCTTTGCCGACAATATTCGAGAACATATACTTTTGCTGAAAGAACATCAGTATACTGATGCAATTTTGACTGATGGAGGATATCAGATTTTTTATCTTGAGAAGATTGATATGAAAGATAGTAAAAGCTTAGAGCAGGCAAAAGATGAAATTGTAAGAAAACTGTTTTCAGTTAAAGCTGAAAAAAAATATGAAGAGTGGTTTAAGGGTTTAAAAGAGAGATCCCACATACAAATCACATTGTAATTTAAAAATCACATGGTTTGATGGATATTTGATTTGTAAAGGAAAGCAATATGCAAAAGGAACCCAATGAAATACTGATCATCAGTATAAAAAGGCTTTTGCGGCGAGGTGCCACAAAACAGCTTAAAAATATCATTGAAAAAACCCACATTGTCGATCTGGCAGCAGTCTTTCGTGAACTCAGCCCGGATAATAGAGAAAAATTATTTTACCTTATTGAAGATATAGAGCAGAGGGGTGTTCTTTTTTCAAAACTTTCAGAGAGTACATTTATAGAATTTGTCCAGACCTTAAAGTTTGGAACTATTGTTGAAGTTTTTGATCAAATACCAGCTGATGATGCAGCTGAATTGCTAGGCTGCCTTGATGAAGATTTTTCCGATAACATCCTCAAGGATATGAAAACCAAAGGCTCTGATAATGTTGAACAGCTCATGAGTCATGGTGAAGATACTGCCGGAAGCTTGATGATGCCGGATTTTATAGCACTGCAGCAGGATATGGGTGCTCGGGATGTTATCAATGCCCTGCAAAATAAGTTCATCGATGTTGAAATGCCGTTTTATATCTATGTTGTGGATGAATATGACAAACTTGTGGGAGTCAGCTCATTAAGGCAGCTTGTTGTGGTACATCCTGAAAAACCCTTAAAAGATTTTATGGCAAGGGACATTGTTTCAGTAAAAACATACACTGACAGAGAAGATGTGGCAAAAGTTGTCTCTCGCTATGATTATCTTGCTGTACCTGTGGTGGATGATGATAATAGAATGGTGGGAATTGTTACTGTGGATGATGTTATTGATATACTCCACGATTCTGCCACGGAAGATATGTTGAAAATGGCAGGTGTTGGTGAAAATTTTATTGAAACCCAGACTGTTTTGCGAGGTACAAAAATTCGTTTACCATGGCTCTTTGCAAGTTTTATTGGTGGACTTGCAGCATTTTTTATAATTGGACGATATGAAGAAAGCCTTGTGAAATTCACATGCCTTGCTGCCTTTATCCCAGTTATTATGGGCATGGGCGGTAATATTGGTACACAATCTTCAACAATTGTTGTGCGTGGTATTGCAACAGGTTTGATCAATATACGCGATTTTTGGAAAATCATTACTAAAGAGCTTGCCATTGGTTTGATTCTAGGTGTTTTCTATGGAATATTCATTGGTATTGTAGCAAGTATTACATACAGAACAGAGCCAATTTTTATTCCCCTGGCGATTTCAGTCGGATTGGGTGTTGTTGCATCCATGTCAGTTGCAGCTTTAGTAGGCTCTGGCATACCACTGCTTTTTGAAAAGATAAATGTTGATCCTGCTGTTGCCACAGGTCCTTTTGTTACAACTGCTGTGGATATTGTAAGTGTATATTGCTATTTCACCATTGCCACCATACTGCTTGGTATATAAATTACCATGGCAGATTTTTCTTCAGATGCAATCCTGCTGAGGAGAATAGAATACTCAGATTATGATTATATTCTAACGTTTCTTTCTGAAAAAAGAGGAAAGATTTCTGTAATCGCAAAAAATGCAAAAAAGAGCATAAGACGATTCCAGGGTTCTCTGGATCTGTTTTCTGTTATGAACATACAGGTTGTTTTTCCAAAGAAAAAAAAAGATGCTATTCCAACTCTTTTTAATGTAGATCTCATTAATCCCTTTGAAAAGATTCGAACAGATGTTGAAAAAGTGGGGTATGCAAGTTACTGGGTTGAAATTATAAATTTTTATCTTGAAGATCAAAAAGAGCAGGCAGAATTATACAAGCTTCTTTTATTCTCCCTGGATGCTTTAAACTCGAGCTTGATAGCAAGAGAGGTGATTAATCTTCTGTTCCAGATAAGATTTATGACAATTTCAGGATTTGCACCTGATTTAAAAAAATGCGGTGTATGCAGGGTGTCAATAGATGAGACTGCTGCGGTTCATAAAAAAGTGATTTTTGATATTGGCAACGGGCGTTTTGTTTGCAATAAATGCCAGGCAAAAGTGGCAGCAAACTATATAAAAGTTTCCAAGGGGACATTAAAACAACTTGCCTGGATAAATGAAAACGAAATTTCAAAGGCTAAACGGATGAGGTTTTCAAGACTTGCAATTATTGAGGGGGAAGCTTTTTTGCAGGCATTCATTCCCTTTCATATAGGGCGGGATTTTAAAAGCCTTAAATTCTTAAAAAGGATTAAAAGGGAACAGTGAATTTAACAAACCTGCTAAAAAAAGATGAGATAAAAGTATCGGTGCCTTGCCGGGTCGATCTGGGAGGTACGCTTGATATCAGTACTTTTTATCTCCCCTTAAATTTTTTATCTCCATCAAGCTTTAATATTGCAATTGATATGCGTACCCATGTTACTCTATCTGCGTTTAAAAAAGGTCATGTGAAAATATCTTCAAAAGGATTTGAAACAGCACAATTTTTAAGTTTTGAAGCTCCATTTGATCACCCCATGGGCCTTATGTTTGCCATTGCTGATTATTTTCATATTGATGGGGTTCATATTCACATCGAGTCATCTTCCCCACCCCGAAGTGCACTTGGAGGTTCTTCAGCAGCAGCAGTTGCCATTGTAGCAGCGTTTCTTGTTGCTGTTGATGGCAAAAAAAATGTTGATGCTGAAAAAGCAGCATGGATTGCCCACAATATTGAGTCCAGTGTGGCAGGAGTTCCCTGTGGCATGCAGGATCAGCTTGCAGCAGCATTTGGTGGAGTGAATCAGTGGTTCTGGAAGTTGCACAGGGGACGACCAGCATTCATACGAAAACCCATCTTAAAATCCAATGATATTAAAGTGTTAAATAAAAGAATGCTAGTGGCATACTGTGGTATTCCCCATGTATCAAGCCAAGTAAATAAAAAATGGGTTAATCAGTTTATTTGTGGTGAAAATCGTGCTAACTTTGGAAAAATTGTTAAATTAACTGATCAGTTTGCCAAGGCATTACAAGATCATAAATTCAGCCTTGCTGGAAAGTATATGAATGAAGAAACCCTGATACGATTGGAGATGACCCGGGAGGTGCTGGACACAATTGGGAAAAAATTGTTTGAAAAAGCTCTGCAACTGAATGTTGGAGCAAGATTTACAGGTGCAGGTGGCGGAGGATGTGTCTGGGCAATTGGTGATAAAGAAAACATCAAAGATGTAAGAAAAGATTTTATGAAAATACTTGAAACTCAAAAAGAGGCGCAAGTATTAGATACAGCAGTTGATTTTACAGGAATCAAAGTTTATTAATTATATAATTTTTAAGAGGTCTTAAGCAAAATGAATTTTCAAGATGTTATTCTAAATTTACAGAAGTTCTGGGGTGACAAGGGTTGTGTTCTAGTCCAGCCCTATGACATGGAGGTGGGAGCTGGTACCTTTCACCCTGCAACCCTTCTTAAGGCATTGGGGCCAGAACCGTGGAGAACAGCATATGTTCAGCCTTCAAGACGTCCAACAGATGGACGATATGGTGAAAATCCCAATAGACTGCAGCACTATTACCAATTCCAGGTGCTCATTAAACCGTCACCTCCTGATATTCAGCAGTTATTTATTGAAAGCTTTAAAATTTTAGGGGTTGACCCTTTAGAACATGACATCAGGTTTGTTGAAGACGACTGGGAGTCTCCCACCCTTGGAGCAGCAGGGCTTGGCTGGGAAGTGTGGCTTGATGGCATGGAGGTAACCCAGTTTACATATTTTCAAAAAACCGGAAGCATTGAACTTGCTCCAATTTCCGTTGAGCTGACATATGGTCTTGAGCGTATATCCATGTATCTCCAAGGTGTTGATAATGTTTTTGATCTTAAATGGAATGATGAAATAACATATAGGGATGTGTTCCACCAGCAGGAAGTTGAACAGTCAAAATATAATTTTGAAATTGCAGACATTGATATGCTGTTTGATAACTTTATTAAATATGAGGCAGAAGCCCACAAAATCATCAAACATGATATTGTTCTGCCTGCCTATGAATGCTGTCTCAAGTGCTCCCATATTTTTAATCTGCTTGATGCAAGGGGTGCCATCAGTGTTACTGAGCGAACAGGATACATCAAAAGAATCAGGGAGATTGCAAGGGCATGCTCCAGAACATATGTGCAGCAGAGAGAAGAACTTGGCTATCCATTATTGAAAAAAAAGGTGGTAAATAAGAAAGGGGAGAAAGCATAAGTATCATGGAAACTCTATTAATAGAAATAGGTGTGGAAGAGATTCCCGCAGGATATATAGTTCCGGCTCTTAAAGCTTTTAAAAAGAGTCTTCTTGCAGCAATGGCTAAAAAGAGAATTGAAACAGGAAAGTGTGAATATTTTGGCACACCAAGACGTCTTGCGCTAATAGTTGAAAATGTAGCACCAGAACAGAAATCTCAAACCTCTACAATTTTTGGTCCTCCAGAATCAGTTGGATTTGATAAAAATGGTAAACCAACTAAAGCAGCATACGGCTTTGCAAAAAAGGCTGGCATTGATGTTGATAAAATCACAATTGTTCAACAGAAAAAGGGAAAGTATCTTACAGCATGTGTCAAAGAAAAAGCCATCTCTTCGGCTGTGATACTTGAGAAGATACTGCCTGAACAGATTCTTTTGATACCTTTTCCAAAAGTCATGAAGTGGGGTGACCTGCCAATTTTGTTCACCCGCCCCATCATCTCTTTAACAGGACTGCTTGGTAAGAAAGTGCTTAATTTCAAAATCGGCAATGTTGAGTCTTCATCATTTGTCTTTGGACATCAATTTATGTATCCTGACAAATATATAATTGAGTCAGCTGAAGATTATTGTCCCACCCTTGAGTCCAAGGGAGTTATTGCTGACATTGAAAAGAGAAAAACTCTTCTTAAAAAGTTAATAACAAAAGCTGCAACTGATTATGACAGTGAAATCGTTGATGATGAAGAGCTGTTGGATATTGTCGCAAATGTTGTGGAATATCCATATCCTGTGGTGGGAAAATTTGACGATGAGTTTTTAGGAGTTCCCGATGAAGTACTTATTACTGCCATGAGAGAACATCAAAAATATTTTGCTTTATGCGATGCAGAGGGTAATCTGAATTCATATTTCATAGCTGTAAATAACACCAGGGTTAAGGATATGAAAATTGTTGCCAACGGACATGAAAGGGTTTTAAGAGCACGCTTGTCCGATGCAAAATTCTTCTGGGAGCAGGATCTTAAATCCAGCATGGATGATTTTGCTGAAAAACTTAAAAAAGTTACATTCCAGGCAGAATTGGGCACTGTTTTTGAAAAACAGGAAAGGGTAAAATTACTTGGTGCAGACATTGCACAAAAGATAGACCATAAAGATAGTGAAATTTTACAGGCAGATGTGAAAAGAGCTGCAGAAATTTGCAAGGCTGACCTTGTAAGCCAAGTGGTTATTGAGTTTACAAAGCTGCAAGGTATCATGGGAAGAATTTATTCTAAAAAATCTGGTGAGAAAAGTGAAGTTTCAGATGCAATTGAACAACACTACAGACCTGTTTTTTCCGGGGGGAAACTTCCTGAAAATGATACTGCAAGAATTCTTGCAATTGCAGATAAAATAGATTCAATCTGTGGCTGTTTTGCCATTGGACTTATACCAACTGGTGGTTCAGATCCCTATGCTTTAAGGCGACAGGGCATTGGAGTATTGCAGATCATGCTTGAGGCTGATTACTCTTTTTCTTTAAAAGATGTGGTCTTTAAAGCTGTAGAACCCTTTGTTGATAATGATTCAAAACAAGATGGAACTGCAAAACAGATAATTGAGTTTTTCAAAGTCAGAATGGTTAATATGTTTGCTGATAAAGGATTTGCAAAAGAAGCTGTAAACTCGGCACTTGCTGCATCCTTTGATAATATACCTGATGCTGCCTTGAGAATTAAAGCCATTGATAATTTAAGAAAACAGCCTGATTTTGAACCAATATCCATTGCATTTAAACGTGTTGGCAATATATTAAAAAAATCTGCACCTGATAAAAGTTTGAGTGTTGATATTAATCTTTTTGATGATAAGGCAGAAAAAGACCTTTATAATGAAGTTAATACATTTAAAGACAAGGTAGTATCTCTAACTGATAAAGGTGATTTTGATGCAGCTCTGAAGAAGATTGCAGGTTTACGTCCCTTTGTCGATAATTTTTTTGATAATGTAATGGTCATGGTTGATGATGAAAAAATTAAAGCAAATCGACTTGCTTTGCTTTTAGAAGTTGACACACTTTTTGGTAATATTGCAGATTTTTCAATAATTTAAAAAGGAGAGAATATGCCGGGTTTTGATCCTGAACAAGATAAAAAATTAAAAGAGTGGAGATCTGAAGAGACAGGTCTCTGTATTTCCATAAATCAATATAAAGATGGTGAACCAAAGGTTCAGATAGGACCCAGAATAATCAAGAAAAAAGATGGGACAGATGGTGCACCAAGAAAAGCTGGTAGATTTACCATTGAAGATGTTATGTGGATTTATGAAACCATTGATGAGGTAAAGGATGAATTATCCGACCTTGTCGGACCTGAATAGTGAATCTCTGATCCCGGTACCAAAGGTCAAAAACCCTTCTGGGTTTGGCAAGGTTGCAGTAATGGTGAGCAGTGATCAGGATTTTAAAAATATCAGGTCAAATTCTTTAAAACCTGAAGCCTCAAATTTTTATTTAAGTACTTTTTTTACGGATAGAGAAAAAGTCTGTTTTGCAGGTCCTTATATTGGTGCACCCTATGCTGTAGTGCTATTGGAGTCCCTGATAGCTAAAGGAGCTGAGAATATATTAATACTGGGGTGGTGTGGGGCTATATCTGACAAGCTAAAGGCAGGGGATTTGATAATACCGACAGGTTCAATATCTGATGAAGGTACTTCAAGACACTATGCTGATATTTCTGATGATTTTCCCATCCATTCCCCTTCAGCATCATTGTCCAACGCTCTTGGAAAGCAACTTGATAAAATAGATATCAAGTTTACTGAAGAAATAATTTGGACAACAGATGCAATATTTAGAGAGACTGCAAAAAAAGTAGACTTTTTTAGAAATCAAAAAGCCCATGCTGTTGAGATGGAATGCTCTGCTCTTTTTGCAGCAGCCAGATTTAGAAAAGTTGAAATTGCTGCGTTGTTAGTAGTCTCAGATGAACTTAAACCCACAAAATGGATCCCGGGATTTAAGAAAAAAGAGTTTAAAGAGGCACGCAAAAAAGCGTGTACTGCAATTGCTGACTTCGCAGGAAAGCTTAATCAAAATGAATGATAAGACAGAGTATAAAGCACTGGAACAAGAAGTGCTCAAGTTAAAAGATAAGCTTGTTGAACACAGTTATAGATATCATGTGCTTGATGATCCTGTCATTTCCGATGCAGAATATGACAGACTTATGCAGCGCCTGCTTGATATTGAAGAGCAGTATGAAGAGTTTGCTTTGCCTGATTCACCCACTAAAAGGGTTGGGGCACCACCTTTAAAAGCATTTACAACTGCTGAACATTCATATCCCATGCTGGGGCTTGATAATGCATTTTCTGATCAGGATGTGTTGGATTTCCATAACAGGATAGCAAAGGTTTTAAACTTAAGCACAATACTATACACTGTTGAACCAAAATTTGATGGGGTTGCAGTTGAGCTTGTATATGAAAAAGGTATATTAACCGCAGGTATTACCAGAGGGGATGGGATAACCGGTGAAGTGGTTACTGACAATATTCGTACAATTGGAAGCATCCCTTTGAATTTGTCCAGGGAACAGACATCTGACATTCCAACGCTTCTGGAGGCTAGAGGTGAAGTTATCATAAATAAAAAAGATTTTGATACCTTAAACAAGGCAAGACTTGAAAATGATGAAAATCCATTTGCCAACCCAAGGAATGCAGCAGCAGGCTCTCTTAGGCAACTTAATTCAAAGATTACAGCCCAGAGACCCCTTAATATTTTTATATATGGTTTGGGGAGTATTCAAGGAGTTGATATAAGGTCTCAAGGGGAGATGTTTGACCGATTTAAAGAGTTTGGATTTAAGATTAATCCCCTTGTTAAAAGCAAGATAACCATACATGAAGCAATTGATTGGTATAAAGAGCTTGAAGTTTTGAGAAGTGAACTCCCTTATGAAATCGACGGCATGGTCATAAAGGTTGATGATATTGAAATCCAGAAAAAGCTGGGGCAAAAGGCAAGAAGTCCAAAATGGGCAATCGCATATAAATTCCCTGCTTCAGAAGAGGTCACAACAGTTGAAGATATAATTATACAGGTTGGAAGAACTGGTACTTTAACACCTGTTGCAGTATTGGAACCTGTTAATATCGGCGGTGTGGTTGTAAAAAGAGCAAGCCTTCACAATGCAGATGAAATTGCCCGTATGGATATTAGAGTGGGGGATAGAGTGCTTGTGAAAAGAGCAGGAGATGTGATACCAAAGGTTGTAAAAAGGGCAGGACCGAGAGAAAAAAATGGTCAGCTGCCTTTTAAAATGCCTCTTTCTTGTCCGGTGTGCAAAAGCGAGATTAAAAAACTTGAAGACGAGGTAGCCTATAAATGTATCAATGCTGCGTGTCCTGCACAACTAAAAGAGAGACTTAAGCATTTTGTCTCAAGGGACGGGTTTGATATAGAGGGTATTGGTAATAAATTATCAGCCCAACTTGTAGAAGGAAAAAAGATAAATTCCATTGCTGATATTTTTTATCTGGGTAGAGATGATCTGTTAACCATGGAGCGTATGGGAGAAAAGTCCGCATCAAATCTCATTAAAGCAATCAATGATTCTAAAAAGATCGCTTTTAATAGATTCCTTTTTGCTCTGGGTATCCACTATCTGGGTGAGACTGCTGCAAATCTGCTTGCCAGAAAGTATGAAAATATTGATGATCTGTCCAATGCCTCAAAAGATGATATTGAAAGTATTGATGGGCTAGGCCCTAGAACCTCAACATCAGTATTTGATTTTTTCCAATCACCTTTGAATAGATCAATGGTTGATAAAATATTACAAGCCGGTCTAGAACCTTTTAATGAAAAATACAGTGCAGAACATGCAGAAAAGTCAGATTCCTTAATCAATAATGAGTTTTATAAAAAAACCATTGTACTGACAGGAACACTGGAAACCCTTACAAGAAAAGATGCAAAACAGATATTATCCGACCTTGGAGCAAAAGTTACTTCATCTGTTAGCCCAAAAACCGATTTCGTTATTATCGGTAAAAATGCAGGGAGCAAGCTTGCCAAAGCAAAAAGTTTGAATATAACAATAATTGAAGAGCAAACCTTTGCTCAAATACTTAAACAATAGTTAGCACTTCACAACATAAATAAATTTTTTTTTAAAAATTTATTCCATGGATTAAAGGGTGAGCTTTGTGAGATGAATCCTTGCTATTAAGGGATATTTTTGATATTTAACGCTATTGATATTAATAATTTATTTTAAGTACCTTAAAAATTATGGCAGATAAAAATAGTAAGATCAATGTTAAGCGTGCAATCAAAAATAAGACCAGAATAATAAAAAAAAGAAAAAGGCGTAAAAAGAAAAAATTTCTTTACTTTATAGTCAAGTGGGGACTGATTTCAGGTGCCATGTTATTATTGATAGGAGCTTGTGCTCTTACAGGATTATATTTTTATATTAGTAAAGATTTGCCTAAAATTAATACTTTACAAGACTACGCCCCTTCAACAGTTACAAATGTTTTTTCTGATGACCAGAGAAAAATCGGAGAGTTTTATCACCAGAGAAGGGTTGTGATCCCACTTTCTGAAATGTCGGATCAGTTACAGAATGCGTTTATTGCTGCTGAAGATTCAAGGTTTAGAGAACATACAGGCGTTGATTTTTTTAGTATTTTTAGAGCAATGGTAAAAAATGTTCAAGCGCGTACTATTGTGCAGGGTGGCAGTACAATCACCCAGCAAGTAGCAAAATCATTTTTTTTGACCCCTGCAAGGACATATGAAAGGAAAATAAGGGAAGCTATACTTGCCTATCGTATTGAGAAAAGTTTTTCAAAAGATGAGATTCTTTTTCTCTATTTAAATCAGATATATTTAGGGCATGGAGCGTATGGTGTAGAAGCTGCTGCAGAGAATTATTTTGGAAAACATGCAAAACAATTGGATTTATCAGAATGCTCCATGATTGCAGGACTGCCCCAGGCACCAAGTAAATATTCGCCATTTCGTTATCCAAAAAGAGCGCAACAAAGACAAATTTATGTCTTAAATCAGATGAAAGAGGGCGGATTTATAACAAATATTCAAGCAACTGAAGCCATGAATAAAAAACTTGATATTAAGCCTAGGAAAAACTGGTTTATTGAGAGAGTTCCTTGTTATACTGAGCATGTACGACGTTATGTTGAAGATAAATATGGTAAAGATGCTTTATACAAAGAGGGGCTTAATATTTATACTGCTGTAAATATTGAAATGCAGAAAATTGGCAGAGAGCAGGTTGTAAAAGGTTTAAAAGAATTAGATAAACGTCAGGGCTACAGAGGATGTATAGAACATATTCCAGCTTTAAAAATTGAATCTTTCAGCAGGGAAATATCAAAAACTATTGACCATGGTTCTCTTCAAAAAGGGAGTATATACAAGGGGGTAGTTCTTGGGATAAATGACAAGAAGAATCAAGCTGATATCCGGGTGGGCAATTACCATGGTTTTATTAAAGGCAACACTATTGCCTGGGCAAGAAAGCCAAACCCACAAATAGGATACTGGCAAAGCAAGATCCGACATATTAAAAAAGTCCTTAAACCAGGGGATGTTATTTTTGTAACACCAAAAGAGAAAATTAAGGAATCAGATAATTGGATATTTGAGCTGGACCAGGAACCTGACGTCCAGGCAGCACTCCTATGCATTGAAGCTGAAACAGGTCATGTAAAAACAATGATTGGAGGAATCAATTACTTAGAAAGTCAGTTTAACAGGGCAACTCAATCTCGAAGACAGCCTGGTTCATCATTTAAGCCGATTATTTTTGCAGGAGCTATAGATAAAGGGTATACTGCTGCAACTATAATTATTGACTCACCAATCATATTTGAAGATGAAGAACGTAATTTCACATGGAAACCAAAAAATTATACTGAAAAATTTTTTGGTCCAACATTGTTAAGAACAGCCCTGATCAAATCCAGAAACGTTGTTACCATAAAAATTTTAAAAGATGTGGGAATAGATTATATTATAGATTATGCAAGAAAATTTGGCATTAAATCAGATATTAATCGTGATTTGTCCATTGCTCTTGGATCATCTGGTACCAGTCTCTTGGAAATGGTTGATGCCTATTCAATCTTTTCAAATCTGGGTTATCTGGTTGAACCTGTATTTATTACCAAAATAGTAGACAGGCACGGTAATATCCTTGAACAATCAGAGTTGATAAGAAAAAAAGTTATTGATATGACCACTGCATATATAATTACGCATCTTTTGGAAGGTGTTGTGAAATCAGGTACAGGCTGGCGTATCAAGGCGTTAAAACGACCAGTTGCCGGCAAAACAGGCACAACAAATAATCTTTTTGATGCATGGTTTTTAGGCTATACTCCAAGATATACCACTGGTGTGTGGGTAGGATTTGATCATGAACAACCAATGGGAAGAGGGGAGACCGGCTCCAGGGCTGCTGCTCCCATATGGCTTAACTATATGCAGGAAATTTTAAAAGGAAAATCAGTAAGAACATTTAATGTACCTGAAGGTGTTGTATTTGCAAAAATAGATGCAAAAACAGGGCTTTTACCCATTGAAGAGTCTAAAGAGGTTATTTTTGAATGTTTTAAAGAGGGGACAGTACCAACTGAGTATACACCTCGATCAGATGCTGAAGTGATTACAAAAGACGATTTTTTTAAGGAAGAGATATAATTACCATTACATATCATTTAATTTTTTCTTAATAGTATTTTTCATGGTTTCATATCGTGTCTTTTCACACTGTAGGACTGTTTGATCAATAAGCTGTTGCAACAGTTCATTTCCTAACCCCTGTTGTTGTATCAATCCTTTGGGTAAGTCCTCTGCTGATATGGTCATTTTTTCATTGCTATTGAATTTATTAAAAGTCCAGGCTACCAGTGTACTGATTGTTTTATCATCTATCTCAGGTTCTGGCTCATTACTCTGCCTGTTTTCTTCACCTATATCAGGGTTATCAGGCATAGTAGGAGCAGGAGTAGTATGTTTTTCCGGCAGTAAAGGCATTAAATCTTTCAGGGTAATTAAGCCATGATCTGTTCGTAACGTCTCAATGGTTTTAATCAATTGTTTTGGATAAATCAGTAATACAATCTGATTTTCATGGATAAAAATTTTGGGGCAGCATTTTTCAGCAAGTTCAGGATGGAGAAGAGGGTATGGTTCAAATTTGGTTGGAAAGGTTATTTTTTTAACTGTATTGTCAATCAAAAGCGCTAAACCGGCTTGTTTATTTATCTTTTTTAAAATAAGGATCTCAGAGCCTGATATATCATGATGCTTTTGTGTAAGGAAAGATTTTAAATAAAGAAGTTTAGCTCCGGTCTTGCTAAACTCATCTCTCTTGAGGTTATTAATATTTAAAAAAGAGGCTATGTGTGAAGTGTTAATTCCTAGAGTAAAATGACCAGCTTTAATTAAACACACTTTATCCATTTTATAAATTTCCTGTTTTTACTTTTTTGGTTGATAAGGCAGGTTTAATATGATCATTAATACGAGATAATAATTCATCATCCTTAAAGGGCTTGGTAATAAATCCGTTTGCACCAAGTTCTGTAGCTTTATCTCTATATTTTTTTGCACTTCTTGATGTTAGCATGAGAACAGGGATATCCTTAAAGGCATCGCGCGATTGCATGAATAAAAGTACATCAAAACCATTCATACGCGGCATTTCAATATCCAGAAGTATAAGATCAAAGGAGTCGTCTCGAATTTTTTCCACGGCATCTGCACCATCTTTTGCTGTAAATGGTTGCCAGCCATGATTGTTTATAAAATTGGTTAATACCTTTCTTATACTTATGGAGTCATCAACAATCAAAATTTTATGGGATTTAATAATTTTATCAGTTTTTGTATCAGAAGCAGTTACAAGTTCTTTAGAAGCTTGTTGTTCTAAGAATAATTCTTCAGTATTTAAAATGGGAAGTAAACTGCCGTTACCTAAAATAGTTGCTCCAGCAATGCATGGGACTGAATTATGGAGATGGGAGCCTAGATTTTTGAACACCACATCTTTTCTGCCAATAATTGCATCTGTTACTATAACACCACTCTTGCTTCCCACATCGACCGAAAGTACAAAAGGGTTATCCTCAGCCGATTCAGGGTCAGGTTCCAGACCCATGATTTCAGCTGGTCTGAGCAGTGGTAATATTGTGTTATCCAGTTCAAAACTATCCTTAGTACTCTGGTTCTGATTGATTCTAAAAACCCGTGTAATGTCGCGTAATGGTACAGCAAATTCCTGCTGACCAAATCTTACTATAAGTGCTGGAAGCTGGGCAACTGCAATGGGTAAGCGGAAAATGAATTCAGTGCCTTTATTTTTATTTGATATAACTTCAATACTTCCGTTGAGTTGCTTAACAGCATAATTCACAACATCCAGACCAACACCACGTCCTGAAATCGAAGTGGCTTTTGTTTTTATGGTGAAGCCTTGTTTGAAAATAAGGTTGGTTAAATCAGCATTGTCCATGGTTGATACATTTGCTGTTGGATATAATTTAAAAGCTTTGTTTCTGATTGCTTCATAGTCAAGGCCTTTCCCATCATCAGAAATATGCATATTCAGCCAGCTTCCCCGACGGATACACTTAATATTGATTGTTGCAAGTTTTGGTTTGCTGAGTTTTTGACGATCTTCCGGGTTTTCAATACCATGATCAACAGAGTTTCGCAGCAAATGCATCAAAGGGTCTGCTAAAAGATTCCACACATGGGTATCCATCTCCATAGAATCTCCCTCAATGATAAGCTGAACAGACTTCTCAGTGAGACGTGCAGACTCTCGCACTGTTTTATGCAGACGGTTGGACAAGTTGGCAAAAGGTGCCATTTTGATAAGCTGCATGGAATTTTGTATTTCATTGACAACTCTTTGTTGTCTTGTGATTGTTGCTTGCCAGGAATTATGCACATTTAATGTCTGATCCATGATTGAGTTTAAATCTGCAACAGCCTCATGCAGTGAACGAATCATTATATTAAGGTCAGAATATTGATCCATCTCTAAAGGATCAAAATCATCTGATGCTTGATCTTCTTTATGGGTCGATCCTTTAACAGTATTTAATTTAGGAATTGCTGCTGCAAGTTCAAAACCAGCCTCGAGATTTAAAGTAATATTTTTCAACCTCTTCATTGTGTTATCAAATTCGCCTAAAGTAGTCTGAAAATATTGAGAAGAATCCTCATGGCTGCTGAGATTAATGGTCATATCGCCGATAAGACCAACCATTTGATCAATTTTTTCCATACCAACACGCAGTGTTTTGGAAACTTTAACCTGTTTGATCTCTGGTTTAGAAATTGGTTGGTCTACTGGTTGATCAATCACTACACCAGCCAATTTATCAACTGCTTTACCAATGGGCTTGTCTATCAGTGTGTCTAATAATTCTTCCACTGGCTTACCAATTGGTTTCTTGACCGAGGGTTTATCTGCTGGTTTATCAACAGGTTCTTTGATTGGTTTATCAACTTGTTCTTTGACAGCTTCATAGACAGGTTCAACAACTGTTTTTTTGGCTGGTTCATCAACTGGTTCATCAACTGGTTTATGAACTGACTTGTCAGCTGTGTCGTCGACCAGTTCGTCTGCTATACCTTTAATACTTTCAGGTTCTGTTTTTTTCTCTTTTTCAAGAACAGCATTGGATGAGTCAGTCAGGATATTTTTAAATGTACTATTAGTTTTACTGATATCATTGTCAATGTTAATTTTCGGGTCAACAGAAAGTTTTTCCAAAATATCAGTGCCATCCAGCATTGCTGCGACAATGTCAGGGGACAAGATGTCAGCTTCATCATGCAGCCAGTCAAGGAAGTCTTCAAAATCATGACCAAAGCTTGCAACGGATTTAATACCAATTACTGCTGCAGCGCCCTTTAATGTGTGTACTGATCGTCTGATGTGATGTAATATTTCCCGATATTCATCATTAATAGTTGTATTATCAAGAACAGAATGTGAAAGCAGATTGAGCTGCTGATTGATTTTCTCAAGATGATCAGTTGACTCTTCATTAAAGCTTTCTAACAGTTCAGGGTCAATACGGGCTGCCATTGAATCATCTGTTTTTATGCTATCAGTAGTACCATCAGTACCATCAGTGCCATCAGTATCATCAGTTGCTGGATCTGGTATTTCAAGGTCATTGCCATCAGTATGGAGTGTTTTGGAAGCTTCAACCTGCTGAACTTTTGCCTGCTCCATGGTTTGGTCAACTGATTCATCAACTGGTTTATCAACTGGCTTCTCAATTGGCTTCCCAACTGGTTTATCTTCAGCTCTATCCTTACTCTCAAGTTTTGCTTTTTGTTTTTCCTTAAGAACAGCATGGGATGAATCAGTCAGTATAACTTTGAAAAGTTGAATAATTTTATCAATTTCATTGTCAATGTTAATTTCCGGATCAACAGAAAGTTTTTCCAAAATATCAGTGCCATCCAGCATTGCTGCGACAATGTCAGGAGACAGTGTATCCGCTTCATCATGCAGCCAGTCAAGGAAGTCTTCAAAATCATGTCCAAAGCTTGCAACTGTTTTAATACCAATAACCGCTGCAGCGCCCTTTAATGTATGTACTGATCGCCTGATGTGATGTAATATTTCTCGATATTCATCATTGATAGTTGTATGGTCAAGGATAGAATGTGAAAGCAGATTAAGCTGTTTAGCGATCATCTCAAGATGATCTGTTGACTCTTCATTAAATATTTCCAAAAGTTCAGGGTCTATATTAGCAGTCATTGAGTCAGCCATTTTAATACCATCAGTATCATCAGTTTTTAAATCCGGTATTTTAAGGTCGTTGTCATCAGTATGGAGTGTTTTGGAAGCTTTAATCTGCTGGACTTTTGGTTGCTCTATAATTTGGTCAACAGGTTCAGCAACAGGTTTATCTTCAACTCTATCCTTACTTTTAGGTTTTTGTTTTTCTTCAAGAATAGAATTGGATGGATCAGTTAGTATAGCTTTGAATATGCTAATAATTTTATTAATTTCTTTGTCAATTTTAATTTCCGGGTCAA
>CAZMEX010000002.1:25623-31413 GCA_964565415.1 uncultured Desulfobacterales bacterium | reverse complement strand
GCTTCATCATGCAGCCAGTCAAGGAAGTCTTCAAAATCATGTCCAAAGCTTGCAACTGTTTTAATACCAATAACCGCTGCAGCACCCTTTAATGTATGCACTGATCGTCTGATATGATGTAACATTTCCCGGTGTTCATCGCTTAGCTTGGTTTGTTTGGTAATGGAAGGTGAAAGTAAGTTAAGCAGTTGAGCAATTTTTTCAAGGTGATCAATTGACTCTTCATTAAAGATTTCTAAGAGTTCTGGATCAATGGCAGCAATAAATGAATCATCAATTTCCAAATCCAATATGTCTGAATCATCGTCTGTAGGAAATTTTTCTGAAACTGCATCTTGAGAGGTTTCAGGTTGGTCTGCTTCTACTATTTCCATCTCAATTGTTTCTGAATCATCAATTTCCAGAATATTATCAGATGATGTGTCATCTTCATCAAATATCTCTATATCAAGATCTTCAAAAAAGTCATCAAAGTCATCATCTTCCATCATTTCATTAAAGAAAGTTTCCTCAGACTTCTCTTTTTGTTTATTGGATTTTTTGACATTAAGGTCTTTGTTTGAACGTTTTTTGAATTTACTAAATGCTGACAAGGTGTGCTTATAGAGTGTATCATCCACATTATTTGATGTTTCAAGAGACAGACAATACTTATTCATATTTTTGATGGTTTCAGTCATGACCTTGATGAGTTTTGGATTAAGGGCAAGTTTGTCTTCAATAATATCGCTTAAAGCATTATTCACAATGGTTGCAGTGTTAGTAAGCTCATCCAGATTTACGATGGAGGTCGCACCAATGATAGTAGTAGTAAGATCATGCAGTTTGGTTATTATCTGTTTTTTATTGTTGCCTTTTACTGAAAGCTGCACTAGAAGCTTTTCCATCTCAGGTAGAAAGTTCTTGACCTCTTTAATAAGACCAAGCAAGACTTTCTTATCAAGTGGTTTTGTCATTAAGTGCCTCCTTTACTGACACGCATGGTAAGGTTATGTTGTAGAAAAGTCATGTAAGTGATTTGAAGAAAGTAGCTTGTCCAGGTCAAAAAGGAACACCTCTTTTTGGGCATTGGTGTTTTTTTCCTCATAAAACGCATGACCGGAAAAATGTTTTGATAGCATATCCTTTTTTTCTATCTGTTTTAAGTTCTCAGTTTTTATTGAAAAGAGCGAGCGAGTTATTAGAATTTTATCAACTGTAACAGCAATTTTCAGGTTTTTGTTATGTACAATAATATAGGGTTTGGATTCACTCTGCATCTGTTTCTGGTCAGATGAGCTGTTTTTTAAATCAAAAAAAAGATTGAGGTTAACCATTGAAACGATTTCCCCTCTGATATTTGCAATGCCGATTATCCATTCAGGGAGCAATGGAAGTGGTTGTACAGGTAAGTCTCTTCCTGTTTCCAGGACAGAAGTTAAAGGGATAGCAAGTTGTCTACCTCCAAGCTCAACGCATATATGTCGTCCAAGCTCAACTCTGTCCTGAGTCTTAGCTTCATCAAACTGGGCAGTATCCTGTGTGTGGTGATGTGCATTTTTTAGGTCTGTATCAATATCAGCAATCAATTGGGCAAGATTTGATTCTGAATTGCTATCTAAAAGATCAGCATTACTTTTTTTGCTGGCTTTCTTTTTTTTGGCTTTTTTCATTTTAAACTTACCCTTTGCCAAGCATTTGATCTACCTCGTTTAGCAGAACGGTATTTTCACATGGTTTGGTTAAATAAACATCTGCACCTTGTTTTTCACCCCAGAATTTATCAGATTTCTGGTCTTTGCTTGTTAGCATAATCACAGGGATGTTTTTAAGTGCAGGTGATTTTTTTATTTTTCTACACGCTTGAAATCCATCCATGTTCGGCATAATAACATCGAGAACAATAAGGTCTGGTTTTTCAGCCTGAGCTTTTTCCAAAGCTTGTTTCCCGTCAGTTGCAGTTATGATATCATATTGTTTTAAAACAGCGCATGCAGATTTTAATCCGGTTGGACTATCATCCACAACAAGTATTTTTTTAGTCATTTCTTTGTTTATCTCCTAGATATTTGTTAATATTATAAAAAAATCTTCAAACTAATTCAATCTTTAATTTATATGCTTTTCCACTTCAGTGATCAGCTTATCCGGGTCAAATGGTTTTGTCAGATAAACATTTGCTGGTGAAAATTTTCCTTTTACTCTGTCTTTCAAGCTGTCTTTACTGGTTAACATAATCACAGGTATCTCTTTTAATTCACTGTTGTGCCTGATCATATAGAGTATACTGTAACCATCTAGTTTGGGCAGCATAACATCCAATATAACAAGATCAGGTCTTTCAAAATTGAGTTTACTCAAAGCTGCTACACCATCATCGGACTCAACTACAAGAAAGCCATGATTTTCAAGGTTCATTCTAATAACTTTTCTTGTGGTTGGGCTGTCTTCCACAACTAATATCTTTTTTACTATGGAATCATCAAATGGACCAAGAGCTTCTTTTATTGAATATTTGGACGCAAGGTACCTGTGGCAATATTTCTTAAATACATCACGGTTCTCATAGTTGTTTATTTTTAAGGAGAGACCATGTATCAAATTAGGAACTAATTTTACAGGATAATCAAATTTATTAAAACCAAGTTTTGACATAGCATTATTTAAATGGATGGAAGCACCAGGACCGCTGTACCTGGTAAGTGTATATGTAATATAGTCAAAATCTGCATTGTTGAGCAACAGAATGTTTTGCAGTACAAAATTTATAAGCCCTTGTTTGTACAAGATCACTATTATCTTACCGACTTTTCCAGCAGAAAAACCTGTGGCATGTAAAATCTCTTTTACTGATTTTTCACCATCCAGAACATTAAGCAGTTTTATTGTATCTTTATCTAACTTACAATTGGTTGAATTTTTAGAAGACCGCTTAAATACTGATTTAAAAAATTTGGCTTTATTTATTTTCATTATTAATCATCTCAAATATTGCTAATACTGAAGTACTGGTGGTTTGCCAGCTTCTGTTCGAATTTTTTGCCATAGCTCTTTACTGCGAACAGCATCAGTACCAGGTAAAGTATCAACGATTGTAAAATAGTTTTGTTTGAATTTATCTTTTAATACATCTTCTGCTGATCTGCATTTAACTGTATAAACAGTTTGCACAGATTGGTGATCAAAGGCACGCCATTGCTGTTCATCCTTTAAAGATGTATATTTATGGTTTTCAAGTGCTTTAATAACAGGTTTGGTATCAAATGTTCCGGCACGTTGAACTGCTTCTTTATACTGATATAGAATTGTATAGGCAGAACCAGCAGAGGAGGAGGGATATGAGTGATATCTTTCACTGAATTTTTTTACAAACTTCTTTCCTTTTTCATAATCATATTTAAAAGGAACATTCCAACTCCAGGGGACAGTGCCGATGACCCCTTCCATAACCTTTGGTCCAGCGCTTGTTGCCATACCTAAGGTAAGATTAGGGACCATAATGGCTTGAAAATTTTTCTTTAATCCCATCTCCTCAAGCATGGTAAGAGCACGTGCCATATCCTTTCCAAACAAAACCAGTACCAATACCTGGGGTTTTATTGCTTTTGCCATGGACAATGCATTGGCAAAATTTTTATAAGTGGCACCGGGAAATGGAACATAAAATCTTTTATGCCTCTTGTCATTGTTGGTCATGCTAAAAGTGCGGATGGATTTTTCCGTGGTTCTTCCCCAGGAGTAGTCAGCAGTAATAAAAAAAAATTTTTTACTGGTCAATTTTTGATTCATTAGATACGTGGCAAGACCTTTAGCACCCATCCAGGCATTATAACATTCCCGAAATAAATATTTATTCCCTTCAGTACCTGTTGTTGTATTGGAGTAGGTCAATGTTCCAAAATATAGTTTTCCTCTGGATTTAGCAGCTTTACCTCCGGCAATGGCAACAGCGCTTGAAGAGCCACCAAAGATCATCTCACATCTTTCCTTATCAATCAATTCAAGGACATTTTTTGTGGAAATATCAGGTTTTGATTGCGTGTCTCTGGTGATTAACTCAATTTGTCTGCCAAGGATTCCTCCCTTATTGTTAATCTCTTCAATAGCTAAAATTGCTGCATTCTGCTGGGCTTGTCCTTGAACTGAATAGGGTCCTGTCTGGGGGTAATTCAGCCCGATTTTAATGACTTCTGCCCATCCTATCTGGGAAAAAAGAGATAGGAATAATAATGGAACAAGAATTATTTTAAGGTGTTTCATGTGTACCTCCTTATTGCAATCAATGTTTACCTGAACAATAAGTTTTATCTTCAGGGCATAAAATCATGTCAATAAGCAATTCAACTCTTTTTATGAGCTTTCAATTTCCTATATCTCATACTGAAGGGTCAATGGCTTACCTGCTTCCTTGCGAATCTGCTGCCAAAATTTTTTACTTCGAACTGCTTTATTTCCTTGCAATGTGTCTACAATTGAAAAATAATCTTGTTTGAATTTGTCCTTTAAAACATCTTCGGCAGGTTTACATTTAACCGTGTATACAGTTTGTATTGATTGATGATCAAAGGTACGCCATTGTTGTTCATCTTTTAGTGAGATATATTTATGACCTTCAAGTGCCTTAATAACAGCTCTGGTATCCAGGGTTCCTGCACGTTCAACAGCATCTTTGTATTGGTATAAAATGGTATAGGCAGTGCCTGCTGAAGAGGAGGGGTATGAATGATATCTCTCACCATATTTTTTTACAAACTCTTTCCCTCTTGGGTAATTATATTTAAAAGGAACTTGCCAGTTCCAGAAGAGAGTACCAATAATTCCTTCCATGACTTTCGGTCCTGCGCTGTTAGCTATGCTTAAATCAAGAGTAATTGCTAAAATGGATTTAAATTTTTTCTTAAGTCCCATCTCCTCAATCATGGTAAGGGTGCGTACCAGGTCATTGCCAAATAATACCAACACAAGAACTTGAGGTTTAACAGCTTTTGCCATGGAGAGAGCATTGGAAAAATCATTATAGGTGGCTCCTGGAAAAGGAGTATAAAATCTACGATGTCTCTTTTTGTTGGTGGTCATGCTGAATGTACGGATGGATTTTTCCATGGTACGGCCCCAAGTGTAATCAGCAGTGATAAAGAAAAATTTTTTGCTGGATAATTTTTCGTTCATTAAGTAGTTGGCAATACCCTTGGCAGCCATCCAGGCATTATAGCTTTCTCTAAATATAAATTTATGCCCATCAATACCTGTGGTGGCATTGGAAGCAGTCATTGTTCCAAAATATAATTTCCCCCTTGAGTTGGCAGCTTTACCTCCTGCAATAGCAACAGCACTTGAAGCACCACCAAAAATCATCTCACACTTTTCCTGATCAATCAATTCAAGAACATTTTTTTTAGAAATAGCAGGTTTAGATTGTGTGTTTCTAGTAATCAATTGAATTTTTTTATTGAGGATCCCTCCTTGATTGTTAATCTCTTCCATGGCTAATAATGCAGCGTTATATTGGGCAAGTCCAAGAATTGACAATGGACCTGTCTGGGGGTAATTCAGCCCGATTTTGATAGTCTCACTCCATCCGGTCTGAGAGAAAAATAGTACTATTATAACAATAAGAGTTCTTTTC
Organism: uncultured Desulfobacterales bacterium; assembly: GCA_964565415.1. GTDB lineage: Bacteria > Desulfobacterota > Desulfobacteria > Desulfobacterales > Desulfobacteraceae > JAIOSM01. The sequence continues at coordinate 25,808 of CAZMEX010000002.1, read as the reverse complement.
ATATTTTGTGTGATCACCTCTCTGTCTTGAATAGTTTGTTATGATTTGTCAGTTTCATCAAATTCATCCAGCCCATCAAATTCATCAAATTCATCCAACTCTTCAACTTCATCAAATTCTTCAACTTCATCAAATTCATCAGCTTCGTCAAATTCATCAACTTCGTCAAATTCATCAGATTCATC
>CAZMEX010000002.1:0-25523 GCA_964565415.1 uncultured Desulfobacterales bacterium | reverse complement strand
TCATCAGATTCATCAATCAAGTCGAATTCACTCAATAATTCGGGTTTTTCAGTTTCAATTGCCTGTGCATCATTGGATTCAATGATTTCTTCTATAACTTCATCAGCTTCAAGTTTAAATTCTGCAACAGACTTTAACATATCATCAGCAGTTGATGCCATCTCTTTCATGGATGTTGAAGCTTTTTCTGTCTCCTCAGCAGTATCTGAACTAATAATACCAATTTCACTCATCTGTTTTGCAAGTTGTGCTGTAGTGTCAGCCTGCTCTTTAGAGGTTGCAGCAAGACCTGCAATCAATTTTGCCACATCATCTGAGCTTCCGGTGATCTCCTGAAGTCTGGAAAGAGCTTGCTGTGATAGAGAAGTACCTCGCACAACTTCTTGAATACTTGCATCCATACTTGTACCTGCTGCAGTGATCTCTTCCAGAATATTTTTAATTAATGTCTCAATCTGTCTGGTTGAGTTGGCAGCCTGTTCAGCAAGACGTTGAATCTCTTCTGCAACAACAGCAAAACCACGCCCTTCTTCTCCGGCAGATGCTGCCTGGATTGAGGCATTCAAAGCCAGGATTGATGTCCTGTCAGATATTTCATTAATTGTCTTTGCAAAGTCACTGATCTCCTGGGAACTTTCACCGAGGCGCTTAATTGCCCTGGCTGTATCCTGAACATTCTCACGAATGGTTTCCATGGCATGACTGGTATTCTCAACAACCCTGGCTCCCTCCTCTGCAACCTGACTTGAAAGCTTTGAAGTGTCAGCTGATTTTTCAGCTTTTATAGAGGCATCTTCAATGGCTATGGTCAGCTGGTTAATCTCTTTTACAGCATTACCAATCAAATCTGATTGATTAATACTGTGCTGGGCAAGTTCACCCGTGGATACACTTAAGTAATTGGCAGTTGAGAAAACATTTTCCGAGGATTGTTTGATTTTACCAAAAGCAGTACTTAATTCTTCCAGCATCATGTTAAGGGAGTCAGCTATGGTTCCTGTTGCATCTTCACTTACAGTTGTACGTACACTTAAATCACCATCAGCAAGATCTGAAATTTCACCAAGAAGTGTCATGATTGATTCCTGGAGGCTGTCATGCTCTTCCTGGCGAGTCTTCATAAGGGTTTGGGTTGTGGTGATCATATTATTAAAGGATGCTGCCATGACACCAAGTTCATCCTTACTTGTCACTGCTGCTCTTGCTTCATAATCACCTTTTTCAACTTTTTTAATTACTCCCATGATTTTATCAACTGGTCCGGTAATACCCTTGGAAACGAGCAAACTTACAAAAAATACAGCTATTAATGATATACCAAGGAGCAAAATGGTCGATCTCATAAGGTTTGCAATGGGCTTGTCAACCTCTTTTAAATCAACCTCCCTTACAAGTGCCCAGTTGATATCCTTAAATTTAAATGGGGTCCATGCAGTTAATACATTTTCTCCTACATTATTTACAGTCTTTTTAGCACCGCTCTTTCCCATGAGAGCCTCTGCGATTATGGGAGTGTTCATGGTGGCTGCCGGGTTTAATCTTGTGAATTTAACATTGTACTTTTTAGCAAATTCAGATTCGGTTCTCCATAGTCTGTCTTTTCCAATGAGAAAACTTTGGGCAGAGCTGATTTTATGTCCCTTTGCTGTTCTAAGCCCAACAATTTTATCCAGATGAGTTGATGGTATCTGGAATGCAACAATAAATTCTATACCATAGTGAAATGCAGGTTTTGCCATAAATGCAGTGGGTTTATTATCTGCTGGCTTGTATGGACTATAGTCACTTACAGCCGTCTCTTTAGTTTCAAGTGCCTTGAAAACAACATCTGCAAGACCGGATTTTTTATAAGGACCGGTTAAGATATTAGTATGGAAATCTGATAATTGTTTGACCGAATAAAAAACATATCCATCAGTTCCAATGAGATAAAGATCAGGAAATCCATAAGTGGCAGCTGCATGTTCCAGGTAGCTTGTCTCCTCTATGGCAATCTTTGGTGATGCAACCTCAGCCTGGTCCATTTCAACCATGAGCGCATATTTGTTACCGGCTATGTTTATCGGTGAATAAGAAGAGAGAACCAGCTCACCTAAGTAGTTAAGAGAAGAAAGGTTGCCTTGTTTCCCCCCAAGAGCTTTTGTAATCAAGTCACTGTCTACTGAAAACGCAGGATTTGAAATAGTAAGTTCATCAAATTTTTTGGAGTTTGAACGAAATAATTTATCCTTGCCAACCAGATAACTCTCACCTAATTTTCCAAGACTGGTTGTATTTTTCACTATTGAATCAAGGATGGTGTTAGCCATGCGAAACAGGGCAATACCAACAAGAGTGTTCCCTTCTTTAACAGGGTTATAAAAATAGGCAGCAGGTTCGCCGTTCCTTAAGGATGAAAGTTCAAAATCAAAAAAGCCATGGTTTTTCTTACCTTTTTTGTAAGCAGCATATTCAGGTGTTTTTTGATATTTTTTTAAAGAGGTGCCTGTTTTGACAAAATTATCACTTGTATAGAGTACTTTGCCATTTGGATCAATGAGCATCATTGAGTCAAAACCACGAATCTTAATAAATTTTGATAAAAAAGGATGAAACTTTCTGCGGGATCCTGAAGGAGATTCTTTAAATGCTTTTACAATTTCTCTTTGCTGGGGGCTTGTGACAAAGACTTTTGTTAAGACCATTGAGTCTTTAAAGTAGTTTTCAATAAGCGTCTTTTGCATCAATTTTATTGTATTCATCTTTGCATAGGCATTATATTGCAGTTGATAAACATCTTCTGTGATTTTATCAATATTTTTAGATCGCTCATTAAAATAATTCTGCAGTGATTCCTGCTGAAACCAGACAGCAGCTTTTAGACTTTTCAATAGTCTTTTATGCAATATTCCTGACGCTGTTATATAGTTGATAACACCAACAATAGTCAGAGGAACAAGAGATATAAGTAAAAGCCATACCATAAGTTTACCCCTGATACTTTGTCCCAGGGCAGGGAAACTAATGGATTTTTTCTCTTTTTTTTCTCTTTTGTTCTTTTGTTCTTGTGTCATTTTCTCACCTTTATATATAAAAAATTATATTGAACTAAAAATAGATGCCAAATCAGGAATGATCATTAAATCATCCTGAAATTCAAAAATTCCTTTGATAAGAGATTTGTCAATATTAGAAGAATTTGTATCAGCAGGGGAACAAGAGCCAGGAATTTCAGTTGATACGATTTGATTTGAAAGTTTCAGTACACCTTGTATTAATTTTTGGTTTTTGTTAACTTTACTTACAGTTTGAACAACCATATAGCGTTCACTACTCGATGTTTTCTGTTCCAGGGAAGTTTCAAGATTATATCGTATACGCGTATCAACTACTGGTATTACCTGCTTGCGCCACAAACAAAATCCAAGAAGATAATCAGGAGCAAAGGGAATTTCAGATATGGTAACAGTGGTCAAAATTTCTTCTATCTGGGTGGTGGAAAAAAGTAAAACAGGGTTTTTCCCTGATATTTTTTCACCCATTCCACGAACCAGAACAACCCTGGATTTTTTACTAATTGTTTCAGAGGTCATAACTTATCCCTATTATTACCACACATCATTATTTATAACCATTAAGATATTTATAGCTTTTATAATTGTGCCTATTATATGGGTGATATTTCTCTTCTGTCAATAAAAAAAAATCAAAGTTTATTCGCAATCACAACAAATATGAAAAAACTGTGTTTTTTATCTTAATTTCAATGGAAACACACATCAGTTTAAGGGTTGGAAAATTTAATATCAACATGTCCTTTACTGTATGAAATATTAGTATCAATCTTAAAATTCAATCCAGGAAAAATCTGTTTGAGCCTTATCATATTATAATTTTTATTTCCACGAAGCCTTGACTCTGAGAAAGGATTCACTCCCAGAGTAACAATATTATTGTCAGGTTGGTTTTTAAATTTTTTCTCAATTTCAAGTTTTGCTTTCTCAAAAAATATTTCAGATAATACAAGATGTCCAAAAGCAGGATGCCATGGACCTGCTATCATGGAAGAATCATCTTGAAGCATTTCAGATGATTGAAGACCCATTCTGATAACAGGAATATTTTGATCAGTAAAAAGAAGATAAATATCTTTAACAAGATCAACACACTCATCAAGATTAAGAGGTCTATATCTACCTGATTTGTACCATTGTGCTAGAAGGCTGCCACTAAGGACTATCAAAGGATATATTCGGATAAAATCTGGTTTCAGCCTAACTATTTTTTTTGCACTTTTCAGTGTTAATGAATTGTCTTCTCCTGGAAGTCCCACCATCATCTGCATTCCAATCTTATATTGATATTTTCTTAAAAGCAAGGCTGCTTCAATTGTACATTGAGATGTGTGACCACGGTTTGAAAAAGCAAGTATCTTGTCATTCATAGACTGAACTCCAAGTTCTATGGTAGAAACAGGAAAATCTTTTATTAGATCAAGGCTTGCCGTTGAAATGGTGTCAGGTCTGGTGGAGAATCTAATGGAATCAATTTTACTCTTTTGTTTTAGTTTTAAAGCGATGCTGAGCAGTTTAAGGATATATGGTTTTTCAAGTCCAAGAAAATTGCCACCAAAAAATGCAAGTTGAACTGACTCTCTTTTGCCTTTAAATTTCAAATATTCATCTGTAATTTTTTTTATTTTTTTTTCATCGGGAAATATATGTTTTTCATTGGTAATGATTGATTGGTTGCAGAATGCGCACGTGTGTGGGCACCCGGAATGGGGAATAAAGACAGGTATAATCAGAGGTTTTGTGGAAGGCTGCATTAAATGGAAATAAATTTACAGGTCAATTTTTTTGGAGGTTGGCTATGGAAAGTATTACTTACTCTCCTTGATCTGTTTTAGGGCATTAGCCGCAGCATTTTGCTCGGCTGCTTTAATTGTTTTTCCTGTGCCTTTTGCATCAATACTGAGGGTCCCAATTGAGACCTCAAATGTTTTGTCATGATCAGGTCCGGTTTCATTAATAACTTCGTATACAGGTGCTGTGTCTTCGGTTTTTTGAACAAGCTCCTGAAGTTTACTTTTGTGGTCAATTTCAGCTGCTTTTTTTGCGATAATTTTTATCTGTTCAGAAAACAATTGGTTGATATGGGTATATGTGTTATTAAAATCAGAATCAAGGTAAATGGCAGCTATAAGTGCTTCAAAAGTATCTGAAAGAATTGAATCTTTTTCCCTGCCATTGGACAGACGTTCGCCTTTACCAAGAAGAATAAACTTACCCAATTGGATTTTTCTTGCCATGCCGGCAAGGGCAGGCTCACTCACAAGACTTGCCCGTAATTTTGAGAGTTCTCCTTCGTTTTTTTTCGGAGCATGCTCCATTAACAAGTGACTTATGCAAAGTTCAATCACTGCATCGCCAAGGAACTCAAGCCGCTCATTGTCAGTTAATTTTTTCCCGGAACTCTCATTAACATAGGAGCGATGTCGAAGTGCATTTATGAGCAGGGACTGTTTATTGAATTTGTAGTTAATATTTTTTTCAAGTATTTCAATGGAGTTATTTTTACTTTGCAGTGTTTCAATTGTATTTATGAGATTAGTGTAGATTTCATCGAACACAACAAGTTCTCCACGACCAGAACCGATATTTATTCCTTTATTTAAAGAGCCATGGAAGTCAGAACCGCCGGTTATGATCAATTCTTGTTTTTCAGCAAGATCAAGGAAAAAAGTTGTCTGTTCATGTGTATGGGAAGTATAATAGGCTTCAATACCGTTAAGACCAAATTTTTTCAACTCTTTTACAAGCTTTTCAACTGAAAAGCCTTTATTGGTTTTGAGTATTCCGGGGTGGGCAAGTATGCTGACCCCGCCTGCATTATTTATTGCTTCAATTGCCTCTTTACATGTTACTCTATATTTATCAATATATGCTTTTTTGCCTTTGCCAAGATATTTATCAAAAGCTTCGTCAAATGAAGCAACAAAATTTCTTTCAAGCAAAACCTGGGCAATATGCGGCCGTCCTGTCTGACCTTCTCCTGATATTTCGTCAACCTCTTCCATTGATATATCAAAACCAATATCATTGAGTTTTTGAATTATTAATGGATTTCTGTCAGATCTTGCTTTTTGAAGTTTGTCTAAAATTGAGTTTAACTCACTGTTCCCAAGATCAAATCCATAACCTAGGATATGCAGGCTGCTGTTGTTTGGAAAATCTTTTGGCGGTTCACAACTTATTTCAACTCCAGAGACAAACTCCAGGGGCCATGGCACACCAATTTTCATAACTTCCCTTACACCATCAATGGAATCATGGTCTGTAAGAGCAATTGCCTGTATCCCAGCATCTAAAGAGAGATTTAAGATTTCACTTGGTGAAAATGATCCGTCTGAAGCTGTTGAATGAATATGTAAGTCAATCATAATCTTCCCCTTGCTAAATTCCCAGAGCTTTTTCTAAATTTTCTTCTTTTTTCTTGCAATCTATGCACTGAGCAGTTACCGGCCTTGCCTTAAGCCTTTTAATAGAGATTTCTTCCTCACAAGTATCACAAATTCCAAAAGTTTTATTTTCAATCCGATCCAGAGCTTTTTTAATTTTTTTAATAAGTTTATGTTCCCTATCACGTATCCTTAGTTCAAAGTTTCTTCCAGCTTCATGGGAAGCTCGATCAGTGGGATCAGCAAACCTGTCTTTTGATTGAGTCATTACTGTAACTGTGCTATCAGCATGGGAGAGCAGTTCATCCAATCGTTCAGTTAAATGCTGCTTAAAAAAATCTAAATCTTTCTGTTTCATAATGATACCTTTAAATAGATAGTAACCCAAATACCTTTAACAAAATATATATTATACTTTTTTTTGTAATAATGTAAAGAGATTTATCTTAATGGATATGGGGCTAGGATGGGTAGATATAAAATGAGTTTTTCAATATATTATCGTGATTGTCAAAAGAGTTAAAAGAGTGGTCATCATGGTAATACCTGATGTACAGCAGGTATTACCATGATGGTTGTGCAGGTATTTAATGAGTGGCGATAGTTTCAAATTTTGCATTTACAACTTCTAACTCTCTGTAGGAACCAAAAATTTCACCGGATTTCATGAATTCTATATTTTTAGCACCAACATAATCAAGTTCTCCGCCATTTGCCAAGATTTTAAGAGCTTTTTTCAACTCGCCCGCATAGATTTTTTCTCCCGGGGCGTTGGCAACACTCATCATATGTTTTTTTATACTGGCTTTATCTACTGATTTGCCAGCCTGGGCCGCTAGAATAATTAAGGCTGCAGCATCATATGCTCCATCCCTGAATGGGCCGTTAAGTGGTATTCCGGCTGTTTTAGCAAGTTTTATCCACTTGTCGCTTGAGATAGTTTCTTCGCCTGGAATTGTGCCAAAAGAGCCATTTATAGCTTTGCCAAAATCATCAGTTAAAGGATCCCCAATCATACCATCAGCAAGGATAAAATGGTCAAATACTCCTGTTTTAAGCGCTGCTTTGATAATACCCTTGCCACCCTGGTCAAGGTAGCCGAAGACGACCAGATCTTTTACTTTGGAGTTAGATAATAGAGCTACAACCTCAGTATAATCAGATTTACCATCTTCGTGGGGAACAGTCACAGAAATTTGACCGCCCAACAATGCATAATTAGTTGTAAATGAATCAGATAAACCTTTGCCATAGTCACTATTGACATAGGTTACAGCAACCTTTTTAATCCCTCTGTTTATAACTATATTAGCAAGAACTTCACCTTGCCTTGCATCTGAAGGAACTGATCTGAAGAAGAAACCATTATCTTTGATATTTGTTAATGCAGGTGAAGTGGCAGATGGTGAGATAGTTGTTGTTTCATAGGGTACAGATACACTATTTACAACGGCTGCAGTTGCTCCGGAACAGCTTGCGCCTACTATCCCTATTACATTTTCTGAATTAACCAGCCATTTGGCTGCTGAGATTGCTTCAGTAGCATTAATACACGTTGAATCAGCGCGAACCGCTGCGATTTTAGTTCCGCCAAGAAATATTCCTGAATCTGATGCCTCTTTAATAGCAAGTTCAGCAGCTTTTGCCATTCCAGGGACTAAAGACTCAATAGGTCCTGTAAAAGCCATAAGTAATCCAACTTTTACGGTTTTTAACTCTTTTACGGGTTTTTTGCCTTTTAACTGCTGGTTTTCAGCCTGGCACTCTGCTAATTCTTGTTTTAATTTTGAAATAGTTTCTGATTTGCTGCTTGGTATTTTATCACAAGAAAAAATTAACAGCATAGATAATAATACCACCAACATAAAAACAACTCTTTTCATTTTTTTCCTCCATAAAAGTATTTTTTTGTTACAAGGTAATATGCTCTACTAGTTAAACTGCATAACCATTAACAAAATAAGATTTGTAAATATTAATCTTTTATACTGAGCATTGTCAAGCAAAGCTTTTTTTTATTAAAAAAAATAGGGCTTCACAACAAATGTGTGATGTTTTGTCTCTATCTCTAGGGTACTGATTCAGCTTTTTTATTAACTCCAGGTTAGAGAAGATTATGTATATTCTGCCCGAAAATCATCTCTTTTTGAGTTCTGGAAAATCCTGCTCTATCTGACAGATGCTCAATGATTTCAATCTCTTTTTTGAAATCAAACCAGGGCCAGTCAGTTCCAAATATGATTTTTTCAGGTCCATGTATCAGGAGCAGTTCCACAAATTCATCCTGGGATAATGTATGGGTTGCATTGGATGTGTCTAAGTAGAGGTTGTCATATTTTACAATATGTTTTTTTATGTTTAGAAAATCAGCTTTCAGCCCTGCCATGTGAGCCGCTACAAAATTTATTTTTGGGAATTTTTTAACAATTTTTTCAATAAGTACAGGGGTGGTTGTGTTCCCAGGGTGTGTATTAAAATATTTATGTGAGAGTGTAAAAGTATCAAGGATTATAAAAAATGAGTAATTATTATTTTGATTGAATTTTTCTATTTGGTTAAAAAGGTTAAATGCCTCTTTTGAACCAAGGCTGAAACTTTGGGAAAAGCTGCAGAGTTTGATGGCTTTTATTTTGTTTTTTGAAAGTCTTTTTAACTCTTTTTCTATATTTTTCAGCTCAGGATGGAGAGTACCAGCTGTAAATAATTGCCTGTTTTGAGTTGCCTTCTCCATAAAACTTGAATTTATCTTTTCAACCATTGCAGCAGATGCAACAGGAAGTAAAAGAGCGGAATCAATATTACAAAGTTTCATTCTCTGAATAAGCTTTGTAATACCTAACCGCTCTTTTGCCTGCTTTGTCTCAAGACAAAGAAGTTCTGCCATGCTCTTTTTTTTTGTTACATTTGCAATAACTTTTAAAGAGAAATCATGGACATGGGCATCAATTATCACGTTTTAACTTACTTGTTTCTCCAGTCAGGTCGTCTTTTTTCTTCAAAACTTTTAATACCCTCAAGAGTATCTTCTGTTTTCATCATGGTATTGAGAAAATAATCACTGGCAAGCTGTACTGCCTGGTGAAAATTTGTCCCAATGTGCCTCTTAACTGCCCTTTTATTCAATCTGAGAATTAAGGGACTTGCATGGCTTATCTCTTTTACATAAGCATTAACTGTCTCTTCAAATTCCTCAACTGCAGCTGTTTTTGTGACAAATCCAAGGGATAGAGCCTCATCTGCAGAGTAATTTTTACCAGTTGTGCATATCTCAATTGCTTTTGCAGTACCCACAAGTTCGGGTAACCTAATGGCTGCATAGGGTGGAAAAAATCCAAGTTTGACTTCGGGCTGTCCTAATATTGCTTTTTTTGATGCAATTACAATATCTGCTGCAATGGCAAGTTCTAATCCGCCTCCAAGGCATGCACCATTAACCGCTGCAATAACAGGAATATCAATAAGGTTAATAAGTTCAAATATTCTATTAAACACAAAAACCATCTCATCAACGTTTTCAGGTGTGTGGTCAGAAACTTCCACGCCGGCACAAAAACTTTTACCCTCTCCTGTGATTACAACACATTTAAGATCATTGTCAGCTGCAATATTTTCAAGCTCACCATTTAGTTCCTTCATCATTTCAATGTCAAGGACATTATGTTTTGGTCTGTCAAGTGTTATCCTTGCGACCTGTTTTTCTATTTTTACTTTTATAAATTTTGCCATGATATTTAATCTCCTGATTTATATCTGGTTTTATCCTTTAATAATTCTTGGCAGGATCATTTGATGATGGGGGCATATTGATTTAGGGTTTTGGTATGCTCCACCTGTAAATGCCACCATATATTTTCTTAAATCTTTTAAGTTTACAATCTCATCCACAAGTCCGTTCTTTGCACAGAAAAGAGGTCGCGATGTTCTGTGGTACTTCTCTGCAAGGGCATTCATATTATCAATAACAGGCTCAAGGGGATTTCCTGCATCTTTTTCCTTGACCAGTCGTCTTGCATAACTTGCAACAGCTGCTGTCTCGCCATGCATAACATATATCTCTGTTGCAATAGTTCCAAGGGTAAAGGCATTGTGTCTGTTTGCTGTAGGTCCGCCCATAACATAATGTGCAGCTGCTGACCCTTTTCTCAGTACAACAAGCATCATTGGAACATCAGTCTGCTGAATTGAATAAATCTGAGATTGTCCAAGACCTAAAAGTTCTGCTTTTTCAGCAATATCACCAACATCAATTCCCGATGTATCCTGGAACCACATTATTGGAAGTCTGTCTCTGCCGCAAAGAGTTATAAACTCGTTCATTTTGATCAGACCCTGTCTGTATAATTTGCCACCAATGCCAGGGTAATCTGCATATTCCGGGTATCCCTTGCCAAGGTATCCCTGTCTGTTTCCTATGCATGCAACAAGGTAACCATCGATTTTACATATTCCTGTATAAACTTCAGGACCATAGTCTGGTCTAAATTCACTATGTTCGCCACCATCCACAAGTCTTGAAAGGATTTGATCAAAATCATAAATTCTCTTGGGTTCAATGGGTAAAAGTCTCATTATATCATCTTCAGGATAAGCTGGAGCCTTTGGCTCTGCAACTCTGAAAAATTTTGGATTATAAGATGGAACATCTTTCATATAATCTTTTAACCCATCAAGAACCTCTTTCTCTTCTTCATAAACATATCTGAAAAAACCAGTTTCGTCATAATGTGTTTTAACACTTCCCGGAGGTTTTGCTTTATGGGTTTTAGCCTTTTCAATAAGGGCTTCTGCCATGTCTATATTAAAACCACCCTGGGGAGCCATTCCACTTACAATGCCTGCTCCGCCAACTGCAATATTACAATTTTTGTGGGCAAACAATATTGTGGGGCTGATACTCTGGTATCCGCCACCAGCAGGGTTTGTACCATAAATCCCTGCTAAAATTGGAATACCTATCTGTTCAAGTTCTGCATGTCGGAAAAAAGGTGTGCCAGCACCTCTTCTGTTGGCATAGAATTTTTCCTGCTCCGGAAGCTTTGCTCCGCTGCAGTTTACAATCCATACCAGAGGAAGATTTAACCGTTTTGAAAGGTCTGTAATTCTTAATATATTTTCTGATTGACCCGGCATCCAGGCACCTGCCATTAATTTATTATCAAAGCCGATTATTACTGCCCATTTTCCAGAGATTTTACCAATTCCATCAACCACATTGGTTGTTCCCTCTTCATTGTCCAGAGGATTATATAGCGAATGTAAAGGACACCATGTACCTTTATCAACCAGATAATCAAGACGTTGCCAGATGGTCATCTGACCCCGGGAATTTATTTTTTCTGTGGGAAGTCCAACATGTTTGATCTTTTCAACAGCTTTATTGATCTCTTCTTCAGCATCGGTGATCTCTTGGATGCTTTTTTCAGTTCGTTTGATTTCCCCTTTTTTCAGCTCTTTTCCAAAGGGATCCATTTTTTCAAAATATGGTCTCATGATCTAAATGCTCCTGACCTTAATATTGTTATAATGATAAAAAAAAGTGGTTGATTAATGCTTTATTCAATAGTAGCCAAGGGATCATCTTCCTCTATTTCATCACCCTCTTTTTTCATGATTTTTGTAATTTTGCCATCACACGGTGCAAAAATTGGTGTCTCCATTTTCATGGCTTCAATGATGATAATCTCTTCATCCTCTTCAATCTCTGACCCCACTTCAACATTTATTTTAATAATTTTACCTGCCATGGGTGCTAATACATCTTCGCTCATTATAATTTCTCCTTAAAAATAGTTGTTAATTTAATTATTTTACTTTTTAACTGTTTTGCTATATGAAACATTGTTCAATATAGTTAAAATGTAATACTTGATATAATATGTCAAGTTATTTTTTCCTTGACAAGATAATAAAATTTTTGTTTATGATAGATCATATTATGAAACATTGTTTTAATATGTAAAACAGTTATAATGGAAAATATGAATATTGGTAAAAATAAAATAGAGAAACTTAATCAAGCTGTAAAAGAATATATAAATGACGGAGACCATATTTCCATTGGTGGCTTTACAATAAACCGTAACCCCATGGCTTGTGTCCATGAAATTATCCGGCAGAAGACAAAAGATTTTCACCTGTATGCCCACTCAAATGGGCAAGGTGTAGATGAATTGGTCGGAGCAGGTTTAGTCAAGAGAATTGAGATTGCATACAGTGGGAATGGAAGATTTGCTTCAACCTGTTTTTGTTTTAAAAGAATGGCTGAACAAGGTTTTCTAGAGGTTGAAGATTACTCAAATTTCCAGATGGCACTGAGATTCCTTGCAGGTTCCATGGGGATTCCTTTTATTCCAACATATTCATCTCTGGGCACAGATATTATTAAAAAATGGGGTTTTGATCTTCAATTAAGGGAGCATAACTCAAGAATTGCAAAAGCAAAAGTTGTTGTGATTAATAATCCTTTTTCAAAAGATCACGCTAGAGATCAGGTTGTTCTAGTGCCTGCCATTAGCCCGGATATAACAATATTACATGCACAAAAAGCCGATATAGAGGGGTGTACAAGGATAGAAGGGCTTACGTTTGCAGATGTTGAACAGGCAAAGGCTTCAAAGCATGTGATTGTTACATGTGAAGAGATTGTTGAAAAAGATGAGTTAAAAAGAAATCCTCAATTAAATCAGATTCCATCTTTTTGTGTTGATGCAGTAGTCCATGTTCCCATGGGAGCATACCCCACAGCATGTTTCAACTATTATGACTACGACCCGGTTTTTTTTGAACAATATAAAAAAAGAGCTTTAGATAAAGATAAATTTGCCCAATATTTAGATGATTATATCTTTGCAACCAGAGATCATGAAGGTTTTCTTGAAAAGACCCTTGGCAGCAAAAGAGACCATGATATTAAAGCAGATGCAAAAACCGGGTACTCCATTAAAATGAAGAGAAAGTAACAGGGCAGATTCAATGGATTATACATTTAAAGAGATGATGGTGATTGCAGCAGCAAGGAAAATCAATAACTTTGATATTGTTTTCTGTGGCACAGGTATTTCAATCCTTGCTGCCATGGCTGCCAAACATATGAATGCTCCCCAAAGCATAATTTTTTTTGAAACTGGAGCTATTGACTCTGTACTTGAAGAGCTTCCCCTGGCTGTTTCTGACCCAAGGGTTATGTATAATTCCTCTTCATATTGTTCCCTTGCTGAAACCTTTGGTTTTATGCAGAATCGAAATACAGGGAAAAATATTATCGGGATAATCGGTGCAGCCCAGATAGACAAATATGGTAACTTAAATTCCACTTGCATTGGGGATTATAAAAAGCCCGATGTTCGATTCCCGGGCAGTGGAGGTGCATGTGATGTGGCATCCTTTGTTGGAAGAACAATTATATTCATGAAGCTTGAAAAGAGAAAGTTTGTGGAAAAAATTGATTATGTTACAAGTCCGGGATGGCTTGATCCCACTGAAGGGCAGATGAGACCAGAGCTTTTTGCAGATGGACCAACTTCTGTTGTGACAGATAAAGGGATCATGGGGTTTGATAAGGACACAAAAGAGATGTATTTATCTTTTTTTTATCCTGGAGTTAACCCAGTACAAATAAAGGATAGTATTGAGTTTGATATTGATATTTCAAGGGCAGAGCAGATAGAGCCTCCTTTAGCAACTGAGCTTGAGGCTTTACGTGAAAAAATTGATCCTGAAAAGTTAATACTTGAGTGAGGACCATAGAACATGAATAAAAAAAACAGCTTAAACTCCATTGAAAAAGCAATAAAAGTATTACTCAAATTTCAGAAAAGCGGTGCAACTCATGGTATTCGAGAGCTCAGCTACGAACTTGGCTTCAGCCCTGCAACTGTACAGAGAATTTTAAAAACTTTAAAAGACCATGATTTTGTCCGGCAGGACTCTGTGACACGCCAATATTATATTGGTAATATATTTTACAGCTTTATCCAGGCTCTTCACAGGTCAAACAGTCTGACAAGTATTGCAAGGCAATTTATGGAAGAGTTGGCAACAAGAACAAAGGAGACTTCCCATATTAATATTGTTGAAGAGAAACATCGCCTGTGCATTGACACCATTGAATCCCCGCAAACCTTAAAGGCTGGCATGCCCATGGGACATAGATCACCACTTTATGCCGGAGCTTCGGCAAAATGTCTTTTAGCTTTTTTGTCAACGGAAGAGATAGAGAACTATATTGAAACAACAGAGATAGAGCCCCTTACAGATAATACAATTAATAATACCAAAGATTTAAAAAAGGAGCTTGTAAAAATAAAAAATCAGGGGTTTGCAAAGAGTCTAGGTGAGAGAACACCAGGACTAGGTTCTTTAAGCGCACCTGTATTTGATAATCAGGGATGTGTGGTTGCAAGTTTAAGCCTTGCCATTCCTGAGATCAGGTTTTCACAAAATGAGTATTTAGATGAATGTATAAATATTTTAACCAATGTTGCTGACTCTTTTTCTAAAAACATGGGTTACACCATTGGTGGATTAAACAATTAAGGAGGAAAAATGGAATTTAAGTTGTCAACAGAGCTTTCAATGCTCCAGAAAGAAGTTAGAAAATTTGTAAAAAAAGAGATTATACCCAATGCAGACCAATGGGATGCTGACCACTATCTGCCCCATGAAGAGGTTCTAAAACCCATGGGTGAAATGGGGTTTTTCAGCACAGTTATTCCTGAAGAGTATGGCGGATCAGAAATGGATGAAGGGTGGCTTGCTGCCATGATTGTAACCGAAGAGATTGCCAGAGGATCCTCCTCTTTAAGAGTGCAGGTTAATATGGAAGTTTTAGGTTGTGCAAACTCCATATATAAATATGGTACTGAAGAAGCCAAGAAAAAATATGTGGAAAAGCTTTGTACCTGCGAATATTTAGGTGGATTTGGAATCACTGAAGCCGATGCAGGATCAGATGTTATGGCAATGGTTTCAACAGCAGAAGATAAAGGTGATCACTGGCTTTTAAACGGGTCAAAAACCTGGATATCCAATGCAGATTGTGCTGATGCTTTGCTTTATTATGCCTATACTGACAAAGAAGCAGGTTCCAAAGGTTTGTCAGCATTTGTTATTGAACCCAAGAATTTTGATGGTATTTCAACATCATCTTTAGAAAAGATGGGCTCCCACTCTTCCCCAACCGGTGAACTTTTCCTTGACAATGTAAAAGTTCCCAAAGAAAATATTCTTGGCAAACCCGGAGATGGTGCTAAGATTGTTTTTTCATCTTTAAATCAGACAAGGCTTTCAGCTGCCGCAGGCGGTGTTGGGCTGTCCCAGGCATGTCTTGAAGCTGTCATTAAATATTGTAATGAAAGAAAACAGTTTGGAAAGAAAATTGGTACTTTTCAGATGAATCAGGATATGGTTGCACAGATGGCAACAGAAATTGAAGCTGCACGCCTTTTGGTATATAAAGCTGCCTGGGCAAAAGATCAGGGTAAATTGAACAATGGTCTTGATGTTGCCATGGCAAAATATTTTGTGGGCGAAGTTGTTACCAAATGTTCTAACTTTGCTATGAGAATACTTGGCGCCTATGGTTATTCACCTGAATATCCCGTTGCAAGATACTATAAAGATGCACCAACCTATTATATGGTTGAAGGCTCTGCAAATATCTGTAAATGGATTATTGCACTGGATCAGTTAGGTATTAGAAAAGCTAATAGATAAAAATTTATATATATTATTCAGGCTGTGAAAATCTCTATTTATCACAGCCTGAATTTTATTTTTTGCAAATTTAAGAAACATTACCCAGGGAGCATTACAATGGATGAAAAAGAGCTTATAAAAAAGACAGGAGATACGGCAAAATTATATTTCAGCAGTGTCAAAGATGAAGAAAAGCCGTATAATTTATGGAGAGAGTTTGATAAAGATCTTGCAAAGAGTATGTCTCTATATATTACAGGAACAATGTATTCAAGAGAAAAAATACCCCATAAAACAAGACAGCTTGTCACTGTGGCAGCCCTTACATCTTTATCAAAACCTGAAGAGTTAAAATTGCATGTGCATGCAGCTTTTAATGTGGGGTGTTCTAAAGAGGAGATTGCAGAAACAATGTTTCAGACAAGTATTTATGCTGGCGTTCCTGCATGTAATACTGCGCTTTCAGTGTTAAAAACAGTATTAAAAGAGAGAAAAGAGTCAAAATAAGTTTTTATTTACAAACCTGGACAATATTTATACAGTATATGGGTGATTTATAGTTTGTTGTATAAATAGGATTTTGTATATGCTCCGAAAAATTGTAGTTGATGTTTTTTTAGCCTGCCTTTTTATTGTGGTATGTTCTCCTGCTCAACATGGATTTTGTGATCAGGCAGCCCAAATAATTCACAAAAACAAAAAAATCACTAATCCCAAAGCTTATAAAGGAGTTATTAATTTAGCTGATTGGGATTTTGAGAAAAATGGTTCTGTTAAGCTGAATGGAGAGTGGGAGTTTTACTGGAACAAGTTATACTCTCCAAAAGATTTTCTAACAGACAGATCAGCCGAGATGTCCGGTTTCTTCAATGTTCCCGGTTCCTGGAACTATTATCTGGCTGGTGATGAATCTTTCCCAGGTCATGGGTATGCAACTTACAGACTCAAATTAAAACTTAAAAAAGAGAAAGCATATGCATTAAAAATTTTGCCCATATCCACTGCTTGTCAAGTCTGGGTAGATGGTGAATTCATATCTGTGGGTAAAGTTGGCAGAACAAAAGAGGAGATGACTCCTCAATTTGCAGTTAAAACAATCCGTTTTGTTCCAGCTGAATCTGGAACTGAAATTGTCCTACAGGTTTCAAACTATTATCACAGAGCAGGAGGTCCCTGGCGTACCATCGAATTAGGGCTTTTTGAGCAGATGTACGAGCAGAAAATAAAATTATTTGCCTTTGATCTGTTTTTAATAGGTGCTATTTTAATTATAGGGATTTACTATTTTGCTCTTTTTATCCTGCGCAGAAAAGATGTAGCTACTTTATATTTTTCCGGATTATGCCTTGCTGCTGTTGTGCGAACATTAGTAACAGGTGAGCACTCCCTCTATTTTTTGTTTCCAGGTCTTAATTGGCTTATAGCGTATAAGTTTGTATATTTAAGTTTTTTTCTTGGTACAACCCTGGCAGTGCTTTTTATTAATAATATCTATCCTGATGAGTCCTTACCAGGGACATCAAAAATAAGTGCAACCCTGGCAATCATTTTCAGTCTGATTGTCTGTTTTACGCAGCCCCAGATCTTTTCCCATACAATGAAAACATATCAAGTCATAACTGTGATTTCCATGTTGTATATGACCTATGTTATGTTCAAGGCTGTTTTAAATAAAAAAGAGGGAGCATTACTGGTTGTAGTAGGTTCTACTTTAGGATTTGCAGCAGTGATCAATGATATTTTATATGCAAAAGAGATAATTCACTCTTTTTATATGGCACCTGCAGGATTGTTTGTTTTTATGTTGTTTCACTCTTTTAACCTCTCCATGAAATTTTCCAGCGCATTTTTAAATATTGAAATAATTGAGAAGAAATATCGTTCAATATTTGAAAACTCTCTGGATGGAATATCACAGATATATATTGTGGATGAGACTGCCATTGTAAATCCCGCATTGGCTGACATACTGGGCTATTCTTTTCCCGACGAGGTTGACCTGCTTGCAAATCAGCATTTAAAGCAGGTTTTTGTTGACAATCTTTTATGTGAAAAATATCTGCTTGAACTAAGGGTGAAAAAACGAGTTTCAGACTTTGAAGCAGAATTGTATCGTAAGGATGGCAGCATAATATGGGTTTCCATCAACTCGACTGCCAGGCTGGATCAGAATAATCAAATTGTAACAATTGATAGTATTATACATGATATTACACTTAGAAAAGAGAAAGAGATGCTTGAAGAAAAAATGATTCAGGTACAAAAAATGGAGGCAGCAGGGCATTTGGCAGGAGGTATTGCCCATGATTTCAAAAATATCATTTCAGCGATTTCAAGCAACATTCAAGTTTTAAAAATGGATAAAGATGATATTTTTGAAAAAAGAGAGAAAAAATTTCAAAATATTACCAGGGCATGTGACAGGGCAATAAGTTTGATTAAGCAGATAATGACATTCAGCAACATGAACAGAAGAGATAATTTTAAACCAATCCAGCTTGAATCAACAATCAAAGAAGTTACACAATTTATTAGAAATACAATTCCTGAGTCAGTAAAAATTGAGCTTGACATTCATCAACACTCTTTTAAAGTGTTGTCAGATTCCACACAGATTTATCAGGTTTTGATGAATCTGTTCTATAATGCGATATCTGCTATGGAGAAGACAGGCGGTGTTATCAGGGTGGGACTTGAGCCTGCTAAAATTGAGGGTATAAAAATTTCAACAGGGTTCCTTCCCCGGGGTGATTATGTACAGCTTTCAGTTAGTGATACAGGGGAGGGCATTTCATCTGATATTATAGATAATATATTTGATCCCTATTATACAACAAAGGAGCAGGGCAAAGGGACCGGGCTTGGGCTTGCAATTGTTCACAGGATTGTTAAATCCCATGGAGGAGAAGTATCAGTTAAAAGTAAAAAAGGAGAAGGTACAATATTTAAATTGTATTTTCCTGCAACAGACAGGACAGAGCCGGCAAAAGAGAGTGATCAAAATCATATTAAGATTACAGGGCAGGGCAAACTGCTTTTTGTTGAAGATGAGGAAGTTATTGCTGAAACATTTGATGAACTGCTGGGTGTTCTGGGATTTGATATAGATACTTGTCTTACACCGAAAAAAGCCCTGGGAAGAATAAACAAAGGTTCCCATGATGTTATAATCACTGATCTGCATATGCCGCAGATGAATGGAGTTGAATTTGTAAGGGAGGTCAGAAAAAAAGATCCGGCAGTTAAAATAATTATCTGCTCCGGCGATATTTCATTGATCTCCCCGGATGAATATTCAAATCTGGAGTTGTTTGCCATAATTCAAAAGCCGTTGGATTATGACGAGCTTGCAAAATTGATCTGGCAGGCAATTGACTCAGAATGAGAACAGAGCTTACAGGACAAATCGAGAGAATCACCTATTTTAATCCAGAAAACAGCTATGCTGTTTGTCGTGCCAAGGTAAGAGGCGAGCGTAATCTTGTTACAATTGTGGGAAACTTATTAAACCCCTGTCCCGGAGAGATTGTAAAAATGCAGGGTAAATGGGTGGATCATCCCAAATTTGGCTCCCAGTTTATTATTGAAACCTATAAAATTGAAGTTCCTGCCACACAATTTGGAATCAAAAAATATCTTGGATCAGGACTTATTAAAGGAATTGGTCCTGTTATGGCAAAAAGGATTGTAAAACTGTTTGGCACTCAATCCCTTAATATTATAGAAAACAACATAAAAAAATTATTGGAAGTGGAAGGTATTGGTAAAAAAAGAATTGCAATGATTGAAAAGGCGTGGGTGGATCAAAAAGAGATTAGAAATGTCATGCTTTTTTTACAATCCCATGAAGTAAGCTCAGCCTATGCTGCAAAAATTTTCAAGCAATATGGTGATGATTCCATAGAAGTTGTTACCCATAATCCTTACAGGCTTGCTGATGATATTTTTGGAATAGGATTTATCACAGCTGACAAAATTGCTGGAAAGCTTGGCATTGAAAAAGACTCAATATTAAGAATAGAATCTGGAATTCTCTATACTTTGCATGCACTTTCCAATGATGGTCATGTCTGCTTTCCCTATGAAGGTTTAATTGGAAAAGCTGTAGAACTACTTGAGACAGATAGAAAAAAAATTATAGAGGCAATTGAAGTTGCAAAGAAAAATAGAAAAATTGTCATTGAACAAACATTAGAAAAAATTGATGAAAAAATCGATGAAAAAGTTGAAAATGTGTTTTTGTCTCAATTTTATTTCAGCGAAAAAGGAATAGCCTCCAGACTGAAAAACATTAGAGCTCAAGTCTCAAGCATACGAAAAGTAGATTCAGCAAAGGCAGTAAAATGGGTGCAGGATCAACTTACCATAAAACTTGCAAAAATGCAGAAGATTGCAATAGCAAAGGCTTTGGATGAAAAATTGCTAATTATTACAGGTGGTCCCGGCACAGGTAAAACAACAATTATCAGTGCCATCCTCAAAATCTATAAAAAATTAGGTATTAAAATTTTACTTGCAGCTCCCACGGGCCGAGCTGCAAAAAAAATGAATGAAGCAACATGGCACACCGCAACAACAATACATAGACTGCTTAAGTATTCCATGACAAAAGCAGGTTTTGAAAAAGATGAGAAAAATCCCTTGAAATGTGATCTGCTTATCCTTGATGAATCATCAATGATTGATACTTATCTTATGTACCAACTTTTAAAAGCTGTTCCAGATTATTGTTCCATTATTTTTGTTGGAGATGTTAATCAACTGCCTTCAGTGGGAGCAGGCAATGTTCTAAATGATATTATTACATCGGGCAGGTTCAGTGTAGTAGAGCTTGATACTATCTTCAGGCAGGCTCAAAAAAGCTTGATAATTGTAAATGCCCACAGAATCAATAAAGGTTATTTTCCCATCATTACTACTGAGAAGAGGAGTGATTTTTTCTTTATTCAAAAAGATGAGATAGAAGATGTTGTTACAACAATTGTTGAGCTTGCAAAAAAAAGAATAAAAGACAAATACTCCTTTGACCCTGTAAAGGATATTCAAGTTCTGACCCCAATGCACCGGGGACTTGCAGGCTCTGCAAACTTGAATATTGAGCTGCAGAAAGCAATTAATAAAAAACAGCAGGGCAAGCCTTCAATCAACAGAGGTAATCGGGAATTTAGAGTTAATGATAAGGTTATGCAGATTAAAAATAATTATGATAAACTCGTTTTTAACGGCGATATCGGCTCTATTCAAGATATTAGTTTTGAAGAGCAAAAAGTAATTATTCTATACAATATGCGGGAAGTTGAATATGATTTTGCTGACTTGGATGAAATTATTCATGCCTATGCTATTTCAATACATAAATCACAAGGCTCAGAATATCCTGTTGTGATTATTCCCATTGTAACGCAACACTATATGCTGCTACAAAAAAATCTCATATACACCGGTGTAACAAGGGGGAAAAAGCTTGTTGTGCTTGTGGGGACAAAAAAAGCTCTTGCCATAGCAGTCAACACGGTAAAATCTGAAATAAGACATACTGGTTTAAAAAACAGGCTGATCTGCGCATTACCACAGATCAGCCCTTAGGTTTTAGGTTAATAAATTGGTTGCTTAGTTAATTGTTATCTGTTTAGCCTCTTCTTTTTTTGCTTCGGGGATTTCAATTTTTAATATTCCATCTTTATATTCTGCATTGATCTGTTCCGTTGAAACACCAGCTGGCAGTACAAAAGATCGTGAAAATGAACCGATGAATCTCTCTTTTCTATAAAAATCAACTTCTTTTGTCTCATTTTCAGTTTTGCGCTCTCCCTTTATGGTTAGTACATCTTCATCAACATCAATGGAGATATCTTTTTTGTTTATTCCTGGAAGTTCTGCTGTGACAATAACTTTACCATCTTTTTTCATGATGTCCACAACAGGCTGCCACTCTTTATCCTGATTATGGTTTACGTCGGTGAAAAAAGAGTCATTAAAAAATCTCCCAAGATTGTTACGGAATAATGATACTTCGTTTAATGGGTTGTATCGTATTAGTGTCATGTCTGTTCTCCTTTTTTTTAGGTTTATAATATCTGCTTTGCTTGGGTATAAAAATAAACATATAAAGGAGTGTGTCAAGAAAATAATTAAATAAAATATTAGCATTACTAAATATGTTATAATGTATAAGGTAATGCTTTGTGTGGTTGCACTGTCAAAGCCTTTTTTTTAAAATTTGTAATAAAATTAAAATTTTCTTAAAACAGGCTTTGACTATTGGGATAACTTGTAGTATATATGCTCTCACAATTTATTTGCCGAAGTGGTGGAATTGGTAGACACGCTAGACTTAGGATCTAGTACCGCGAGGTGTGGAGGTTCAAGTCCTCTCTTCGGTACCATTATAAAAAAAGGCTTTGCAAAGTTAAACTTTGTAAAGCTTTTTTTTTATTGCATTTATCTTTAAGTTATTATCTTTTGTCTTAACCTTAAAATTGCAAGAAATCCAATTGCTAAAACAAAAGTAATGATATAAAGGACATCACCAATCAAGGATAATTCGAATTTATTAAAGCAGAAAGCTCTCATAAGGTTGACAGAATGAACCAATGGGAAGATCAGGGCAAATATTTCAACAAATTTCGGAAGTGTATTCAAGGGGAAAACAATACCGGATAAAAAGAAGGTGGGTGTAATAAATCCTGTAAAATAAAAATTAAAATGGTTAATATTATTTACAAAACTAGTCACTAACAAAGATAATGCTGCAAACATCATTGCTGTGAAAAATCCTACAAAAACAGTGAAAATTGCCATGGGGGATTCTATAAGTCCGAAGGAAGATAGAACAGCTAATACAGCAGAAGAGAAGAAGAGGCCTTTTGTACCGGCAAATAGAATTTCACCTATAAAAAGATCATCTACAGTTATTGAAGATGCAATCATGCCGTCATATACTTTATCAAATTCAAGCCTTATGAATGTTCCAAATGTGCATTCATATGCTGCTGTAAACATTGCAGGGGGTGCAATGATTCCAGATGCAAGGAAGGTAACATAAGCAATACCGTTAATTTCACCTACAAATCCGCCAAGACCAATGCCAACTCCGGCAAGGAAAAGCAATGGCTCAAGAAATGGAGGTATACCATTGCTGAATATGTTTTTAACATAAACAAGAATATGCCGGTACCAGACACTGTATACTCTGTTGGAGAAAGATGGAGGTTGTATTTTATTCATTAAAATTTTTCCCGGTTATCTTTAGAAAAACATCCTCAAGGTTTGATTGCCTGATATAGTAATCTCCCGGTTTCAGAACATCTGGGATTTTTTTTATTTCATCCAAATTATCAGAATAAATCAATGTTCTGTCGTGGGAGGTTTCAACCCTGATACCCGGTGAATTATTCTCTTTATACTTTGAATTGTTTTTGATTATTTCAAGCACATATTTTTCAATATTTTTTTCAATTAACTCTATGGGCGTACCCTTGGAGATTTTTTTTCCTTTATCCATTATTATAAGATGATCACAAATCTGATATGCCTCTTCCATGTAATGGGTTGTAAGAAGTATTGTAACTCCCTGCTTCTTTAAATCCCGTAATTTGTTCCAGATATGATGCCGAACCTGGGGATCAAGCCCTGTAGTAGGTTCATCAAGTATTAATAATCTAGGGTTATTTAAAAGAGCCCTTGCAATTAACAAACGTCTTTTCATGCCCCCTGATAACTCTTTAATCCTTGCATTTTTTTTCTCTTCTAGATCAATGAATTCAAGTACTGATTGAATTCTTGGGAGAGCTTGTTTTTTTGACAATCCATAAAATTTTGAATAAATCAAGAGATTTTGAAAGACGCTCAATTCAGCATCGAAATTATCCTCCTGGGGAATAATACCTGTAATAAACTTGATTTCAAGCTCATTGGTTAATGGATCATACCCAAATACATTTACTTCAGTATCCCTGTTTTTTTTACGCTTGACTTTGCCATAGAGGATTTGCATGGTGGTTGTCTTCCCAGCACCATTTGGTCCCAAAATACCAAAACAAATACCCTCTGGAACTTCAAAACTCAGATTATCAATGATTTTGGAGTCACCATAAAATTTTACTAAATTTTTTACTTTGATTGCAAGGCTTTTCATTACTTCATGCACTCATCTCAATAAGTTATTATGGAGGATTTAATATACAAAATACTGTTCATTTAACTTGCACCATTGTTCATGAGCAGTAGGACTAAACTTTAAATTTTTTGCAGTGATTATCCTGTTTCTAATAGCTAAAAATTTCATAAATTATTGTTTATCAGATAAATAAAAATGACGATAGCTTTTTTAAAAATTTTGCATATATTTCTTGACAGAGAGTAAGCTTTTATATTTATCCCTAAAAGCAGAGAAAGAATAGGTCTGATAATATATTTCAGAATAAATATCTCCTTTACCTGGCAATTTGCATTAGCATTATAATTAAAAAATAATTAATAAAAAAACCAATGGGCAATCCTCAATAATTCCAAGTCGACTAATATTGACAAACTTAATCATGTTTTCTACTATTACCACCTAGGACAATTTTTAATTTAAACTTGAATAGGAGGGGAATATGTAATTTTTAAATAACATAATCTGCGCCAGGTACAGGGAAGATGGTGAAAATCCATCGCAGACGCGCTGCTGTAACCGAATAAAATGCTTCAATAAAATGTTTACCCTGAACTGGAAAGATTATTATAAAAAGGGAGAAATCGTTCCGGTCTACGACAGGGGAGATGGTAAACCTTATTATTACCAAGATGATAACTACCGTGCTATAATATCATATGGGATAAAAATTTTATGGACAGCCTGGGCAATACCCTGCTGTTCGGGGCAGAATTTCAAAGGCAGAAAGGAAAAAAATGGGGTAAATATGGTGATGTTGCCAATAAAACTGATATTTATTCATTTTACTTGAATGACCAGTTTCTTCTGCTAGACGATAGTTTGGTTCTGTCATTGGGATTGAGAAATGATCACCATAAGGAATTTGGTAACCAGGTCACAGGTAAGGCTGGTGTCAGCTATACCATTCAAGCTACCCATACAACCCCGTATCTTAATTACGGCACAAGTTTTAAAGCACCTACTTTTTTTAATCTCTATGATCCCAAGTATGGAAACATAAATCTAGAACCGGAAAAGGGAAAAACCTGGGAAATTGGGATTAGACAATCTTTATTACAGAACAGAGTCAAGCTTGAGTGTTCTTACTGGTACACAAAACTTGATAATGTTATTGCCTTTGTATATGGAATTAATCTAAATCCAACCATAAGGGGCATGTATTCCAACAGAGATAAGTAAGCGCTTAACAAACCCCATCTGCAAAATTAATAATATTTATGCCATAGT
>CAZMEX010000001.1:36038-140945 GCA_964565415.1 uncultured Desulfobacterales bacterium | reverse complement strand
AGAAAACTCAGACAATTCTGGCATGTCTGAAAATATTATCATAGAAAAAGTTGACACAAAACCCATGGACATTGATGATGCAGCTATTATCTTAAATTCTGAGAAAAATAATTTTTTTGTATTCAATAATGCTCGCACAGAGCGTTTAAATGTAATTTATAAACGGAAAAATGGCAAAATGGGCGTAATTCAGCCCATATAGACTTAAGGATATTTTATTCATGAAAATTTTAGACTTTCTTTCCATCGAACGAATAATCCCGAACATTCAATCACGGGATAAAATGGGAGTTATTGATGAACTTGCCAAGGCTGTTGCTGACACAACTTCGGCTGAAAAGTCAGAAATCGCAAAAGTACTACTTGAGCGTGAACAGTTAGGCAGCACCGGCATTGGCGATGGCATTGCAATTCCCCATGGCAGACTCAACTCAATTGATTCAATCATTATGGGTTTTGGATCAAGTGGAAAAGGGATTGAATATGATGCAATAGATGATAAACCTGTTAATATTTTTTTTCTTTTATTAACTCCGGAAAACTCAACAGGAGGGCATCTTAAGGTTCTGGCACAAATCTCAAAACTTCTTAAAAGCAAGCAGTTCAAGACAGATCTGGGCAATGCCAAGTCAGAACAGGAAGTTTTAGAGATTATTCAGGAAGCTGATGAAAATTTTTAGATGAAAAACCAAAAGATTTTTATCATAACCGGACTTTCCGGTTCTGGCAAAAGTACAGCCATCTGCGCATTTGAAGATGCGGGTTTTTACTGCGTTGATAATATGCCCATGGAGCTTGTACCAAAACTTTTTGAGCTTCCGGTCAAAGAAGACCCTGAAATCAAGGGATTTGTATTTGTAATGGATATTCGGGCAAAAAATTTCTTACCCAATTACTCTTCAGGCATCAGTCTTTTAGAAAAGAAGGGGCTTTTCCCCAAAACTATATTTCTTAAAGCAGATGAACAGACCCTTATTAACCGTTTCAGCCAGACACGTCGCAATCACCCCATGAGCCATTTTACAACTCTTATCCAGAGTATTAAGGCTGAAAAAAAAATGATGCTCTCCATGGAAAAAAATGCAGACATAGTCATTGATACCACTAATTTCAATGTGCACAAACTAAAATCAACAATCCTTGACATCGTACTTAAGGGGATTAAAAACAAAAACCTGATGAAAATCAATATTATCTCTTTTGGCTTTAAATACGGTATGCCCCATGATGCTGATCTGGTCATTGATATGAGATTTCTACCAAATCCCTTTTTTGTACCGGATCTAAAAAACCAGGATGGGGAATCAAAGGATGTAAAAAACTTTGTCCTATCCTTTGATGATACAAAAATATTTTTAAAAAAATATTTGAGTCTAATTGACTATCTTTTGCCACTTTACAGAAAAGAGAATAAAGCGTATTTAACAATTGCAATTGGGTGTACTGGTGGAAGACACAGAAGTGTTGTGATTGCAAGGGAACTATTTGAGCATATTAATTCTAAAAAACTCGAACCAGGCATAATACACAGAGATATAAACAGGGACATAAAATCAATATGACAGGAATATTAACAGTAACCCATGGCAATTTCGGTAAGATACTTACTGAAACAGTTGAATTTATTTTAGATAAAAAAATCGATAATATTTTATCAGTTGCAGTGACACCCAATGAAGACCCTGAAACTTTAAGAAAAAAAATAAAACAGGGCATTGTCAAAGTCAAATCTGACAGGGGTGTGATTATTTTTACTGATATGTTTGGAGGAACACCTTCAAACTTAAGCTATTCTTTTTTAGAAGAGGGAGTAATTGAAGTTATTTCCGGATTAAACCTGCCCTTACTTTTAAAAGCAGTCACTATCAGAGACAAATCAGAACCCATGGAAAAAACAATTGCAACTCTTATTGAACATGGGAAGAAAAGTATCTCCCTGGCAAGTGGGATACTAAATGGAAAAAAAAGAGAATAAGAAGAACCAAATAATAATCAAGGAGAGAAAAATGAGTGTTAAAATTGGAATAAATGGCTTTGGAAGAATTGGAAGACTCGTTTTCAGGGCATCTCTTAATAACCCTGATGTTGAAATCGTTGCAATTAATGATCTTACTGATACTGAAACGATTGCTCATCTTCTTAAGTATGATTCAGTGCATGGGATACTGGATCTGCCTGTTTCAAGCAAAGATGGGAGTATCAATGTCAATGGAAAAGATATCAATGTATCAGCAAAAAGAGATCCTGGTGATATACCATGGAAAAACGCTGGTGTTGATATTGTTGCAGAATGTACAGGCATCTTCCGGGATAAAGAGAGTGCATCAAAACATATTAAAGCCGGAGCAAAAAAAGTGATTATTTCAGCTCCTGCAAATGATCCTGATATTACAATTGTTTTAGGTGTAAACCATAAAGATTACAATCCAGGCACCCATAATATCATTTCCAATGCATCGTGTACCACCAACTGCCTTGCACCTGTTGCAAAGGTTCTCCATGACAATTTTGATTTTTTAAGTGGCATGATAACTACTGTACATGCCTATACTGGTGATCAGAGAATACTTGATTTTCCCCATAAAGATTTAAGACGTGCCAGAGCTGCAGCACTTTCCATGATACCTACCACAACTGGTGCTGCAAAAGCTGTAGGGCTTGTTCTACCTGAACTTAAAGGGAAACTCAATGGTCTTTCAGTTAGAGTACCTACTCCCAATGTTTCACTGGTTGATCTTGTTGCAGTTGTAAAAAAAGATGGTTTAACTAAACAAGATATTAATAATGCCTTGAAAAAAGCTTCTGAAAATGAGCTTTCAGGAATCCTGGGTTTTTCTGAACTGCCCTTAGTATCAACAGATTTTAATGGTAACCCTCTTTCATCCATTGTTGATGCAGACTGTACAGATGTTATTGGTAATCTTGTAAAAGTTTATTCATGGTATGATAACGAGGCTGGGTACTCTGCAAGGATGATTGATCTTGCAGCAATGGTTGGTCAATCTTTATAGAGTAAGGATTTATTATGAAGAGAACTCCTTTAATTGCAGGTAATTGGAAGATGTTTAAAACAGGGTCAGAGGCTGTTGATGCAGCAGTCAAGCTTGCTGACCTCTCAAAAAATATCTCGACAGTAGATATAATGATCGCACCAACATATCTCTCTGTTCCCCTGGTAGCACAAAAACTTATCAATACAAATGTAAAAGTTGGTGCTCAAAACCTCTACTTTGAAACCCAGGGTGCATTTACAGGTGAAGTTTCAGCTGAAATGATCAAAGATACCAATGCTGAATATGTTATAATCGGTCATTCTGAAAGAAGGCAGTTTTTTGGTGAAACCGACGAATCAGTATGCAAAAAAATCAAGTCTGCAACTAAAGCTTCCCTTATACCTGTGATGTGCATTGGTGAAAGTGAACAGGAGAGAGAAGAAAAAAATACTTTCTCAATACTTGACAAACAGGTCAAAAATGGGTTAAAAGACTTGGGTTCTGACGAGCTTAAAACATTGGTCTTAGCTTACGAACCAATTTGGGCAATTGGAACAGGCAAAACTGCAAGTGTTGATCAGGTTGAAGAAGTTCATAAATATTTACGATCTTTAATTGGTCAACTATTTTCAGATGATTTTGCTTTAAACATCAGGATATTATATGGTGGCTCTGTAAAGCCTGAAAATGTTAAAGAGATTATGGCCATAGAAGATGTAGATGGTGCACTGGTTGGCGGTGCAAGTCTTGATCCTGAAAAATTTATAAAAATAATAGGTTTTCAAAATTAAAAACTGACTTATGACTGGAATAATTTTAGCAATACATATCATTGTTTGTGTGATTTTAGTACTTATCGTACTTTTACAGGGAGGAAAAGGTGCTTCCATGGGCGCATCCTTTGGAGGCGGCGGTAGCCAGGCATTGTTTGGTCCAACTGGTCCTGCAACAATACTTACCAAAATAACCACTGCTGTTGCAATAATTTTTATGGTAACATCATTGACTCTTGCATATTTGTCAGTACATAAAAACTCTACTTCTGTGATGGTTAATCAAAATATAGGTGCTGAAAAAGAAGCAGGCAGCAACAAAACTACCAAATAAAATATTGCCGAAGTGGTGGAACTGGTAGACACGCACGCTTGAGGGGCGTGTGGGGCAACCCGTGGGAGTTCAAATCTCCCCTTCGGCACCAGACACATATATAAAAAGCCGTGGGCAATCTTATTTGCATACGGCTTTTTTTTTGATAATTTTCAGCAGCTACTACATTTTCAGCAGCTACTACAATAGTCACCAGGAAAACCGACTGAAAATCTTGATAAATTTTCTGATCTGGAAAGAAAAGACTATGAAAAACAGCGATTTAAAGGAGGCATTCAAAGCAGGATTACCTATTTTCATAGGGTATGTACCACCTGCCATTGCCTTTGGAATCCTATCAAAAAGCTGTGGTATCACTCTTTTAGAAAGCTTTTTATTTTCAGCTGTTGTTTTTGCCGGCGCAAGTCAGTTTATTGCATTAAATCTTTTAATGACTGGCATGGGACCAGGTGGTATTATATTGACCACTCTGCTGGTTAATTTCAGACATTTTTTAATGAGTTCCTATCTATCAACACGCATGGGGAAAATAGCTAAAAGATATATTTTTCTTGTAGCATTTGGAGTTACTGATGAGACTTTCAGTGTTTTATCTTTGTCAAAAAGAGAGCTTACTTTTACCTTTGTTTTTGCCCTGCAATTGTCTGCCTATTCAGGCTGGGTCAGCGGAACCCTGGCTGGATATATTTTAGGTAAGTTTTTGCCTGAAGTTTTAACAAAAAGTATGGGGATTGCACTCTATTCACTACTGCTTGCTATTTTAATACCTGAACTTAAGGCTTCTGGAAAAGCATTATGTCTTGCCATTGCATCGGGTCTTTTAAACACTATTTTGATTCAACTTGACCTTCTTTCCAATGGCTGGAATATCATTGTCTGCATATTAGTTATTGCATTTGCAGGCTCTTTTTTTATTGTTAAAGAGCAAGGCTAAAAAAAAATGGATAAAACTATTTTTTTAATACTTGGCATGGCACTGGTTACCTATGGCCCCAGACTTGCACCTTTCTTTTTAATTGGCAGTAATAAACTTTCAAAAAGAGCTGATGCTTTTTTAAAATGTATTCCTGTGGCAGCCATTGGAGCATTGATAATTCCAGGTGTATTCAGCGTGATTCCCGATGAACCCCTGGCAGTTATTTGCGGAATGGGGTTTGCAGCCATAATTGGAGTATTCAGAGGGGGGATCATCATTCCTGTTCTTGGATCTGTAATAGTAACTTATCTGATATTGCTTTTATCAGCATAAACCTACTTTTAAACCCAAAGTGAACTTTTTAGTTTTAAGAAAGTTGCATTATTATTAAATTAATATTAATTTATTAATATGAGCAAAAACAGAAATATCCAGTGCCATTCTTGTGAGCACTTTTTTGTAACATGGGAAACTAAACATCCATATGGATGTCGTGCCATGAATTTTAAAGGCAAACACTTACCATCTTCCATTGTGCTTAAGACATCTGGTAAAAAATGTATGCTGTTTAAAGCAAAAAACAAAAATACCTCTTATGAATCTTGAAATCTAATAAAACAGACTTATATTGTGAATCATGAAAGAAATTAATGAAAATAGTGTGCCAGACCCAAAAAAAATCGAAAAAGAGTTGGGCGAATTTTTAAATAAAAAATTCGGAGGCAGTGTGAAAATAGTCTCCCCTCCCCTGTCACCTGAAAAAAACAAAGATGGAAGCTTTGATACTGCTGAAAGCAAAAACAGAAAAAAACTTATTGATTTTGATATTAAACCCATGGAACTTATATCATATCTTGATCAATATATTGTAAAACAAGACAAAGCTAAATCAGTACTATCAACAAAAATATGCACTCATTTTAACAGAATCAAATACTCTGAAGAAAATAAGGAATTTTCCACGCAAATTACCGGAAATATAAAATCCAACATACTTATGCTTGGTCCCACTGGTATTGGAAAAACCTATATTATTAAACTGATTGCAAAAAAACTTGGTGTGCCCTTTGTAAAAGCCGATGCAACTAAATTTTCTGAAACTGGATATGTTGGCGGAGATGTTGAAGACCTTGTCAGGGATCTTGTAAAAGAAGCAGACAATGATATTGAACTTGCCCAATGCGGGATCATTTACATTGATGAGATAGATAAAATTGCTTCCAGCAGTAATGTCATTGGCTCACAGATTTCCCGCTCAGGTGTTCAAAGAGCACTTTTAAAACCAATGGAGGAGACAGATGTAGATCTTAAAGTCCCCCATGATCCGGTATCCATGATGCAGGAGCTTGAAAGATTCCAGAGAACAGGCAAACGCGATAAAAAAAGAGTTAATACTGCAAATATTCTCTTTATTGTCAGTGGTGCATTTTCCGAGCTTACGGATGTGATTAAAGAGAGAATATCAAAAAATCCCATTGGGTTTGGTGCTGATCTTATTAAAGACAAAAAGGACAACGAAATCTTTAAACAGGTAAAAGCAGAAGATCTTGTTAAATTTGGCTTTGAATCTGAATTCATTGGCAGACTGCCCATACGCTGTATTCTGGATGCACTTTCAGAAGATGATCTTTTCTCTATTTTAAAAATGCCTAACAACCCTGTTATTTTGGGAAAAAGAATGGACTTTGCATCCTATGGTATCAAGCTTGCCTTTACTAATACTGCTCTAAAAACTCTAGCCCAAAGAGCTCATCTTGAAAATACAGGTGCCCGAGGACTTGTCAGTGTTGTGGAAGAAGCTTTATTGGAATTTGAAGAGAAGTTGCCTTCAACCAACATACACCAACTTGCCATCACTGAGAAAGTTTTAAACAATCCTGAAAAATCATTAAAAGAAGTTCTTTCACAAGCCCCAAAGGCAAAACTTAATAAAACATTTACAGATACACAAAAGTCCTATGAAAGATTTATAACCGAATATATAATAGATAACTGGAAAAACTTATCATTAAAGCATGGTTTGACACTTTCCAAGTACCGCTCAGAACTTGTAGCAAAATATTTTTGCAGTACTGTCACGGAAATCGGTAATGCTGTTGACAAGGTGAAATCCTTTCATGAGCAGGTAAAACAGATTGAAGTTGATATGTTTAACAGTTTTGATTTGAATATCATTTTTGAAGAAGATGCTGTTGACTTTATAATTGAGCAATTTATAAACCATGATGCTGACAGTGAGGAAATTATTGCCCAGATTTATGAAAAATTTTATGATGGATTAAATCTTATAAGAGAAAAAACCGGGAAAAGAAGATTTTTTCTAACTGAAAAATCCTTAAATGATCATGAGTCATTTCTTAATAACCTTATAAAAAAAGAGATACCTAAAAAATTATGATTGGAATTTCAAAACTATATTGTGCAACAGTTGAACCGTCAGATACATTGAGATACTCCCGACTTTCAAATCAACTTCCATCACATCTGTTACAATTTTCAAAGGACAAAAAACCGGTTGTGGTATGGAACATGACAAGGAGATGCAATTTAAAATGTGTCCACTGTTATGCACAATCTGAAGATAAAGATTATGACAATGAGCTGACCCATGGACAATCATTGGCAATGATAGATGATCTTGCTGCATTTGGTGTACCGGTTCTGCTGTTTTCCGGAGGAGAGCCTTTGATTCATCCTAATCTTGTGGAATATGCTGAATATGCCGTAAAAAAAGGCATGAGAGCTGTGATTTCAACAAATGGTACATTGATTACAAAGGAGAAAGCTGAAATATTAAAAAAAATTGGACTCTCCTACGTTGGAATCAGCATTGATGGACTTGAAGAGACACATAATAAATTCAGAGGTGTTAATAACGCTTATAAAAAAGCAATGGATGCCGTAAAAAACTGCAAGGCTGCGGGTATAAAGGTTGGACTGCGTTTTACCATAAACAAAAGAAATGTTGCTGATATACCTGGAATATTTGATTTACTGGAGCAGATGGATATCCCCCGTGCCTGTTTTTACCATCTTGTTTATTCAGGCAGAGGATCTGACATTGCCAAAGAAGATCTTTCCCATAAAGAGACCAGAGAAACTTTAGACCTTATTCTTTCAAAAACTAAAGAGCTTCATGACAAAGGTTTGTCAAAGGAAATTCTAACGGTAGACAACCATGCAGATGGTCCATATATATACCTCAAACTCTTAGAAGAAGATCCAGAAAGGGCTGCTGAAGTACTGGAACTTCTCGAGATGAATGAAGGTAATAATTCCGGTCGGGGTATAGGTTGTATAAGCTGGGATGGTGAAGTCCATCCTGATCAATTCTGGAGAGAAAAATCCCTTGGCAACATCAAAACAAGACCGTTTTCTGAAATCTGGACTGATACTTCCAATGAGTTTTTAATGAAGATGAAAGAGAAAAAGATACATATCAAGGGCAGATGTTCGAAATGCAAATGGCTTGATATATGTGCAGGAAATTTTCGAGCAAGGGGACAATCTGTTGCAGGTGATGACTGGGATTCTGATCCTGCGTGTTATCTTACTGATAAAGAGATTAAAAAGGAGAGTTAAATAATGCTTTTTCCTGATTACAGGGCTAGAAGATTAAGAGCGACAAAAAATTTGCGAAAAATGATTCAGGAGACAAAGCTTAGCTCTGATGACCTTATACTTCCCCTGTTTGCCGTTGAAGGTAAATCAATTAAAAAGCCCATTGAATCAATGCCAGGGCATTTTCAGCTCTCCTGTGATAATATTGTCAAACTTGTAAAACATGCCCATGATGCAGGAATTCTTGCCATCATTCTTTTTGGTATACCTGATAAAAAAGACCCCCTTGCCACAAGAGCTTATGCTGCCGATGGAATTGTTCAAAAGGCTATAAAAGCAATCAAAAATAAAATTCCTGAGATAACTGTAATTACCGATGTATGCCTTTGTGGATACATGGATCATGGCCATTGTGGCATTATTGATAAAGGTATTGTTAATAACGATGCTTCCCTGGATCTTCTTGCACGGACTGCCCTTTCCCATACACAAGCTGGTGCAGATATGGTGGCACCGTCTGACATGATGGATGGCAGAGTAGGACAGATAAGACAAACCCTTGATGAACAAGGTTTTTCAAATATTCCAATAATGTCCTATGCTGTCAAGTACTCTTCTGCCTTTTATGGACCTTTCAGGCAGGCAGCAGAATCAGCACCTCAGTTTGGTGACAGAAAAACATACCAGATGGACCCTGCAAACTCCCTGGAAGCTATCAGAGAAGCTACCATGGACATTGAAGAAGGTGCTGATATTATTATGGTGAAACCTGCTCTCTCCTATCTTGATATTATTTACCGGCTTAAAGAGGAGATTGATCTGCCCATTGCTGCCTATAATGTCAGTGGAGAATACTCAATAATGAAGGCTGGCGAGATGATGGGCTGGGTGGATGCCAATGAAATTATAATGGAAGTTCTTCTCTCCATCAAAAGAGCTGGTGCCGATCTGATTTTAACCTACTCTGCCATTGAAGTTGCCAGACAATTAAATAATTAAATAATTTTTAATATTGGAGCTTATATTTTAATGAATCATCCCAACTCTCCTTCCTCTGCCCACGCAAATAAGCCAAACACCCTTCGTCTTGTTGCCTGGGAAGTAACCAGAAGGTGTAATCTTTCGTGTAAACATTGTCGAGCTGTTGCAGAAGATCACCCCTATGATAATGAACTTGATACCAAATCAAGCTTTAAACTTTTAGATGAAATCAGGAAAACAGGACAGCCAATTATAATCCTTACAGGTGGTGAACCCCTGCTGAGAAATGATATATTTGACATTGCTGCCTATGGAACAAAAATTGGTTTAAGAATGGTTATGGCACCCAATGGTACTCTTATCACCAGAGAAAATGTTAAAAAAATGAAAGAGGCAGGCATAAAACGTATCAGTATAAGCCTGGATGGATCAACGGCAAAAACCCATGATGATTTTCGAGGTTTGAAAAATGCTTTTAAAGATTCATTGCGGGGCATAAAATTTGCCAGAGAGGCAAATCTCGAATTTCAAATCAACACCACAATTACAAAAACCAATCTTGATGAAATCCCAAAGATACTAGAGCTTGCAGAAGAGCTTGGTGCAGTTGCCCATCATATATTCCTTCTTGTACCCACAGGAAGGGGAAAATATATTATCGACTCTGGAATTGATGCTGAACAATATGAAGAGACCCTGAACTGGTTCTATGATCAACGGGACAAAACAAATTTGCAGCTAAAAGCAACGTGTGCTCCACACTATTATAGAATCTTACGACAACGTGCAAAAAAAGATGGCAGAAAAGTCACCTTTGAAACCCATGGTCTTGATGCTGTAACCAGAGGGTGCCTTGCAGGTACAGGTTTCTGTTTTGTATCCCATGTGGGCAGAGTACAAACATGCGGTTTCCTTGATGTTGATTGCGGGAATGTAACAAAACAACCCTTTGATGAAATCTGGAAGGATTCAAAAACTTTTAAAGAGTTAAGAAATTTCTCAAACCTCACAGGAAAATGCGGAATCTGCGAATATACAAAGGTATGCGGAGGATGCAGAGCAAGAGCCTATGAAGCCACTGGCTCATATCTTACCGAAGAGCCTTTGTGCTCCTATAAACCACAAAAAGCCTGAAAAAAAATAGTGCAATACTGTTGAGTATGAACAATATTGCACTATTTTAATTTTGATTAAAAATTTAAAGAATCTGACTTAAAAACAATTTAGTACGATCATGGGTTGGGTTTTTGAAAAAATGTTCAGGTGTTCCAACCTCTACAATTGCTCCTTCATCCATAAAAATCACTCTGTTGGCGACCTCCCTTGCAAATCCCATTTCATGGGTAACAACAACCATGGTCATACCCTCTTTTGCCAATGATTTCATAACATCGAGAACTTCACCGATCATTTCAGGATCAAGAGCTGATGTGGGTTCGTCAAAAAGCATAATCTTAGGATGCATGGCAAGGGCTCTTGCAATTGCCACACGCTGCTGCTGACCACCTGAAAGCTGTGCCGGGAACACATTGGCTTTCTCAGAAATACCAACTTTTTCAAGCAGTTCCATTGTTTTTTTATTATACTCTTCCTGATTTTTTTTTCTTACAACTTTCTGGGCAAGATTAACATTTTCTTTAACACTTTTATGGGGGAAGAGATTAAATGATTGAAACACCATGCCAACCTCAGCCCGAACCTTGTTGATATCAGTTTTATGATCAAGTATATCAACTCCATCAATCCATATATGTCCTTTGCTTGCGACTTCAAGATGATTTAAACACCTTAAATATGTACTCTTGCCTGAACCTGATGGTCCAATAACAACAACCACTTCACCTCTTTCAATCTGAGTATTTACATCCACAAGTGCATTGACCTCATCACCATCGCCGGTCACAAATGTTTTGTATAAATTTTCTGTTTTAATCATGGAGTTGCCATCCTCCTTTCAAGATATTGAACACACATGGAGAGTGTAAAAGTCAGTACCAGATATAAAAGTGCACAGACAAACCAGAATTCATACGGTTGCAAACTAGTTGTAATTCCCTCTCTTGTAGCTTTTGTTAATTCTCTTACTGCAATTATCCCTAAGAGCGAAGAGTCTTTTATCAGGGTAATAAATTGTCCTGCAAGCGGTGGAAGAATTCTGCGAATAGCCTGGGGCAGAACAATATAATACATACATTGAGCAGATGTCATACCCAATGATCGAGAAGCTTCGATCTGACCAATATCAATGGATTCAATACCAGATCTTACAATCTCTGTCACATAGGCACCTGCAAAAGTTGACAGTGCTGCAATACCGTACCACATGGCAGATATTTCATGAAAACCCATGTTTAAAAGAAGGGCATTAAAAATAGTTGCGAAAACAAAATACCAGATAAATATCTGAACCAGCAGAGGTGATCCACGAATCAGCTCAATATAGACAATGGATGCCCATTTCAGTGCAGGATTAGTTGAGATACGTGCTATACCTCCAATAATTCCAATTAAAATACCTATTATACTGGAATATATACTGACTTTTAAGGTAATCCAGATACCTGTGCCAAGAAGACCAAGCTCCCATTTTTCATACTTTGCAATGGTATCTCCGGGATAGACAAAATCACCCTTGTTTAAAAGTAATTTCCCTTTTTTTGCAGGAAAAGTGTATGTCTCTTTTTCCCCATCTTCATTTTTAACAATAACTGCGATTTTTCCATCAGTTGTTGTAATACTTAGGATATTACCCTTCATTTCTGCATTGACTTCATAAACCTTGTCACCATAAAAATAACTAGGCATCTTATACCATCGCCAGGTATAATCAATTTGTTTTGTTGCAAAAAGAAACAGACCAATAGAAATAACTGCCACAAGAAAAAATGCTGCTACACTCAAATTGTAAGTCAACGGATTTATTCTATTTAAACCTGAACTAGTTTTCATATAAAACATCCATTATTTTAAAATAAAATTGAAATCGTGCCTTTTTTAACAAAAAGCCGGCAGGAACTTTTCCTTGCCGGCTTTTACAAATCACACTTAAACTAAATAAACCAATTGAACTATTTTGCCATGTTGCCAATCCAGTCAGTACTTGTAATCCATTTGCTGTAGATACGGTCATAGCGACCATCATTTTTCATCTGTCGAAGGAAATTATTCAACCAGTTTAAAAGATCAGGATCACCTTTTCTAACAGCCCAGGCAAGTGGTTCAAAAGTAAATGGTTTGTCCAGAAAAATTACTCCTGCTTTTGCACCCTGCTGTGCCATAAAAGTCACACAAAAAGGAAGATCATAAATAGTTGC
The DNA here is from genome assembly GCA_964565415.1 of uncultured Desulfobacterales bacterium. GTDB lineage: Bacteria > Desulfobacterota > Desulfobacteria > Desulfobacterales > Desulfobacteraceae > JAIOSM01. The sequence goes on along the minus strand of CAZMEX010000001.1, from coordinate 128,073 downwards.
ATCAGCTTTGCCGTTTAATACTTCAAGAGCTGCTTCTGATTCGACTTCAAATGATTTATATTTAGCTCTTGGGATTAATCTTTTAACAGCTTGTTCACCTGTTGTACCAAGCTTAGAACAGACAGTATATTTTGGGTTATTAAGATCTTTATAAGATTTTATTTTGCCCTTAAGACCTTTTCTAAGAAGAATAGTCTGTCCAACAATAATATAAGGATCAGCAAAATTAATAGCAAGATTACGTTCCTGGGTAATTGTCATTCCACTGATTAAAATATCAAATTTATCAGTAATTAAAGCAGGAATAATACCATCCCATGCTGTATTTACAGGAACAAATTTAACTTTCATTGCTTTTGCCATTGCTTTTGCCATGTCAATATCAAATCCCATGTAGCTTCCATCTTTGGCTGACATTTCAAAAGGAAGATAACCTGCTTCAAAACCAACCCTTAACTCACCTCTTTTCTGAATTTTCTCAAGAGTTGAACTCTGGGCAAGTTTAAGTGTCAGATTCTTCGCTGCAAAACCAACAGACGAACATAAAAAAAACGATACTGCAATAATACTAATTAAGCTTAAAACTCTTTTCATGATACTAACCCCCTTGCTTTACTTTAATGGTTACCACTCAAATTGTTCAATTGTCCAACTGTTTATAGAGCAAATCAAATTTAATCAATTTGAGTATAGTTAATAATTGTTAAAACATACTAGTCTGATAGATTTATCACAAACAGCCTAAATGGCAAGAAGTATTTTAAATAAATCTCTAAAAAGATAAATTATCAAGGTTTTAAATTGTATATACAAATACTTATCGAAAAAATGAAATTTTTTTATTGAATACGCTTCACCGAGAATTGCTGATAAAATATCTTGTAAATTTTACAAAAAGAAATTATGGTAATATATTGTGAACGATAATATCAAGCACCATTTAATAACTCATTATATTACATACCTACTTCTTATAATGCTTTTTGTTACAATTGTCACCAGAATAGTTGCAACTGCTAAGGTAGCAATCCAGGACCCAAATACAAAACATTATACAATTTCAGTAAATTTAACACCTGATAGTTTTGAATATTTAGCATTCGCAGATAAGATTTTAACACAAGCTCAATTCTGGGATAAAGCAAGAAAACCCGGGTATCCTATTTACCTTGCTTTGATTTTTTTCTTTTTTGGGAAATCAAATTTTCTTGCCATCTTCCTATTTAATATGACTCTTGCATTTGTTAACTCAGTACTACTATGGTATTTACTGAGAAAATATATGTGCTTTCCAAACATTATTGCCTATACTTTAGGGCTTATTTCCCTATTCAATTTAAATATTATTATGCACGAAACTTTGGTTTTAACTGAAAATTACTTTATCACTTTTATCTTGTGCTTTCTTTGGAGTGCATTTCATTATATTAAAACAAACAGTCTAAAATCCCTACTTATATCAAGTTTATTACTCGTTATATTATACTTTATAAAACCAGCTTTCATACTATGGGGACCAGCTTTTATACTATTTCTTATTTTTTATAAATTAGCTTGCAAAAATTTGTATAAAAAACAATTATTTTCAATGATGATAGTATCCATAATATGGCTTTTCCCAATTCTATCCTGGTCTACAATTAATTATTACGAAACAGATATTTTTTCATTTTCTTTAGAGACTGGTCCGACTTCACTAATTGCAAAAATTTATGCCTACAACTTTATAGATGATATTGATTCAAATCTTCTTGGTAGGAATGCATCTGTAGAACTTGAAAGAGAGAAGACTCCTGAAGGCAGGCAGGAATCCTATGTTTTTAAATTTAGAAAATTAATTGCAGCAATGGAAGAAGATGCCATAGAAAGCGGCGCTGACACTTCTTTAAAAAAAGTATATGACCAGAAAAATAAAATAGTGAGTACTGTTTTAAAAAAAAGATGGAAGGATTATATAGGGTATACTATTGCTGCAATACCAATCAGTTTTAATCAGTACTTTATATATTTTAAAGATGGATATCTTTCAAATAGTATTGAAAAATCAGTTTTATGGAAAATCAACCATTTATTTTTCCAGAGTCTCTACAATAATCTATACCTACTTTTTTCAATATCAATCATAATAATAATTACATATTGTTATATTTTTCAACGGCGACTGCTGCCGTACTATATACTTTCCATGTACATTATATTTTATAATAATATTATTGCTGTAATGTTTACACCGCATTATTGGGGAAGATATAGAATACCGGTCGAAATATTAATTTTTACACTAATCTATATAAGTATCATATTTTTATGTCATTTATTATACAAGAGTATATTTTTTCTTATAAACCACAAAAAATTTTTATTGAAAGAATAATATCAGGGGTTTTTTATGAGTCTAACAATTTTTATTCCTGCCTTTAATGAAGAGCAGAATTTACGGTTTGCTGTTGAAAACGCCATCAAAGCAGTTAACAAAAGTAAAATTGTGAATTATGAAATTTTAATACTCAACGCGTTTAGCACAGATAAAACAGGTGAGATTGCAGATAAACTTGTCCTAGAGGATAGTAAGATAAAAGTGATCCATAGAAAGAGATGGTATGGTTTGGGAACCAATTATATGAAAGGTATTGAGCATTCTACAATGGATTATTTTGTGATGTTCCCTGGAGATAATGAAAATTCATGGGTATCTCTTGCTGACTCTTTAAAAAAAATTGGTCAGGCAGATATGATAATTCCCTACACTGTGAACGTTGAAGCGAGAAGCATGTTTCGACGGATTATCTCGAAAAGCTATGTATTGATCATGAATTTTTTCTTTAATTTAAAACTAAAATATTATAACGGCAACGTAGTTTATAATACAAGCATCTTAAAAAAAATTTCCATAAAATCAGAAGGTTTTGCTTATAGCTCAGAAATTATAATTAAATCAATAAAGTCAGGATACAGTTATATAGAATTTGGTATCAAAATTCACCCAACACAAAAGACAGCCATTTTTAATTTTAAAAACATAATTAGTGTTATAAAAAGCTTTATCATCCTCTTTTTTGAAGTAAATGTAACCCGTAAATTTGAACTAAAAAAATGAAAATAATTCCTATAAGAAAAAGTGAGTTGCTATGGAAGAGATCAAAATACCCCAAAGATATAATTATGCTGAAGCCTACCTTACATTAAGGTGTAATCTTAATTGTTCTTACTGTATTAATAAAAAATCCGGGAGAGTGAATCGCAATAGAGAAGAACTCAGCACAGAACAATGGGCAGATGGTTTAAACAGGATTAATTTTGGAGATTTACCCTTGACCCTTGGTGGAGGTGAACCAACAATGTATAAGGAATTTTATAAGCTATTAAAAATTTTAAGACCTGATATTAGAATAGACTTGCTTACAAATCTTGAATATGATGTAGATGAATTTATTGCAAACACTTCTCCAAACAGATTCAACAACTGTACAAACCCAGCCTATAAGTCGATCAGGGTGAGTTTCCATGCTGAAAAAATGGACTGCAATGAATTAATAAAAAAAGCAAAGAAACTTCAGGATAATGGCTATAATATTGGTTTATTCGGGTTAAACCATCCATCAAATATTGAGATGAATATGTACATTACTGAGCTTGCCCGAGAAAATAAAATTTTCTTTTTTGTAAAAGATTTTTTAGGTGAGTATAATGGTAATTTATTAGGTTTTTATAACTATCCCCATGCTCTTGATAAGAAACCAAAGTCTGTTCATTGTAGAATACAGGAATTACTAATAGGCCCAGAAGGCAATATATATCGATGTCACAGAGATTTATATTCAGCACAGGGAGAAATTGGAAATATCAGCGACACTGAGTTGGACATAACTGACAAATTCAGAGAGTGTCATAACTATGGAAATTGTAATCCTTGTGATGTAAAGTTAAAAACAAATCGTTTCCTTCAGATGGGCAAGTGTTCAGTTGAAATCATAGAAAAAATTTAAATGGATTAATTTTTACCACATATAATGGGATTTATGCTATAATTTAACAGATGATGTCCTCAAGAATAGATAATAATAAATTATTGTATCATCCGCAAAGAGTTGCTGAGTGGCTGGATAAAGGTGACTGTTTTCCTATATATGTTGAAATTGGCTTGACCGATAAATGTAATCATCGATGCATCTATTGTGCCCTAGATTGGCTTGACCATAAGGGTCACTCGATTCAAAAGCAAAATATGATAAACACACTCAAAGATATGGCAAAACACAATGTCAAATCCGTCATGTTTGCCGGGGAAGGTGAGCCACTAATGCATGCTCATATTCAGGATTTTATTAAGTTTGCAAAAGAATCAGGCATGGAAGTTGCTGTTACCACTAACGGTGTTCTGTATAATAACAGGAAAATTGAACAAAGCCTTTATCATCTTTCATGGATCAGATTCAGTGTTGATAGCGGTCTGCCGGAGAGCTATGCTGCAATTCATGGAACCAAACCAAAAGACTTAGATACAGTATTATCCAATATTGAACATGCAGTAAAAATTAAAAAAGATAGGAATCTCAATGTTGATATTGGTGTTCAGGCTTTGTTAGTTAACCAATCCATAGATGCAATAATTATTTTAGCTAATAAAATAAAAGATATAGGAGTAGACAATTTTCAGGTCAAACCATACTCTCAACATCCTTTAAGTAAAAATAATTTGTTAATTAATCATGATTTGGTTAATCTTAAAAAAAAATTCAAGACGTTGGAAACAGATAAATTCAAGATTTATTTCAGACTCAATACTATCCAGAGGATTTTAGAAGGTCCAAGTTATAAATCCTGCCATGGATTGCCATTCTTTGCTCTTATTACTGCTACTGGAGATGTGATACCTTGTAATCTATTTTACAATAATTCAGACTATACATATGGAAATATAAATAAATCCAGCTTTTCAGACATTTGGGTAGGTTCCAGGAGAAAAATGGTTTTAAATGATTTAGGGAAACTGCACTTGGATGGTTGCAGAGCAGGCTGTAGACTTGATTCAATAAACAGATACCTGGATAGGATTAAATATCCTGAACCATGGGATGTTTTTATTTAGATTTTTAAAATTAATTTTCCAACAAAATTTTTAGCAGAGAGATTTTCAATAAAATGTTTAACTCACAAATTGCACCTGATACTCTGATACAATTTGAAAAAAGAATAGTAGAGTTGTTTGAAGCTGGAAAAATTCCTTACCCGATTCATCTATCAGGGGGAAATGAAGATCAGCTTATTGAAATATTCAAAAAAATTAATTCCGGAGATTATATTTTCTCAAACCATAGAAGCCATTATCATTATATTCTTGCGGGGGGGGCGTTGGAGAAACTGGAAAAGTTCATTAGAGAAGGACATAGTATGCATATATTTGATAAAAAAATTAACTTTCTCTCTTCTGCTATTCTTGCAGGAACCACATCAATAGCAGCTGGTGTAGCTCTTGCGTTACAAAAGCGACGAAGTATTAAAAAAGTTTGGTGCTTTCTTGGTGATGGAGCAGAAGACGAAGGACATTTTTATGAATCTGTCCGCTTTGTTTCTGGGAAAAAACTTCCATGCACATTTATTATTGAAGATAATGACCGATCCGTTGAAACACCAAAATCCGAGAGATATGGAGATACTGATATGGCTTGGCCAGACTGCGTAATTAAATATTCATATAAACCGAAATATCCCCATGTCGGAACAGGAACAGGAAAAATAATTGATTTTTCAGGAAAAAAAATTGAAAGGGCTTCTTTTTAAATATGAAGTACAGTGAAGCAATCTCTCAAGCAATGGAAGAACTATCTGAAAATAAGAATACTGTTTTCGTTGGTTATAATATTTTATATGGGTCAAAAGCTTACGGTACGTTAAGTAATGTCCATAAAGAGATGTGCATTGAGACGCCTGTAGCAGAAAATTTAATGATAGGATTGGCATTGGGACTGGCATTGGAAGGATTCAGACCAGTGGTTTTTTTTGAAAGGCATGATTTCCTTTTAAATGCTCTGGATGGAATCGTTAATCATTTGGATAAGTTTGAATCTTTATCGGGAAAACAATACCAGACTCCAGTGATTATTAGAGCTGTAATAGGGGCAAAAGAACCTCTATACCCTGGTCCCCAGCATGTTCAGGATTTTACTCATGTGTTAAAAAAAATGGTTACATTCCCAGTTATTGAACTTAACACTACGGAGGATGTTATTAAAGGTTACAAGAAAGCTAAATTAATAAATTCACCAATTATGTTTGTTGAAAGAAGAGAACTTTATGACTCAATCAAATAATAGATTGATTCTTGACAACCATAAACTTGCATGGCACAAAGACAGAGTCGAAGCTTGGCTGGATGGTGAAAGGATAGCACCAATCACAATTGATTGTGCTTTAACCAGAGCATGCAATTTGAAGTGTGTCTACTGCTATAGTCAGTTACAGGCAAATAAAGAAAAGAAAATTACTCGTGACGTGATATTTAGATTTCTGGATGATGCTGCTGAAATTGGTGTTAAGGCAATAAGTTTTGTAAGTGATGGTGAGAGCACATGTTCTCCTTACCTCTACGATGCGATTTTACGCGGCAAAAAAAATGGTTTAGATATGGCTCTTGGTACAAACGGTACTCTTTTAAAACAAGAAAGACTTTCTGAAATATTGCCGGCTTTGACATACTTAAGATTCAATATTTCTGCAGGCGAAGAAGCAAGATATGGTCAAATTCATGGTTGTAGTAGAGAGTTATTTAATAAGGTTTGCAATACTATTCAAGCAAGCACAAAAATTAAAAATAAACTAGGGCTGAATACTAGCATTGGCATGCAAATGGTACTCATGCCTGAATATGCTGATCAGATAATCCCTCTTTCAGAGTTAGGAAAAACTCTTAACGTTGATTACTTTGTAATAAAACATTGTAGTGATGATGAAAATGGGAGCCTTGGTGTGAATTATTCTGAATATTTCAATCTGATTGGCATTCTGGAAAAAGCAGAGAACCTTTCAAACGAAAAATATTTGGTAAAAGCAAAATGGTCTAAAATCCTGAGTCATGGGAAAAGAGCTTATAAACAATGCTATGGACCTCCATTTATTATGCAATTCTCAGGTTCAGGGTTGGTTGCACCTTGTGGGATGCTATTCAACACTAAATACCGTAAATATCACATTGGAAACATAGTTGACCAATCTTTAAAGGAGATTTGGCAGGGAGCCCGATATAAAGAAGTGTTAGACTATATTGGATCAAATAAATTTAATGCCCAAACAATGTGTGGTACACTCTGTCTTCAGCACAAAGTCAATGAGTATCTCTGGGAAGTGAAACACGATAAAAACAAAATTGAATCACCAGGAAAAGAAAAGCCTATTGGTGTTAATTTTATTTAAAATTGCAAAAGAAAGAAAACTTTATTAAAAAATTTAGATACCTCTAAAAAAGCAGCTGTATAATAATTGCAAAAATTCTATATTGAATTTAGTGTGAGTGTTATGGGACGATCCTCCTCACTCTTACCTGTAAATCTGACTGGACCGGGACGTCTCAGCCTGTCTTTTCCAGGGTTGGCTGCAAGCCACTGTTCTCTCAATGCTTTAAAAATCCTGAATGCATTAGAGTCTGTGTCAACATTGGCACGCTCAATCACAAGGGAAAGTCTCCCTTTTCTCTCCTCTAAATGCATAAGCTTTGCAATGGGGATTCCAATGGGTTCCCATTTTTCAAACTCATGTTCAAGGTTTTTAATTGCTGCCATCTGACCTGTTGCACCATTTGCAACAAGGCTGAACGCTGTCATACCAAGGTTATATCCAAAGTTGCAATCAAAAAGGGTAGGATCATTTCCCCGACCGTCATATCCATAAAAATGAGGCTGGGTTTTAAATTTTGGGACAGATTTGTTGAAAATCTGCTCAACAGATCCAGGTATCTCCTCATCTTCTTTAATTAGTTTTTCCTGCACAAGTATTTGTTTTAATGTTTTCTTTGAGATAATTGATTTTTTAACCAGCAAGAATTGATTATCCTGAAAATTTCTAAATAGAACTCTGCCAAACAAATCAGGATCCAGACCATCCTGCTCTAATTTATCCTTAAAATACTCCTGCTCAATTCCCACCTTGTATTCACCGGTTTCAATCAACATATCAAGATATTCTTTAACCATATCAATGATGATCAATTCGGTTTTAACCAGAGAAAACTGAAAATTTCCATGGGTATCTCTTTCTATGAGCAGCCCTTCCTGAAAAAACAGGGGTAGTTGGTTAAAAAGTTCATCATCTCGCAGGTTCCAGATTGATATATCTTTTTCATTTTTTATACCCCTTGTAAGCCGTCGTAAATAATCAAGTTTTGGAGTTAAGCCAGGAAAAGCCGAATGGAAATCCATATCATGAATATTATTATAATCTGCAATAATCTTGTTGAGTTTGATGATAAATATTTGAATCTCATTAATAAACTCAAGAATGCCTTCCGGGATAATCATAATACCATAATTTTTGCCCCAGGCAGCTCTTCTCACAATGGCATCACAAATCACTCTGGATAGATGCCGCAAAGTAATTCCAAAAGCAGTGTAATCTATCTCTCCATCTTTTTCAGCTTTTTCTAACCTTGCACTATCAACATAATCTGCAAGTTCTTCTCCGATAAAAGTTAAATTTGCATGGGTCTGGAGTGCACTTTCCAAAGCAAGATGACTTGCGACCCTGCCCATCACTTTACAAATATGCCAATACTTGACATCGGAGTTTGCATCCATGGCAAGATTACTGATGTTTTGAGAAAAACCTCTGGCTGCGGTGTGAAATCCAAAAGAGATTGCACATAACACTTCACCACACTCAGTTTTAACCTGGATATCTCCATCAATAGTTTTTGGGACACCTATCACCTGTATGCCTGAGCCCATAAAGTCCTGGGCAAGAAAAGCTGCGTTTGTATTGGAATCATCGCCTCCAATTACAACCAACGCATCAAGGGAAAGCTTTTTGCACACTTTTCTTGAAAGTGCAATTTTCTCTTTGGAATCAATTTTAGTTCTTCCGGTTTTAATCATGGAAAACCCGCCCATATTTCTATAGGTATCAACAAGGCTTTCAGTTATCTCAATATAATTTCCCTCTATAATGCCATCGGGACCAAGAATAAAACCATAAATTTTTGAATCTTCATTAACCCTCCTGGCTTCATCAAAGATTCCTGATATTACATTGTGACCACCCGGTGCAGGACCTCCTGAGAATACAACGCCGATATTTCGCCTCTTTTTAAAAAAAGCTCTATCTTTTTCTGTTTTATCTGGATTAATAACAATTTTTTGAACATTATTATTTATAATATCCGGCAATGCTTTTGCAGCCTCTTTATCATTGCTGAATTTATAATGAGGTTGTTCTTCAAGGGATGTCTGCCCTTCGGAAAAAACCACAATTTTTTTAGGTGAAAATGCCCTTCTCTCAATTACTTCCTTATTAACATCTGATGTAACTTCTTCTGTTATTGCATGATTCAATAAAGTATTAATATCAATTTTGCTGCCTGAACCCATATCTGCTCCTGATTTAATTTGTAACCACCTGATTTCTTCCATTGGATTTTGCCTGATAAACAGCAATATCCGCTCTTTCAAAAAGAGATTCAAATTTTTTATCATCTTTTGATATTTCTGCAACCCCTATGCTCACAGTAACTTTTACCTTTTTTTCTTTATACACAAATTCTATTCTCTCTATATTTTTTCTTATTTTTTCTGCTGCCTGTTTTGCAGCCTGTTTATCAGTTTCCGGCATTATAATTGTGAACTCTTCTCCACCATACCTTGCAAGCATATCCACTTTTCTAAGGAGGGTCAATGTCCTTTTGATAATCTCTTTTAAACATTTATCACCCACAGCATGTCCATAATTATCATTTATTTTTTTAAAGTGATCAGCATCAATTAATAAAAGAGAAAAGACATTGCCATATCTTAAGAATCTATCCATCTCTTCTGCTGCACGCCTGTCATATGCTCTTCTATTGTAGGCACCAGTCAACTGATCCTGATATAATTTTTCTTCAAGCTCTTTTGCCTGTTCAGTTGCTTCATTAAGCTCCCTTTTAACCTTTTCAAATCCTTTTTTAAAGCTCAAAAGGGTCTGTTTTGCATCTTTTTTAACAGCCTTATCTTTTGCTCTTTTATCTTTTAAAGCATTATCAATAGCCGCAAGTCTCTGGGCAATTTTCTCCTTTAGATCTTCCAGATTTTCAGCAACAGTTGTATTCTCTTTTAATCCGCCAAGCTCTGATGCCAGTGTGGATTCAAAGCTGTCATTTGCTTTTATTATATCTCCAGTATGTTTGTATGATGCAGCAAGACTTGCCTCAATACCGAAAATGCCTTTAACAATCTCATTTACAAATGCAGTGACTTTTTCTCTATCTATAGCAGTATCAGAAATATAGGTTTGTAAAAGATCAAAAAGAACACTTCTTATCTCATTGATATCATTGGAGGTTGAACATTTATTAAGTTTCTCTGTAATAGTGTCAAGCCGTCTATTATATTCTCTACCCATGGTTGATTTAAGATTACTTACAACATCATGATACCCTTCCTTAAAATCCTCAATCAAGCTTGCTGAGGACTTTTTTACAAAAGAAGGCAGCCACTTTTTCTTACTGCCAACAGCTTCAATCTCCTCCTTTAAAAGCACATCTCTTAATTGATTAAAAATATATTCAAGTTTTCCTGTGGATGCCCCTTTTTTTATTGCAGTGCTTAAATCCTTACACACATCAGAAAACATGGAGTCACTGTCTGCAACAGAATCAATTATTAATGGGAGATATTTTTTATAAAGCTTATCGGTTTTCCCATATTGTTCTTCAATGTCATCAAGTTCCCTGAGAAGCTTACTTTTTTGACCTTCAAGCTTGCCGATTCGAACCTGGAGTTCATAATATTTGCTATCTAAATTTTTTCCTGATCCTGCCATAAAAATATCTGCCTTCTGCTTTTAATATTATTCTTGATTTTAACGACAGAAATCAAGAAAGTAAAGCAAAGTTTTTACAATATTTTATTGATTTTGACCTCTGATTTTTACTGAAAGATACCCATCAATCATAAGGTGGATAAAATGGTGAACAACGCAAACCAGAAGCGCAATGGAATATTCACTGAAATATGAAATCTGAATAATCACACAAAGGGGCAAGGTCTTTTGAGAGCCCATAAAAAGAACACTCTCATACCTGCCCCTACCGATTTTAAATAATTTCGTGCCTGAAAAAGAAAACAGTAAAAGTATTAAATGAAAAACAGTCACAATCAATACGATTACAAAGAGCTGCTTAAAATTATTGCAGGAGAGGTCTTTTGTACCGGATGCTGCCATGAACACAATACCAAGCACTAAAATCTGGTTAACAACCTGGATTCTTTTTTTTATTTTTGTTCCTGTTTTCAAAAAAAAGCTTTTAAATGTCAATCCAATTGCCAGGGGCACAACAACGAGTGCAAAAAGACGTACTACAATGGCAACTTGATCAATTTGTACATTTTGACTCTCAAAGGAAAACGCCAGGAGCAGGGATAAGAAAAAAGGGATGGAGATGAATGATATTGTATTGGAAACAATGGTAATAAAAAGTGCATGGGCCATGTTACCACCAGCTTCCCTGGTCATTACTACACCGGACGATAGAGTTGTAGGCATCACTGCCACAAGAAAAAGACCAATTATCAAACCTTTTTCAAAGGGGAATAAACTTAACAATACTGCTGCACCAGGGGATATAATAAGAATAACAAAAAGGGCAATAAAAGTCGCTGGAATATCTTTGATCCCGGATTTTATCTCTTCAATCTCAATGATAAGACCAGACATGATAAAAATCAAAAAAATTACAATGTCAGAACCATGCCTGTTTTTAAGAAAATTGCCTGCCAGAGCAAATTTGCCAGATACATCCAGAACCAGGCATATAAATATGAGAACAAGCCCTAAAAGGAACCATTGCTGTTTTATTTTGTCATTCACAACCTATCTTTCCAGCCTCTTTTTTAAATTCTACACAATATTTATACCAGACTTAAGGTGCAATACAATATCATTTGCAATTTAAAATCTGTTTTGCTATATTCCAGCACTAAATCATTATATTATTTCAGAGGTTTCTTACAACCTTGTTCTTAAAATATTTTAGGGGGGAAAATTGCAGCTCAATCTATTTTCAAAACTTAAAAAAGGGCTCTCAAAAACAAGAGCTATTTTAACCACTGATCTAGGTGAACTCTTTTCAAAAGATAAAGAGATTGATGATAAACTATTAGATGAGCTTGAAGAACTTCTGATCACCTCTGATCTTGGTGTTGATAACTCCATGAAAATAATGAAAGTAATATCCAAAGCTGCAAAAAAACTAACCACTGCTGACGAGATCAAACTTGTTTTAAAACAAGAGCTTTTAAAACTTTTCCCCCGGACCTTTGAATCTGCTGAAAAAAAAGAGACTAAACCCCATGTTGTTATGATAGTAGGAGTTAACGGCACAGGAAAGACAACAACACTTGGCAAAATTGCCATGAAACATACCAGGGCTGGGAAAAAAGTATTAATAGGTGCTTGTGATACATTCCGGGCTGCTGCAATTGAACAACTTGAAATCTGGGCAGACAGAGCTTCTGCCTCATTTGTAAAGCACAAAGAAGGCGCTGATCCAGCTGCTGTTGCTTTTGATGCAGTTGAAGCAGCAAAGGCAAGGGGTATGGATATTGTATTAATTGATACAGCAGGACGGCTGCAAACCCAGAAAAACCTTATGGAAGAGTTGAAAAAAATAAAACGTTCCATGGGGAAAAAACTTAATGGGGCTCCCCATGAAGTATTAATGGTACTTGATGCAACAACCGGTCAAAATGCACTCTCCCAGGCAGAACTTTTCCATGAAGCTGTAAATCTAACCTCCATTGCCATAACTAAACTTGATGGAACAGCAAAGGGCGGAGTTGTGGGTGCAGTTGCCAGCAAACTAAATATCCCCTTAGAATATATAGGGGTGGGAGAAGGCATAGAAGATCTTCAAACCTTTGATGCTGAACTTTTTATAGATGCGCTTTTAGATTAAACCATTAGATTGTGAATCATTGGGTAGATTGTGAATCATTGGGCTGAACAATCAGACTAAACCATATTGTTTCATTTTTGCAAGGAGTGACGGGTGGCTGATTTCAAGTAGTTTTGAAGATTGTGTACGGTTTCCTCCTGTTTTTTTCAAAGCCCTTGCAATCATTCTTTTTTCAAGACTTTTTTTAGCTTCTTTCAGTGAGAAACCCGAATAATCAACTCTGCGGTCATCTTCCCGGGTCATACCTGATGCAATATGTAAAACATCAGGATAGAGCACACTCTCTTCTGTCAAAATCATTGCCCTTTCAATTATGTTTTCAAGTTCTCTTATGTTTCCAGGCCAGTGATAATCAAATAATTTTGTTAAACCTTTGGAAGATACTTTTTGTACATCTTTCTTAAATTTCCCATTGTATCTGTTAATAAAAAAAGTACACAATAGAGGGATATCTTCAAGTCTGTTTTTCAAGGCTGGAAGTTTTACAGGCATTACATTTAAACGATAGAACAAATCTTCTCTGAAATTTTCCAGCTCTACTTCCCTCTGCAAATCCTTTGATGTTGCAGCAATGATTCGAACATTAATTTTTTTCACACCTGAAGCACCAACAGGTCTGATTTCATTTTCCTGCAATACTCTGAGCAGTTTCACCTGTAAAGAGAGTGGCATCTCACCTATTTCATCTAAAAAAAGTATACCTTTATCAGCCTTTTCAAAAAGTCCCTTCTTATCTTTGTCAGCACCGGTAAATGCACCTTTTTTATACCCAAACAACTCACTTTCCAATAGATTCTCAGGAATAGAGCCGCAGTTAACTGCAACCAATGATTGATCACTTCTATTGGAACTAAAATATATAGCCTTTGCAATCAACTCTTTTCCAGTCCCACTTTCACCTGAAATCAATACAGTTGTATCATAATCAGATATTTTATCTAAAAGTTTAAAAATAGATTGCATCTCTTTGCTTTTTGCAACAATATTTTTAAACTCGTATCTATCTTCAATTTCATAAATTTGCTGCTTTAATTGAGTGTTTTCCTTTTTCAGTTCTATTTTTTCCAAAGCTTTTTCTAAAACCAATAAAATTTCATCGGGCTTAAACGGCTTTGAAATAAAATCAAACGCTCCAAGTTTTATGGCTTTAATTGCTGTATCAATAGTACCATAGGCAGACATCATAATGACTATAGTTTCACAGAGCTTATCCTCTATTTTTTTTAAAATCTCAATGCCACCCATTCCAGGCATCTTTAAATCACACAGAACAAAATCATACTTAAAATTATTTATTTTATTTAATCCTTCACTGGAGTCAAAAGATGTGTCAACAATATACCCGGAATTTGTAAGTATATTCTGCAGCATATGACACATATTTTTTTCATCATCAATCACTAAAATTGTTTTTGGTTTTACACTCATATTATTCATTTTATCTTCTCATGTACTGGTCTGTTTTGTAATGGCAGCTTAATAATAAAGGTTGTGCCTGCATCCTCAACACTATCTGCCTGGATACTACCATTTATTTCATCAATAATCATGTAAGAGACCCAAAGCCCTAATCCAGTCCCTGCGCCAGGTTCCTTTGTGGTAAAAAACGGATCGAAAATTTGAACTAATTTGTCCTTTGCAATACCAAAACCATTATCCCAAATTTTAATTTCCAAAAATGAATTATATTTTTCCTCTAGCACATTAGTTCTTATTGTGATAACACCTTGCCCGTGGTTCTTAAGCAAAATTGCATCCACGGCATTTAAAACAAGATTTATAAACACCTGCTTTAATTGATCCATGTCTGATATTATAATATCATTAACTGCCTTTAATTCTAAATTAAGATTAATATTTGAAAAAATAGGCTGTATTTTCAGAATATTAATCGTATCCTTGATAATTTCATGGACTGAATTAGGCATATATTCAGTCTTGGATTTCCGGGAAAGATTTAACAATTGTTTTATAATCTTATCTATTCGCTGGATTTCTATTTCCGATCTATTTAAAAAGTCATATCTTTCCTGATCAGAAATGTTTTTATCTTTTAATAATTCAAGATATCCAAGAACAATACCTATTGGATTCCCGATTTCATGGGCAACACCAGCTGATAGTTTTCCGATGGAGGACATTTTTTCAGCTCTGATCATTTCGGTCTGGGCTTTTTTCAGCTCATCAATATTTTGTTCAAGCTTTTGTTTATCATCTGATATTCTTGCGATCATGGAATTTAATGAGCTTGAAAGAATTCCAAACTCGTTTTCAACAGGGTGAAGCATATAAAGAGTGTCATTTTCTCCATTATACTCTTTTGCTATTTTTGTAAGCTTTTCTATGGGCTTTATTATAATTTTTGAAAATCGTAAAAAAGCAATAAAGCTTAAAAAAGCTGTATTAAACAGTATATAAAACAGGATTACTTTTTGCTTCTCCCGACAGGTAAAAAAAACATTATCCAAAGCAATTACAAAACTAATCCCCATATTCTGCCCAATGTTTTTTCCAATAGGGTTTGATATTGCAAGATATTTATCATCTTCCCAGAAAACTCCCCAGGTTTTACCAAAAAAATGAAGGACCTGGTTATTTTGCTCCATAGCTTTTAAGGTATAACCCTTTATTTGCTCTTGCTTGATCGTATTTTTAGCATTCCAGGTAATGTTGTGACTCTTATAAACAAGAGGTTGAGTTTTATTTAGAAAATAAATCAAACCAATATCTGATTGTTCCATCAGTGCATCTAAATACTTTTTAATATAGTCTTCTTTCCTTGAATCACCAGCTAATTGTGAAAGATTATTTTTAATATTAAACAAAATCAACTCAACTTTTGAAAACTCAGCTTCTAATAATTCATTTTTTGAAATACTTGTTATAGTAAAATCTGTTATCAACATTCCTGCTATCAGCAGGATACTGATATTAATAATAATATTTATTTTTAAGCTCTTAAACAACATATAGTTAGTTCTATATAAGAAATTAACTAATAGCAACTATGAAATGCAAGTATCATTTGGTTTGGATATTGGGAAGCCTGCCGTTTATAGGGTGGACCCTGCAAAAAAAGCAACAGATCCTGAATATCCGATAATTATCGAATATCAAAGGACCTGTTGCTGATCAGACAAACTTAGTTTCAAGCGTTAATAATATTAGTTCTGCTTCCAAGATTGTACACCAGATTTTGTACTCTCTGGATTTTTTTGATGAATTCGGGTAATTTCACCTGTACTTGATTGAACAAAAGCAGCTGAACCTTCTTCCCGTCCAATATGAATATTTGGTGTGGTTGCTAAACCTTTTCCAAGATCCTTTTTTGAATTAGTCAGGTGTTTTCCACTATCTACTGTACTGCCAAGAACCGCTGAAAAATGGGCAGTACCAGTCTTATAATAAAGTGCCCAAAGATCACTTGTGCCTCCAATTGAACAGACATCAGCTTCTGGAGTAAAGGTTGTGAATGAAAGCAGAGCACCAAGGAGTGCTGCCTTTCCTAAATTTCTCTCTCCTGTAAGGTCAGTAAAATCACGATACCAGCCATCTTTAGTTAGCTGATCAGTAAGTAAACCACTAAAATTGGTGGTAGTACCAGGCGAACCACCAGCCCCAGGTATAAACACACTACCATCTGTATAAACTTTGTAATCAGTGACATCTGTTAATGTTGTGTCAGTCAGTTCCGTCCAGGCTTTAGGTCTAGGCACAGGTCCAGTAGACTGTATGGGTTCCTTAAGACCATAGAACTTTTGTCGGGTCATATCAGCCTTATCAGCAGCACTGAAATAGCGACCAGTACCAAAAAATACCCAGTTTCTTTTCTTATCATCCATTCCAATTACAGGTGATGCTGTGATCGGCTTTCCAGCATCTATCAGAACGCTATCAGCAATCCAGTGAGCTGGATCATTATCATCTTTTGTAACAATCCTCCTGAGTTTTCCACCCCAATTCGGACTGGCAACACCATTTACTGTTCCGAAATAGATTGCATCGCCGTTATAATCAAGATCATAATCAACAGTCACAGGGTGGCTGACAAAAGAATTAGTGTCATTTGCAGTATAATAGGTGAGTCCTGAGAAGAGTGTCCCAGTATTGTCTAATGTCCGTAGTTGATTGTCACGGGCAAGCTTAACCAGATCAAGCAGATAAAACTGATGGGGCTGAAGGCTTTTTACATCCTCCAGTATCTCATTGTTGTAATTCCCATTCATTGAATTAACAGTGCCGGGATCACCATTTGCAGCAGCCGGACCAGAACCAAATGCCAGATACCACCTGTTTTCACCAGATGCATAATTTCCAAACACTTTATCACCATTACCATCTTTCATGGCAAGAACAGTTGGGTGACAGGTTGCAAAGCCCATTTTTGGCATTTTCAATTCTGCCAGCAGTGTTGGTGCCTTCTCCGGATTTGTTATATCAAAAATCAAAAATGCTGATTTCATGGTAGGGTCTGAGGCAGTAGGAGAGTTACCATCGGTTTTGTCAATGTCGGCAATAATGGAGCCGCCACCAAGATTCATGCCTACAACCATAACAGTACCCCATCCTTTGGGATGAATACAGTTGGGATCTGAAATTGTTGAACAGTCTGTCTCTTCTTGAAAAATCTTGGCATCAAATATTCTAGGCTGCTGATCTACATAATAGATATGTTTTGTTTCATTATAAGATGGATCGGTTAACCAATAGAGATGGGGTAAAAGATTATTTGGTACGTAGGCCCATAATTCTGCTCCAAGATCTGGTTTAGTTGCATCAGCACATTTGGTAAAATCACTGGACTTGCAAAACTGTTTATTGTAAAAATCGTAAAAGCCTGCATTAAAAGCGTGTACCATGCCATCGTTGGCACCAGCGTAAATAACCTGTCTTCTTTGTCTGTATTTATAGGCAAATAAAGCATAGGTTGAGTCTCGGTAAAGCAGATGCAGGTTTTCAGCCGGACGTCCAACCAGTGTTGGGGTTGAATAGACAATATCCCCCAGCCGCCATGTATTAAGATCTCCATCATTATCATAGTCGTACTGGCGGGAACGCATGGCTGTACCGGGAACAGCAGTACCACTAATGGTCAACTGCTGTGTGTTGCAATCGTTAAGGAGTGTTGAAGCGCAATCAGAGCCACGGACATAGTTGATCTGGCGCCGTGTTTGTATTTCAAGAAAATCAACCAAATCTGCATTGGACAAACTTGAAATTGCTCCTGGCCTATTTATAAACGATGGAAAAAGGTGTAAATACGGATATATTTCCTTCCTGTCCTTTAAAAGAGTTTCCGTCAGGGTTGTAGAGGAGAGAATTTCAAAGGGTCTGGTTTCGCCTGAATTAACAATGGAATTGTTATTATCATCAACCCAGGTAAATATATGCCTTTTATCGGAATCCGAAATATAGTCTACGTCTGGTCTTTGGATTTCCACATCAGTATCGCTGATTTCATTTAACCAGTTAGAGGTGTTCCATAGATATTTGAGGTCATCAAGACTTACCACATCCACCAGACTGTCATAACATTGTGTTCCAGCAGGAGGTATCTTGGGGCATGTTGTAATGTCAAGTTCTAACCTCTGATTGCCATCTCCATCCAGATAGCGCTTAGCTGTGCCATCTTCATTAAATACTACAAAATAATCTTCAATTAGATCCAGCTTGGTGTTGGCAGGTATACCATGGTTTGTATTTTCTCGCATATTACCATAGGAATCCACCAGAAGGGCATGCACTTGTCCAACCCAGTTCACCTTAACAGTGGAATTTGCTATCTTGGGGAAAAAAACTGATTGATAAATTGCACCTTCACCACCGCGTGTATTGGAGATAACCGATGCTGCAGTTCCAGAAGAACGACCAAGAATCTGGTCAAAAAAACTACGCAATTTCGTCTTCAACTGTTCGCCATTTTTAGCGAGATAGGCAACGCCACCACCATAATCAGCTGTATCCTGAAGAATTCGTGGTATTATTGTCTTACCAAAGGCAACAGTATAGGTGGTCAGATATTGTTCATTAGCCAGGTCAGAACGCAGATCTCTAAAGTCTCCTGAACAGGTGGTTCCATTTCCACCATCAGCACAATGGGCCCATTTAGCAAGGTCGTTGAGGTTGTTTTCACACGCACGGGTGCTCTCACTATAGCAATCTCCAGAGTTGGAATCACCATCAAAATCATGAAAATTATAGCCAGGTAAATTTTCTGGAACGTAGCCGTCTAACCAGGGTTTACCATCTGTAAAAACCAGTATATTGGAGTTAACGCAACTTAATTTTTGGTTATAAGGAGCTGCAAAATAATAAGGATCCCAAGTGTTGTTTACCTGATAATTGACTTCAGTGTTACCAGTATTTCCTGCACTGGCATCATAATAGGGAGCAACTTGTTGAAAATAGCGGATAACCTCAAAATAGTTTTCAGCCAGGGGAGTTGTCCCCCAAACCAGAGGATAGTGTTCCACTGCATCAACCACTGTATTGATAGATGATTTAATAGGTGTATTAATCTCACGATAATCCGATTGATTTTCTAATTTTTTTACAAAGGGATTTTTAGGAATATTGAGGTGAAGAGTTCCGCCGTTAGCTTTTTCGTCATGATAGATATCGTTGTCACTATCGTTCATTGTAAATTTATAAAAGCTGATTCCCAGCCGCACCTGATCAATAACATCATGAAGCAGACCTTCTGGCTCCTCTTTGACCACAAGTGCAAGATTAAATGAAGTGTTAAAGGAGATAACAATATAGCCAACATTTTCGTTATTATGTAGTATTTCATTATCTTTTGATTTTTCTTCCTCAACTTTTACATCGACACTGCCTGATTCTAGTTTTTTATAGCGCAAACTTGCAGGGTCCAGGTCATTGGTTGTCTGCATGGCTGATAGACATAGCGGAGAGGGGTGAGTTCCGGTAAATGAGATTGTTTTCCAGGCTTGATTGACATCAGTTTCTATTCCTACCTCAAACTGCACCACACCACTATTGCCGTAGTTTCCTTGCTCAAAAGCAACATAGGTGACTGTTTCATCAGAATGTACCTGGTCTTGATTCTCTTCTTCCTGCAGGCGTACTTCAAAGGAATCCGTATCAATAGCTTTTTGACGGGTTGTCACAGTTATATCATCATTATTTGTTGTAACACTGCTGATAACAACAGGTTTTAAAGACAACGTAGTTCCAAGTGCTATCTCTGTAAAAGCAACACCTATACTTGCACTTCCAGCAATAATAATCTTTCCTCCGGGCAATGTATGTTGACCCTTTTCCAGAACAATGTATGACAAATTCTCCTTGGTATGACCACCATCTTTGTATTCCCACTCCTCAATGCGCACTTTAAATGTCTTGCTAGCTGCATCCACATCAGATATCCTTGCCACCGAGGGATCCGGACCATTAAAGCTAAGGGGAACTGCTACAACCACGGGGTCTGTATAACTATGGACCATGTCAACAGTAAGCCAGTTGTTATCCTTCCAGTTATGTTTAAATTTTCTCATACCTGCTTCACCAATAACAGTTCCGGTACTATTGTAAATAAGATTAATATCAGCAGACAGCTTGGCATATGGATCATACTTGGTACGAACGTTTCCATTGTCTGCCGGGCTGGCAATCTTAAATTTTGTGTTATTGGGAAATGGGGTGTATAACTGCCCTGATGCAGATGATTTATTAGTAATAAAATGGTCGAAAGCTTCGTTGTTGGCAACAATCTTCCACTCCAGATTGGTATCGCCGGTATAGTCGTATCCAGCACGGCTTTCTACCTTACCTCCCACCAGTACACATCGTGCTGCATCTATTTTTCGGGTTACAAGCCAGTTGAGGAACTTGCCGCTCCAGCAGTTCGTACCCGGACCTGGTGTGCAGGTACCAGTGCTTTCAATAAAAGCACCCTTTGGTGCATCAACATCATTACTGTCAGTAATGGAGTCACCATTGGCATCTATGCTGTAGGGAAAACCATTGTACCCATTAATATCTACTTCAATGGTTGTATTATATATGTAGGTCTTGGTCTCATCAAACATCCCGTAATAGCTTGCTGTAGAGTTAAAGTTATTGTTTGAACCATACATTTTTTCCTTCATACTGCCTGAATTATCAAGCATAACCATAACATTGGGAGGAAGTTCCGTGGCAAGAAAAGGTGGCATTGAGCTGTAATCTTCAAGTTCAGCAGCCCCGACAGATATACCACAACTCAACACTCCCATCACCAAAAAAAAGATAAAAAATATATATCTTAACAACTCTGTTCTTCCAGTATTACTTTTTCTCATGGCTGCAACCTCTCTTTTTTACTTGGAATAATTAACCAAACCCTGCCTGGTTTTTTTATCAAAATCAGGGGATTTTTTTTAAAAAAAGCCAAAAGATCCCGCTGTTGTGTATTTCCCATTATGTGACTCCTGTAAAATTAAATTTACAATAAATGATATATTTTTATACCTAAGAATATACTGTAGCCTGCTTTAAAACATGCAGTTTCCTTCCTGTCCAATAACATGCCGATAATCTACTTCGATATAAGAAAAGCTGTTTCGTGAACGATTTTGATACCTGGAGTGGATTTGGTACACTATCAGTCCTCCGCCAGCAGCATCAGCATCCCCGGGACCTTTATAGCCTGACAGCATCAGTATTGCATTTCCAGTGGAGCGTTCTGTATCGCCAAATGCAAGAACATCAGTGTGGGGGAGGTTTAAACTATCGCCTGCTGCTGTAATTTCACCATCATTATTAGTATCATAACTGCTAAGGGTGTTAATATTATCTCCAAACCACAGATCCGCATTGCTGTCAGATGGCAGTGTCTCAGACGGCTCAATTGTTCCATTATTGTTACTGTCCATATTTGAAGTTGTCTGATAGGCAAAATCAAGGTCGGTAACACGGAGAAAATTTTCCCTCTGTTCAAAACGCAGATGTTTTTTAATCGGAGTTATCCCGGTAGCATTAGTGGGGAACCCTCCTGGGCAGGAGAGGTTTTGCTCAATCATCTCACGACCTATTTCTATACCGCCATCAGCAGAATAAAAGGCTTTTTTGCTTAATATGTCGTTGGTTGCCACATTGGTTTCAAACCGGGATGTAGTTAATGTTGATATACCAATAATGGACAATGCCAGCAGTACTAACATTGCAATGATAATTGCAGAGCCATTTTCCTGATCGATAAAACTGATAAGTGGAAAAGATTTTTTTTTCATGGTTAATACGTAATCGCCTTATAATAAGTTATTGTGAAAAACAGATTTCCAGCTTGTTGCCCTTCAAAAGCTTCATCAATCGTACCGTCGCCATCATCATCCTTACCTCTGATATTTTCCCAGACAGATATATCAACTCGTCTCACTGTGTCAACAATGTTTGAACTACTGGTATTTGGATCAAGTACCCGGTTGGTAACTGCCTTTGTTATTTCATAGTGGTCATATAACACAGGGGTTACAACACCGTTGTTATCAAATTGTAAGTTCATTGTCTGTTCAATCCATCCTGCTGCATCAGCTGCCCTGGCAGTGTATAAACGCGATTTTACATTTTGCAATGAAGAGGAAGTCTGCGCTTTTACCAACCCAAGAATACCTATGGAAAAAATCGATAAGGCAATAAGTACTTCTAAAATTGTGAATCCTTTTGTTTTTGAATCTTTATGGTGCTTACCCATGTTTTATTCCTTTATATTGCTATATTACAGACCCATATTTCTGCATTTAATAGTAGTAATTAATGTTCTTGCATTGTTGCTCCCTTGGGTGCGGTCACGTTCATTTGCATCAGTTGTGGCAGTAATTGTCATTTGGATAGCTCTAATATCATCCAGAACCGTAGTAGCAGCATTATTTTCATCAAGATAGCTGAAAGTTAATGCTGAAATATTTTCTGCTAAAAGTTGCGAACCTCCTTCAATAATTCCAGCACCAGGCGAACTTTCTTTACCATATTTCATCGTAATATCATTATCACCATCAGAACCATTATCAGCTAATTGGTAGGATTTGCTGACCCGGATCATTGCACTATCATAATAGGAGAATCTCAAAGGGTTTGTACTGCCATTTCCAGCAGTAATGATACCTACATCACCTTTTTTCAAAGGGTCATACCCTGCCTGGATGATTTCGGTGGAGATCAAGTATAAACTTGCTCTGGCTGTCTGTTGGATTTCCACAGCCTGCTGTTGGGTAATACTCCTTCCCTGCCTATCAGAATATTCACCAATAATCAACGCAACAATAATACCAAAGATCACCATGGCAATAAGCAGCTCTATAAGAGTGAACCCACTGTTATTGTGGCTGTTACTGCTACTGTGATTTGCTCTATTCCTGATTTTCAATTTAAAAGATTCATAGGTTATATTCATGAATAGCTGCTCCCATTCCAACGTTGAATTCTAATAATTCCAGTTGTCCTTGTGCCTATCTTAAATGAACTATTACGAAAGGCAATATAAACCCAGCCAGCATTACAGGTTCCTCTCTCATTAAAAACCAGAACCTTGGGATTGCTGGGATTGCCGCCAAAACTCACTGCTGTTCCACTGGGCAATTGTTTATACACCACTCCTGCTCCATGGTGAGTAAATTCAACTATTTTTCGAACAGTTCTCTGGCTAGGAGTTGTCCAGCTAGCTCCAGGAACAGAAGATAGATTAGTACATATCAAATATCTTGGGTTTGAAGGATTTGTATCATCAAATATAATGGCACAAGAACTATTTGTTTTCACTGCCAAAATCCTGGTCTGCTGCATACTCCCCATGAGTTCCCTTGCAATCTTCTTTGTTCTGCGCTCAGGGTTGAATAGATTGGGTATGGCGATTGCTGACAATAGAGCAATTATTGCTATCACAACCATAATTTCTATTAATGTGAAACCTGCTTTAGATTGTCTGACTTTTTTTTGAAAAAAATTCATGGTTTAAAATTCCCTTTGGAACAATAGTTAAAACAATTAAAAGTTAGATAGATTTATATGCAATAATCATGCAAAAGAAAAAAAATTTTATCAAAACTTATAAGATATTGAGAATACAGGCTTTATTGCTTTGCAGTATAGGTTGTTATCCAAAAAAAATCAGAGGTATTAAATTATTTTACAGTATGGTATAAAAAAATTTAATACCTAGTTGAGTAAAGATAAACCTTAAATACAAAAGCCCACATCTAAAGGCGAACATCTTATAATTTTAAAAATCTGACCAATGATCATGTTCACTCTAAAATCAAATTGACAAAGGCAATGCTATGATGTATTAATAGCATGTTTAATTTGGTCCCATCGTCTAGCGGTTAGGACGCTGGCCTCTCACGCCGGAAACCGGGGTTCGATTCCCCGTGGGATCACCAAGTAAATTTGAGTAGTCACGCTTTAGTAAATATAAGATATTAGGGTTTGTGTAAAAACCCTAATATCTTTTTTTATTTCCATTTATGTTAAGCACCTTGCCTTCTAACTTTGACCTTCCCAAAATTTTCACTGGGATTTCACAAAGGTCATTGCAAGTTACTCTTATTGGGGATTTCAAAACATTATCGGGAAGCAATGCCTTCTCAGATGGTGGGGCTATAACGTACACACCGATTTCATCTTTTATATTGAGTTTTAATAAAAATTGAAACGAAAATTCAATACTTTTAAAGTATGAAAGACCATAAACTCAATAAAATCAGTCTATAATGTATTGAAATACTGATAAATCAGGACTTCTTGACGAATGAAATGTTATTTTGTGTGACTAACTTATTCCCATGCTTTTTTAATAATTACTTCAGGCATAGGATAATGTTTCATATTAAGAGTATAGATTCTGCCACCGGTTTTCATGGTTGTGGCAGCAAGAAGAGCATCGTTCACATCAATTCCATGACTGGGATGCCATTTTCGATATAAAGTCGCTGCTGTATCTACAACATCTTGATCTACAGGTTCTGTTTTAAATAATGACAGGAATAACTGTGTGGCTTCCTTCTCTTCAGGTCGCATAAAAAAATGTAACTTCTGCACGTTGCATTGCCCCGGTGCATAATTCATATTTTCTTTCATCCCGGAGGTTGACTAAAAAATCATTGGCTCTTTTCTCTCCTCTGAGGTGCCAAATAAGAATATCAGCATCGACAAATGCTTTCATCAATGGTGTCTTCCCATTGATTTGTTAAATGCTGCGCGTGCTTTTTTTATTGTTTTTTCAGGAGGGTCTGAACGATGCCATGCCCCAAAAGTTTTTGTAAATATATCTTTATCTTTAATCTGTTCTGTTTTTTTCTGCTTTGAATAAAGTTTTATTGCAGCTTCAATAATAGCTTCATTGGTCATATTAAATTCATTTGCTAATATGCCAATCTGATGAATTACAGATTCATCAACTGGTGTTGATAATATTTTTGCCATAATCAGCCTCTTTATTGTTTATTCAAATCCTATAATTTAAATTATAATATTTTTAAAATTATTATTCAAGTTTTGTTTTTTTTGCTCTTTCCTGCCACATCCCTTCATCTTCAAATCAGGCGACATTAACATCCGTAGTCACGCTTTAGTAAATATAAGATATCAGGGTTTGTGTAAAAACCCTAATATCTTTTTTTTTGTTTTCCTATTGTAAATAATTTGCAGGGGTTTGATGAAAATTTTGGATTTAAGGTTGACAAGCTTAAGAAAACTTATCAACCTTGATTATGACTGGTGGGTCGTCAGGGAGTCGAACCCGGGACCTATTGATTAAGAGTCAATTGCTCTACCAGTTGAGCTAACGACCCAGTCTTTTACAAAGCCATGTTCTTTAATTTAAACGAATGATAAACTATCAGTGATAGCTATGTATGTCAATCTTTTTTTGATTGAAGAAATTTAAAAAAAAGTATATAAATAGCGATTGACCAGAAAACATTTAATAATAATATATGATGGGGATCAAAATGGATATTACTAAATCTGAAAAACTTTTTAAAGAAGCACAAATCTATATCCCGGGAGGTGTAAATTCACCAGCCAGAGCATTAAAATCCGTTGGGGGTTCTCCTCTTTTTATTTCCAGGGGAGAAGGATGTAAGCTTTATGATGCTGATCATAATTCATATATTGATTATGTACTCTCCTGGGGACCTTTGATCCTTGGACATCAACACCCAAAGGTTGTTAAAGAACTTGAAAAAACAATAAAAACTGGAACAAGTTTTGGTGCACCGACTGAACTTGAAACCAAACTTGCATCCCTTGTTGTGAACAGAGTTGCATCTGTGGAAAAGGTAAGAATGGTAAATTCCGGTACTGAAGCTACCATGAGTGCCATTAGACTTGCCAGAGGATTTACCAACAGAGATATTATCATTAAATTTGATGGGTGTTACCATGGTCATGCTGACACCTTGCTTGTTGAAGCAGGTTCTGGGGTTGCAACCCTTAATATTCCCGGGAGTCCTGGAATTCCAAAGCAGATTGTTTCCAATACTCTCTCCCTGAAATACAATGATATTGATGGCTTTAAAAAGGTGATGGAGGAGAAAGGAGACAAGGTTGCCTGTGTAATTGTGGAACCTGTTGCAGGAAACATGGGAATGGTTTTACCAGAGGATGGATTCCTTGAGATATTGAGGGAATCCACTTTAAAATTTGGAGCTCTGCTGATTTTTGATGAGGTGATGACAGGGTTCAGAGTCGCACATAATTGTGCCCAGGGTTTTTTTAATATTAACCCTGATATAACATGTTTTGGAAAAGTTATTGGCGGTGGTCTGCCAGTGGGGGCCTATGGTGGTAAAAAAGAAATCATGGATCATATCGCACCTTCCGGCAGTGTATACCAGGCAGGTACTTTGTCAGGAAACCCCCTTGCCATGGCAGCCGGGATAGCAACTCTGGAAGAGTTAGATAAAGATGGTATTTACAATGAGCTGAATTTAAAAACCGAAAAACTTCTCAAGGGCTTAAAAGCCTCTGCTGATAAAAGTGGGATCAACCTGACCATAGCCCAGGCAGGAGCTATGGCAGGTGTATTTTTCAGTGGTTCACCCGTTAACAATTTTGATGATGCGAAAAAATGTGATCTGAAAATGTTTTCTGCCTATTACCATGGAATGTTAAAAAGAGGTGTATACCTTGCACCATCACAATTTGAGGCTATTTTTATGTCCACTGCCCATACTGATGATGATATTGAAAAAACCATTGCAGCAGCATCGAAAACTTTTGTTGAACTTAAATAGATGAGTATAAAAACAATTCATTTAATTGCAGCATGCGGTACTGGCATGGGGACCCTTGCCTGCATGCTTCAGGAAGCAGGATATGATGTAACAGGTTCTGATAAAAATATCTATCCGCCCATGAGTGATTTTCTCATGGAAAAAGGCATCAGGCTTTTTAAGGGATTCAGCCCTGACAATATAGCTTATAAGCCTGATCTTGTTGTGATTGGAAATGCAGTTACAAAGAATAATGTTGAAGCAAAGCAGGTCATTAAAGAGAACACTCCATATTTGTCAATGCCCCAGGCTTTAAATAAATTTTTTGCAAATGATAAAAAGGTTATCCTTATTACAGGTACCCATGGGAAGACTACAACTGCTTCTATTATAGCGTATATTCTTTTTATGGCTGGGCTTGACCCTTCATTTATGATTGGAGGCATTCTTAAAGACTTTAATTCAAGCTTTCACAGGGGCAAAGGAGATTATTTTGTCATAGAAGGTGATGAGTATGATACAGCTTTTTTTGATAAAGGTCCAAAGTTCATGCATTTTAACCCTGTAATAACAATAAACACAGGTATTGAATTTGATCATGCTGATATTTTTAAAAACCTTGATCACATAAAAGAGATTTTCACTACTTTTTTAAACAGACTCAAAACTGATACATTACTGATTGCATCTGATGAAAATAAAAATCTTAATGACATTATAGATATAGTTGCCTGCAAGACAGAAAAATTTGGACAAAAGAGCAATTACTGGTCCTTTGAAAATTATGTTGTTAAATCTAATAGAGCTTGTTTTACAATTAAAACTCCCGGAAAAGAAAAAATTTCAATTAAAACCTCTCTTATGGGCAGACACAATATAATGAATATACTTGCTGCAGCATGCGCTGTAAAAAGCATAGGTGTCTCCAATGGGATTCTTAAAAAAGGTTTGGAAAATTTTTCAGGGATAAAAAGAAGGCAGGAAGTCAGGGGTATAAAAAATGGCATAACCATTATGGATGATTTTGCACACCACCCAACTGCTGTTAAAGAAACCATTGCTGCTGTTAAACCTTTTTATAAGAATGGAAGAGTTATAGCAGTTTTTGAACCTGGAACCAACACCAGCATGCGTGATATATTCCAGGATATATACCCGAACTCTTTTATCAATGCTGATATTGTCTGCATTAAAGAGCCAGCAGGAATTACCAAAATCCCTGCGGAAAAAAGGATGTCAGCTAAAAAACTTGTTAATGATATAACAGCAACAGGTATTAAGGCTTTTTATTTTCACAACACAGAGTTAATTATTGATTTTATATCTAAACAAGCAAAGGATGGGGACCTTGTGCTTATTATGTCCAACAAGGGATTTGACGATATTCACTTAAAAATACTAAAACGCTTATGATGAAGAAAAAAACCATTTATAAAATTGCAGGAATTGGGTGTTTGCATTCATTCTTATATCTATATTTTATACCTTTTGTTATCCTGCCTGCATTTGGTAATAATGGATTAAAGATAACCATTGCAAAAGCAGTGGCTATATCATTCGCAATAATATCTACTATTTTAATAGGAAAATACAACAGGAGCGACAAAGATGAAAAAAATTGAATGGGATGAAACATTAAAAGTTGATATACCTGAAATAGATGAACTGCAAAAAAAGATGTTTGCCCTTATCAATGCACTCATTGATTTAAATGAAAGCAATGCTGAAGGAAAAGAGTGTGCAAACATGATTTCGGAAATAAGCGAATACAGTAAATACTACTTCAGCATTGAAGAAGAGTATTTGAAAACCAACAAATATCCTGAATTTACAGAGCATTGTAAGAAGCACCGCAAATTTGAAACATTTGTCATGGAACTTCGCAGACAGGTTGCTGATGATAAAAGCAATCTAAGCAGTGATGTTATCAACAACTTAAAAGATCTGCTTATGGATCACCTGAAAACCCTTGATTCCAGGTATATTCCATTTTTACGCATAAATAATTTTATTGGTAAATACGAGAAAAAGAGCAAAGCAAATTAAAGATTTTTTATCATGTGACGATATTTTTAATTAGCAAGAACTATTGTAATATTCAAAAAAGTGTGTTATGGGCAGAAAAATAAAAGGATTTTAATAAGCATGATTATAATTTTAGTTCAAGGAGGAACTACCCATGACTTTTCAATACAGAACAATTCCATACCGTGAGACAACCATTGGATCTGTTGATAGAGTCAAACACATGCCTGGAGGCACCCAAAAAACTATTACCCGTAAGTTTAAAAAGGATCGGCGTAAAAACAAGCGAGACAGGAGGCAAAGTGTCAGAGAAGGAGTAATTGTTGAACTGTCAGGTAATAGCGATAGAAGAAAAAAGAAAGATAGAAGAAAAAAAAGATATCATTAGCTTGTCTCTCTATTCCATTCTATTCCATTGTCCCACCTTAAGATTTCCTCCATATAACATATCTTGAGCAATTATCATGGAAAAACATCACTCTAAGGTCTATAATTATCTTGTTTTTCCAGCATAATATCTATAGATTATAAGATTATGCAGATTGATATTGACAAATTGTTTGGCTTGGGATTTTTTTCAAACCTTGATTATTTTTTTGCCACCAATCTTGCTGAAATCAGCAAAGAAAACAGTGAAATCATAAAATTATCTGCTGCCCTTGTTTCAAAAAATTCACGGGAGGGGCATCTTTGTATTGATATACTTAAGATGTCAAACAGAGCAATTACAATTGATAACGACTCAATGAATCCAGACAAGTTTAAACTTCCTGAAAAAAAGCTTTGGCTTAACGCTTTAAAATCAAGCAAAATCGTTGGGAAAACCTGTGATTACCCCCTTGTGCTGGATTCAGATTGCCGACTCTATCTTGCCAGATTTTTTGATTATCAACAACGATTTGTTAAAAACATATCCCAAAGAGTAAAATACAAATCACCTGGTGTTGACCCCGGAGTTCTGGGCATTGAAATCAACAAACATTTTGACCATTTTAAAAAAGAGTTTGATCAAGAAAAAAAAGCTGCCATAGAGACCCAGAAAGATTGTGTGCAAAAAGCGCTTAAAAATAATTTTTTAATTATCCCGGGAGGACCTGGAACCGGAAAAACATATATTGCTGATAAAATCGGAGCAGTCTTTTCAAATTTATCAAAGCAGCAAACTTCCCTGAAGATTGTATACACTGCACCAACTGGTAAAGCTGCATCAAAGTTCAAATCAGGTTTGACAATCCATAGACTTTTACAAATCAAGACCAGTGTAAAGACCAGAAAACAGTATACTGAAAAAAAAATCAGTGCTGATCTCGTGATCATTGATGAAGCATCAATGATTGACATTGCCTTAATGACCAAGCTCTTAGAAGCAATACCCTTGAGCACAAAAGTTATTATTTTTGGTGACAAGAACCAGCTTGGTTCCATTGAAACAGGCTCTCTCTTTGCCGATATCTGTGAATCTGAAAAGCTGAATAACTTTATTGTAAACCTTGACTATAATTTCAGATCCGGCAGAAAACATGGCATCAATAAACTTGCCCGGGCTATAAATTCAGGTAATGTAAAAGAGATTGAAACTATTTTTTCAAGCTTTAACTTAAAAAATTACAATGATCTTGCCTTTATCAATATTAATGACTCTTCAAAAATAGAGTCTGACCTTAAAAATATTATAATCAAAGGTTATACTCCCTATTTTCAAGAAAATAACCTTGAGCTCGCCCATAAAAAACTTGGCGAGTTTAAAATTTTATGCTGTTTGAGAAAAAGCTCTTCTGGTTCTGACAATTTAAATAAAATCACAGAAAACCTTTTACAGACCTCACAAATCCATGGTATAAAACAATCTTTTTTAAAGTCAATTTTAATGATTACAAAAAACGATTACAATAAACTTTTGTTTAATGGGGACATGGGCATGCTTGTGAAAACAAAAGGTGAAATAAAAGCTTTTTTTCAGGATAAAGACTCATCTCTCAGGTCTTTTAATATTTCCCAGCTCAAAACGTTTGAACATGCATTTGCAATCACTGTACATAAAAGCCAGGGTTCGGAATTTGACCATGTTCTCCTTGTTCTTCCTTCTGTTTCATCACCTGTTTTAACAAGGGAACTTTTATACACAGCTATCACGCGGGCAAGAAAAAAAGTTACCATTGCAGGCAGTATTGATGTAATAAAACATGCTGCCATAACCCATTCAAAAAAATTATCCAATATAACTAAATTGCTTGATAAAAGTATTACATATCATAAAGATAACTATCATAAAGATAAAAATGAATAAAAAAATTAAGCGACTATTATTAGGAAGTACCATAACAAGTTATCTTATACATATTTTAATGAATATTTATTTTCTTACCATCTGCATAAAATATAAAAATCAAGATGAGTTTACAAACCATCTTGAAAATGGTGGATCAGTTGTTCTGGTAGCTTCCCACCAACACGCCCTTGCCTGTATAAAAGGAATTAAAAAATTTTTAAAGTACAATGTGGCAGGTATTGTAAGCAAAAGCCTTGATGGTGATATCATGACCAATGTGGGTGAACTGAATGGATACATTGGCATAAGGGGTTCATCCTCAAGGGGAGGAAAACAAGCAATGGAGTTAATGATACAACACCTTACAAACAAGAATCATATTGGTGCTGTGGCTCCAGATGGTCCAAAAGGACCCCTTGGGATTGTAAAACCAGGTTCCATCCGCATAGCCCAGAAATCAGGAGCATTAATATTTCCCTGTTCTGCCATTGCTGAGTCAGCATGGCATGTGAACTCCTGGGACAAAAGCCAGATTCCAAAGCCATTTTCCAAAGTAACAATAGTATTCAGTAAAAAAATTTCAGCTGATTCAATAAAAACAGATAAAGATTTTGAAAATAAAAGAGTTGAACTTCAAAATAGTTTAGCTAAATACATTAAAACATAAGGTTAATTTCACAATGACCAGATCAAAACAGACAAAAAAAACAGACACAACAGCAAATCAACCCATTTACAAACAAACCTGGGACTTTTTTGCATCTGTCAAGCTTGCAATATATTCTCTTATTTTAATTGCAGTAACTTCAATTATTGGAACTCTTATTCCCCAAAACGCCAGTCAATCTTTCTACTTTCACAAGTATGGCAATTTTCTATATAAACTTTTTGCACTGCTCAACTTTTATGATATGTACCACGCATGGTGGTTCCTTCTCCTGCTTTTTTTGCTTGTAATCAATATTGTGGTCTGCTCCATTGACAGACTCAATAAAACCTGGAAAATTATTTTCCCAAAAAAAGTAACCTTTAATACTGAAAGATTTAAAAAACTTAAAAACAGACAAACCTTTATTGCAAATAATAATTTTGAAAAAACCACGTTGGAATATAAAAAGTTTTTATCAAAAAAGTTTAATACCATCCTGGAAAAAAAGAGTGATGACTCCATTGCATTTTTTGGTGAAAAAGGCAGGTGGACAAGACTTGGTGTCTATATTGTTCACTTAAGTATTATTTTCCTTCTTATTGGTGCTCTAATTGGTGCTTTTCTTGGTTTTAAAGGTAATTTAAATCTTAATGAGGGTCAATCAGCTGATTCTGTTATGATACCTAATCAAAAATTTGAGAAAAAATTTGGATTTACTATAAAATGCAATACATTCATTGTTAAATTTTATGATACTGGGATGCCAGAAGAGTTCAAGTCCAGCATTTCCATAATTGAAGATAATAAAGAAATATTTAAAAAAGATATTATAGTCAATGATCCTCTAAGATATAAATCAATTAATTTTTTCCAGGCAAATTATGGAGTCTCATCAGCTGACAACCTTGATTTAGAGATTAACAGCCACAAGAGCAAAATGATATATCATCAGAAAGTTAAACTTGATGAGTCTTTTAAGCTTCCTGAAAATGGAGGTGAGTTTACTTTAATCAAGTATATTCCGCAATTTGATTTTAAAGGACACAACCTTGGTGAATCGTTCATTGGAAAACTTACAAAACCTGATGGAAAAGAGTTTATGGTTGTTATGCCCACAAGATTTCCAACCTTTGACAAAATGCGTAAGGGAGACTTTTCCTTTATTGCTGACACTTTTGAAAAAAAATACTATACAGGGCTTCAGGTTACTTATGACCCCGGAGTTATCTTTGTCTATATTGGTTTTGTTTTAATGATAGCAGGCTGCATGGTAACTTTTTTCATGTCGCACCAGAGTATTATGCTGGAGATTGTACATGAAAAGGATGATGAATTGTCAATAAGTGTTGCAGGAAAAGCCAATAGAAACAACCAGAGTATGAATATTGAAATTGAAAAAATTGCCGGTCAACTGGCTGATATACTAAAAAAATTTAGAATAGAAGGGAAATAATCACCATGGAAAGCTCCTTAATTTTATCCATTACAACTTTTGTATATGCATTTGCATCGATTCTTTATATTGGATCATGGACATTTAAAAAAAAGTTGTTAGCCAAAACAGGTATGTTTATTCTTATAACAGGATTCATCCTTAATACTGCCGGCATAATTTTGCGCTGGATGGAATCTTATAAAATTGGATATGGGCATGCCCCTTTTTCAAATATGTATGAATCCCTTGTATTTTTCTCATGGACTGTCTGCATTCTCTATATTTTTGTTGAAATAAAATATAGAGAGAGAATTATTGGTGTCTTTGCAACGCCGTTGATTTTTCTTGCCATTGCCTATGCTTCCCTCTCCCCTGGCATAGAAAACACAATTACTCCCCTTATCCCAGCTCTAAAAAGCAACTGGCTTATCGCCCATGTAATTACATGCTTTCTGGGCTATGCAGGTTTTACAGTGGCATTTGGTTTCAGCATCATGTATCTTGTCAAGCCTGAAAAAAGCAATGATAATGGTCTGTTTTCTCAACTGCCTTCTGCCAATGTCATGGATGAACTTACATATCAAATGATTGTCTTTGGATTTCTTTTCCTTACAATCGGCATTGCCACAGGATCTGTATGGGCAAATTCAGCATGGGGTACTTACTGGTCCTGGGATCCAAAAGAGACATGGTCTTTAATCACCTGGATTGTCTATGCAGTTTTGCTGCATCTGCGGGTGACCTGGGGATGGCATGGAAACAAAGTTGCATGGGTTTCAATACTGGGTTTTCTTGCAGTATTATTTACTTATTTCGGAGTAAATTTTCTACCGGGACTGCATAGTTATGCCTAGGTAATCCTTCTAATATTTTTCTTGACAAGCTTGGAAGATATTTATATAAACTGTCAGTATTAAAAGATAACCTGTCGTCTACAGGTATAGTAAATAAAGTATCATCAACATTTTAATTGATGGAGTTTTCATGGGTGAAAAAGAGAAGAATACTGAATGTTGTAATGAAGGGAAAAAGACAGAAGGTGACTCAGGATTAGGACTTGGTGTTTTATTCTTTCTGATTGCTTTTATTGTAGTTTTTCTTTCTGGGTGGCTGCTTTTTCCAAAACTGCTCTACTCGAAAAAAGAGCAGCCTTTTAATTTTAATCACGCTTTACACACTGATGAATTGGGAGGTTGTGACTCCTGCCACTCTCTCCGGGAAGATGGGAGCTATGACGGCATTCCTGACCTTGCATCATGTATGGAGTGCCATGAAGAGGATCCAATGGGGGATTCTGAAGATGAACAAATCTTTTGTGAAGAGTATGTTGCCAATGAAAAAGAAGTCCCATGGCTTATATACTCAAGACAGCCTGATTGTGTATTTTTTTCCCATGCTGCTCACCTGAAAGGGAAAAATCCCATGGAGTGTAAAACCTGCCATGGCAACATTGGTGAGTCTGAGACAAGCAGACCTTATGAAGAGAACAGAATCACTGGATACAGCCGTGACATCTGGGGTAAAAACATCTGGGGCATTAAAAAGAATTCCTGGGATCGTATGAAAATGGATGATTGTGCTGAATGCCACAAAAAGGAAACTGGTAGTAAGGGCGCATGTTTTCAATGTCACAAATAAGAAGGCTTTGTTTGTATGATAAATGCAATAAACGTTATCGAGGTATAATTTATGAAAGTTGACAGAAGAAGCTTCCTAGGACTTGGACTTGGTGCTGTAGCTGGTGCTGCTGTTTCTCCTGCGGGGATAAAATTGATGGACGATAGTTCCATAATGTCCCAGAATTGGTTTGGATTGCTGCCAGTACCAAAAGATGGAGAAGTAACATTTGAAAATTCAGTCTGCAGTCTTTGTAAAGGAAGCTGTGGAATAAGTGTAAGAAAAGTTGCAGGAAGAGCAGTTAAAATTGAAGGGCAATATAATCACCCAATTAATAAAGGCGGTATATGTCTGCATGGAATTGCAGGGCTTCAATATTTATACGACCCTTCCCGGATAAAGTTCCCAATGAAAAAAAATGGTAAAAAATTTGAAAAAATTTCATGGGAAGATGCAGTCTCACACATTGCAACAAAACTAACAGCTCTCCGGGACCAGGGAAAACCACAAACACTTGCCTGTATTTCAGGTAATAATAAAGGGTCAGTCCCTGAACTTTTCAAACGTTTTTTAAAGGTTTTTGGATCTAATAATTTTTACTCCACACCTTCCATGGATACAACATGGGAGACAATTACTTCAAAAATGCATGGACAAAATAACAGATTAAGTTTTGATCTTGAAAATTCAAATTTTATCTTAAGTTTTGGTTCAGGGCTTATAGAAGGCTGGGGATCTCCGGTCAATTGTTTTAGAATCAACGCAGCAAGAAAAGCAAAGGATGCAAAACTTTTCCAGGTTGAACCACGCCTCTCCAACACTGCTGCAAGTGCTGACAAATGGATTCCAATTAAACCTGGGAGTGAAGCTGATCTTGCCCTTGGGTTGTGCCAGATAATCATAAAAGAAGAAATTTATGATACTTCATATATTTCTAAATATGACTTAAGCCTTACAGCTTTTGCAAAAATGCTGGAAAACGAGCATACACCAGAGAAAACAGCTGAAAAAACCGGAATTGATTTAACTTTTATCAAACAGCTTGCCCATAAATTTGCGTGGGCAGATAACCCTGTTGCGATAGCTGGCAAGGGTAAAGGAGATATTGCAGGAGATACAAAAGAATTTGCTGCAGTTCATGCTTTAAATTGTCTTGTCGGCAATATTAACAAAAAAGGCGGGGTCTGGGTCAACAGGGACAAAAGTTATCTGAATTTCCCCCTGGAAAACCTTGATAGTACAGCAAGAAAAGGATTTGCCAAACCACGGCACTCAAGTTTTGAAAGCTTGGTATCAAAAATTGACGAATCTTCAAACTCACCTGTTCAAGCACTTTTCATATTGAACTCCAATCCATGCTATACAATGCATGACAGTGAGAAAGTAAATAAAGCTTTTGCAAAAATACCTTTTAAAGTCAGTTTCTCATCTTTTATGGATGAAACATCAAAACAGGCAGATATTATTCTGCCGGGTCACATATTCCTTGAAAGATATGAAGATGTTCCATCAAGCCCGGGTTTAGCAAAAAAAACCATTGGGCTCAGCAAACCAGTTGTTAAACCAATATTTAACACCAACAACACTGGAGACTCTATATTGATGATTGCCAAGGCATTAAAAGGGAAAATCAGTGATAATTTTGCCTGGGATAATTATGAAAATTGTTTAAAATCTGTTGCAAAAAGTGTTATCGACTCTCTTTCAGATAAAGGTTATGTTGTATTAAATAATAAGCCTTCTTATTTAAAGTCGGCAGTGAATTTTTCTTTTATTACCAGTGGGTTAAAATCTGTTACAGCTCCGGGTGATAAAAAATCATATCCCTTGACACTTATCTCCATTGATAATATCAGAATTGCAGGCAATGAGATTGCTTCATCACCATTTGCCATTAAAACTGTATCAGATAAAGTTATCAAAGGGAGTGACATCCTTGTGGAGATAAATCCTGAGACAGCAAAAAAAGCAAGGTTAGCTCAGGGAGATAAAGCAAAAATTACTACCCCTGTTGGTTCAGCAATTGTAAAAATAAATATTTTTGAGGGCATCATGCCAGGACTGATTGGAATGGCACAAGGTTTAGGACGTACCTTAGATAATGAATATGTTGCTGACAAGGGTGTAAATATCAACAAACTTATTGCCCCTGTTATTGAGCCAAGTACAGGACAGGATGCTGCCTGGGGAATTGCTGCCAGTATTTCCAGGGTTTAACAGAATAATATGCAAAAGAGGTTCTGATGAAACAAAAACACGGAAACACACATAAGTTTGGAATGGCTATTGATCTGGACAAATGTACAGGATGCGGTTCCTGTATGGTTGCATGTATGTCTGAGAATAACGTTCCATTTAAAAAGAATGAATCAAATAAAAAAGACAGTATCACCTGGATGAAAGTTTTTAAGCTGACCAATGGTAAATCATTCCCTGATACTGAAATATGTTATCTGCCAAGACCATGTATGCATTGCGGCGGAAAAGGCGACCACGGACACTCTCCCTGCGTCTCTGTCTGCCCTGCAACTGCTACTGATTATGGTCACACAACAGGTATAGTAAGCCAGATATACACAAGATGTTTTGGCTGCAGATATTGTATGGGAGCATGCCCCTATCATGCACGGTATTTTAACTGGTGGGATCCCAAATGGCCTGAAGGTATGGAAAAATACTTAAGCCCTGATGTATCACCAAGAATGAGAGGTGTTGTTGAAAAATGCAGCTTTTGCTTTCACAGATATCAAGCGGCAAAAGATAAAGCATATTTTGAAGAGAGAGATGAATTGTTTGAAGAGGAATATCAGACCAGCTGCACCCAGGCATGTCCTGCCGGTGCAATAACTTTTGGTGATCTGAATGATCCTTCCCATGCTATTCATCAACTTGTTAAACCCGATCCCCATCACTCTGGTAAACCAAGAAATCCAAAAGCATTCCGTCTCCTGGAAAGATTACAAACCAACCCTAAAGTATATTATATCTCAGAAAAAGAGTGGGTTAGAAAAGCTGGAGACAACTATATTGATGGTGAATGGGAAAAGGTTAAAAATCATCATGGATAATTCTTTGGAATTTAAATATTCAATACTTATTAGGAGTTTATAATTATGGATTCTGCATTAATACCTGATGGTGCAAAGCGCTGCTCTTTTCCAGTATTTGCTATGGGAATTGCTGCTGTTAGCGTTGTCCTCCTCTGGGGCGTATTTGCCATGGCCCTCTGTTGGATTAAGGGTCTCAACCAGACAAGCATGAACGATTATTATGGTTTTGCCATCTGGATTTGGGCAGACCTTGCAGTAATCGCCATTGGAGGCGGTGCATTTTTTACAGGTCTTTTAAAATATATTTTCGGTATAGATGAACTGAAGAATATAATCAATTTTGCTGTAATTATCGGATTTATCTGCTACAGCTCCGCTTTATTAATTCTTGCCATTGATATTGGACAGCCCCTTAGAGGCTGGTTTATATTCTGGCATGCTAATATTCATTCAATGCTTACAGAAGTAGCCTTTTGTCTAACATGCTACTTTGCTGTTTTAACCATTGAGTTTATACCAAATATTCTTGAAAACAGGCAGCTCATAAAAATACCGTTTTTACATCATGTTAATCACAACATGCATGGAGTTATGGCTGTTTTTGCTGCAACCGGCGCATTTCTGTCATTTTTCCATCAGGGTTCGCTTGGTGGAGTTACAGGTGTGCTGTACGGTCGCCCTTTTGGCTTTAGAGAAGGTCTTCTCATATGGCCATGGACTTTTTTCCTTTATAGTTTTTCAGCAGCAGCTTATGGTCCAACTTTTACAATCCTTGTCACCAAAACTGTCGAAAAAATTACAGGCAAAAAACTTGTTAAGGATAATGTTATTAACCTGCTTGCAAAAATTGCAGGCTGGATGATTATGGTTTATCTTGCTGCTAAAATAATTGATACCATATACTGGGCAAATGTAACAGCACCACAAAAAGGATTCAACCTGACTGATTTTTATGGATCTGGTGTATATGGAATCTGGATTTTATTTGTGGAGATTGTTATTGGCGGTATAGTTCCTGCCTTTATTCTTATTTCCAGACGTTTAAGGGAAAATCCAACTCTGTTGATTGCTGCACTGATGCTTGCAGTCTTTGGAGTATGTCTGAACAGATGGGTTATGGTATTACAGGTCATGGCAGTACCAGTAATGAGTTTTGACCAATGGGCTCACTATTTCCCAAGCTGGCAGGAGATTGCAACAACTATTCTTCCAATTGCATATGGTATTATTCTTATTTCGATAACCTATCGTTATCTCCCGGTTTTTCCCCAGGAACGAGAATTATATCCAGAAGCAATTGCGGCTGCTAAAGCAGAGGCAGAAGCGGCTGCTAAAGCACTTGAAGAAGCTGATAAATAAAAAGCTTAAGAATAAATATTAATTTTATAATAACGGGGATTAATTATGTTTCCTTTTAGTTTTGAGTGGGCATGGGATGCAGGACATCTAATTTTTTTTGGCGGTCTCTGGTATGCTGTATCAATACTTGGAATGGGCATGACTTATGTCATATTAAAATCACTCTATGACACAATCTGGGGTGAAAAGTCAGAAGAGCATTGATATTATAATTTTGTAAAAATTTAGTTTATATATTAAAAAGCGTATTTAGGTGTAAGCTGCAATTTTAAATACGCTTTTTTTATAAATTTTCTGTATAATAAACCAATGAGAAAAGCATTTATTATAACATTTTTGATAGTTCTAATATTTTCAGGATTTTTATCTTACTACCTTACACAAATTTCAAATCAGCACCTCTATTTTACAACTTTGCTTTTAAATGATGCAGGTCATATTGTTACACCCAATAAGATAACCCTCTCATCTCTGCTTGACTTTAAAACCACTCTTTTTGCATCATATTTTCTAACTTTTACAGCAGGTATGATTATTGCCTTTTTAATCTCTTTTTTCATGTCTACTCTTTTTATTAATGGAGACTCCTTTTTTCAAATCATTGAAATATCCATACCAATATTGATTTCTTTGA
This sequence comes from uncultured Desulfobacterales bacterium, assembly GCA_964565415.1. Taxonomy (GTDB): domain Bacteria; phylum Desulfobacterota; class Desulfobacteria; order Desulfobacterales; family Desulfobacteraceae; genus JAIOSM01. The sequence continues at coordinate 87,684 of CAZMEX010000001.1, read as the reverse complement.
CGTTTATAGGCACAACTCTTTATACCTATGAAGAAAAAGATCTGTTTCCAAGAATCAGTGACTCTTTTTTGTTTTCAAATAAACTTGGTGAAAGTATAAATAATTTTTATTATAAATACTCATTACATGCTACTGAAACCTTTAAAAGTTCTAAACAAAAACAGGTAAAACCATACTGGATAGATCCTGAAATTAAAAACAACTCAAACTTAAAAAAAACTCTCTTCAAATACGGCTGGCTGGCAATTGATAAAAAATTAGACAGTGCACTGATTATTGAAAAAAAACATGTGAAACAACTTTTATTTAAACATAAAAATAAGATTATATTAGAAACAACCGTGGAAAAATTTCTTGAAAACCCTGACGATTACCTTACTTTATATTCCAGCAAAACAGATTCTTACAAATTTTTAAGACTGTTTTATTCCCTTGGAGTAATGCCCGGTATTCCTATTCTTGCTTTTTTTATTATATATTTTTTACTGTTTTTTATCTTTCTAATTATTACAGATTCCAAGAATTCTAATATCATATCAAATACCATTACAACCTTATTAATAGTTGTGCTGCTTTTTTATCTTAATCCGGAAATTTTAAACCCGATTGATTATGAAGCAGCTGAAAAAATGCTTTTTTCCGAGAGATCAGCTACAAGGGTGCAGGGCATGCGTGTTATCAGTAATAAAAAATTCAATATTGAAAAGCTTTCAGATGTTATTCCTGAACTTCTTAAGGGTGGAAAAACTGAAAGATATTGGCTTGCCAACACTCTAGGTGTATCTTCTAATAAACAAAATATAAAAACTCTGAATATTCTTGTAAAAGATGAGTCTGTAAATGTACAATGTGCTGCACTAAATGCTTTATCTCAAATTGATCCAACAGAAAAACCATTCCTTCTATTTAAAAAAATAATCAAAGAGAGTGATAACTGGTATATTCAATATCATGCTTATAAAGCTTATCAAAGATGGATAATTGAAAACAAATATAGAGAAGCCAATGATTGAAAGTCCAATCAGGGCAGAAAAAAGAGACTCAAGGTTGGCCAGTATGTGATGATAAGTACTGTCAGGAGCAAAACAAGCATAAATGGAATTGTTGCTTTATATACTTCAACAATGGGTTTTTCAAAACGATAACTTGCAATGAACAAGTTCATGCCAACCGGCGGAGTAAAATACCCGATCTGCATATTTGCAAGAAAAATAATGCCAAGATGAACAGGGTTGATATCATAACCCACTGCTACAGGAAGAATAAGGGGTACCATTATGATAATGGCAGAAAAAATATCAAGTATGGCACCAAGGATTAACAGAAAAATATTTAATAAAATTAAGAACACCAGCTTGTCAGTTACAAAGGTTTGACAAAGCTCAAATAATTTCATTGGTGCCTGGATATCAACAATATAATTAGTAAGTGCCAGTGAAACCCCTAGTATTAACAAAATTCCACCGACCATAACCATGGAATCACGCATTATATCAGGAACTTTTGAAAGTTTAATCTCTTTATAAATAAAAACTTCAACTATAATTACATATAAAGCTGTAACAGCAGCAGCTTCAGATATGACAAAGAAACCACTGTAGATCCCACCAAGAACAAAAAATGGCAGGGGGATTTCCCAGGCTGATTCCTTAATTGTTTTTAAAGCAGTTTTTCCTGAAAATTTAGTTAAAGGTATGGGATTTTTCCGATTTACAAAGAGGCTGTAAGCAGAAAGCATTACAATCATCAAAAAGGCTGGAAGAATCCCTGCTACAAAAAGATCACCAATGGCAAATGCAGGACCAACTCCCATTTGCTGTGCAATAACACCATAAAGGATCAATGGCAGAGATGGAGGCAGTAAAAGCCCCAGGCTTCCAGATGTGGTTACAAGTCCAAGGCTGAACTCGTCTTTGTATCCTGCCTGCTTTAAAGCAGGGTACAGCAAAGCACCAAGTGCAACAATCGTAACCCCTGAAGCACCGGTAAATGCTGTAAAAAAAGCACAGATAACAAAGGAGACAAAGGCAAGTCCTCCTGGCATCCAGCCCAGGAATGCTCTGGTGAGTCTAACAAGGCGTTGGGAAGTATTACTTTCAGAAAGAATATATCCTGCAAGTGTAAACAGAGGAAGAGCAAGTAAAACAGGCGTATCAGAAAGACGATAAAGTTCTATTGCTATAACTGAAAGATCAATTTCAGAAGTATAAAAACCTGCCATGGCACCAACAATAATAATGGTGAAAAGAGGTGCTCCCAATAGCGCTAATAAAATTAATATGGTGATGAAAAGATATATCATTTAAGATTTTGATCTTATTAAATTTAAAAAGCTTGTTGTTGATAATATGCAGTATCTGAAACAGATAACTGCAAAGGCAATGGGTATTATCGCTTCACACACCCATGCAGGCACACTGGCAAATGCGTTCATTCCAAATCCCATCTCCATGAGTACAAATTTTAAAGAGAGCCATGTCATGACAGCACATACAAAAGCTGCAAACAGTTGAACAATAAATTGTGAAATAGTCTTGGATTTTTTCGGAAGAAATCTTGATAATATATCTATGTTAATATGGTTATTGTTCCTGGTTGCTATCATTGCTCCCAATAGACCCACCCAGAGTACAAGAACTCGCACAAAAGCATCCCCCCATACAATACCTGAAGAGAAAAAATTTCTCAAAAAAATTTGCAGGACTGCCATTAAAAGCATGGATGATAAAACTCCAATAAGGATGCTGTCTTCTATTTTATGGAGCAGGGTAATAACCTTATTTTTCATATATAATATTAATCTTTTTTTGAAGCTTTATATTCAGCTATATATTTGTCAAGGGATGCTGCAGCATCTTTATTTATAACACCTGATTTAATTTTCAGCTTTGAGCCTTTTGCTGCCCTGGAACGCCATTCGTTCAAAGCATCTTTAGATGGTGAAATAAATTTAATACCCTGATTTTTTAAAGCTTGCAATGCTTTATTATTATCAATAATGTTCTGTTCTCCAATCTCTTTAAAAACTTTTCCCATTTCAGTTTTTACAACTTTTCTGTCCTGCTCTGAAATTTTTAAAAAAGATTTTTTATTGATTGCAAGGGCAGCAAAAAGGTATACAAATGGCATATCAATCAAGTAACTGACCTCTGTATGCCACTGAAGAATAATAGCTCCCACAGGAGATGTTGCAATGGTATCAATTACCCCGGTCTGCATACTTGGTTTTACATTTACCAGCGACAGAGGAATTGGATTAATACCAAAAGCCTTGATATCATCTGTTATAACTTCTCCATTATCAGGTATCCAAACCTTTTGTCTGCGTAAATCGTGAACAGTTTCCACAGGGTCAGTGGACATAATATAGGCAAACCCACCTCCTGCCAGTCCAAATGTTATCAATCCTGCTTTTTCAAGTCCATCAACTATATACTTATCCATATATTTTCTTACGTAATTAACTTCAGCAATTGAGCTGAATTTCATAAGCTGACCATATATCTGGCAACCTGGAAAAAATCTGGTAAGACCTCCACCGGGAAATGTTCCTCCCTGGAGCTGGTTAATACGTATTTTACGGTACACATCTTTATCATTACCCATTACTCCACCAGGGTAAAATTTGAAACGAACACGATTATCTGTTTTCTCAAGGACTTTTTTTGCACCTTCTCTCATTTTTACCATCCACATGGAACCTTCAGGAGAAATTGTAGCAATTTTAAAAGTTACAGAGTATCCATTGGAAGCAACTAAAAGGATAGATAACATCAATAGAAATTTTTTAAGGAAAACAAAATAACAGCATCTGAATTTCATAATTTTCTCCGCAGATAATTATATTATATGGTTAGAAATACTCATCAGCACTCTCCAGCAACTCTTTTGCCTTTTTTTGAGCATATGTATTAATAAGTGTATAGCCCGGAGCATCAGGGTCTTCCTTTAGAACATCCTTGAGCAGTTTATCATGCAGTTTACGATCAAATATTAATCTTGCATACTGTTTTGCCAGGACAACTTTAATCATTAAATTTTTACCCTGGCTGATTTTGATTGCTTTTTCAAAATATTGTCGCCCTTTTTCAGGCTGCCCTCCCAGCGCAGGTGGAAGTAAAGTGGCAAGCATTCCCAAATAAAGCAATGCAGAGCCGTCTTTATAGGTTTCATCAAGCTCAACAACACGCTCCATTATGATCTCAATACGTGAAATATCTGCTACAGCATTAAAATCGTTACTATTGGCTTTAATCCAGCTTGCCCATGAGCTGCCCAGGGTGAAAAGGAGAGGAATATCGTCATGATCCATTTTGCTGATCACTGTTTTAAATTTCTCATAATCAATATGATTTAAAGAGCAGCCATTGGCATTTTTTGAACAGAGAGCTCGGCTTGCATAATCAAACGCTTTATCAGCTAATTTTCGAGCTCTTTGTTTATCGCTAACAAAAGTATCAGCATAAGCTGTATAGAGGAGTGCTGCAGACATCAACATCTCTGCATTGTCAGAGTCTTCTTTAACAAAGCTGTCAATCATTAAAAGATATGCAGGAGCGCCTGCTTCCACCATTTCAAGATCATTGCTATTAAGTATTGTTGTGGAAAGATCATCCACTACGCCGGATAAAGCAGATGAGACAATTGCAGAGCAACCTGACAAGGCAAGCATGCAGCAAGCAACAAAAACCAAGATGAGACTTTTTAATATATTCAATTTACGATGCATAATGCTCAATTTCCCTATATTTCTGTCTAGGCTCACCTTCTGTTTTATCAGGAGGCTATATTGTATTAAAAAATTATATTTCAACAGTATATCAGGTTATGTACAAAAAAAAAGAGTTTTATTTAAACTTACCATTTGAATAATACTGGCAAAATCATAAGCAAATTCAATCTTTTCTTGAAAAAACATACACATTACAGGTATAAGTGTTTATATTAGTAAAAATAATTTTTCAAGGCTTGTAAATGGAATTAAAAAACAAATTATCAACCCGGCAATTATATCAAAAAAGCCATCTTGCACAACAACGACTCAACACGCTTTTAAAGTTCCTTCCGGACCCGGTACTTGCACTGACCCTTGAATATAAGGTTGAATATGTTAATCCTGCATTTGAAAAAATTTTTGGATGGACACTGAAAGAGTTAAAAGGAAAAAATATTAAGTTTGTTCCTGATCACTTGATAGATCAGACAAAAAAAGGCATAAAAAAGTTATTTGAAAACCGCTCAATCCACGACTTTGAAACCCAGAGATACACCAAAGACAAAAGAGTTTTAGATATATTGATCAATGGTTCAATCTTGTATGATGAAGATGACAAACCTGCAGGGCAAGTATTGATACTGAGAGATATGACAGATGAAAACCGAAATGCCCAAAGCAATAAAATCATGTTTAGAATCTCAAGGGCACTTCACCAATATAAAAAACTTGGGAATCTCATCGCCTTTGTGAACAATGAGATTCAAAAACTTATATCAATTGAAGGCTCTTTTATATTGCTTGCAGACAAATCAAAAGATCAACTCTATTTTTTTTCTGCCCACTATAAAAACCGTGAATCTGAAAAAAAATTTAAAAAAATTAGATTCCCTGCAGATCAAGGTGTTTCCGGGCGTGTTTATAAAACCGGTGAACCTATTTGCATCACAGATGTTTCTCAATGCTCTTACTTCTTACGACAGGTTGACAATGAAACAGACCTTGTTACAAAAAGTATCTTGTCTGTTCCCATTAAACTGAAAAGCGACACAATTGGTGTGGTTTCTGTTGTTAACAAAAAACATGGTGAATTTGATGACACAGATGTTGAACTTCTAAGTATGGTTGCAAGTACAATTGCATTACCCATTGAAAATACGAGAATACATGAAAAGCTCAAAAAATCATATAAAGAACTCAAAACATTGAATCGCGCAAAAGAAAATGTAATCCATCATCTTGCCCATGAACTTAAAACACCTGTTTCAGTTTTGAGCGCGTCCATGAAGCTGCTGTTTAAAAAATTTTCAGCATTGGGTCTTGAAAACCAGGCAATTGAAAAAAATTTTAAAAGAGGAGAGAGAAATCTTCAAAGAATTTTAGAAATACAATATGAAGTTGCAGACATGTTAAAGGAAAATGACCTTAAGGCCTATAATATGCTGAACAGACTTCTTGATGCATGCAAAGATGAACTGGAAGTCTTGATTGAAAATGAAACCGAGAGCAATAAAATTATCAATAGCATCCAGGATACCATTGCAAGGCTTTTTGGTCCAAGAAAGATACAATCTGAAACTTTGGCTTTAGATGAGCATTTGACCAACTTGATTGGAGAGATGGATGAAAAATTCAAGCATCGAAAATGTATTTTAACCACCAAAATAAATAAAACTAACCCTATTAACATTCCATCTGAAATCCTCACCACTGTATTAAAAGGGGTTATAAGAAATGCAATAGAAAACACCCCGGATAAAAGCAGAATTGAGATCACCACAAAAAACAGGGACAATTTAGTAGATTTAACCATTAAAGATCATGGAACTGGATTTACAAAAGAGAAATTACACCTGATATTTGAAAATTATTTCAGCCCTCCTGAATCCACTGAATCTCCAGCATCCATAAACTATTCAACAAAAAATCCCTATGATTTTAATGCAGGAGGAAGAGGGTTTGATCTCCTGAGAATTAAAATATTTTCCGAGCGGTATAATTTCAAAATCACCATCAACTCAAAACGCTGCAAAGTCATTCCAAAAGATACTGATATATGCCCCGGTGACGTAAGCCTGTGCAAGGCATGTACCACCCCGGAAGATTGTCTGAATTCAGGTGGCACTTCAATAAATATCAGATTTTGAATTTATTTACAATAAACTGCGCATATCCGCTGTGAGCTGGATATCAATGATATATCATCTTTGGTAATAATTTTATGGCTTCTTTTTATTCTTGTTTTCTATCTGCTTTATATCTCTTTCTAACTCTTTTAAGTTACTTTCATGGGCGACCCTCTTCCTGCCTTCTTTATATTTCTTCAATTCGAGATTAGATTTCTCTAAAGCCATTTCATGGCTGATTTTTCCGGCATTAGTTAATAATTCACGACCATTCATTTGAAGGATATTATCCAGCCTGACAATCCAATCTTTCATATACATTGGTGCGTGTTGCTGAGCCATAGTTTCAGCAAAAGCAAGGTATTGTTCAACCAGTAACCCAAGGAGTTTTATCTCATCTTTGTTCAGATAATTTTTAGCAATGCTAACATCACTTTTTAGGATTTTACCCTTATTACTTTTATCATAAGACTGCATTCCCATTAGAGGCAAAGAGGCATCTGCTCTTCTGTAAATTAGTTCAGCCGCTGTTTGTCTGCTAATTGCCCAAAGCAATTTGTTTTGGACTACTTTAAAAAATTCAATAGTTCTTTTTTCTGTTGGGTCATAATCAATGCTAGTTGTGTAGATATCTTTGATCTTCTGATAAAAGAGCCGCTCGGACAGACGAATTTCCCTGAGTCTATCTTGCAATTCATTAAAATAATTCATGGAATCGCCGGTTCTAAAACGTTCATCATTGAGGGTGAAGCCTTTAATGATATATTCTTTGAGTGTTTTTGTTGCCCAAATTCTAAATTGAGTTGCTACTTGTGATTTAATTCTGTAACCGACGGAGATAATAGCATCAAGATTGTAAAATCTTAGCTTCCGGTTTATCTTACGTTTACCCTCTTTTTGAACTTGTAAGTAATCCTTACAAGTTGTTTTTTCTTCCAGCTCCCCCTCTTCATAAATATTTTTCAGGTGCATGGTGATGTTTTGAGGCTTTACCTGAAACAATTCAGCCATTAATTTCTGGGTCAACCAGACGGTCTCATTTTCCAGGCGTACATCTATTTTAATATTGCCTCTGGAAGATTTATAAATTAAAAGTTGGGAGTTATTCATGCTATTTAAATTCTCTTCTATTAAAAGCTGGAATTAATATATTTTTTTATCAAACATTAAATCTCACAGGCTTGAACCGTGCAGTAAGATCTATCTCAATAACTGCTACATCGTATATCTCATCTCGATTTCGGATATATTCTTCAGCATGTTGTTGAAGCATTCCAACTAATTTCGCAAAATTCATTTGCTTTTTTTTGGTTGGATGCACCCATTTTTTCTTTTCACCTCGATATATAAGAATATAAATACCGTATTTTGTCCTGTAATCTCTAAGATAATCATTGCAAAGCTGATTTTCCAATCGTTCAAATAATTTGGGACCACTCCAGTTATCCACAATTTTTAGTTCAATTGGAACTGGTGTATCAAGTCCAGAGCTATGAATACGAATATCAGGTTTTTTGGCATCGGCTTGTTCTTCCTCTTGAGAAACTGAATATTTTCCGAGAGCGTGATCACGTAGCCATTTAGCGATCAAGATACGCAATTTAGTTTCTTCAGTTTCTCTCTTCCAAGTTGCAGCAACGCTGTCTTCATTATTTTCCAGTTCGTATTTGAAATCAAGGAATCGAGTAACAGATAATTCAAACAGTTGCTTTGCATTGCCTGGCTGAAGTTCTTGATTGTCTGCAAAATCAATGACATTTTGTACGCTCCACACACCTATGTCAGCATCTTGTTCTGCCCGGATTTTAGCATGCGTTTGCATCCAAGAGCTGTTTTTTTCATTGAAGAGCTCAGATGCAATTCTTTTCAAAGCAAGGAATGTTGATTTTCCAGGTATCTGTTTAAGCATTGATAATAGGATTTCTCTGGCTTCTTGAGCATCTTCTCGCAATTTAGGCATATATTCACCGTTCCCTGCTCTAGCAATATCATCAGCAATACAAACATATTTGTGCGTCATAAGATACAGTTTTTCCAAATATTTTTCTAAATGTTTTACCTGTTTAAATCTTTCACCAATATTCCTAAAATGGGAGAGCCTTCCTCCAATAAGGTTGGAAATGAAACCCATGGTTAATTCAGTGGCTTTCCCGGTGTCAGAAAGCTCAGACAAATATAATTCCAATTTAGAAATCGCTTTATGAGGGTTCACTGAATTCTCCGTAAGGAGCACCCTCGAAAGCCAATTCAAAATCATCTTTCAGATATTCCAATCGCAGAAAAAATGCTTGTTTCCCTTTTGCCCTGATCTGTTTTGTAATATTTTTGATTTCATCAGTTTTCCCAGCTCCAGCTTTTGCCAATATAATTATTCTAGGTTCTTTAAGCAGATCATCCCAATGAACCATTGATGACAAGCCCAATGCCATTCTCATTTGAAAATCTTCAACACGTTCAACCTCATCCCACTTTGAAATGGGGCAAAAATCACGATTAAGTTCAATAAATTCTTCTGTCATTATTCTCGCAGTGAATCATAGAATCATTATTAAGTTATAAAAACAAAAGATTTTTTGTTTTTATAACTTTTTCTCAAAAAGAGACAATAAATGTCTTTTACATGGTCAATATAGGATTTTAGATTTGTTTTTGTCAAGGAGATTGATATTCAAAAAAAAGCCCCTGCATCAAATTGTATTGATACAGGGGCTAAAATTTATTTACTTTGGGCAGGCTTTAGGAAAGCTTATGCCATATTATTTGCTACCAGTTCTGCGATGTCCTGTGTTTTGACATTCTCCTCCTGGGCAAGTTCTTTCATGCCGTCTTCGATCATGGTTAGGCAGAAAGGACAACTTACTGCTACAGTGGAAGCTTTTTTATCTACTATTTCCTGGGCTCTCACATTATTGATTCTTTTGCCTATTGTCTCTTCCATCCACATTCTTCCGCCGCCTGCACCACAGCAAAAGCTCTCTTTGCCGTGCTGATCAAGTTCTTTTAGACCTTCTTTTGAAACAGAGTTCAGAAGTGATCTTGGTTGATCGTAGATTGAATTGTATCGTCCAAGATAACATGGATCATGATATGTAAGTGTACCTTCAAATGATTTGTTTAGAGTAATTCTGCCAGATTTTACAAGCTGGTTTATAAACTCTGTGTGGTGGATCACTTCATAATCTCCACCCATCTGGGGGTATTCATGCTTGAGTGTATTTAGACAATGGGGACATGCAGCAATTATCTTTTTAACCTTGTAACTATTGAGAGTTGCAATATTCTCTTCTGCCATCATCTGATAGAGCATCTCATTACCAACTTTTCTTGCAAAATCTCCAGTACATTTTTCCTGGGTACCAAGGATTGCAAAACTGATATTGGCTTTTTGAAGAATTTTAACAAGGCTAATTGTTACTTTCTTGGTTCTATCATCAAAAGAGCCTGCACAACCAACCCATAGAAGATAATCAACTTTAGAATCTTCTGCCATGGTCTTAACATTTAGACCCTCTGCCCAGTCAGCACGTTTGTCATATCCAATGCCCCATGGGTTGCCATTTCTCTCAAGACCTTTAAGTGCAACATTGAGTTCTTTTGGGTAGACCCCTGCCATTAAGGTTTGTCCCTGTCTAAGTGCTACTATGCGCGGTACATGCTCGATTGTTACAGGGCAAACCTGTTCACAGGCACGGCATGTAGTACATGCCCAGAGAGTATCTTCTGAAATTATATCACCAACAAGTGATTTCTTGCTGTTCAGCTCTGTGATCTGACCCTTGATCTCTTCTATTGTTTCTGCTTTGGTATCTTCTTTAATGGCAGAGTTAAGTTGTGCTCTTTTAATAATGTTAGATGAATTTTCCAACAGCTCTGCTTTTAAATCATCATTAAACTCATTTAAGCTCAATGGTTTATCAGTAAGATATGCAGGACAGACATCTTTACAGCGGCCACACTCTGTGCAGGTATAGAGATCAAGTCCCTGTTTCCAGTTCAGCTGGTGGATATGATTGATCCCCAGGGATTCATCTTCCCATACAGATTCATCTTCAAGGTCAAGAACTTCTGGTTTTTCATGGGGATATCCCAGGCTCTTTAAAAATACATTTGGCAATGCTGTAATTACATGGAAATGCTTTCCCAGGGGTAAAAAATTCAAGAAAACAAGTTGTGTAATTATGTGTGTCCAGAACATGATGGTCAATACAAGGGTTGTTGTCCCGGCGTTTAATCCTTTTATTAGAGAACCTGCTCCAACCGAAACCGGTGTCCAGATAAACTCAGAACCATATTGAGGATTGTTAAAAAAATGAAGATGATCTGGATTATTATACAGAGTGATTAAGTTGTATCTTGCTCCATCCACTAAAAGGTCAGAAATCATCAAAATAACAATCATGAAAAGGACAAAGTATGCCTCCCATGTATTGTGCATCCTTGATGGTTTAAGAACAGCCCGGCGAAAAATTGCGTAAAGAGCCATCAAAAGAACCATGCCCTCCATAATATCTTTCAGGGCAATATAGAGATATCCAATTATATTATCATACCCAAAAACAGGAACCCTGAAACCTTGGGAGAATCCCTCTCCATAAAGAGTGATGCTGCGGATTAAGAGGACACAAAATCCCCAGAATATGAAGGCGTGCATAATACCTGCAAGCCACTCTCTTTTTCTACCAACAAGACGTTTTTGACCAATTGCAATAACTGCTAAATTTTTAAGCCGTTCTCCCATGTTATTGATACGACCTGATAAATCCAGCGGTCCAAGTGCCAATAGTAATTGAATTTTATAGTACATTGTGCGACCAAAAATTCCCAAACCTATGATGAGCAGTATGGACATAAAAAGGGGATTCATAATTTACTAACCTCTAATTTTTTTAATTTCTTCTCTTAGTATTGGAACAACTTCAAACAAATCTCCAACAATACCATAATCAGCAATGTTAAATATGGGAGCTTCAGGGTCTTTATTTACAGCCACAATTACTTTTGAACCGTTCATGCCTGCAAGGTGCTGAATTGCTCCTGAGATACCAATTGCAAAATAGACTGTTGGTGCAACAATTTTTCCTGTCTGACCCACCTGTTTTGCATGGGGCATGAATCCTGCATCAATCAGTGCCCGGGAAGAACCAAATCCTGCTTCAAGGTCTATTGCAAGTTCCTTTACAAGATCAATACCTGCCTGGTCTTTTGCACCACGTCCCACGGAGACAACTATGTTGGCATCTGCAAGATCAATATCGTCTCCTGCTTCTGCAATGATCTCTTTAATAACAGCCCTTAAATCGGTTTTAGGGACAGATAGTTTAACACTGTTTTCAGTTCCAGTGATACCCTCTGTTGTTTCAAAGGCTCCTGCTCTTACCACTGCTACCAATTTATCACTGTTCACTTTAATGCGCTGAATCAATTTATTGGCAGTAGCAGGTCTTGTTACCTCAAACTTGCCATTGTCAATGGTAATATCAATGATTTCCGAGGCACATGCAATATTTAGCTGGGCTGCGACCCTTGGGGCAACCGCCTTTCCCGTTTCAGAAAAACCAAACCAGATGAGATCTGCTTCAAATTGTTTTGCAGCATCCACAACGCACGAGGCAAAGGGTCCTGCTGAAAACAGTTCAAGGCTCGCATCATCGGCAATATATTGTGTGTCGGACCCTGCGTCAGCAAAATCAGAAGCTAAAGATTCAATATTTGATCCAACAGCAACCACAGCAGTTTGGGCACCAAGAGCTTTGGCTTTTGACAACAATTCCGATGTGCTGCCTTTTAGTACACCTTGTTTGATATCTGCTACTACGAGTATTTTTGTCATAATATTATATTCCTTATATAGTATCTTTTGGTATATGTGCAGTAAGTATTATAAAACTTTGGCTTCATTAAAAAGAAGTCCTGCAACCTCAGCTGTGATATCAGCAGCATCACCTTCAAATTTTTGACCGGCCTTGCGTGCTTCAGGCTGCATATATTCAACCACCTCTGATTGCAGGGCATTGCCTCCCAGCTCTTCCATTGAAGTTTCAAGGGCACTTAAATCCATTGTTTCAATCTTTTTTTTCTTTGCCATCATAATACCGCGCATGGCTGGCAGACGTGGTTCATTAATACTATCACTCACTGTGACTACAGCAGGCAGTTCAAGCTCTACAATTTCAGTTCCTGCATCACCAAGTCTTGAAACTTTAATGTGGCTGTCATCCTTTACTTCCATCTCAACAACATTACTTACACAAGGTATATTAAGATATTCTGCAAGCATGATACCTGTCTGACCGTTATCTGTGTCCTGGGCCTGTTTTCCAGTAATAATCAAATCATATTCGCCTTTTTCATATACTTTTTGTAATACTTTTGCATAAACAGATGAGTCAGCTTTAGCCAATGCAGGGTCATCAATTAAGATCCCATTGTCAATTCCCATGGCATAACATTTTTTGATCATATCAGCATTTTCATCACCACCAATACTGACAAGAGTTGTTTCAGCGCTGTTACTCTCTTTGAGCTGTACTGCTGCTTCCACTGCATTTTCATCCCAGGCATTAATAACATATTGTAACCCGTCTTCAACAATGGCACCATCATTCACGCGGATATTCAATTCCACATCAACCACTTTTTTTACTGTTGTGAGAATTTTCAATTTATCCTCCTCAATTGTTTTATTTTGTTATATTTAATCACGCTCTATTCTCTTATTATGCGGTCTTCACCGCAAAGTATTAACAACTCAGACTTTTCAAATACACAAGCCATGGTCATGTTAAGGTTCTTTCCCATTTCAACTGCCAGAGCTGTAGGTCTGGATTTGCTTATCATCATGGGTATATGCGCCCTTGCAGCTTTTTGTACAAGTTCATAACTTATTCTTGAAGATAATACCAGTATACTTGCCTCTATTAATTGTCTATTTATAAATGTCTTTCCAATAGCTTTATCCAGAGCATTATGCCGCCCTACATCTTCGGCAAAAGATAAAATTTCCAATTGATTATCAAATAGTACTGCAGCATGTGAACCCCGTGTCTTTGGGTAGTATTTCTGATTTTCAGAAAGTTGATTAATGCAGTTAAAAATATCATCTATTTTTACTTTTAAACCATTTTTAACAGGAGAGAGTATCTGATGAAGATCCTTGATCATCTCTTTTCCGCAAATACCACAACTTGTCTGGCTGACAAAACTTCTTCTTTCTAAAACATCGGCAATTTTCTTACGTCTTTCTGGTTTAAGACGGATATCAATTACATTGGGGTCCATATCTTTACAATACCCAATGGTTAAAAAATCATCCACTGAATCTGCAATTCCTTCCCCCAGACAAACTCCGGCTGCATGGAACATCTCTTCTCCCGGAGTTCTCATCACAACAGTGTAAGGTTTATCATCAATGCGGATCAATAAAGGTTCTTCTCCAATCAGTTCAAGGGAGCTGGTTGAACAATCTCCCTTAGTGCACCTTACTGCTTGATATTTTGATATATCCTTACCAAAATTCACATTTGATTCCCCAGATATTAATTATTGTCCGATGGAAATGCTAGAGATTCAGTTAAAACAAAAGCTGCCTGGAGGTATGATGTGGGACACAACTCAAAGCACTCTTTGCAATCATTGCAAACCTTTGAAGCAATCTCAGGGATAAAACTTATCTCTTTATTTATTCCTCTGTCAACAAATCCCAGGGCATCTGCTTTCTTAACCTCATTGCAATATCTAACGCATAAACCGCAATGGATACAGAACGAGGCATCTTTTTCATATCTCTCTTTGTCAGCTTTGTACTCTTTAGCCATCTCCATAAGTTGGGGTGAATCTGGAGCGTGTGCCATTAACAGCTCAATAATGGTTTTACGAATCCGGTCTATTTTTTCAGAGCGTGTTCTGACAATAATATTTTCTTCAGCCGGATAGACACAAGATACAACAAGCTTTGTCCAACCATTAACTTCTACCTCCACAATGCACATTCTGCAACCGCCAAACGGTTCAAGCTTCTCATGATGACAGAGTGTTGGTATATATATTCCTGCTTCCCGGGCTGTTTCAAGAATAGTCTGATCCTGTTTTGCTTTTACTTTTTTCCCATCTATCTCAAATTGGATTTCACTCATTTTATTTGCTCGCTTTGGTTTTTGCTTTTTTTGGGCTCTTTTTTGTTATTGTTCTTTGATCTTCTGCAATCCTGGGAGGAACAAGCTCACCTGAAATCTTTTTAACCGATGCAAATTTTGTTGGACAGACCTCAAAACAGGTTCCACAATTTGTACATTTATCCTGATCAATAATGTGGATTAATTTTTTGCCGCCATCTATTGCATCAGCAGGACACTTTTTCAGACAGGTTCCACATCCCATACATTTTTCAGGATCAATATAAAACGATATCAGCTCTTTGCAGGACAGTGCAGGGCAACGTTTCTCCTTAATATGTGCTTCATACTCATCCCTAAAATACTTTAAGGTGCTTAAGAATGGATTGGGTGCGCTTTTACCAAGGGCACAAAGAGAAGCCTCAACAGCGGTTTCTGAAAGTTCCTCTAAAAGCTCAATATCACCCTCTTTACCTCTGCCTTCAGTAATATTGGTCAAAATTCTATGCATCTGCCGCAAGCCTTCACGGCATGGGACACATTTACCACATGATTCTTCAGTAAGAAAATTGATAAAATATCTTGCAACATCAACCATACAGGTATCTTCATCTAAAACAATCATTCCGCCTGAACCCATCATGGAGCCTGCTTTGGTAAGTTCATCAAACCCAACTTCTAAATCCAGCTTATCTTCAGGAATACAACCACCTGAAGGACCACCTGTCTGAACTGCTTTAAATTTTTTACCGCCGGGGATTCCACCACCGATAGTGTATATAATATCTTTTAAGGTCATACCCATGGGTACTTCCACAAGACCTGTGTTTTTAATTTTACCCACAAGCGAAAAGATCTTTGTACCTTTGCTGCTTTCTGTCCCAACCTTGGTAAACCAGTCAGCACCATTATTAATGATCAAAGGAACATTAGCCCAGGTTTCAACATTATTTAAAACACTTGGTCTCTGCCATAAACCCTTTATATTGGAACGTGTATATTTTGGTCTGGGTTCTCCAACTTTACCTTCCAGAGAAGTCATAAGAGCAGTTGACTCACCACACACAAAAGCACCTGCACCCTGATGCACATAAACTTTAAAATCAAACCCTGAACCAAGGATATTTTTCCCAAGCAGACCATACTCTTCTGCCTGTTGTATTGCAAGATTAATATTGTCCACTGCAAGGGGATACTCCTGGCGTACATAAAAATATCCTTCATGGGAAGCTATGGCATACCCTCCAAGGATTAATCCTTCAAGGATTGAATGGGGATTTCCTTCAAGAAGCGCCCTGTCCATAAATGCGCCGGGATCACCCTCATCAGCATTTACAATTACATATTTGATCGGTTCCGGGGCATTACGTGAACCTTCCCACTTTCTGCCTGCAGGAAATCCAGCCCCTCCCCTGCCCCTTAAGTTTGATTTTTTAACCTCTTCTAAGACTTCAATATCAGTCATGGAACCAAGAGCTTTGCCCAGGGCAGAATATCCACCCAATGCTATATAATCATCAATACTTTTGGAATCAATTTTAATATTATTGCAAAGTACTGTTCTCTCCTGACTCTTATAAAAGGCGATATCAGATTCATGGACCGCTTTTTCACCTGTCACAGGATCAATAAACAATAGACGTTCAACAACCTCATTTGCTTGTATGGTCTTTTCAACAATCTCAGGAACATCTTCTGCTTTGACCTGCACATAGCAAATCTCTTCAGGGTAGATTACAACAATGGGACCCTGCTCACAAAATCCAGGACATCCTGTTCCTTTTGTATCTACCCTGGCTGATAAACCCTGCTTTTCAATCTCCTTACTAAAAGCTGTGATAACAGCATCAGCACCTGAAGCAATGCAACCTGCACCGGCACATATTGAAATACAAGGGTTGTTTGGATCTCTTTTAGATAATATTTCCTGTCTGAAGTCTTTAAGCTCTTCAGGCGTATTTAACCGCGCCATAATTTCCCCTCTACTCATAGATTTTTAACACTTCTGATGTTTTAATCGGAGTCATCTTACCATGAACCTTGCCGTCAACTTCTACAACTGGTCCTAAAGCACAACAGCCCAGACAATTTACTGTTTCCACACTGAACTTTAAATCAAGATCAGTCTCACCGGGTTTAATGCCAGTTGCCTCTTCCACAGTATCAAGGATACGTGTTGCACCTCGTACATGGCAGGCAGTACCAACACAGATATGCACCTGATGACGACCTTTTGGGACTAAACTGAAAGCTTTATAAAAGGTAGCAATATGCTGTATTCTATTTAAAGGAACCTCAAGTTTTTCACTTATTCTTCCCAAAGCTTGTTTGGGAAGCCAGTTGTTTTCACTCTGAATTTCAAGCATGATCTGGAGCAGAGAACTTGGCTCACTGTGATGCTTGTCAATAATCTGATCTATTTTATCAATTTCCATAACAGGTTTCCTAAATTTGTTTTACTTCATGCAAGCGCATAACAATTACTGGTTGTATCGTACTTTACCAGACCCTGGCGTGACGTGCTAATCATGTGCCTTGATACATCTGATGGATTAAGGTTAAGTTTCTTAGAAATATCTGCAGTTGAGAAAGATTTTTTTCTTAAAAGTAACATGATCTGACTGATTGCAAATTTATCGACAAACAGTTGATCAAACAACTTGTTAATCTCATCACTTTTAAAAAACTCTCTGTATGTATCTTGCGATTTCACAGGGACTCTGAGCCTTTCCCTCTCTACTAATTTCATGTAGGGCACTAATTTTCTGGCAGCTTCAAGTTTGAGTTTCAGCTCATCTAAATCCATGCCTTCGCCCTTACCTAAAGGTCCTATTTTTTTTATCTGATCAGTAAATTCATCAGTGTATTCAGCAAGAAGGTTGCCATCAGCACCAGACATAAAATTAATTCTGAGTCTGTCAGGGTTAAGACCTATTTTTTCCAATATTTTTTTACATATAAGAGTATTACTTAAAGCATCATAATTGCCATGGGTTGTGTAGTTGCATTCATCAAGGTTGCACCCGCCTATAAATACCCCATCTTGTCCATTTGAAAAGGCTCTTAAAATAAATTCCAAGTCAACTCTGCCGGAACACATTACCCTGATAAGTCTTAATTCGTTTGTATATTGCAGTCTGGAAACTCCAGCCAGGTCAGCAGCACCATATGCTCACCAATGACATACAAAACCCAGAAGCTTTGGTTTAAATTCAAGATGCGCGTTCATTAGTTCTAATCTCCTTTATTAATAACCTGTCTCAGTTATCCAGGCATTATGCATTTACCTTGTCAATTTGTTCTAATATTTCATCAGCTGTAATTGCTGCATCAATCTGGTTTTCAAGCTCTTTATCAGTAAAATGCTTTAATACAATAGCATTTGTCGGGCATTTGGCATTACAAAGACCGTCTCCTTTACAAAGCACTGGATTAACCCATGCTTTTTTACCTTTTGATGTCTCTTTGAATTCAATGGCATCATAGGAACAAACTGTAATGCATGCACCACATGCTACACAATCATACTCTTTTACTTCACAAACAGAGCCTGACGCTACAACCGTATCGTTGGCAAGGAGTGTTAACGCCCTGCCTGCAGCACCATAAGCCTGATTTATTGTCTCTTGAATATGTTTTGGATAGTGTGCTGTTCCACAAAGAAAAACACCATCTGCAGCAAACTCAACAGGTTTTAATTTAACATGGGCTTCTTTGAAAAACTCATCCGGGCTTAAAGTTACCTTGAACTGTCCTGCTGTTTTATTGGTTGAAGCAGCTGGAATTACAGCTGCAGCCAGGGAAAGAATATCAGCATCCAATTCCAGGGTTTGACCCAGTACCGGGTCGGCAACTGTTACTCTTATGACATCTTTACCACCCTCTTTTACAGCCTCAACCCGGGGTGCATTCTCCGGTTCATAACGAATAAACTTCACATCGTTTTCAGCAGCTTCTTTGTAATAATCCTCTCTTAAACCATAGGTTCTTATGTCCCTGAAAAGGATATAGATGCTCATATCAGGATTAAGTTTTTTTAGTTTTATCGCATTTTTCACAGCGTGGGAGCAGCAGACTCTGGAGCAGTAATTTCTCTCTTCATTCCTCGATCCCACACATTGAATCATCACCAGGGTTTCAGCATTAATAATTTTTTCATCTTTTTTGGCTATCTCTTCTCCCAACTCCATGTGGGTATAAACCTGATGGTTCTCTCCATAAAGATACTCAGAAGGTTTATACTCCTCAGCGCCAATGGCAAGGACTGATGCACCATGTTTTATCTCTTTGGTTCTATTTTTAAATTCAATGGTGGTTACAAAATTACCAACATAACCTGTTACTTCCTTAACTTTTGCTTCATGGGATACATGGATCAAGGGATTCTGATAAACCTTTTTTATCATATCCTTAAGATATGCCTGGACATCCATACCTTCTATGGTTGTGTGAAGCCTTCTTGCCATGCCGCCCAAATCTTTATCTTTCTCTATCAGCTGTACTTCATGACCCTGACCAGCAATGGATAGTGCAGTTGTCATACCAGCCACACCACCACCAACAACCAAAGCTGTTTTGTTCACTGGAAGGTCAAATTCCTGCAATGGTTCAAGATATGCAGCTCTTGCCACAGACATTCGGATAATATCCTGTGCTTTTTGGGTTGCCTCCTCTTTTTGTTTGGAGTGAACCCATGAGCAATGTTCCCTGATATTTGCCATATCAAGATAATACTGATTAAGCCCTGCTTCCCTGAGGGTATCTCTGAATAATGGCTCAAGTGTTCTTGGAGAGCATGCACCCAATACTACTCTGTTTAACCCTTTTTCTTTTGCAATGTCAGTTATCTGCTGGGCAGAATTTGTAGCACATGAAAAAAGCTGTTCCTGGGCATGGACAACATTGGGCAGTGTCAAGGCATACTCAACAGTAGATGGAACATCTACAACACTTGAAATGTTTGCTCCACAATGACATACAAACACGCCAATCTTGGGTTCTTCGCCGGAAACATCTTTCTCTTCAGGATAGACTCTCTCTTTTGCAAGTCTGCCTCTTCTAAAATCAAGCAGCTCACCTACTTGAGACCCTGCTCCGCTTGCAGTAAAGACTGATTCCGGGATATCTGTAGGTCCCTGGAATGCTCCGCTGACAAAGACTCCAGCTCTTGTGGTTGCAATGGGATTAGTGTGATTTTCTTTACTAAAACCATGGGCACTGAGCTCAATGCCAAACATATTGGACAGCTCTTTGTTTAAAGCTGGAGGATTCAATCCAACAGATAATACAACCATGTCAAACTCTTCCTCTTTTACACCATCATCTGGTGTGGCATATCTTACACTTACATTTTTGCTGTCAGGATCTTCTTTTGATATTGAAGCATAGCTTCTAATAAATCGCACATTGTCAAGCTGTTCTGCCCTTTGAAAATATCTCTCAAAATCTTTACCAAAGGAACGGATGTCATTGTGAAATATTGTACACTCCACATCAGGTCCATGATCTTTTGTTAAAATAACCTGTTTTTGAGTATAGGTGCAGCATACACCTGAGCAATAACTATTGTCACCCTTTGTAACTCTTCTGGAGCCCACGCACTGAATCCATGCTATTTTTTTCGGATGCTTTTTATCGGTTGTACGCAGAACCTTGCCTTCATAGGGACCTGTGGATGATAACAGACGTTCATAATCCATGCTGGTAACAACATTTGGATACTTTCCATAACAATACTCTTCTTTTACAGAGGGATCAAAAGGTTGAATACCTGAAGAGAGAATGATTGCACCAATATTTATCTCTTTTTTCTTTGTGGTTTGTGTAAAATCAATGGCATCTGCCTGACAAACTCTTCGGCATATGTCACACTTTTGCTCTTTTAAAAACAGACAGGATTCGTCAATATATGAAACCAGAGGAATTGCCTGGGAAAAATATACATGGACAGCTTTATTATCAGATATCTCCTGATTAAATGGATCAGGATATTGAACAGGGCAGTATTCAACACAGGTTGTACAGCCTGTACACTTATCTTCAATAATATATCTGGGTTTGGTTTTTAAAGTTGCCTTAAAATCTCCTGCTTCTCCTTTGAAACCATCAACTTCGGTAAATGTGAGAACCTCAATATTTGGATGCCGGCCGACCTCGACCAGTTTAGGTGAGAGAATTCACATGGAGCAATCATTGGTGGGAAAGGTCTTATCAAGCTGTGCCATGTGACCGCCTATGCTTGCACCCTTTTCAACCAGATACACCTTAAAACCTGTGGAGGCAAGATCAAGTGAGGCCTGGATACCGCTGATTCCGCCACCAACAACCATTACGTCTCCAAAGTTTCTATCTCCAAGACTTTTAGAAAATTGTTGCACTGTTTCTGATGGGACTACTTCATTTTCCACTTTCTATCTCCTTGTCAATTTTCAGGCACATTTAATAACTTGTTCCCTAAAGCATGTCACTGATAATTTCTGTAATATCCTTGATTTCCAGTATATTCTCATATTCCAGATTCAGACGACTCTCTTCAAAGTTTGTAATACAATAGGGACAGGATGTTGCAAGAATTTCAGCCCCTGCCTCTTTTGCCTGCTCTAATCTGATATCGGAAAATCTCTCTTCTTTGGGTGTATCCATCCAGATTCTGCCACCTCCGCCTCCGCAGCAGAGACTCTTTTTCCCATGGGCTTCCATCTCAATAAATTCAAGTCCTGAAACCTTTTTTAAGACACTTCTGGGTTCATCATAAATATTGTTGTGACGTCCCAGATAGCATGGATCATGGTAAGTTACTTTTTTTGAGAAATCTCCTTTTAATTCCAACCTGCCATCATTAATTAACTCCAATAGAAATTGATTAATATGGACAACATCAAAATTCACCATGAATTCAGGATATTCGTTTTTAAATGTATGATAGCAATGGGGAGAGGAAACTATGATTTTTTTAACACCACTGTCAATAAAGGTTTTAATATTTTGTTTTGCAAGATCTTTAAACACCTGTTCGCTGCCTGTTTTTCTAATGCTTTCTCCGCAGCAGCTCTCTTTGTCACCTAAAATTCCAAACTTGACACCGGCTTTTTTAAGAATATTTGCTGTTGCCTTTGCCACATTTTTCATTCTTGGATCATAGCTTAGATAACAGCCAACAAAGTACAAAACCTCCATATCTTCGGTAAATGGCTTTATTGATAAATCTTTTGCCCATTCAGAACGTTTATCTCTATCTCCCTGCAGAGGATTGCCTTCAGAAATCAAGCTGGATCTTGCAGTGCGTGCTGATTTAACAGATGGTGGAAAAAGCTCATATTCTGCAGCAACTCTTCGTAAAGCAACGCTGATATCTATCTGTTTTACTCCCCGGGGACATTGATCGGGACAGGTGCCACAGGTGGTGCAGCGCCAGATATCCTCGCCTTCTATCTCACTTAACCCAAAGGCTGCTTCCCTGATAATTTTGCGCATGCTGAATGATCTCACTTTGTTCCACGGACAAACCGAATCGCAAAGCCCACACTGAAAGCAGAGCTTGAAAATATCTCCGCCAGCATCTTTTATCTCATCTATAACTTCTGTGAAAGGTGCTATGGTTTCCATTTGTTAATCCTTATCAGACATGCGGGCAACAGCATCAAGTATCTGCTGCATTCCATATTTATCTGCCATTGATTCAAGACCGACTTCCAACTCCTCCTGCTCCTCGGGTCCTTCAGTCTCTACAATTTCTTCTTCTCTCTCTTCATAGATCAATGCATCATCCTGACACCACTTAACGCAAAGTGGCTCATCTTCGCCTTCACACATATCGCACTTTAAAGGCAGGCCTGAATCAGGTTCTTTAAATTCATCCCTGGAAGGACAGGAAGCTCTACAGAACGAACACTCATCATACTCTTTTCCATCAATAATATATTTATCCCTGCCAGCACATTCAGCAACAGTATATTCACCGGCATATACTGGGACATATATATCTGTCAAGGGGTCTCGAATCACTCGTATACGTGATCTTGCAGGATTATTGCTGCTGTATTTTGGTGATGCGTGAAAGGCTGAACAAATTACCTCACAAGCCCTGCAACCATTGCATTTATCAACATCAATTCTTATGCGCTTAATTGTTTTTGTTTTTTTATCATCCTTCATAGGTTCACGCTCCGCTTTCATGATTTCTCTTTTTCTGAATCTGTCAAGATTCCTCTTTTTATGAATTCATCATTCACATAATCAAGACCCAGGTCATGTAGGGATTCACTTGTGGGAATACCATCATTATTCCACCCTTTATATTTGTAATATGCATCAAGGAGTTCCTCTTCAAGTTCTGGAAATCTTTTTTTCCAGTGATCCTCTGGTGGTCTTTCATCTTTCCTTCTCATGCCCCTGGTGATATTTACTGCCCTAACCAGGGTTCTATATCGTTTGGCAGCTTTGGTCAGTTTATCTTGATCCATCTCAATGCCAGCACCAGCAGAAATAAATTTTGGAAAATTATGCATGTGATAGGGAGGTTTAAGGTGGAATGAGGAAAGCCCTGCACACATGCCAAGGGCATCATCTATGTAGTGCATTTTCTCTTGCCAGTCAACAATATCACAGGTCATTTCAACGGTTGGGTAAAAAGGAGTAACATTTTTATCTCCCTTCATTTCCCAATCCAGAAAAATTTGTTTGAACTTCTCATCTGGTACCTGGAACCAGTCCTTTACAAACTTTTCCCTATGCTCTCTTTTTGGAAAAGGTGCCTGGGGAAATTGACCTTCAATCTGTGTAATATTCATTTTTTCGCCGGTACAATACATCAGAAAATAGATAGGATTCATCATAAACAATTTAAGGGGCAGCTGTTCTACCTTCTTAATATTATTGTGAGCATACTCTTCAGCACCATTGCCTAGACTTTTTGCTGCCCAGTGAGTACCATTTGCAAGGACATCTCCTATTCCTTCGCGTCGAACAATCTTGTCCAGTAAATAATAAAACCTGCCTTCAGTATCACCAGGCATGTCAGGAAAATCTTTGTCTGTCAAAATTCCATTTTCTAAAAGCTCCAGGGCAAATGCCATAACCTGGGGAGCTGAATATCCATCCAGACCATATTCAGTTGCTTTTTGAGCAATTCTTAAACCAAAATCAAGATTTGCAAAAGCTCCCATTGTATAGGTAAGTTTTGTAAAACATTTCATCATATACGTTGGAAGTCCTGGCAAAGACAAGGTTGCTCCACACTTCATGGGACAGTTATAACAAGATATCAGGCGTGTACGAGCGCTTTCCAGTGTCTCTTCCCACTCCTTAGCCACTTCATCTGTCCAGAAACCTTTTCTGCGGGTACGGGAATTTCCCCATGAAAAATTTTCAGTATGCCATTTTTCATCATGGACCGCCATCTCCTGGGGTGAGCCTAATCTTGCTAAAATAGCCATGACACCTGGGATTGGATTTTCCTCTCTAAACCTGATGTATTTGAGTACTTCATCACAAAGCTCAATATATTTTTCAGGTTCTGCAACGTAAATATCTTTGGTTCCTCTAACTACAATTGCCTTTACACCTTTATCTCCCATGACAGCACCGATTCCTCCACGGCTGGCACTGGATCTTCCCTGTTCAATGGAAGCATAAAAAACTCTGTTTTCACCAGCTAGACCAATGGCTGCCACCTGGGCTTTTGGTTGTTTCAACTCTTTTTTAAGAATCTCTGCGGTTTCAATGGCACCTTTACCGTGTAAATGGGAAGCGTCTCTTATCTCAACCTTGTCATTATTTATATACAAATAAACCAGATTTTTTGATTTGCCGCTGAGGATAACCTTGTCATAACCTGCATATTTCAGTTCTGGTGCCCAAAATCCACCCATCATGGAAAAAGCCATTAACTTGGTCTGGGGAGAAATTGTGGTAACTATAGTACGATTGCAACCCACAGCAGGTGTACCGCATAAAAGTCCGGCACCAAATATCAATAAATTATCAGGAGAGAAAGCGTCAACCTCTGGTGGCACCCGGTCCCACAAAATCTTGGTGTTAGTACCTAAGCCCCCAAGATAAAGCTCAGTATCTCTCGGATCAGTAGCGACCTTTTCAATATTCCCACGGGTTAAATCAATTTCCAGATTAAACCCTGTCTCTGCGTACCTCATTTTTTTCCCCTTTTATATACCTAAATCAGTTTATTGCACAAATATAACTATATTTTAGCTATATCATAGCTAGGTGTCAAGAAAAAAGTTGTTTTTAAAAAAAGCAGCCTGAAAAATAATATTTCAGACTGCTTTTTTTTAGTTGATTACTCCTTTGGTTTGCCCATAACTTCTGCAAACATATCCATATCCCAATCTCTGGAATCTGCTACATTCTGTCTAAATTTAATAAAATCTATTGTATCTTGTCCAGTGATTCTTTTTGTATTAAATGCACCAAAACCAAGAAAAGCTTCGCCGGACATATTAGCTGCAAGCCAATGTCTGTGATCACTTTTAAATGCATCCCAGAAAAATTTCTTTTTCTGACGTATGCCATCAATGGATTTGATAAGGCAGCCAGGGAAAAGATTTGCAAATTTCCAGATAATTTTATCAACTTCTTTATCAAGAAGCTCAAAATCTGCATTTGCCTGATGCTCTTTTAAAAAGGCTCTGCCATCTTTAAAAGCCTGACCTGTTTTAGATTCACCATAAACAATTTCGCCATCCTGTATATAATTATCTGTTTCAACAGTTGGATTTCTTACCCACTTGCCATCTACTTTTAAAACAGGGACAACCTTGGAGATCATACCTTTTTGTTTAACTTTATAAGCAGACCACATTTCACAGGAGACACAATTCCACATGGCATCTTCCATGCTCAAATACCATGGTAAGAAGTCAGAAGATCCACCTGCCGGAGCAGAACCATGTTTTGGTCCTGCCTGACCAAAAATTGCAAGGTCAGATGATACAGCTATATCACACGCAAGTCCGATTTCCTGACCACCTGCTACACGCATACCATTAACTCTGCAAATCACAGGTTTCTTACACGCAAGAATAGAATCAACCATATGATTAAATAATTCCATATATTGACCATATTCGTCACATCTTCTGGAATAAAATTCTGAATACTCTTTTGTATTCCCGCCAGTGCAGAATGCATAGGGACCTGTACCTGTAAAGACAACTGCAACACATGATCTATCCAGGGAAGCATTTTCAAATCCTGCAATTACACCCTTTACCATATCAGTTGTATAAGAGTTGAACTGTTTTGGGTTGTTTAAAGTAATCCATGTAACAAATAATCCTTCAACCACTTTGCCTTCAGGGTCAGTTAGTGGTTTTTTTTCATACACAACACATGGTGCTTCTGTGCCCCAATGAGGTTGTCTGTGCAAGGAATGATCTTTTGATTCGTTATCTCTTGGCATCCATTCTAAAGCCATGCTATCCTCCTAAATATATTTTTATTTTTTTTGATTATCCGATATATCCGCCGTCAACATTCAACACCTGACCTGTAATATAACTTGCATCATCAGAAGCAAGGAATACAAATGCAGGAGCAACTTCTTCCGGCTCTCCAAACCTGCCAAGCTGGATTCTTGCTTCATAAATTTTTCTCAATTTTTCATCGGTCTGCAATTTTCCTGTCATTTCGGTTTTGGTAATTCCAGGGCAGATAATATTTACATTTATATTATAACGTCCAAGCTCTCTGGATGCAGATTTTGTAAAACCTATTATACCAGCTTTTGCCGATGCATAATTAATCTGTCCGATTGTACCAAAAATACCAGCAGTGGAAATAACATTAATTATTTTACCGGACTTTTGCTCTTTCATATGTCTGCCTGCTGCCTGGCACGTATTAAAAGCTGCTTTAAGGTGGATATTAATAATTGCATCCCAATCTTCTTCTTTCATCTTTAAAAGCATGGAAGGTCTTGAAACACCGGCATTATTTACAACAATATCAACTGAACCAAGTTGTTTAACACACTCCTGGACCATATTTTGTGCGCTTTCATAATCTGCAACATCTGCTGCAACAGCAATACCTTTACGTCCAAGTTTTTCAATCTCGGCAACAGTCTCTTTAGCAGCTGCATCATTGGAGTGATAATTAACAAGGACATCAGCGCCCTCTTTTGCATACGCCAATGCAATGGCTTTTCCAATTCCCCGGCTTCCACCTGTTACAATGGCTTTTTTACCCTCTAGTTTCATTATCTTAAATCCTTTAATCTGTTATTAAAAATCAGGTACAAGTACAATTCTTTTGTCTGGTGATTTTTTATGGGCTTCATCAAAAGCTTCAGCAATTGTACTCATTGGTCTAGTCTGCACAAACTCCTTAAAATTAATCTTTCCATTGGTAACCATACTCAAAACAGAAGGATAATATTCAGGAAGACAGCCCCATGATCCTATAAGTTCAGCGTCAAACGCCATTAGCCTGGAAATTGAATACTCAACTTTTTGAGGTCCGAATCCCACAACGATCATTTTACCAACAAAGCTTAGCAGACCAAGTCCAAGTTCCTGACCAGGCTTTGATCCACTGCACTCAAAGATCTTCCAACCTGGTGTGGGCAGTCCATTCTCTTTCCTGTATGCTTTTAATTCTCCGGAAATATCTCTTGGAGTTTTATCCATGGAGTTGACAACAAAATCAGCACCATTTTTAAGCATTGTATCAAGTCTCTCCTGGTTAATATCAATTCCAATTACACAATTTGCACCAAGAGCTTTTAAGATTTGAACCATGTATTGCCCGACACCACCAACACCAATTACAATAACATTGTCACCAACCTGCACATCTGCTCGTTTTGCAGCCTGGAATGGTGTTGTAGCAGCATCTGCAACAACAGCAAGATTAGACAATGGAATATCACCACGATCTTTTACTTCACAAAGGTCAATGGAAGGAACTGGAATATGACTTGAAAAACCGCCATAGATTCCCATACTGTTCCCGGGCATTTTCTGGGCAAGGCATCTGTTTCCCCGGCCTGTTTTACATAAGAGGCACTGCCTGCAGGGCATAACCGCTGGGATAATCACCTCTTTGCCTAGCCATTTTTCATCACCTGCCACAACTACCCCTGATATCTCATGCCCCAGAGTCAGTGGAGGTTTATTCACAGTTGGAACGCCGTGGTAAAAATATCCAAGGTCTGTATGGCAGACTCCACATCCTGCAACTTCAACAAGTACTTCACCACTGTTCAGTTCAGGTACATCAATTTCAGTTTTTTCCAATTTACCTTTAGTTACTTCACCTGTCTCTCTATCTTTGGAAAATGGTTGAACCATCTGCCATGTCTGAATTTTTTCAGGAATATTTGCCATCATTATCTCCTTTAAAATTGTTAAGTTAAAACCTATGCTGTAAAATGTCTAAGCTGGCTTGAAGACAAAATTTTTCTGGTCATCCTGAAGATCATTAACATGAACTTTCATTTTCATTCCTATCTCAATGGAATCATCAGGAGTATCATTGTCAATTCTTCCAAATATTTTAAAATCTCCAAAATCAAGTACTGCAATTGTATATGGAAGATCATCTTCAAATCCCACAGGTCCGTATTTCATTTTTGAAAAAGTTGCAAGGGTGCCTGTTTTTTCCGTTGTATCAAACCACTCATTATTGCTTGAAAGACACTTGCTGCAATCAACCCGGGGTGGAAAATAGGAAATATTGCAATCAGGACATCTTGTTGCCATGACTTTCCCCTTTTCAAGGTTGTCAACAAAATCATTTACCTTGCTTATGGAAGTAAAGCTGACAGTGCCGAACTTTTTAAATCTATCATCAATTTCTCTTTTACCCATGATTTATCTATCTCCCTAATATAGTAACATTTCCGTAAATACCAACACCGCCTACGTTGTGCACAAGACCAATCTCAGGATTTTTTACCTGGATTTCTCCTGCTTCACCACGAAGTTGTCTAACAATAGTTCTTACCTGGGATCCGCCTGTTGCACCAATGGGATGTCCCTTGGAGAGAAGTCCGCCATCAACATTTACAGGAAGTCTGCCTTCAAGGTAAGTCTCTCTGTTTTTGATCATCTCCTTGCCCTGCCCTGGTTTTGCAAAACCTAAAGCCTCATAGGCCAGTAACTCTGCAATGGTAAAGCAATCATGTACTTCTGCAACATCAATATCATCTGCTGTAACACCTGCCATTTCATATGCTGCTTTACCGGCATTTACAGCAGAAGGAAGAGATGTAAAGTTATCTCGTGAAGCAAGATTAACGCTGTCAATGGCAGCACCAACACCAAGTATCCACACAGGATCTCTGGATAGAGATTTTGCTTTCTCTTCACTCACAACTATCATGCATGAGCTTCCATCGGCATTTGCACAGCAATCTCCAACCCGCAATGGACTTGCCACAGGAGCTGTCATTTTTGAATCAGGACTTGTAAGGGTCTCAAGATCAAGGGATTTTCTAAAAACTGCTCTGTCATTTAATGGACCGTATGTGGAAGATTTAACTCTCACCTTTGCAAGATCTTCATTTGTTAAACCATATTTTGCCATCTGCGCCTGGGCAAAAAGAGCATAATACGCAGGCATCATTGTTCCAAAAGGGCTTTCCCATTGGATATCTGTACCTCTTCCCATCAACTCCTGGGATTGAGCAGATGAAATCTCACTCATTTTTTGAACACCCATAACAGCAACTGCATCATGCAGACCTGATTTTACAAGGGAATATGCAAGCCTTAAACCTGTACTGCTTGAGGAACATAAAGTTTCCGCATAAAAGGTAGGTCCTTTAAGCCCAAGATACTCAGCAACCAATGCTGAAGGCGATCTTTGCTTATCATACTCCGGTGCTGAACAAGTAATAGATGCACCAATCTCTTCGGCTGATATACCGCCATCTGTACACGCTTCTTTAAATGCCTCAAATGCAAGTTCTTTAAAAGATCCTGAAGCAGCCCTGGTAAAAACAGACTGACCAACCCCTATTATTCCAACTTTTCCCATACTATCCTCCTAAAAAGAATAAAAATTTTATAATCTGATTACTTTGACTTTTGTTCCAATCCATTCTGGCGGCAAATAGATCCGTCCGCTAGTGCTGCTGGAGTTGACTTTTTTTTCAATCATCTCCTCACCAAACACCTCAAACTTTGCTTTTAGAAGTTTTTTGATATTGTTTTCATACTCTGTTTGATGCTGCGTAAATTCTTCCATTTTTCATCACTTAATAGCTATAAATTCAGCAGATATAGACTTTCAGCCATAATTTAGCTAAATTTTAGATACATTACAGCTATAAGTCAAGCATTTTTTAACACACTTTTCCATGATATAGCTGTGGTAAACTTCAATATAATTTTGCAAACTCCATTATAATGCACCATTTATTAATTAAAACAAGAAAAAAAACTAACAAAGTAAAATAAAAAAACTTTTTACTTGACACAAATCGATATTATTAAATATAGTTGCATTGTAAATGAAATATAGCTAAAATTTAATCACAATGTAACAGTATGAAAATTATGAATATAATCAATTACAGTATAAATCATTGAGAGGAGGTGACAAAACAAAAGATAAATTTAATCATTTTAATTACAATCATTTTTATACATTTCTATAACAAAAAAACAAGAATAATAATCAGGAGAGTATATGAAAAATAATCTACTATTTTGCCTTTTGGCTGCAGCTGTTTGCGCAGTATTTACATTAGGCTTTACACAAACCGCCACAGCAATTGAATTACGTTATAATAACTTTTTCCCACCAACACATATCCAGAGTAAGCTTGCCGAGCAGTGGTGTGCTGAAGTTGAAAAACAGACCAATGGAGAGGTTACAATACAATATTTCCCCGCTGGAGCCCTTGCAAAACCAACAAAAATATATGATGCAGTTGAAACTGGAATTATTGACATTGGATTTGAAGTTCTTTCCTATGTGAAAGGGCGTTTCCCTGTAATGGCGGCAGTTGATCTTCCCTGGGGATATACAAGTGGAGTACAGGCTACAAATATTGCCAATGGCATAGTAAGTAAATTTAATCCCAAAGAGTTGCATGACACACAACTAATGTTTGTCCATGCCCATGGACCAGGGTTAATTCATACAAAGAAAAAACCAATTAACAGCATGGCTGATCTAAAGGGATTAAAACTCAGGGGAACTGGTGCCAGTGCTCTTATTCAACAGGCTCTTGGTGCAACCCCAGTTGCAGCTCCCATGAGCAAAACCTATCAGATGCTCCAAAAAGGCGTTGTTGACGGCTCTTCCCACCCCCTTGAAACAAATAAGGGCTGGAAAGTTGGAGAAGTTGTTGACTATGTGGTTGAAAATTATTCAACAGCATACACAACTACTTTTGGTATCTTTATGAATAAAAACAAATGGAACAAAATCTCTCCTAAATCCCAGAAAATTATTACAAAATTAAATAAAGAGTTTGCTGCAAAACATGGTAAAGCTTGGGATGAGAGTGACAAAGCAGGTCTTGAGTTTTTCAAAAAACAAGGTGGCAAGGTTATCAGCCAGTCTGATGCTACATCAGCAAAATGGGCTAAAGCTGTTCAACCACTTTTTGCAAACTATGTAAAAAGAACAAAAAATTTAGATGGACAAAAGATAATTGATTTCATAAAAGAAGAGATGAAATAATTGTTAAATAGAGATGATCGGTTGTGTTAACCGATCATCTTTTTATTTTACTTAAGTTGTCAGGATAGTTTCTATGCAAAATATTTTTAAAATTTTAGATAAAACTTCAAATGCTTTAAAAGTCCTTAGTGCCATTGGTCTTACTTCCATGATGTTTTTGACATTTTTTGATGTTGTGGGTCGAAAATTTGGACACCCTATTTTTGGTTCCATTGAAATTGTCAGTTTTTTGGCAATTATTACAATTGCGGCAGCCCTACCCTATACACATAAGATTGACGGTCACATAGGAGTTGAAATAATTGTCCGCCTTTTACCTGAAAAAATTCAAACGGTTATAAATATTTTAACTCAAAGTTTATGCCTGTTTTTTTTCTCCCTTGCAACATGGCAAATGCTCCTTTATGCCAATGACACACATGCCTCTGGCGAACTCTCAATGAACCTTGGGTTCCCGGTCTACCTGCTTATGTATGTTGTAAGCTTTGGTTTGCTGATCTTCTCATTAACCATGCTTGAGAGTATTATCAATAACATTATCAAATTAAGAGATTAAAAAATGTCACCTATAGTCATTGGATTAATTGGTATTGCAGTAATGATTGTCATGTTTTTCACACAAATGCCCATTGCCTTTGTTATGGCAATTGTTGGATTTGTTGGATTCAGCATAATGGTTTCACCGGAAGTTGGTCTTTCTCTATTATCCAGAAGTTTTTTTTCAGTTTTTGAAGACTACAATCTAACCACTATACCACTGTTTATTCTTATGGGGCAGCTTGCCTTTAACTCGGGAATAAGTGGCAGGCTATACGATGCCGGCTACAAATTTCTAGGTCATATCCGGGGTGGTCTTGCAATGGCAACCGTATCAGCATGTACTGCATTTGGTGCTGTTTGCGGTTCAAGCCCTGCCACTGCGGCAACCATGGCAACTGTTGGTCTGCCTGAAATGAAAAAATACAATTATAACAATGAACTTTCCACAGGTTCTGTTGCATCGGGCGGAGGAATTGGCATGATCATGCCACCAAGTGTTGTTCTTATAATTTATGGTATTTTAACTGAACAATCCATCGGTGCATTATTTGTTGCTGGAATATTCCCTGCTTTTTTAGTTACTATTCTTTTTATCTTATCAATATATATTATCTGTACAATAAGACCTGAACAGGGACCTCCCGGCGAAAAATTTTCATGGGCAGAAAAGATAAAAGCGCTGGTAGGTTTAATTGAAACAATCATTATTTTTGCAACGGTTATTGGAGGCATTTTTCTAGGATGGTTCACACCTACAGAAGCTGCTGCCATAGGAGCTTGCTCAGTCCTTTTTGTGGCAATTGTCAGAAAACAAATCACATGGAAAGGCTTTGTAAAATCTCTGTATGAAACCATCAGAACTTCCTGCATGGTGCTCATGCTTATTACAGGTGCTGTAATTTTTGGAAAATTTTTAGCCATCACCAGAATACCATATGAAATTGCAGGCTGGGTAAGCTCCCTTGATATGGCTCCATTTTTGGTAATGGCTGTCATCATATTCATCTATTTTGTTGGCGGCTGTTTTATGGATGCCCTGGCATTTGTCACTTTAACTGTTCCAATTTTCTTCCCGGTTGTTCAGGAGTTAGGATATGATCCCATATGGTTTGGAGTCATTATTGTTATGGTAACAGAAATGGGTGTAATTACACCGCCGGTGGGTATTAATGTCTATGTTGTCTATGGTGTGGCAAAAAATATTATTGATGACATACGGCTGGAGGCAATCTTTAAAGGAATTTTCCCATTTCTTATTGCTGTAATTATTGGTGTTATCATACTAATGATATTCCCTCAAATTATTCTCTATTTACCAAACCTTATGTATAGTTTATGATATTGTCCAATGAACTTTTGCAACCTGTTGCAAAACAGCCTGTCAAAAGATTTATAGTTGATTTTAACTTGTATAAACTTACAAAAATGGTGTCTTAAATGAAAAACAAAATAAACCTTCTCTTTATTGTATCTGCTGTTTTATTTATTTCAACTCTGCCTTTTCACCCCTACCCCTTTTCCTATATTATTAAAGCAATACCAGCACTTGTTTCAGCCATTGCATGTCTCTTTTTAATTAACAGACGTTCCGATGCATTGCTCATGGGAACAGGCTTTCTTTTCTGCATGGCAGGGGATATATTTCTTGATCTTAACAGGGAAGTTTTCTTTGTCCAGGGATTGGCATCTTTTCTTGCAGGTCATATTTTTTTCTCCATACTTTTCATCCGAAAATTCAACTACTCTCTGTCCAATACAATCAAGGCAGGCTTTGTATTAATCTATATTGTATCCCTTGCATTTGTCCTTATTCCCCACCTGGGACATCTTTTCATCCCGGTTATTGCCTACATGTGTGTTATTGGAATAATGGGTATCTCCGCAGCTTTTTTCAAGGCAAAGTCACCCATTGTTTTTATTGGTACATCTCTGTTTGTTTTTTCTGATTCTATTATTGCGGTCTCAAAATTTCTATGGCCTTTTCAGGCAAGTCTCTATTTTATTATCTTTTTCTATTTTTCTGCTCTTTTCTTTATTCAGTTTGGTATACTTAAAGAATATGAAGATTCAAATACATGAAACAATTATTGTTGAGGGTAAAGATGATCAAAGCGCTGTAAAACATGCTGTTAATGCCCAGATTATTATAACCCACGGCTTTTGTATTTCAGAGGCAACATTTAAAAATATTGAAAATGCACAGAGGCAAAATGGAGTAATTGTTTTTACGGACCCTGATACAGCAGGGGAACAAATCAGAAAACGAATCAATAACAGAATCAAACACTGCAAAAATGCCTTTCTTACCCAATGCGAAGCATTTAAAAAAAATAATATAGGGATAGAAAATGCCAACCCGGAAAGCATTATTGATGCACTTAAAAAAGCAAAGTGCACTGAAACAAAACCCAGCATAACATTTACAATCGATGATTTGATTTGCTGTAATCTTATGGGTTCAAAAGATGCATCCCAGCGCAGACAAAACCTTGGCAAAGCCTTAAGAATAGGCTATTGCAATGCAAAACAGATGGTAAACAGACTGAATCATTATGGCATAACAAGGCATGAATTTGAAAAAGCAATTTCAAAAATATAGATCAAACCTATCAAACCAATTGACCTTATTTAAAAACATTATTATAAGTATATAAATGAACAGTGATGCAGATTATATAAGGCTTGCATTAAAACAGGCAAAAAAAGCTGCTTTAATGGATGAAGTACCAGTGGGTGCAGTCATAATTGATAACACAAATAAGATTATTGGATATGGTCATAATCAACCCATATCACTTAACGATCCCACAGCACATGCTGAAATTCTTTCATTACGCATGGCAGCAAAAAAAATAAATAATTACAGGCTTTTAAATACTACAATTTATGTTACACTGGAGCCTTGTGTTATGTGTATGTCAGCGATTATTCATGCAAGGGTTCAGCGGCTTGTTTTTGGAGCGTATGATCTGAAAAGCGGCGGTGCAGGCTCAATATATGATCTTCCATCTGACGGAAAACTTAACCATGATATAGAAACTATTGGTGGAATATTAGAGGCAGAAACATCAGACATAATAAAGAATTTTTTTAAAACTAAAAGGAGTAAATAGTGTCAAATATAGTTGTTGTGGGAACCCAGTGGGGTGATGAAGGCAAAGGAAAGATTGTTGACCTTTTAAGTGAACATGCTGATTTTGTTGTAAGGTTCCAGGGCGGCAATAATGCAGGTCACACCATGGTAATTGACGGCAATGAAATCATCAGTCATCTGGTGCCTTCTGGAATTATTCAGAAAAAACAATGCTTTATTGGCAATGGTGTTGTTGTTGACCCTTTTGTTCTTTTAGAAGAGATTGATTATTTAACCGAAGAAGGCATTGATGTCACACCCTCCATGCTGAAAGTAAGCAATAGAGCACATATGATAATGCCCTATCATAGGGAAATTGACATTGCAAGGGAGATCAAAAAAGGGAAAGATAAAATAGGTACAACCGGCAGAGGCATAGGTCCCTGCTATGAAGACAAAGCTACAAGAGTGGGAATCAGGTTTGCTGATCTTCTTGAGCCTGAACTTTTTATCAAAAAAGTTGAAACTATTGTAAAAGAGAAGAACTTCTACCTTGAAAACTATCACAAGACAAAACCTGTGGACCCTGAAAAGGTAATAAATGATTTCCAGGGAATCAGAGAGAGACTCATACCCTATATTGCTGATGTCTCGGTTTTATTAAATAGAGGGATTGATCAAAGTAAAAAGATACTTTTTGAAGGTGCCCAGGGCACCCACCTGGATATTGAACATGGAACTTACCCCTTTGTAACTTCATCAAATACTGTGTCTGGCAATGCAGCCTGTGGATCTGGTGTGGGTCCCAAAGCACTAAATGAAATATTTGGAATTGTGAAAGCATATACAACAAGGGTTGGTCAGGGACCTTTCCCAACCGAACTTTTTGATAAGACCGGAGACCACATTCAAAAAAAAGGTGCAGAGTTTGGAGCAACCACAGGAAGAAAAAGAAGGTGTGGCTGGTTTGACATGGTTATGGTTAAAAATGCAGCGAGATTAAACAGCCTCACACAGCTTGTTATTACAAAACTTGATGTTCTAGATGAGCTTGATGAAATAAAAATATGTACAGCTTATGAGTATAAAAACGAAACAATAACTGAGTTTCCACCAAGCCTTGCAGCACTTGAACAATGCGTTCCTGTGTTTGAAACAATGCCCGGCTGGAAACAAGAGACTTCAAAGATAAAAAGATACAATGATCTGCCAGATAAAACAAAGGCATATTTAAAAAGAGTTGAAGAACTTTCAGGAGTAAAAATTAAAATAGTTTCTGTTGGTCCTGGCAGAGAAGCTACCATAATAAAAGGGGACCTGTTTTAATTTACCATATTAAACCTTAATCGGGGCGTGGCTCAGTCTGGTAGAGTACAGCGTTCGGGACGCTGGGGTCGAGTGTTCGAATCACTCCGCCCCGACCATGGTTTAAAAATTTTTGAAATATTATCTTGGGTACTTTAGTATTGAAAAATAACTTTTTAATTTAATCCCCAACTGGTCTGGAGATCAGTTAGATCATTGTATAAATTACGCCTCCCCAGGTCAGACCAGCTCCCAATCCAATGAACATGATTGTATCTCCTGACTTTACCATCTGTTTTTCTATAAGTTCATCAAAAGCAATGGGGATAGTTGCTGCAGTTGTATTGCCATATTGTTGAATATTATTGTACATTTTCTCTTTGGGAATCTTAATGCGTTCCCGAAAAGCTTCATTAATACGCAAATTAGCCTGGTGGGGAACAAACATATCAATATCTTCAATGGACATATTTGCTTTTTGCAATAAAGCTTCACAAAGTTTTGGAAGGCGTGTAACAGCTTGTATAAAGACAGATTTACCATCCATATATGGAAAATGCTCCTTATTTTCAACAATGCTTTTACTGATAGACCTGCCTGATTTTTTAGCTGGCAGTCCAAATCTTAATGCATCTGCAAAATGCCCGTCGGCATGTAAAATAGAAGTAATGATTCCAACATTATCCATTGTCTCAAATGTTTCAATACAAGCAGCTCCTGCTCCGTCTGCAAAGATTATAGCTGTATCCCGATGGGCAGAAGTCAGTTCTATATACCTGCTCTGATACTCAGCTCCAATCAATAAAACTTTTTTTGCTTTTGCACTTCTGATATAGGCATCACAAACTTCAAGTCCATGTAAGAAGCCCGTGCATTGTTGACGGATATCCAGTGCAGGCACACTCTTTGCACCCAATTTATCCTGCAAAAGAACCCCTGAACCCGGGACATTTACATCGGGAGTCATGGTGGCAAATACAATCAGGTCTATTTGGTCAGGAGTCCAGTTTGCGCGCTTTAGAGCTATTTGTGCCGCATTAAAAGCCAAATCAGAAGTCCCAATATCATCACCCTCTTTTACCCAATATCTTGCTTCAATCCCTGTGCGCTGGACAATCCATTCATTGGTTGTATCTATTTTTTTGGATAGTTCATGGTTTGTAACATGCCTGTCTGGTACATATCTGCCCGTACTCTTGATTCTAGATCGGATCATAATTAAAATTTCCTGTATTTTACCTCTATTTTACCTATATTTTGGTGGTTTAAATCAGCATTCTATCAAATTCAATCAATACTTCAAATAAATAACTACTGTATTTATCAGATAAAAGAGAGTATGAACAGCAAAAGAAAAGTATTTGACTTTGCAGGAGACCTTGTTTAAAAATACAGCATGGAAATTTTAACTACTATCAGCAAAGAGATGTCTTTACCAGACTCCAATGTTGCCATCGTTGCAAATTTACTTGATCAGGGATCGACCATTCCATTTATTGCACGCTATAGAAAAGAGATGACCGGATCCATGGATGAAGTTACAATTGCAGCTATCCGTGATCGTATAGAACAACTTAATACGCTCAAACTTAGAAAAGAGACAATTTTAAACTCCTTAAAGGAGCGTGGTCTTTTAACAAATGCACTTTTTGCCAATGTTCAAAATGCTGCATCAATGGTTGAGCTTGAGGATTTTTATGAAAAGTTCAGACCTAAAAAACTAACCAAAGCCCAGATTGCAAAAGATAGAGGGCTTGAGCCATTGGCAATTTTTCTTTTAAAAGAACCAAATCACAACCCTGATATTGAAGCAAAAAAATATATTGATCCAAAAAATGATATTCTTACTCATAAAGATGCAGTTGCAGGTGCTAAAGACATTATTGCAGAGATTATCAATGGAGATGTTTCTGTAAGATCTGCCATTAGAAAGCTGTTTATTAATAAGGCATCCATTCAATCCAGTGTAAAAAAAGGAAAAGATGAACAAGGTATTAAGTTTAAAGATTATTATGAGTGGTCTGAAACAGCACATAAAGCTCCTTCCCACAGAATTCTTGCCATATTTAGAGGAGAAAATGAAAAAATCCTTTTAGTACATGTTCTGCCTGATGAGGAGGCTGCACTTAAGCTGATTGAAAAGAAATATTTAGATATTCATTCAAAATCATCACTTTATGTTAAAGCTGCCATCAAAGACAGCTATAAACGTCTGTTATCCAAATCCATTGAAAAAGAGTATATTAACGAACTTAAGAAAAAAGCTGACAAAACAGCAATTGATATTTTTGCCAGGAACTTAAGAGAGCTGCTTCTTTGTGCTCCCCTGGGTCAAAAACGAATCCTTGCCATTGATCCCGGGTTTAGAACAGGCTGTAAAATTGTCTGCCTTGATGCCCAGGGAAAACTTTTGCACCATGATTTGATTTTCCCCCATCAGAGCAATAATCAAAAAGCACAAACAATAATAAAAGAGCTTACAAAAATTCACAAAATTGAGGCCATTGCAATAGGCAACGGGACAGCTGGACGTGAAACCCAGACTTTTATAGAAGAGCTGAACCTTGATAGCTCCATTGATATTGTCATGGTGGATGAGAGTGGTGCATCAATTTACTCTGCATCAAAAATTGCAAGGGAAGAATTTCCTGATCATGATATCACAGTTCGAGGAGCAGTCTCTATTGGCAGAAGACTTATGGACCCCTTGGCTGAGCTTGTCAAATTAGACCCTAAATCAATTGGTGTAGGGCAGTATCAGCATGATGTTGATCAAAAATTATTACTAAAATCCCTTGAAGATGTTGTGATGTCCTGCGTCAATCAGGTTGGGGTTGAGGCAAACACAGCAAGTTCTCAATTGCTTTGCCAGGTTTCAGGTCTAAATAAGACCATTGCTGCAAACATAATACAATTTCGCAATAAAAATGGTCCGTTTAAATCAAAAAAGGAATTTTTAAAGGTACCAAGACTCGGTAAAAAAGCATTTGAACAGGCAGCAGGTTTTCTCAGGATTTCCAATGCCAGACAACCTCTTGATAAAACTGGTATTCACCCTGAATCCTATGATGTAGTTAAAAAAATGGCTGGGAATACTGATATTAACAGCCTTCTAGGTGATACAAGCTTGATTGAGAAAATAAATCTTAATGAATATGTTACTGAAACCATTGGCATACCAACCTTGACAGATATTATAAGAGAACTCTCCAACCCTGGGCGTGATCCAAGAGATAAGTTTAAAAGTTTCTCCTTTGATGATACTGTTCATGATATAAAAGACCTCATTGCCGGGATGAAAGTGCCGGGCATAGTTACTAATGTTACTGCCTTTGGTGCGTTTGTTGATATTGGTGCCCACCAGGACGGGCTTGTCCACATAAGTCAGATGGCAGATAAATTTATCAAAGATCCCAATACAATTGTCAAAGTCAGACAAACCATTACAGTAACAATATTAGATATAGATATCAAAAGAAAAAGAATTTCCCTCTCCATGAAAGCATAGCATCATACCTAGTATATAGTATGCAAAATATTAAGAATCTGCCCCCCTTTAAAAAATAATCAGCTTATTTTTTGAAACAAATCAGGTTCTTAACTTACTTTTTTTTTAATAAATATATTCTGATTTAAAACATCAAACTTAGTAAAACCAACATTGAGAGAGAGTACAATAGATAACATTGTACTGAAATATTCTGTATAGAAAATGGAAAGCATAATTGCAATCTGATATTTTATTGCCACAATGGGAATTGAGCCTCCCAGGATTTGACCTGTCATCATGCCTGGCAAAGACACAAGACCAATGGTTGCCATGGAAGCAATTATGGGAGTAATGGCAGCTAAAAAACTCTCTTTGAAATATGGTTTTAATGCATGCATACGGTTATTAAAAAGAGATATTGAATAGAGATAGACCTTTTCATCTTTTTTAATCCCTGAATAGAAATTATTTAAACAGACAATCATACTCCTCAAGCTGTTGCCCAACAGCATACCACCAATGGGAATCAGATATTTTGCCTCAAAAAGATTATCAATCCTTACAACAACTGCATTAAAGAAAAACAGAATAATGGTAAAAGGAATCAAAAGGGAGAAAAATACAGGAATAAAAAATTTTCTGAGTTTAAGATTGCTTGAGCGGATTATGGACTGACATGCAATGGAGATCATGATCAGAAGATAAAAAGAGTTTAAAGCAGGAGAATCATACTTAAATAGAACCTCAAGATAGATGCCCACAAACCCTAATTGCACACACATTCTAACAATAGATGTCAGCAGGGTCTTATTCAAGGAGAGCTTCAAACGCACATTGATATACAAAACAGGAACAAGAAAAATCAATAATAAAATCAGTGATAAGAGTTCAAGATCTTTAGCGCCCATGTTACATCCATCTCTCTATTCTTATTTTTTTGTTACTCTTCCAGATATTATCATGGGAAATAATAATAATTGTTTTATGCTTATCAAGTATATAATCTGCAACGTTTTTTTTCATTGTATCATCAAGTGCAGAAGTGGGCTCATCTAAAAGCCAGACCGGGCGGTCAAGCAGAAAGCAGATCAAAAGCCCTATTCTCTGGCGCTCTCCTCCTGACAATTGGTTTACAGTTTGATTGAATATTGCATCATTAAGATCAAATAAATCCTTTAAATCAGCAATTGTTCGTTGAGCTTGATCTTGATCTTGATCTATTATTAACCCATGCTCTATAATTTCATCAAGCAGCTGGTTTACAACATCACTTTTCAGGTCAATGTCCTGGCTAAGGTAAAAAATTTGCTGCCTAATGGTTTTAATGTGTTCAAAGGTTATGTCAAGTCCATTGAACAAAACATCCCCTCTATCTATTGTTTCAAACCCAAGAAGAATCTTAAAAAGCGTGGTTTTACCAATGCCTGATTTACCCTGGATCAAAACCTTTTCATTTTTTTTTACAAAAAAGTCCAGACCTGAAAAAATATCTTGATTGTGTTGTCTTTTGTAGACAGATTTAAATTTTATCATTTTTTCTAGTCAGCACTGCTCATAACCATGGTATATTTCGCATTTGCTTCAACTTTTGACCTGCTCCAATAGTCAGCATGAAATTTGCCGTTTACATATAAGTCAGTCTGATCACAATAGTGTTTGCTTGCTGGAATTCCAGAGTTGCCCGTTGGAATAACAGAAAAAGAGTTATCAAAGGAAGATAAGTCATAAACATGTCTCTGGGATGGTCCATGGTCTACTTTAAATGGTTCCCGGAGATCATAGGCATATTGAGGGATGGTATGAATACTGCCACCAAGCTCATAAACACCTCTATTTAATCTAAAAATTTTATTGAGAATTTTCACTGAGCCTAAAGGATGTTTCAGAGTAAAAGTATGCAGTTTACCCCACTGCCATGTATCCAGAGAAGAGCCAAATTGTTTTTCGAGCTTTGCGATACTGTCTGAAAAACTTACTTGAACAATATCAGTAAAAGTTTCTCTTTTACCAGTTTTTATATTATCAAACCATCTGGAATCTGTGCCCCAAAGCTGCTCAACCGCAAAGGCAACTGCATGTTTATTCTTAATATATCCCTGGTAGAGATCATCTCCCATTTGATCCTTAAAGCTATTTTCTACAAAACAGAGATTAAAGGTTTCAAAAATAGCTGCTGCGCTGCTTTTTGCATCCATGGAAAAATCCCACGCTTTAAGAATTGCAATGGCTTTCTTCTCAAGTTCAGTTAAGGAAGATTTTTTTTCCACCTCTATTACAAGCCCACTAACTAAAAGTTCACACAGCTTTGATTTCATATCAACCTGCATCTTCTTGATGTCTTCAATGGAAAATTTATCCTTTGATTCAAGGATTTCATTGATGCGCTCAAGGCGGTAAGGCTCACAAAAGCCCCATCTGTTTATATAGTAAGGAAAATTCTTTGCTGTGTTATAATTTGCAGATGAGACAAAACCTTTTTCAGGATTATAAGAGAGTGGGAGCTTTTCAAAGGGGACAACTCCCTGCCAAGCATTTTCTGATGTCCAGCCCGGCTGCACTTTTGCACCATCATTGGAAGGGCGTATGGGAAGACCTGCAGCACATACAAGACCAATATTCCCCTTAATATCAGCATAAACAATATTCTGGCTTACTGAAATAAATTCACTTGCTGCTTTTTTAAAGTCTTCAAAATTTTCAGCCTTATTGAGCTGATAGATTCCCTGCATCTCATTGCTGTATTCAAAACCCTGCCACCTGGCTGAAATTGCCATACCTTTTATGTCTTTTTTCAACTCAGAAACAATGGGACCATTTTCTGTATAGCGGATTTCAATCTCTTTTGTGGTGCCATCTTTTATTTTAATTGTCTCTTTTCTAACTCTTATTTTTTTCCATTCACCGTCATACATATACTCGCCCGGATTGTCAGGATTAATTTTTTCAACAAAAAAATCAAGGTTATCCACCATGACATTGGTCATACCCCAGGCTATATTATCATTGTGGCCGCATATTATAAATGGAGCACCAGGCAAAGCCACACCTGTAACATTCAGTTTTCCTTTAATATTCTGATGTATTTGCAGCCATATTCCCGGTGCATTCAACCCTAAATGCATATCATTTGCTAAAACAGGCTTTCCTGTTGTACTTTTACTGCCTGCCACAGCCCAGTTATTGCTTGCTTTTAAAACCTGCACCCCAAGATGGCTTATGTGTTCATTGGTCAAAACAAAATCCTGATATAATTTATCAACAAGTTCTGTTGCAACAAATTTCGGGAAAATCGAAGAGTAGTTATCAAACTCAGGAGTTATCTCTTTGATCAAATCTCTGCCCAGTTTGTTCTCAAGATTAGAGATCACAATTTCAGTATCCCATCCTCCTGCCAGATCCCACGCCATATATCCGATCAGGTTGATTGTGTGTATGGGTTCCCAAGCTTCAGGAGTATACTTCAAGATATTAAATTCCAAGGGGAAATTATCTTTGTGTTCCTGAATATAATAATTCACTCCTTTAGCATAGGCTGCAAGATACCCCATCAACTCATCGGAAACCTTACCCAGCACCTTTTTTGATTTTTGAGGAATACCAATTGTTCTAAAAAGTGTATCTGCCTTAACCATTTTCTCTCCAAAAATTTCACTCAACCTTCCCTGGGAGACTCTTC
Organism: uncultured Desulfobacterales bacterium; assembly: GCA_964565415.1. GTDB lineage: Bacteria > Desulfobacterota > Desulfobacteria > Desulfobacterales > Desulfobacteraceae > JAIOSM01. Next base: position 43,993 of record CAZMEX010000001.1, on the reverse strand, counting down.
TGATTAAATCCATCTGCCACATTCTGTCCTGTGCCATTACATAACCTGTGGCAACATAGAGGTCATGCTCATTTTCTGCATATATGTGGGGAACAGCATATTTATCACGATGGATAGTAACTTTCTGTTTAAGCGCAGGGATTAATATATTTGCATTGTAATCAGGTAACCCTTTTTTTGAAAAACTATTGATAAAAAATGCAATACTGATTACTGCAAGTAATAAAAAAACAGAAACTGCTGTTAAAATCTTTTTCACTTTCATTTAGGTTCCCCTTATGTTGTTAATCTCTTTTCAGCTTTATTAAAACAACTCAACTTGTACTTTTTCTTTTAGAACTCCTCTTTCATAAAGAAATTTAAAAAACATTGCAAGTGCTTTGATTTTTTCTTTGTCAAAATCACAATAGAGATGATTATAATAATGTTTTATGAATGGCTGCTCAAGATTTAATTTTTCTGCGCCTCTCTCTATTATTTTTTCAAAGTTTGCATACCCCTGTTTTCTGGATTCATTGAGAATTTTAATAATATCATTAACAATGTCTGGCTCTTTTTTGGCAAATGAACGTCTTACAACCCACACTGCAAAAACAAAGGGCAGGTTTGTCATCTTATACCATAAGCTTCCAAGATCAATCTTATATTTAAACAACTCTTCCCAGGGCTGGGTTAAAGCTGCATCTCCTATTATCAATGCTCCGTCAACCTTACCTCTCACATCATCTATTGTTTTAATAGAGCGTGTCTCAATAATTGGTCTCAACTCTTCCATGGAAAAAACCATCCTTAAAAAAGAGGCTGCTGTGGCAGACTCCTCAGTTAAAGCAATGTTTTTGCCGTCAAGCTCTTTTAAAGGATATTTACTCATGAGTATAACACTCATAACATCGCCCTTGCAGGATATTGAAAAATCAGGCAACACCAGCAGTTCTTTATGATTCATGCCGTAAAAAGCTGCTGAAACAGGGCTTATTATAATCTCTTTATTCATAATCATCTGATTTAATACAGCTGGCGGTTCAGCAACCATTTCAAGCCAGTCAGGCAAAAGCCCGTGATCAAGTCCGTAAAACACCGGGGATGCGTTAATATAGCTGATCTTCCCCATCTTATATCTGCATTTATTCATAACCTGTAATTTTCTCCAGCAATATAGATTCAGTATCTGCTTTTAAAGAAATATAAAGCATATCAGCCATCTTGCCTTTTTCCAGGGTTCCGGTAAATTTACCTGCTCCAAGGGCATCTGCTCCGTACAGGGTTGCCATGGCAAGCAAGTCAGATGGCTGAATATTATTAAAATTATTTGCTACAAACCTCATTTCATCAAAAATACTCAAAGTACCACAGCTTGCAAGGCTGTCTGTACCAAGGCATGGCTTTATTCCATTTTTTAACATTTTTTCAAGCCGGGGTAATTTACCATGCAGATTCATATTGCTTCTGGGGCAGATACAAACCTTTGCACCTGATTTGACTACTATTTCAAGATCATCAATACCTAGGTTCAAAAGATGGACAATAAGTGTTAAAGAATCAAGTAATCCAATGGACCAAAGATGTTCCACCGGGGTTTTCTGACCTAAGTTCCACAAAGAAAAATCAATATTCCTTGATTTTAAAAACTCAGCCCATTTACCCCTGCAGGTTTCAATAAACTGCACCTCTGCATCAGACTCACTGACATGGATTGAAAATGGCAAATTTCTTTGGTTTGTCTGTTTTTTTTTACTCATCAATAGAGCTGGAGATGTTGTATGGGGAGCATGACCTGCATATGAACAGTGAAGATTATTTGATGTGTCAAAATCCAGTGATTCTCTGTTATCATCCCTGGACCCTAAAAACTCTTTAAACCAGACTCCTTTGAGCAGTGATTGTTTAACCATTGGTCTTGTAATACCAGAAGTTGAAATATCTCCCACATACAAGACACCTGAGTTATAAAGTTCATAAATGGATTTTTCAGCGTGTTCTTTTACACTTTTTTCATCTGCACTTTGCCGCAATTCAATAAGATTTTTTACCCATGTTTCAAATCCATTTTTCATATCAAGTTTGTCTTTAAAGCAGGAGAGTTCAAGGTGTGTGTGGGCATTGACCAGAGGTGACATCAGCACACCTGGACCGTGATCAATATCAATGGAGCAAGATTGGCTTGAACTTACATTAAATGCTTTGTTTTGCCCAACATCAACAATCAGGTTGTTCTCTATTTTTACATAACCATTTTCAATAATTTGCCACGGGGTTACAACAATCCACCCTGCCCTGTGGATTTCAACCTGATTTTCAGATGAATTTTCTGGTTTTATAATCTTTGCTTTGGCAAATTGCTTATTCATAATAGATTATAGTAGCAATCGCGCTGTTTTGGCTCAAACCCTGCCTCAAAGATGAGACGTTTCAGCTCTTTTTCAGGAAGCATAAAATCAACACCAGCGGATGCCACAACATTTTCTTCTATCATTGTACTTCCCATATCATTTGCTCCATAGAACAAAGCAAGCTGTGCTATTTTATCTCCCTGGGTAACCCAGGATGCCTGGATATTATTAAAATTATCAAGAAAAATTCTGCTCAATGCAAGAACTCTAAGATATTTGGCAGCTCCTGCTTTTTTAACTTTCAGCCTGGTGTTGTCAGGTTGGAATGTCCACGGTATGAACGCTGTAAAACCTTTAGTGTGATCCTGTAAATCTCTCAATTTCTTCAAATGCTTAAAAATATGTATTGGCTCTTCCAAATGACCAAACATCATGGTTGCAGTTGTTCTCATCCCCAATTTGTGTGCTTGTTCCATAACATTGAGCCACGGTTCAGACATGCACTTATTGGGTGAAACTTTTTTCCGAATTTCATCACAAAGGATTTCAGCACCACCGCCGGGTATTGAATCAAGCCCTGCCTGATTTAAAGTTTTAATTGTCTCTTTTATGGTTAGACAAGATTGTTCAGCAATATAATTTATCTCGGTTGGGGAAAACCCATGTATATGGATGTCAAAATTATCTTTTATGCTTTTTAAAAGATCCACATAGTATTCAAGTTTAAGTTGTGGATTCATGCCGCCCTGGAGTAATATTTGTCTTCCTCCAAGCTCTATTGTCCCTCTGATTTTCTCAAAAAGAACTTGTTTTGAGATAACATACCCCTTACCTGATTCTGGCTTTTGATAAAATGCACAAAACCTGCAGCCAGAGACACATATATCAGTATAATTTATATTGCGGTCAACAACATAAGTTACTATTTTTTTATGATTGAACCCATAACGTTTTAATTGGGCAAGAGATGCAAGCATTAATAAGTCAGCGTTAGAATAAAGATAAAGTGCTTCATCAATATCTACTCTTTTGTTTTGCCTTACTTTTTTATATAATTTTTCAATATTAAATTTCATTGTAAAATGAATCTCTCTCAGTTGGAATAAATCCCGCCTCTTTAATCATATTCTCCATCTGCTCTTTGGTAAGACCTTTTGCAGATTTTGCTCCTGCTGTATGTGTGATTTTCTCTTCTATTATTGTACCATCAAGATCATCAGCTCCATAGGAGAGTGCCACCTGGGCAAGTTTTTCACCAATCATAACCCAATATGCTTTTATGTGATCAAAATTATCCAGCATCAAACGTGCAATGGCAATATTCTTCAAATCATCAATGGCAGTTGTGGCTGGAAGCTCTGAAAGTTTAGTATTTTCCGCATGGAAGGCAAGGGGGATAAATGCTGAAAATCCATTGGTTTTATCCTGAACATCTCTTAAAGAGATTAAATGCTCAACTCTCTCTTCCATGGTTTCAATATGACCATAAAGCATTGTGGCATTTGTCTTGATACCTGCATTATGAACCTTTTCAACGATTTCAAGCCACCTGTCTCTGTCAATCTTTTTACTGAACAACTTTTTATGCACACGCTTACTTAAAACTTCAGCACCACCACCCGGCATCATATCAAGCCCGGCTTTTTTCAATTTCTCAATGGTCTTTTCAATGGAAAGGTTTGAAAGGTTTGAAAGATAATCTATCTCTACACATGTAAAAGCCTTAATACTTGCTTTGGGTCTGACTTTTTTTACAATCTTTAAAAGATCAGTATAATAATCAAATCCAAGGGCGACATTTAAACCGCCAACAATATGAAGCTCATTAACAGGTTCATCAATTCGTTCCATCAGTCTTTTTTCAACATCTTCTAAAGAATAGCTATATGCTCCATCATCATCCTTATCTTTTGCATAGGCACAAAAAAGGCATCTGTTCAGGCAGATATTTGTATAATTAAGATGTTGATTATAAATATAGTATGCTTTGTTGGAATTCTTTTTTTTCCTTACCACATCAGCCATCATACCTAAACCTGTCAGATCAAAAGTCTTAAAAAGAGAAATCCCGTCTTCTTTTGAAAGACGGGTTTTGTTTATTACTTTTGAATAAACAGGCTCTAACCGCTTATCCGTAAACTCTATTTTCATCGACGTCTCTTCTTTCTTCTTACTACCCTTCTTCTCTTTTTACCGGGTTTACTTCCTGCGGCAGATGCTGCAGCAGCCATATTTTGAACAGGATCCAATAAATTTTTCTGCTCATAGGAACAAGATGCCCTTGGGCATTTAAGTCCTTTTTCTTCATTTGCCATGGTAAATTCAGTCAGATATGTATTTTTACAAAGGGGGCAGGAAAAATGGTAGGGTTTATCCCAGCTTACAAATCTGCACTCTTCACTATCACATGAGAAATATTGCTTGCCCTTCTCTGTTGTATTCTCAGCAATCTTTCCATTACTGCATAGAGGGCATGGCATTGCAAGATCAGTTTGAAGCGCTGCTACTCTTGCCTCAATATCATCATCGCCTTTAGATGTTTTCTTCTGCTCCTGTTCCTGTTTCTCTTTTTCCTCTAAGGCTTGCTGTTCAAGACGGGATCTCTCTTCCTCCTGCTCTCTCAACCTTTGCTCCATTGCTTTGAGCTCAGCCTCTTTTGCAGCCATTTCTGTTTCGCGCTCTTTTAGCTCCTGCTCTTTTTTTTCTGCTTCAATTGCTGCTGTTTCAATATCTTTTAACTCTTTTACCCTTAATTCCAGTTCCAAAGCTTTCTGCTCTGCCTCTTTCAAGGCTTCTTCAGCTTCTTTTGCCTGCTCCTCAGTTGCAGCATAGAGTCTTGATTTCTCTTCTGCCTGTTTTAAGGCTTGTTCTGCTTTTTCAAGTTCTAATTTCTTTTTGTCAACATCTTCAGCCGAGGGTCCCTTATCAAAAATATCCCTTATTTTAACTTTTCCCTTTAAATCATGACCAGCTCTCTTCTTTTTCACAAATTTGGACAGGCGGGACAAATTATCTGTTTTTAATTTTGCAGTAACTTTTTTTGATACAGTAAAATCCTGCTTTTTTGAAACTATCTCTTTAGCTTTCTTCTGGGCTTTTTCCTTTGTAACTGAAACGCCTCTCTGTTTCAAAGTTTGCTTGAATGCAGTTTTTGCTTCCTCAAGTCCTTTTCTTCCTGAAGTCACTTCATCATTCATCTGTAAAACAAAAGCGATCAGATTCATACCAGGCATGCCTGGAAACATGTTATCAAGAAATCCAACCATGGTATATGATGAGAGTGCAGCTTGAAGCTGTCCTTTTCCATCAGTTGTTGCGTAGCCTTGCAGTATAACAGAGTCTACAGCTCTCCTAAGGCTTTCATCCCTTGTAAGTCCCAGGTCCACAAGTTCATCTAAAAGAGACCCGATCGTATATCTTTCAGGAGGAGAATCGCTATATGCATTAATCTCTTTTTCCCTGTCAACAATAGTAAAAATACAGGATATAGTGGCAAGATTGTATGTAACTTTTACCAAATCTGAACCCATATCAACAAACGAGGTGATTTCATTTGCAAGAATTGTATCTAACTCTTCTCTGACAACTGCAGGATCTACCTCATTCATGCCTAATCCCCCTGATTAATTTCAGTTATCATATCTGCTATATCGGCTGCAAGCTCAGGTTTCTTATCATCTTTCCCATCTGAATTCTTATTTATATTCAAAGCATTCTGCTTGGGAGTGCTGTCAGTTTCAATATTGTTCCCAAGCTCTTCATTATCATCGTCCTGGGAGGTTAAAAGCTCAAGAAATTCACCCTGCCTGTTAAAAACAATAGAGAGGGGAACTTTAATATTAAAATCAAATTTATATGCAATGGCACCATCATGAACTACCAAATCACCATTCTTATATTCAACCTCTTCTTGCAAAGTAAAATTATGTTTTTCTAGAAGCAACTTTTCAATTACCTCCCAGTCCAGTTCAGCATTAATCAAATCGATAAACTCTTTTTCGCTATCTTCAATGGTGTCTGGGTTTGAAATTTTCACTTCACCTCCTTTGGTTTATTTAAAACCTTCAATGAGCTCCTGGGCAAGATCTAAATATTTTGTTGCTGCAAGACTTTTAATATCACACAGCACTGCAGGTTTTGAAAATTCAGCAGTATGATTAACTGATTTATCTTCAGGAATAATGGTATCAAATAAAATACCTTTTACATTTTGTAACTCTTTTTGATTTAAAAAGGATTCAATCTCTTTTTTTGCAAGGGAGCACCTGTTAATAAGTATTCCAGCAAATTTAAGGGGAATACCATGATTTTTTCGTATATGTTTTATCATTTTTAATAAATCGCCAAGGTCGTCCATGAAATCTGTACTGCAACAAAGTGATGCAATTATCCAATCAGATGCAGTCATGGCAGTTAAAGTTAAAAAATCAAAGGATGAAGGAGAATCAATGATTATGTAGTCATATTCGTCTTTTATATCCTTTAAAAAAATCCTGAGCATTTTTTGATTTTCCAGATTTTTTGATAACTTCAAACCAGTATTATGCAAATTGAGGTTAGATGAAAGAACATGCATAAACTTAATATCGGTTTTCTGAATAACCTCTTTTATATCTTTTTTCCCGGTGAAAAGTGAACCTAAATCCAAAGCATCTTCAAAATTAAAAACCCCGGACCATGCAGTTGAATTGGCCTGGGAATCACAATCCACAAGAAGTGTTCTTTTTTCTAAAATAGCAAGGGAAGCAGCCAAATTAACAGTGGTTACACTCTTTCCTGTTTTATCTCTCTTGCCTGCAATTGTAATAATCTTACTCATCTTTACTTAAAACCCAAATTGGTAGAATTCCCAATACTCAAGTCAAATCAAAAGCATTGATTGAAATTATATAGTTAATATAGCATAATAGCAATAATAGTAAAAACAAATTATTTTTGCGGGGAACCTTGGGAAACTTATCCATCTCTTTGGAAGGAATTACCCAGGCCGTTAATGGTCTTGGATATAAAGAACACTCCAAAAAGTACAAAGTAATATCTGCGATTAATGCCTTTTATGATTCCAAGGAATCAATAAACAATGTTAAATCCATTGATACAGACCAACTTATCAAAACAATCTGGCACCTTGAAGAGACATCTATAAAAATAAAGTCAAAACGAATAAACTTTTCAAGTATCAAATCTTCAATAAACAGTGATTTAAAAAAACTCTCCCAAAAAGGCAAAAACCCTGAAAATATCATAATAACAGATGCAAACACTTTTGATATGAGTGAAGAGGCAAAGTCAAATCTTCTCGACTCATTTGGCAATGCACTTAAAACCGGTGAAGTTGATATTGACCAGGCAACTTCCATTCTTGCTGCCATCACTGATTTCTTAGATACTCTTGAACCTGATGAGAAAGATAACAAATCAAATGACCTGATTGATCAAATAAAAAAAGTGCTGGATAAAATCTCTAATAATACTCTTCCCAATGAAAAAATTGAAGATGATTTAGAAGAAATTGAGATTGATGATGATGAAGAAATCATAGAGCAAGATGAGGTTGAAGATGAACAAGAAGATATTGAGGAAGTTGAACTTGATGAAATCGATGATGAACAATTAGATGAAATT
>CAZMEX010000001.1:0-35938 GCA_964565415.1 uncultured Desulfobacterales bacterium | reverse complement strand
GACGAACTTGATGAAGATACTGAAGAGATCGAGCTTGATGAAGATATATCAGATGAAAAACTGGAACAGGTAGAGGGGCTTACTGAAGAAGAGATAAAAGCTCTAGAAGAATTTAATGAGAAAAAGAGACTTGCAGAGCAATTTGATGAGAAACTGTCAGAGGCTGATAAACAATACAACATATATGTGACTGTCCCTGCAGGTGAATATACAATCGGCACAAAAAAAACTTTAAAATCCAGCCTTGAACTCCAGAAGTTTGATATGCCAAAAGTGTATATGGGAAAATATCCTATTACAAACTCTCTTTTTGAAGCTTTTGTTGAAGAGACAGGGTATGTGACAACAGCAGAGAAAAAGGGATCTGGTAATGTTTTTTTTGGAAAATATAAAAAACAAGGTAAGAGATCACTATGGAAAAAAAATGGAGGTTCCAATATCATAAAAAATGCCTGCTGGTACCAGCCAGATGGTCCAGATTCATCTATACACGGTAAAAAATTTCATCCTGTGGTACAGGTAAGCACAGACGATGCCTTTGCTTTTGCATCATGGATAGGAAGGAGACTGCCCACTGAAACAGAGTGGGAAGCAGCTTCAAGAACCGACCTTGGATATAAATACCCCTGGGGCAATGATTGGGAAGATAATGCCTGCAATATTGATAAGAATGGAGCTGGTGGCACAACTGCTGTTGACAATTTTGCTGACTATGGTAATGAATTTAAAATTTGTGATTTACTTGGTAACACAATGGAATGGACTTCAGACATTGAAAAGCCACCAATTAAAACGAAAAATAAACAAAAATATAATATTGCAAAAGGAGGGGGATGGAACTCGGGTGATGACATCACAATCAGTTCAAGAGCTCTCTTTAAACCAGGCTTTACATCAAATACAATTGGGTTCAGATGTATTTCTGAAATTTTTAATTCATGAATAGTTTATTGAAAAATAATAAATACCAAATAAATACTAGAGGATATAAAGTTGAAAAATCAAATTTTTGAAAATCGAATAGCAAACCTGCGGGAAAAAATTGCATTGACAGATATTGATACAATTATTGTTCTCTCCGATGAAAATCGTCTATATTTAAGCGGATACACAGGCGAAGATGGTGGGTATGATGAAACAGCAGGAGTCTTAGTAATCACACAAGACCATCTCTATCTTGCATGTGACTCAAGGTATAATACCCAGGCTGAAAATGAGGCACCTCTCTATTCAGTAATCTGCTATGAAAAAAGTTTTACAAAGGAACTGCCGGAAATCTTAAAATCAATTAATGCCTCAAATGTTGGCATTGAAGCCTCAAGACTCACATTTGGAAATTACAAAACAATTTTAAAGGAGATATCAGATATTAATCTGGATGTAAAAATAAATTCAGACAACAATCTTCTTCAAAACTTGCGGATCAAAAAAGATGATCATGAAATCTCATTGATTAAAAACGCATTAAAAATATCAGAGGACTCTTTTTTACAATTTAAAACAGTGATCACCGAAGGAATGACTGAAAAAGAGGCAGCATGGATTTTTGAAAAACTGATGCGAGAAAATGGTGCAGACACGCTTTCCTTTGATATTATTGCTGCAGGAGGTGAAAACAGTGCAATGCCCCATGCCATTGCATCAAATAGAAAAATTAAAAAAGAAGAACCCCTTCTTTTTGATTTTGGTGTAAGATCTAATGGTTATTGCAGTGATACTACCCGCACATTGATCATGGGTAAAAGCACTGATGAATTTGATAAAATTTATAATGTGGTTTTTGAGGCCCAGAAAAAAGCAGTTGAGTATATAAAACCCGGTATCCAAGCAAGCAAAGTTGATAGAATTGCCAGGGATTACATAGAAAACACTGAATATAAAGGAAAATTCGGGCATGGTTTAGGGCATGGAGTAGGAATTGTTATCCATGAATCACCAAGACTTTCAAAGTTTGATGATACTTGCCTTGAGCCAGGCATGATTGTGACTGTAGAACCTGGTATTTATGTTCCTGGCTGGGGTGGAATCAGGCTTGAGAACATGATCGAAGTAACTGAAAATGGTGCCAATGTATTAAATACCTTAAGCTATGATGACTATTTAATTTAAGAATGGATAATCTTTCACAACAATATATTGATCATCTTTTAATTGAAAAGGGACTTTCCAATAATAGTATAGAGTCATATTCCCGTGACCTTGCTGTGTTTATTAATTTTTTATATAAAAACAAAATTGATACGATTCACCAAAGTGATACTGCATCAATATTAAGCTGGATAATTGATTTAAAAAAAAAGGGGCTCTCAGCAAAATCAAGGGCAAGGCACATTGTTACCATTAGAGGTTTTTATAAATTTTTAATAAAAGAAAAACTTATCTCTTTTGATCCTGTAAAAAATATTGATCTTCCCAAAACCGGGCTTGTTCTGCCAGAAGTAATAACTTCCCAAGAGATGAGTCTATTGCTTGATTCAGTTGAGACCTCCAATCCAAGAGGGCTTCGCAACGCAGCAATGATGGAAATACTTTATGGTGCAGGACTCAGGGTCTCAGAGCTTATTTCAATGAAAATGGAAAATATAAACCTGGAGGCAAGTTTCATCAGAGTATTTGGGAAAGGTTCAAAGGAGAGAGTTGTTCCGATTGGTTCCTATGCCTGTAATAAAGTACAGGAGTGGCTTACAAAGGGCCGTCCCCTGCTTTTAAAAAACACTCCAAGTTATTTTCTTTTTGTGGCAAGAGCAGGAAAACCAATGACCAGGCAAGGCTTCTGGAAATTATTAAAAAAATATTCAACTTTGGCTGGAATATCAAAAAAAATTACTCCCCACACTTTCAGGCACTCATTTGCAACACACATGCTTGAAGGCGGAGCAGACTTACGTTCAGTGCAGACAATGCTGGGGCATTCCGATATTTCAACCACACAGATATATACTCACATTTCAAAAGATTACCTGCAAAAAATGCATAAAAAATTTCATCCAAGGGGTTAATTTAAAAATTGGATTAAAAGTGGTATACTAAACATGCTCTATTTAAAATATTAACATTAACTTATTATCAGTGTATTTAAAATTATGATTATTCAAGATGCCATCAATGTTTTAAAAACAGAAGCTCAAAGTATCCTTGATTTAACCAAAAAAATCGACTCCTCTTTTGAAAAAATGGTGGAACTGATTTGCTCCTCAAAGGGAAAGGTTATTATCTCAGGTATAGGGAAATCAGGTCTTATTGGGAAAAAAATTGTTGCAACCCTCACCAGCACAGGAACAAGCTCAATCTTTCTTCATCCAGTGGAAGCCATGCATGGTGATTTAGGGCAGGTAACAAAAGATGATATAGTGATTGTTATATCAAACAGTGGAGAAACCGATGAATTAAACCGATTTATCCCTTCCATACAAGCCCTTAATTGCAAATTGATCGCCTTTACAGGTAATGGTGATTCAACAATGGCAAATCTTTGTGATATTGTTATTGACACTGGTGTTGAAAAGGAAGCATGCCCCCTGGGGCTTGCCCCTACATCTAGCACCACAGCACAGCTTGCCATGGGTGATGCTCTGGCTGTTACCCTGATTAATGAGAAAAAATTCCAAAAAAAAGACTTTGAAAAATCACATCCTGGAGGAGCGCTTGGACAAAGGCTTACATCCAAAGTAAGAGAGATAATGCTTCCTTTGTCAAAAGTGCCCATTGTTAAAAAAGATGACCCAATGGATAAAGCTATTTCCCAGATAGAAAAATATAAACTTGGTGCCGTGTTAATTTGTGATAATACCTTAACTCTTAAAGGCATTATCACTGATGGTGATATTAGACACAGCATTGCTGCCAATACCATAAAATTTCCAGGCACAAGTGTCAGTTCCATAATGACACCATCTCCTCAATCCATATCTGCTGATTCTTTCTTACATGAGGCACTATACATTATGGAGAGATATCAGATAACTGTTTTACCTGTTGTGGATTCTAAAAGTAAACTTAAAGGAATTCTTCATTTACATGACATTTTAGGAAAAGGTGCTTTTAAATTTAACGGAGGCAAAAGATGAACTACAAAAAACTGGACACAGAAATACAAACTTTAGGCATATCAAACATTGACTCCCCTCTTAAACAAAAAGATAAAAGCAAATTCAGCAAAAGATTTATGTCAGACAATGATAAAATCCTTGTGAATATAAAAACTGACCATCTGATCTATGATCTGACACTTGATAGTAAAATGCAGGGTTTTGAGCTTGCAGGTCCCAGAGAAAAAATCTACTTTGACCCAAGCAAAGTGAAATGTGCCATTGCTACCTGTGGAGGGTTATGCCCTGGTTTAAATGATATTATTCGCGCTGTAGTTCTGGAACTTTTCCACAATTATAATGTTAAGAATATCTATGGAATAAAACATGGTCTTGAAGGTTTTATCCCTGAGTATGAGCATGAAGTACTATATCTTGATCCTAAATCAGTATCTGGTATTCAGGACACAGGCGGTACTATTCTTGGTTCTTCAAGGGGTGCCCAGGATATCTCCCTGGTTGTTGACTGCCTTGAGAGAATGAATATAGGGATTCTTTTTATGGTGGGCGGCGATGGGACCCTCATGGCTGCAAAAAAAATTGCTGAAGAAGTACTTAAGAGAAAACTTAAAATAAGTATTATTGGAATTCCAAAAACCATTGATAATGACATACACCTGGTCTCAAAATCTTTTGGTTTTGACACTGCAGTTGATATTGCAACCGATGCTATAAAAGGTGCTCACAATGAAGCAGAAGCATACCCCAATGGAATTGGTCTCATTAAACTCATGGGGAGGCACTCAGGCTTTCTTGCTGCAACCACTGCCCTTGCACAGCAAGATGCAAATTTTGTACTTATACCTGAAATTGATATTGATCTCTATGGAGAACAAGGTCTTTTAAGCGCCCTTGAAAACAGGCTTAAAATAAGCAGGCATGCCGTTATTATTACTGCAGAGGGTGCTGGTCAAAACTTTTTTAAAAACCAGAAAAAAGAGTATGATGCTTCAGGAAATCTAAAACTCAATGATATAGGCATCTTTTTAAAAGAAGAGATTAGTAAATGGTTTAAAAAGAAAAAAATGCAGATATCTTTAAAGTATATTGATCCAAGCTATATGATCAGAAGCCTTCCTGCCAATGCAAATGACAGTGTGTTCTGTGGTCTTCTTGGCAGAGATGCTGTCCATGCCGGCATGGCAGGCAAAACAAAGCTTCTGATCAGCTTCTGGAATAATCACTATGTTCATATACCCATGGATGCTTCAGCAGGCAAGAGAAAAAACATAGACCCCCAGGGAAGATTATGGCAGTCAGTCCTTGAAGCAACTGGTCAAGAGGACTATTTCAATATTTAATACATCCAGAAAATATTCTGCCATAAAAAATCCCAGTATTTATCACCTCTAGGCAAAAAACCGTGATGCAGAAACCATGTAAAAATTTTTGTTTTCGACCTTTAGTATCTCTGGCTCTTTTACAAGCTGGACAAATGGGATACGTCCAAGAAGTTTTGAATGGAGATAATGATGTCTTGATATCCTGGAAGATGATAACTTGACCTCAAACAACACATAGGGTTCTTTGTTCTTAATAATAAGAAAATCTGATTCTTTGCCATCTCTTGTTCGGACATACATTAATTCATAGTCATCCTCAAGTATATCATTCCACAGATCAACTCTTGTTTTAAGCTCCATTGCAACAAAGTTTTCAAACCTTTTTGCCTGGTCTTTTATTACTGCCCAATCATAAAAATAGATTTTTCTCTCTTTCTTGATAAGCCTGGTTTTCTTTTTATGAAAGGGTGATAAAGCAAAAAGAACATTCCTCTGTTTAATTTGAAGGTTCAGATGGCTCAAAGGGTATTTCAAGGAAAAATTTTGTCCCTTTTCCAAGGGAAGATGAGACATCTATTGTCCCATTATGTTCTTCAATAAGTTTAGCTGTTACAAGCAGACCTAAACCTGTTCCCTTGCTTCCCTTGGTACTGAAAAAAGGAGTAAAGAGATTGTCTTGACTCTCTTTGTTCATGCCGCTTCCATTATCTTTAACTTCAATACACAGCAGGTTGTCTCTCTTTAAAAAAGTTTTTAAATGAATGGTTAAATTGCGATCAGCTTCATTAACCTCATGGCAGGCATCCATCGAGTTTGACAGCAGGTTCATCAGACATCTATGTATTGTCTGTGGGTCCATGACAACTTCACCAATTTTTGGGTCCAGCTGTTGTATTATTTCCACCTGTTGATCTGTTTCATAATTTTGTATCAATTTAATAACATCTTTTACAATATCATTTGGTTTGCAAGGCTGATATTCAGGTTTTCTTCCCTTGGAGTAAGTTAATAAGTTGGCAACAAGGTCAGATGTACGATTTATGTTCTTTTTTATTGTCTGCCACCCATCCTGCATTTTTTTAATATTGTTATTTTTAATCCCGATATCCACCACATAACTTCCCCCTTTAAGGCCTATCAAAATATTTTTAATGCAGTGGGCAAGACCGCTTATTGTTTGACCAATGGCAGCAAGTCTTTCAGACTGAACAAGTTCATTTTCAAGTTGCTTAATCTCGGTAAGATCATGAAAAAAGAATGCACATCCAACAAGTTTTCCTTTTTTATGTAAAAAACTGGTTGAATATCTGACCGGGACATGGTCACCATTTTTTGCCTTAAATGTAATCTCTCTGGAGGGTATACTAATAGAAGAGTGACCCTCTTTTGATTTTTTCTTAAAAAGGGCAACCATCTCTGGAGTGTAAGAGATATCAACACTCATTGCATTCATAATATCAAAAAACGGTTTTCCCACAATCTCCCCACGTGGGTAACCATAGTCTTCCTCTACACTATTATTAACATCCAGAATCTCCAAAGTTAAACTGTCAACTATAAAAATTGGATTTGGATTATTGTTAAAAAGGACATGATACTGGTCATATAAATGAGCAAGTTTTTTATCTTGAGCTTCTAACTTTGCTTGTGCTTTTTTATCTTGGGTACTGTCCCTCAAAGTTTCAATGGCACCGATAATCTTTCCATCTTCCGACTTAATGGGAGCTGCAGTAAAAAAAATCCATTTACCGTTCTCTCCCAGGTTGGGAAAAAACTCCTCTGCTTCATAGGCCTCTTTGATCAAATTAGATTTTTTCCATTTATCTTTATAGAATCTGCTTACTTCATCCTCATCCATTTGATCTATAATAGTATCAGCCAGCACAGGTCTTTTTGAAGACCTGAAAGGGCTCCATTGCCTGTCAGTCCCCACAAGTTCGTAGGATTTAAACCCGGTAAGGTCTTCACACGCTCTGTTCCAGTGAGTAATAATGTGATCATTGTTAATGATAAAAGTAGGTATCATGCTTCCATGAATCATTTGATTTAACTCTTTTTCCATATAAATAAGTTCAAGATTTTCATCCTGGAAATGGCGAATTCTCTCCTGGGCAATCTTTGCTATACGTTTTGAAAACTGATCAAAAATTTTTTCTATATTATCTTTATCAACTTTGCCTTGTTTGATCTTTTTCTTAATCCTACTTTTTTCCTGCTCAATTTTAAGTTGGCTGATTAAGTCAATGGCATTGGAACCACATAAATTCACAAATTGTATGTTTAAAGAGACAGCTTTTTTTCTAATATCTGTAAGGTTTTGATCCTGGGACAACTTAAGGATTAAATCGAGGTTTTTAAGCAAAAAGATATCATTGTACTTATCAAAGACTGGCAGTTTTTTCTTTTTCGCATAATTTATTCCTGGCACCGTAGTAAAGGAATCAGCAACTGCTAAAATTTTACAGTTAAGATTTTTCAAATCAGGGTTTAAAAGAAGTTGTAAAATTTCCGTACAAGGAGCGCTGCCACCCAGAATGGCAATATTTAACCCTCTTAGATTTATCTCTTCCATTTAATGCTCCTGATCTAATAGAAAAAGACACAGATGCTTTTAAAAACTAATTAAACTTTTTCCTTTCTCAATTCTCCTGCAATAAGCCCATAAATAGCATTTATTTTAGCAGGTTAATAATTTTATTGTCAACGTTTGATTTCCACAAATTGCCTGTTCTGGATGGTCAAATAATAGAGATTTTTATGAAGGTCGCCTTTTTCATCAAAGTATGTTCTGCCAGTCACACCATCAAATATTTTCCCGCCGGCAATCTGGTCTCTTAAATCTTTTTTTGTATTAACTGCATCATCGCCAAGTATTTCAAATAAAATTGAAGCTGTATCATATGCGATTGCCTCAATAAATCCAGGGGCAGTACCATATAAATCTTTAAAATCTTTTGCAAATTTCTTTACCTGTTCATTTTTACTTTCAGAAAAATAACCTTCCATGATTACAGCATTCATGTTATAGCCGGTAGCATCTTTAATAAGGTTCTGCCTGTGCCATAATTTAGTACCCAACAGATAGATATCATTAATATCATTATATGCAAGCTGGGGAAGAATTTGAGCAACATTAGTTGAAGTATCAGGAATAAATATTGCTTTAAAATCAATCTCAACCTCTTTTTTTTCATCTTTTTCAATATTTTTTAACTTGCCAGAGTCAGCATAGGACTCACCAGACATTTTCTTTAGCAGTACTCCAAAATCTGTGTCATCTGGGTTGTATGATTCAACAGCTCTTACTTCCCCCCCTACTTTATCAACCATATCCCAAAAAAGATTCATATATTTATTACCATATCTGTCATCGGGATAAAGGATTGCAAACCTTTTCACATTTAGATCAGTAAATGCATAAGATACCAATGCTTCTGTCTGAAGTTCCGGGGTAATGAAATTTGAAAAAAGATATTTTTCTTTTAAAGGATTTATTTTTTTTTGAGTCATTGCAATCATTGGTGTCTCTTTTATTTCAGCAATCTTACCTGCTGCCACAGCAGTAACCATAGGTCCAATAATTGATGATACTCTTTTTTCACAAAACTCTTCAATACACTCAACAGCTCTTTCATTATCTCCGCCAGTATCATGTATTAAAATAATTAACTTCTTATTATATTTATCCTGAAATTTCTTTAAGGCAAGTTCTATTCCATTTAAAGCTTTAAGTCCAAAATCTCCATACTTGCCTGAAAGCGGAAGAAGACAGCCAACCATATGTTTATTAAATGCATTTTCCCTTGCAATTTTTAGCAGTGCACATGCCTCCTCATAATCTTCATGTAATGGATAAAGATTTTCAAAAGATGACAAAATCTGTTTTGCTTTAGTAAACTGTTTTTGAAGAATATGATTTAATCCAACCTTGTACATTAAAAAAGGTTCGATCTCTTTGAGTTTGCCCATCTCATACAATTCTTCAAGGGTCAAAGCATCTGTCCTTGTCAAAAGCTTATTGATTTTGTCTATTAGTATAGATTTTTGAGGTAATGTGGCTATGGTTAAAGCACGATTGTAAACAGCAAATGTTTTTTTAGTTTCCCCATAAAATAAGAATTTTTCAGCTTCTTTCATTAATATATCATATAAAATTGCCTGCTTTTCTTTATCAGACCAATCCACATCATCCCGATCATAAACATCTTTTGTACCCATCGGAATTTTAGCCGACGTGGCAGTGTCAGGAGGCGTGACAGCTCTCTTTTCTGCACAGGAAAAGAGTAGAAAAATAAAAAATACGGTGAAAAAAAGAGATATTATACTATTTTTTTTAAGCTGTTTATGGTTCATGATGTTAAATCTTTTTAGTTTAATTTAAGTAATCAGTAATCTATAAAATAAAGAGAGTATATAAAAAAAGGAAATATGTCAAAGAGATCACTTTAAAAAAGTATTAACTAATTGAGATGCTTTTTCAATTTCATCAGGTTTAAGCCATATTATATTTTTCTCCTTTTTAAACCATGTGAATTGTCTCTTTGCAAACCGTCGGGTATCACGTTTTAAAAGGCGGATTGTCTCTTCATAATCTGTAACATTTGAAAAAAAATCACACACATGTTGATATCCAATGGATTGCATTGATTTCAACTCTTTTGAATACCCCTGTTTTAACAACTCTTTTACTTCATTTAAAAACCCCTGCTCCATCATAAGATCAACTCTTTTATTGATTCTGTCATATAATTTTTCCCTGGACATATACAGACCAATCTTCAAGCAAGAGTATCTATCCTCTTTAAATGCATGTTTCTTAAGTTGCTCTGATTTTATTGTTCCAGTGCTCTCATATACTTCCAGGGCATTTATTACTCTGAATGTATCATTGGGGTGCAATTTTTCCGCAATATCTGGATCTATTTTTTTAAGTTTTGTGTATAAAAAATCTTTTCCAGATTCTTTCAATTCCCTGGTAAGCTTAGAGATAACATCAGCATTTGAAACTCTTTGCTGAAAAAGCCCATAAAGCAATGCTCTTATGTAAAGCCCAGTGCCTCCTGTTAC
Organism: uncultured Desulfobacterales bacterium; assembly: GCA_964565415.1. GTDB lineage: Bacteria > Desulfobacterota > Desulfobacteria > Desulfobacterales > Desulfobacteraceae > JAIOSM01. The sequence goes on along the minus strand of CAZMEX010000001.1, from coordinate 25,500 downwards.
AATGGGTAGTCTCTTTTTTGTATAAATATCTAAAATTGCTTTGTCAGCAAACTTAATATATTTCCCGGCATCAAAAACCTTGTCAGGGTCCACAATATCAATCAGATGATGTACAGCTGCCTTTTGTTCATCACCATCAGGCTTGGCAGTACCAATATCCATTTTTTTATAGACCTGCATTGAATCAGCACCGACGATCTCTCCTGAAAACAGTTTTGCAAGTTTAATGGCAAAACCTGTTTTCCCAATTCCAGTAGGGCCGCATACAACAATTATCTGTTTTTTCATATTATTTGAATTTTTTAAATAATCAGGTTAAACTCTTTGTATTTTATCAATTTCTATCTTTATCATTATATATTTATATTGACAACTGCCGATCACTGCATTAACATATGAACAAATGCTCAATTGAAGAGGTATTAGATTAAATGGAAACCTGCTCTAAAAAATGTATAAATAAAGATAAGGTGGTAGCTACAATAAAAACCCTTCCTGGTCTGGAGGATATAGTCCGGATGGCTGATATTTTTAAAGCAATAAGTGACCCTTCCAGATTAAAGATAGTTCTTACGCTTTTAAAGAGAGAACATTGTGTCTGTGACATTGCAGTTGTCTGCAATCAGACAAACTCTGCCATATCCCATCAACTTCGTATTTTGCGGGCATTAAAAATTGTAAAGAACCGCAGGCAGGGGAAAATTATTTACTACTCCCTTGAGGATGCCCACGTCATTTCACTGATAAACATGAGCCTTGAACATGTCCGGCACTATTAATGCCGGTACAGGATATAAAAAATAAAGGGTGTATATTATATGGTACTAATAAATAAAATTCTCGTGGAATCCTGGAATATTTATCTGGATGTTGCAATTTATATGCTGTTTGGTTTTTTTATGGCAGGGATATTATATGTTTTTTTTAAAGCAGATAAAATCAAAGAATACCTAGGGACCGGTAAAATTAAACCAGTGATTTTATCTGCATTATTTGGAATCCCGATTCCTTTGTGTTCCTGTGGTGTTGTACCGGTTGCCGTGGGATTGAAAAAACAGGGGGCAAACAGTGGTGCTGCATTATCATTTATGATTGCAACCCCTGAATCCGGGGTTGATTCCATTGCTGTCTCCTATGCCATGCTTGACCCCATATTAACTATTATTCGCCCGGTTGCAGGTTTTATTACAGCAATTGCAACAGGCATTGCCCAAAACTTCTGGGGCAGTGAACAAAATGTGATTGAGAACCTTCCCTTAAAAGAGACCAAGGGCTGAGGTTGTGACAACCCTGGTACAGGTACAGTTGTGCCTGAAAATAACAGAAGATTATCCTTCAGACTTATGGATGGTTTCAAATATGCTTTTGGTGAACTTCTGCCTGATATATCCAAACCATTTATAATTGGAATCTTTATTGCAGGGATTATCACACTTATATTCCCGGACAATATTGCTGATATGGCTGCTGACCATCAATTTTATTCCATGCTTATTATGCTTATACTGGGTATTCCCATGTATGTTTGTGCCACATCTTCAACACCAATTGCAGCAGCATTAATATTAAAAGGATTAAATCCAGGTGCTGCATTGGTTTTCCTGCTTGCAGGTCCTGCCACAAATGCTGCAACAATAAATATTGTACGAAAGGTGTTTAACTTCAGAGCCCTTGTGATTTACCTCTCCATGATTGCTGTATGCTCCCTTGGCATTGGTTTTTTTGTTGACTGGATCTACACGTTTTATTCAATTCATACAATTGTTACCGGGGGAATGGCATCTGAATTAATCCCATACAAATTACGACTTGTTGCAGCTTTTGTACTGACAACCCTCATACTTTATAATTGGATAGTGAATTTACAGCAGCATGCCAGGCACCATAGCTCCCATTGATCCGGGCTTTATAATCACATAATCGCCTCCACAAAAATATGACTTAAAGCATTATTCTTAAAATATTCATATCTTTATCCTGAATCATATTCATATCTTTAACCTGAATCATCACAAAAAATAATTGACAATAAAATAATAAAAACACTATAATAAAGTTTTTTTTATGAGCAGGATAAATATGATTCTTAAGCCTTGTATTCAAATTTATTTTGTCAAAATAAAATACTTTTGTACTTATTTATAAATTTTAGGAGAAATTACTTATGACCAATAAAATAACCGGGTCAGTTGCAGTAATAGGTGGCGGGATTTCCGGCATGCTGTCTGCGCTTGATCTTGCAAATTCTGGTTATTATGTCTATTTGATTGAAAAAGGTCCTTCCATTGGTGGTGTAATGGCACAACTGGACAAGACCTTTCCAACCAATGACTGTGCCATGTGAATTATCTCACCTACACTGGTCGAGGTCGGCCGGCATCTAAACATTGAGTTACTGACACTTTCAGAAGTTCAGGACATTAAAGGTGAAAAGGGAGATTTTGAAATTGAAATTTTGAAAAAACCCAGATATGTTAATGAAGATCTTTGCGTTGGCTGTGGCGAATGTGCTGTAAAATGCCCTGGCAAAACAAGCGATGGATATAACGCTGGTCTTTCAACAAGAAAAGCCATTTACGTTGAATATCCCCAGGCTGTTCCCTTAAAATTCAGCATTGATCCTTCCATCTGCCTGAAATTAACCAAAGACAAATGCGGTTCCTGTGAAGAGGTCTGTCCTGCCAATGCCATTGATTATACCCAGACTGAGCAGAATATTACCATTAATGCAGGCTCTGTCATCTTTTCTCCTGGATTTAAACCCTTTGATCCAACAAAATTTGATAACTACCAATATTCAAACTATGCAAATGTTGTAACTTCCATGGAGTTTGAAAGAATTCTTTCAGCAACTGGTCCCACCATGGGACATATTACAACTCTGCCAAAATTACCTTTAAACCCTAAAAAGAAAAAAGATAAACTTCTGGCTGAAAAGCGTAAAGATCCAAAAAGAATTGCATGGTTTCAATGTATTGGATCAAGGGATGAGAACAAATGTGATAACCCCTATTGCAGCTCTGTCTGTTGCATGTATGCAATAAAAGAAGCAATCATTGCAAAGGAACATGCCGGCAGTGACCTTGACTGTTCTGTATTCTTCATGGATATGCGAACACCCGGCAAAGAATTTGAAAAATATTATGAGACTGCCAAAGACAAACATGGCATCAACTTTATCAGATCAAGAGTGCACAGCATAACAGAAGACCCAAATACATTGGACTTAAATATCAATTATGTTGATGAATTTGGCAAAATTGTTTCAGAAACCTATGACATGATTGTTCTTTCAGTCGGTCTTGAAATTTCTCAAGAGACAAAAGATTTTGCTGACAAAATCGGTATTGAAATGTCCAGCAGTGGTTTCTGTGAAACATCATCTTTTGAACCTGTAACCACTTCAAGGGATGGTATCTATGTAGCAGGTGTATTTAACAGTCCAAAAGACATTCCTGAATCTGTTCTGGATGCAAACGCTGCAGCATCAGCTGCCGGCGACTCGCTGAGCAGTGCCAGGGACTCTTTAACTAAAATTCCAGAAAAGGTTTTAGAGATCAATGTAACAGGAGAAAGACCCAGAATCGGAGTATTTATCTGTGATTGCGGTTCAAATATTAACGGCGTTGTTGATTGTCCTGATGTGACTGAGTATGCTAAAACCCTCCCCTATGTAGAGTTTGCCTACGAGCCAATGTATGCATGCAGCCAGGATGCCCAGGATAAAATGGTTGAATTCATTAAAGAAAAAAACCTCAATCGTGTTGTTATTGCAGCCTGTACACCAAAAACCCATGAGCCTCTGTTCCAGGAAACACTTACCAATGCTGGTCTGAATAAATACCTTTTTGAAATGACCAACATCAGAAACCACAATTCATGGGTACATAAAAATAATCCAGATATAGCAACAAGCAAGGCAAAAGACCTTGTAAGAATGGCTGTTGCAAAGTCTGCACTCTCAGAACCCCTTAAAGAAGAAAAGATAAATGTAAACACCACTGTACTTGTAATAGGAGGCGGTGTTGCAGGTTTATCAGCAGCAAGAAGCCTTGCTTTACAGGGATATGAAACCCATATTATTGAGAAAAAAGATGTTCTTGGCGGTGAGGCACTAAAGCTTTATAAAACCCCTCTGGGAGAAGATGTCCAGGCCGAGTTAAGCTCCCTTGTAAAATCCATTAAAGAGAACAAACAGATTACAATCCATTGCAATACCACCCTGGACAGTGTTGATGGTTTTGTTGGAAATTTTAATTCTACTCTTACGGAAGATGGGAAAAGCTTTGACCTTGAATTTGGTGTTGCAGTACTTGCCACAGGAGCAAAAGCTCTTGAAACTGATGAGTACGGCTTGGGAAAAGATAAAAGGGTTATTCAAAACCTTGACCTTGACAAGATGTTCATGGAAGATGATAAATCCCTTGATTCTGTGAACACAGCAGTATTTATCCAGTGTGTTGGGTCAAGACAACCTGATCGCCCATACTGTTCAAGGGTTTGTTGTACACACTCTGTGGATAGTGCCATTGAGCTGAAAAAACGAAATCCTGAATCCAGTGTCTATATTATTTACAGAGACATAAGAACCTATGGCGAAAAAGAGCTGCTTTATAAGAAAGCCCGGGACATGGGTATTATTTTTATCCGATACTCCGTGGATAAAAAACCCTTGGTCGAATCAAAGGATGATCATGTACAGATAACTTTAAATGACCATGTTCTTGGTGTACCTGTCCAGATTGATGCTGACCTTGTTACTTTGGCTACTGCACTGGTTCCAAGAAAGGATGAGATCCTTGCTAATTTCTTTAAAGTACCTTTAAATGATGAAGGCTTTTTTGTTGAAAAACATGCCAAGCTCGGACCTGCTGAATTTGCAACAGATGGTGTTTTTGTCTGTGGTTCAGGTCATTACCCAAAACCTGTCAATGAATCAATAACCCAGGGCAGAGCTGCAGCATCAAGGGCATTAACCCTGTTGGCAAAAAAAGACAGCCTTTATACAAGTGGTACCATTGCAGTTGTAAATCCTGACTTTTGCAGTTCATGTGGTGTTTGTGTATCAATATGCCCATACTCTGCACCGAGCTTTGTAACCGAAGGTCGATTCCAGGGTACAGCAGAGGTTAATGCGGTTTTATGCAAAGGCTGTGGTCTCTGTATAGCATCCTGTCGATCAGGCGCACTCCACCTTAAAGGGTTTGATACAAATCAGATTTTCTCTCAGATATTTGCTCTGAATGAAGAAGTCGTATAAAGGAGATAAAAAAAATATGAGTGATAGCAATATTAAAATTGTAAGCTTTCTATGCAACTGGTGCAGTTATGGAGCAGCAGATCTTGCAGGAGTAAGCAGACTTGAATACCCTGCGGATATTCGTGTTATCCGAATTCCATGCACAGGCCGGATGAGCCCCAAGTTCATCCTCTCAGCCCTTAGGGAGGGCGCAGACGCTGTATGGGTGTCAGGCTGACATCCTGGTGAATGTCATTACCTGGATGGTAATTATTTTGCACGAAGAAAATTTGCCCTTATGGGTGGTCTGCTGGAACATATTGGTGTAGAAAAAGAGAGGATCAGCTTTTCATGGATATCTTCTGCTGAAGCAACTAAATTTGTTGATGTAGTTAAAGAGATCACAGAAAAAGTAGAAACCCTTGGTCCAAATACCAAATATAAAAAACAATATAATTAAGGGTAATTTTATGAATACCTGTATAGATAAAATAAAGGAAACAGCAGCCAGGCTCCTTGAAGAAAAAAAAGTGGAAGCTGTTATTGGTTTTGCCGATGGAACTATTCCCATGGCAGTAAGCCCTGTTTCCATAAAAACAAAAGAGGATGTGTCAAAACTTGTTTTTAACTCCCTTTGCGGACTTAACCTGGCCAACTACCTGCCAAAACAGAAAGGTAAGATAGGAATTGTTGCCAAGGGCTGCGATTCAAGGAATATAGTAACCCATATCATTGAAAACCAAATCCCGCGGGAAAACCTTGTTATAATAGGTGTACCCTGTAGTGGAATGGTGGACAAGACAAGAATAGCATCTCTTTTTGATGATGAAATCACCCTGTTTTCTGAAGAGAAAGATACAATAAAGGTAGCTTCGTTAACAAAAAAAGAAGAGCTTAAAAAACAAGAGTTTTTAAAGGCAAATTGTCAATTATGCATGCATAGAAATCCAGTTATATATGATGAACTTGCCTGTGATCTTATTGAAGAGCAGACCCTTGAAAACCCTTTTGAAGATGTGGACAAAATTGAAGCGATGGATTCCGATGAGAAATTCAACCTTTTTCAGGATTTAACTAAAAACTGTATTCGCTGCTATGCTTGTAGAAATGCATGTCCACTCTGCTATTGCCCCACTTGCTTTGTTGATGAATCTGATCCCCAATGGGTGGGTAAGGGACAGGACAAAACTGATATTGATACTTTTCATTTTTTAAGGGCGTTCCATTGCGCAGGACGATGTACTGATTGCGGTGCCTGTGTGGAAGCATGCCCAATGAATATTGATGTCAGAATGTTTACAAGAAAACTGATAAAAGACTCCTATGAAATGTTTGGATGGGAAGCAGGGCTTGACTTAAAAACTCGTCCGCCTCTTGATACATATAAACCCGAAGATCCTGATGATTTTATCAAGTAAATAAAAAGGTCATAAAATGAAGATAATAAAAATTGATAAAAAAGAGTGGGAACAAGGAATAGACAAAGCTCGGAGCAAGTATCAGCTTTTTGGTCATAAAGAAGATCAGGGAGCTTACCATATGAGAAATCTAGAAAAGGACGAGCTGCCAGATATGGACTGCCTTGACACAATCTTGTCACCTAAATCCATCTTGTTTCCCCAAACTGAAAAAATGATGTCAGCAACACTGGATGAATCCCAAGATGATCATCATATATTAAAAGAGATTAAAGCTGACAAGGCTCCAAGGGCTGTGCTCGGCATCAAACCTTATGATGCAAAGGCTATTGAGCTTGTAAAGCTCAATTTTGATACTGAAGATTATCGTGATCCTTACTGGTGTGATGCCTATGAAGCAACCACATTTGTGGGGCTTGCAGTTAATACTCCGGGACCCTTTGATTTTTCAACTTCTGCAGGATCAGGACCCTTTGCTGAAGATGGTCTGGATATACTGCTTGTTGATACAGGGGATGCCTATCTTGGCAAAATTCTTAACTCAAAAGGTGAAGAGTTTGCAAGGGTTTGCGGGTTTGACAAGTTAGCAGACAGTGATGCTCAAACAACCATTGACAAGATGCAACAGGATGCTGAAGCAGCCATAGTATCAAAAATTGCCACTGATACTCTTAAGAGTAAAACAATTCTGGACTTATATGATGCCCCATTCTGGGATGACATTGCTTTTTCCTGTATAAATTGCGGAACCTGCACCTTTGTATGCCCTACCTGCTGGTGCTTTGATATTCAGGATGAGACAAAAAGAAAAGAGACCATAAGATTCCGTAACTGGGACAGCTGCATGTCTCCTCTGTTTACACTCCATGGTTCAGGTCATAACCCCAGAGGTGAGAAGGTTCAAAGGGTCAGACAGAGATTCATGCATAAGTTAAAATATTTCCTTGATAAATACGATCAAGGGACAATGTGCGTTGGCTGTGGAAGATGTGTCAAACAATGCCCTGTTAATATAGATATTCGCGAGGTGTGCAATATTATGAATTCATATGAAAAGCAAAAATAGCGAACATAAGGAGATAACAAATGAACAATCCATATTTGCCCTATCCGGTTCGCATTGACGATATCCAGATAGCAACTGAAGATAAATCTCTTAAAACATTTAAGTTTGTATTTTTAAATGAGGGGGATGAAGAAAAATTTTCCTATGAAGCAGGACAATTTGCAGAACTCTCCATACCAGGAGTGGGTGAAATACCAATTGGAATTGCATCTTCTCCCACTGAAAAAGGATTTGTAAAATTTACAGTCTTTAAAACAGGCGTTGTAACCTCTTTTCTTCATAACATGAAAGTTGGAGATATAATGGGGCTTAGAGGTCCCCTTGGGAACTGGTATCCCTGGGACCTGCTTGAAAATAAAAACATTGTAATTATTGGTGGAGGGTTTGCCTTTACAACTTTGAGATCATCCATAGTCTATATGCTGAAGGATGAAAACCGAAAAAAATTTAAAAACATTGATGTTGTTTATGGAGCACGGTCTCCGGGCATGCTTCTATACAGAGATGAGCTCTTTGAGTGGGAAAAACGTGATGACATCAATATGCATATTACAGTTGACGGTACTGATGATCCTGACTGGCAGTATAATACAGGCTTTGTTCCAACAATTGTGGAAGAAAAAGCACCAAAAGCTGATAAAGACTCCTATGCAATTGTCTGCGGTCCTCCCATAATGATTAAATTCACAATGCCTTCTTTGGAAAAACTTGGATATAAGCCCAATCAAATTATTATGTCCCTGGAAAACAGAATGAAATGCGGCATTGGAATGTGTGGCCGCTGTAATATTGGAAAAGAGTTGGTTTGTAAAGATGGACCGGTTTTTACTCTGGATGCAATAGATACAACTCCCAAGGAATATTAAAAAAGGAAATATGAAAATGACTCAATCACCCATAAAAATTGGAGGTACTAGAAAAAGTATCTTTAAAGATAAGGTTATGAAACTCCTGCCTGACGGCGGCAACCTGAATGCATGTCTTACCTGCGGAGCATGTTCATCAGGCTGCCCTGCAACAGGTCTTAGAGACATGGATCCAAGAAAATTTCTCAGGATGGCAGCCCTTGGCATGGATAAAGAGATTTTAAGTTCTGAGTGGGCATGGATGTGTACAATGTGTCAAAGATGTGTCTATGTATGCCCCATGGAAATAAATATCCCCCAGCTGATATTTAATGTAAGACAATCATGGCCCAGGGAGACCAGACCAAAAGGTATACTTGGCTCCTGTGATGCAGCTTTGGCAAATGAGTCAGGAAGTGCCATGGGAACACCACCTGATGATTTTACCTTTGTTGTGGAAGATGTGCTTGAAGAGTATCAGGAGGCACAGCCTGAATTTGCAGAGATGCAAGCCCCCATAGACAAGCAGGGAGCGGAATTTGTCCTTAATCAAAACTCCAGAGAGCCTGTAACAGAACCTGATGAGCTTGTACCGCTCTGGAAAATCCTCCACCTGGTTGGAGCAGACTGGACATATACCAGTAAAGGCTGGGCAGGAGAAAATTACTGCATGTTCCTGGCCGATGATGACAATTGGAAACATCTGACAAAACAATCAGCAGATGCTGCTGATGAGGTTGGGTGCAAGACCTTCCTCAACACCGAGTGAGGGCACGTAACATTCTCAGTCCTGGCAGGATTGAAAAAATATAATCTTGAACATAAATTTCAAGTAAAAAACATATATGAATATTATGCAAAATGGATCAGAGAAGGCAAATTAAAAGTCAACTCAGACTGGAACAAGGATTTGAAAATCAAGTTTACTGTCCAGGATCCATGCCAGATTGTAAGAAAATCCTTTGGTGACCCAATTGCTGAAGATTTAAGATTTGTTGTAAAATCAGTGGTTGGTGAAGAAAATTTTGTTGATATGACACCCAACAGATCTAACAACTTCTGCTGTGGCGGAGGCGGAGGGTTCCTCCAGTCTGGATATAAAGAAGAAAGGCTTGCCTATGGTAAAACCAAAGATAACCAGATCAAGGCAACCGGAGCTGATTATTGTATTGCACCATGTCACAATTGCCATGCACAGATCCATGAACTGAGTCATCATTATGGCAGCAACTATCCTGTAGTACATCTCTGGACATTAATCTGTCTATCCCTTGGTATTCTTGGTCCCAATGAACGTGAATACCTTGGTGATGACCTTAAAGGAGTTGATGTTTTTCACCCTGAGACAGAGATGTAAAAGAAAAAGTATTATTTAAACAAATCAAAAACCCCGGGGCAGGTCATCATAAAAAGATAGCCTGACTCGGGTTTTAATAGAAATCTTTAATAATTATTCACTACAACCCCTGAATGGTGACAGGCTGTTTCACAACGGTCAGGAGCATTTTAAACTGTGTAATTGCCGAGACAGAATGGGGAACATTTGCCGGCATAACAATAACCTTTCCTGCACTTACAGAAATCTTTTTCCCATCTATGTTAATCAATGCTTCACCATCTATAATTTGTACCATGGCATCTCCTGGGGATGTGTGGGCACTTATCTCTTCTTCTTTATCAAAGGCAAACAGAGTAATATTAATGGCTGGTTTGCTTGCAAGTGTCCTGCTTACCACCCTACCCTCCTCATAATCAACCATTCCTTTTAAATCAATGATTTCAGAAAATGGAATATTTTTTATCAACTCTTTGTTCTTGCTCATCTGCTCCTCCCGGTATTTTTTTTATTAACCCGTCATATAAATTCACATCATGGAACAACTTGTTATTCATTTAATTCTAATGCTGATTGATATATATCTAATAAGATAAATAAAAGAATTGATTTGAGTCAAGAAAAAAATTACTTTTTGACATTTACTTTCCAGTACCTTGATATATTTCTTTACAATCACAAATAATTTTGATACCCGATAATATATAAGTTTAAAACGCTTTAAATCGTTTACAATTGATAGATTAAAAACAGATAGATAATCGCTTAATTATTTATTCAAAATTCAGGATATTTTTCAATCCCATTTTCAGAATTAGCTCCTGGAGGCTTTTCAGGTTTAAGTTGTAAAAAGAATACTAACTTAATAGAGGAGGCACAAACAATGTCTGAAAGAGACGAACTCAAAGCAGAAAGTTTTTTAGATCGAAGAAATTTTTTAAAAATTCTTGGCACCACAACAATTGGAGGAGCTGCCCTTGCAGTGCCTGGAATTGCCCAGGCTGATTCATCTTTTCATATCAACCTCAACTGGTCAGAACGAAGAATCTGGAGGATGGTACGCAGAGCTTTTGTGCTGGATAAAAACAGTGTATATATGAATATTGGTACAACAGGTTCCATGCCACGATTTGTGCTTAGAAAATACAGAAAATATAACCACACTGTAGCTAAGTATCCTTGGGATATGAACGGTGAATGGGGCACATGGCCATATATGAGCAATATTGTTGAAGAGATTGCACAACAATTTGGAGCAAACAATGACGAGATAATCCTTAGCCGTAACACCACGGATGGTATGTGCACAGTTTTAGGCGGTTTGAACCTGCAGCCCGGCGATGAGATTCTTACCACCCACCATGAACATGTTGCTGCTGACTCTCCCCTGGCTGTTGCTGCCCAGCGCTTTGGAGTAATAGTAAGAAAGTTGGACATACCTGTATTTGCCACAAGCAGTGATGAGTTTGTTGATGTTTTCAATAATGCAGTCACATCCAATACTCGTCTGATTGTTTTCTCTCACATCACCTATAAGACAGGCACTCTTTTACCAGCACAGCGAATATGCAACGAAGTAGCTATTCCCAACGGAATCCCTACTCTTATTGATGGTGCTCACACTATTGGTATGATGGAGTTGAATTTTCACACCATTGATTGTGATTTTTATGCTGGATCAGGACATAAATGGCAATGCGGACCAGGTGCCACTGGTATTCTTTATGTTCGTGACAATCTCAACCGCCTGAAAAGTTATTGGCCGGATCGTGATCCTGCTTTTTTTGCCATTAATTCGTCTCTCTATCCTTATCTACCATTTTTAGGTTTGCAAAATGTATTACAATATATAGGCAATGACAACTATCCTGCTAAACGTGCTTTAGGGGATGCCTGCTCCATGTGGCAGCATATCGGGCGGGACCGTATTGAAGCAAGGGTTTTGGAGCTTGGCAGTCTATGTAAACAACAGATTCAGAATGTGTTTGGAAGCACTGCAACCATGTTCTCTCCTGATGTTCCAGAACTGAGCAGTGGTCTCACAGCATTCAACCCATTCTCTGACCTGGGCGATGGTGACACTCTAAAAGAGTTTAGAGATCGGTTGCGAGAAGATTATGGATATATCATTAGGACCACTGATTTTCATATTACCCAGGCAGGTCCAAAGGTCCACGCTCTTCGTATTTCCACCCATATATTTCACAATGAACCTGAGGTGCTGGGCTTGGTCAATGCCATGTATCTTCTATATAGAGATATGACTTAAAAGGACATATGTCCAGTTGATGAATTTATTCTACCTTGAAAAATGTAAAACCCAAATCTTATTTTTAATGGAGATTTCAATATTTGTATAGCAAAAAAATTTTATCACTCTATCTGATCATATCCATACTCACTGTAGCAATACCAGTGGCATCAAACCTTCAATTGGCAGCTGCCGATGATAAAATTTTTACCTCTCCAGATAAAATTTATAAGGAAAAAGAAGATTTTAAAGCAGTTGCCCTGGCATATCAAAAAGGAGAACCTTTATATATTGATACCAAGCCTGTTTTGGGTTATGCATGGAATTATGATACTGCAAAAGGGGCTGTAAAAGCTTCTAAAGCATATTGCAAAAAAGCAGTTGGAATAGACCTGGGAGATATAGATATAAGAGTCAAAATGTTAGGTAACATGTCTATTGATAATTCTTTAAACCTTGATAAACTCATACAAAATTATGAAACCGCAGTGATAAACAACTTGAGGATTGAACTTGCCTCAACCGGGAAAAGAGAACTTGTCACCAAACTTGCCACCATCCTTCAAAAAGCCGGCAGATATCAACTGTCAGAAGATCTACTTATTGATCTTGCAGAGAAGGGTGAGCATCTTGCAAAGAACGCCCTTGCTTATCATTGGGCTGAGCTTGAGACAAATCTTGAAAGGGCGTTATCCTTTGCTGATTATGCTGTTGCGAAAAATCCCGACTTTTTTTCCTATCACGACACAAGAGCATTGGTACTATTCCGTATGGATCGCAAAAAAGATGCCCTTAAAACAGCAGCTTATGCAGTAAGTCTCAAACAGCATCCCATTGCACTGGATCACTATGGTGATATTTTGTGGGAGTGTAATTTCCATGGAGATGCGATCCATCAATGGAAGAAAGCTGTTTTGTTTTCCAAAGACATTCTCTTTAAGCACAGACTATCTTTAAAAATTCGGCAGGGGAAAAAAGGAGATATTATTTTTGAATAGATGGTGTTGTTTAATCTGTATTCCCTGGTCCAAAAGTAAAAACTATTTCTCTGTTGGAATTATCTTTTCCCCTGCCCACACCTATCCTTTTTAAGGGGCTATCAAGAGATCCCGATGCTTTAAGACCATCAAAACATTTTATGTGCCATAAGTAATCTTGATTTTCACTTAGATACCATTGTCCTTTGCAGTCTCGGCCTCTTGTTTTATCCACAAGCCATATATGCCCCCGTGTTGCTGATGGTTCATAACTTAAACTTGCTTTTCTACTGCCATCAAATCCTGAACATGAAAAAACTATTTTAAGAACTTTTGTATTATATTCAGCAGATTTTATATCAGAAACAAGATGATCCCCCATGGCAATGATTTTACAGGGAGGATCATTTTCCTGCCGGTAACTCCGACAACGGTCAAGGGCAGCCATTAACGCTGCCCCCTGACTTGAGAAATCTCATGCTTTGCCCCAGGCATACAGATGACCACTTTTACTGGCAGACACTGCAAAAGCCTTGGCATCAGGAGATATTGCATAGGCACTAAACCCTGTAAGCCCATTAAGAGTATTATTGAGCCTAATGCCCGACACAAGAACCTCACGGGTTAAAGGATGCAGATCATTGTTAATTGTTTTACAGCCAGCCAGGGGCAGTGTTGCAGTAAAAAACAGAAACAAACAGTTGGAAACATATCTTAATATTTTACTTGATAGCATAACTTCCTATAATTTTCTCTGATCCTGATAACACATCTTTTTGGTTGGCACTGTAAAGATTAACATATAATTTTGAACCTTTTATCTCTGACTCTACTGTAAAGGATTCAATAATCACGGACCATCCCTGGGGTGTTCCATAAAACACTGAACTCTTATTGGTGGCTTTGCCTCTTGAACTTGTTGCAATACCCCATTTTAGACCTTTTGCTGGGTTTAAGCGATCAAGCATATAAATACAAATAAAGAATTTATTACTCTTCTGGGACATATTTTTAAATTCATCAAGGGAAAGTGCATGTTTTTTGACTCTCTTAATACTTTTAAAGCCTTTCTTAAAAATCTTTGGATTAACCTTACCTGCCGGGATAATATATGCTTTAAATTCTGGCTTTTTTATATATGCAACGTTGGTAGTCAATTCTTGAATATCAATGATCTCTGTATCCTTTACTAATGCATTAACAGTTTTTGCCCCAGGTATCCCGTCGGGTGAAAGCCCGGCTGTTTTCTGATATTCCTGCACATTGCTTTTCATTATAGTTTTCAATTTTCTATTTCTAAGGTTTCTAACTGCCCTTGCATCCTTACTTATTGATTTTTTCAGTGCAGCAATTTCCCTGTCAGTTGGTTGCTGTACTTTATAGATGATCTGGTTTCTGCTGAAATCTTTTCGTCCTAAATCATCAATAGAGAGACAAGTCGTTCCAAGCGTATGCACTCCCTGCTTATCTATACTGTTTTCTGTCAATGCAAGTTTACGGGTTCTGAATATGGAGTAATCAGTCTTATTCCCAAGCTTGATAATATTTTTAGAAGGAATTCTGGTGTAGGGAAATGTCTTTAATGTATCAAGCACAGAATGTTTTGCCTGTTCAATGCACAAAACTGCCTGCACCCCGTCCCTGCCCAGGCTATTAATATCAATACCAGATTGTTTTTTTCCAAACAATCCTGTGCTGATTGTTTTTGGCACACAAGAGTTAAGTAAAGAGAGAGACAAAATAAATATAAACAACAGACCTATTTTTTTCATATAAACCTCCTATTTTTGGATAAATAGTATTAGTGACGAGCTATAAGTTCCAATTCGATCAGGGCAAAATAAACACACTCTTTTGATGTATATTCCGGATGCTCAATACGCATTTTCATTGTCATTGATGCTATATGCTGTAAATCAATCTTGTTTGGGCTGGATTTAGCCTTAGCCTTAGCCTTAGCCTTAGCCTTAGACTTAGACTTAGCAGGAGCAGGAGTACTCTTGGTTTTATCATCAACAATTGGATTGTCATCTAGAAAATTAATAAAAGTGTTAATATTCTTATCAATTGTTTCTTCTTCCATCTGCTTGTCAATCTTATCCTGGTCAATTGTCAGACCGCCTATGTTAAGTCCTGCAACTTCAGCGTTGGAAAGATAAGAGGTGATAGAGCCAACAGCTGAAGCTGCTCCTGGTGCGACATCTGTTGCTTGAGACAGATTAACTCTTGATGGAGGAGTTATCAGATTAACAGAGGCAGCAATGGAAGGCACAGCCGCGGCTGCGCCGTCGCCACCACCACCACCTCCTCCTCCACCATTGCATGCAAAGGTGTAACCTGGGCCAAATACAGCAAATAACACAATAAATACTAAAAAGAGAATTAATTGAATCTTTTTATTTTTTCCCATACCAGCAGCTCCTAAAAATAAAAGTTTATAAAACAACCAGGGGGCAATATATACCTGACCTGGGCAAAGAAAATTTATTACAATTAAAATAGTATAATGATAGTAATGATTTAAAACAATAGCAAAAAGAATTAATTGTTGCTATCCAGCCTTATTCGTGGAAAAATCTGGAATCAGATATTGGTGTTCACCCTTACTGAACATGGTGCCAACATGCTCACTTAAGAAAAAAAAATTTAACTCTATACCCATTCAACACTGTTTATATTAAACTTGAGAATAACATGTTTCCCAGGATAAAGATTAAGCCTGCTGATCTGATCAGGAGTAACTCTCAGTACAAAGGAGAAATCATGTACAATAACAGTGACCATGATATCTCCTCTTTTGCCTTCTAAAAGCATTGAAGCGATACAACCTGACAATTGATTGTGGGTATCAATATTTACACTTTTCCCATGCTCAATACTTATATCTCTCTTTTTAATAACAGCTGTTGTGCACTCTTTTTTTTCTGTTGAATCAAGAACAATTGTCTGGTGATTATCAAGTCTTTTAATAACCCTTGTATTGTTATCACCATTTTCAAAGGGTCCTGGGATAATATTCTCCATGCCCGTTGCAAATATGTTTCCTTTATAGAGAGAGAGTTGATGGTCACTAATAGAATAGAGCCATTGCAGGTCGTGGCTTGCAATAACAAGGGTAGTTCCCAGGACATCTCTTGCTTTTAAAGATGCTTTTCGAATCAGCTTTGCACTTTCAGTATCAACACTTGCAGTTGGTTCATCTAAAAGCAATACTTCAGGTTTTAATATAAGCCTTGCTGCCATGGCAACTCTTTGGGCTTCCCCGCCTGACAATTGATGTGATTTTCTCTGGGCAAAATCTTGATAATCAAGGCCTACATTATCAAGGGCTTTTTCTATTCGTTTTTCAAGTTGTGCAGTATCTTTTCTGATTTTTAAACCATAGGCAATATTTTCAAAAACCGTCCGTTTTAATAAATATGGTTTTTGAGTCAAAAGAGTCACCTTTGAACGAATGGTTGGTGAAAATGGAAACTCAGGAGTACCTTTATAAAAGATTTGACCTGAACTCGGCTTTTCAATAAAAGCAAGAAGCCGCAAAAGAGTGGTTTTACCTGACCCGTTTGGACCAATCAGCCCTGTTATTGACCCCTGTTCGATTGTGAGATCATCAATCTCCAACACTTTTTTACCATCATAAAAATGACTGATCTTGCTTATATGATATATAATGTCATCTCTTGTCATTTTTTATTGTTTCCTTAAAAAAGAGAGGGAAAGATTGACAATAAATGCAATGGTAATAAGGACAACTCCCAGGGCAATACCGTCTGCAAACATGCCTTTGTTTGTCTCAAGGGCAATGGCAGTTGTAATTGTTCTTGTATGATATTTAATATTACCCCCCACCATCATGGATATACCAACTTCGGTCAACACTCTACCATAGGCTGTAACTGCAGCAGTTAAGATACCGTATCGCACTTCCCATAAACATGTGGCAATGATATTGTGCTTACCTGCACCAAGACTTGCAAGGGTTAATTTAAGGTCAGAATCGATGTTTTCGACAATGGAAGCAGTGATGGCTGTTACAATTGGAAAGGCAAGGATAGTCTGACCAATTGCGATTCCGGTCAGGGTAAAAAGCATACCCATCTCTCCCAAAGGTCCCTGATGGGATATAAATGCATATACTGTAAGACCGATAAAAACTGTGGGAAGAGCAAGAAGAGTATCAAGAATGGTTCGTAACTGTTTTTTACCTTTAAAATCAAAATATCCAATAAAAAATCCACAGGGTAAACCTGCTCCCAAGCTTAAACCCAAGGAGCAGGTGGATACTTTTATTGTTGCAAAAACAGCAGTCCAGGTTGAATAGTCGCCGCCTATCAAAAGCTCAATTGCCTTGATAAAGCCTTCAACTATAAAATCCATAAAATCCTTTTGCTATTTAGCGTTTGGTATAAATAACTCTTTTCCAAGAAGCCTGAACTCTTTTATCAAAGTCTGGGCCTTTTGTGAAGCCATCCAGTCTGAAAATTTAAGCGCAAGGTGATATTTGGCATTGGGGCAATTTTTTGGATTAAGGGTTAAAACACTGTATTGATTCAATAAAATTTTATCTCCTTCAACAAGAACGATCAACGGAGCATTACCACCTTTCTGGGCCTGGTACTTGATATATGTGCCACGATCAGTCATGGTGTAACCGTTTCTCTCAGCTGTAACATTTATAGTAGCAAGCATGCCCTGCCCTGTCTGCACATACCATTTTTCCTTATCTGGTTGTGTAATATGAGCATTTTTCCACAGAAGTTTCTCTTTTTTGTTGGTCCCGGAATCATCTCCCCGGCTGACAAATATAGAATTTTTGCTTTTAATTAAATTTAAGGCACCTGAGATATTCTTACCTTTAACAGAAGCAGGATCATTTTTAGGTCCAATTATTACAAAATCATTGTACATCACTTCTCTTCTATCTTTTCCATAACCCTTTGCAATATATTTTTTCTCTGCAGGGGGAGCATGGACAAGCAAAACATCAACATCACAGTTTTGTCCAAGTTTGAGTGCTTTGCCTGTACCTGTGGCTGTCCATTTTAAAACAATACCTGTATCTTTCTCAAAATGGGGGATAAGATAATCTAAAAGTCCAGTATTATCTGTACTTGTTGTGGTTGCCATCATCAGTTCCTGATTTCCAGCCTGAACACTAATGGTCAGGATCACCATAAAAAATACTGCTATAATGCCAATAAAAAATTTCTTTTTATTCATTTTTAAAGTCCTCTTAAACGTTATACTTGGTTAATAAAAATAACAAAGTTAAAATACGTTAACAAGAGTGGATAGTCAAGAATAAATCCTGCGATATGGAGGGAAATACAAAATAGTTACAAATACTAACTAATACAAACAACAAGCTATCGATCTTTCAAAAAAAGAGCATGATATTCATCTTCTGAGATATGTTTTTTTAATTTCTCATTGATAAAATTGTAAATCTCTTCGAGTTCCTGATCTGCAAGCCTTGGTAACACTGTTTTTAAAAAAGCATCCTCGGAAAATTTTTGAAGATAAAACATAATTGTCTCTTCATCTGTTTTCCGATCAAGACCAAAAGCTCCTAACCCTTTATATTGCTGTACAAAATTATGAGTATCTTTTTGCATGTGGTAAACCTTTATATACAGTTAAAAACAGTTAAAAAAAATCCGGCTTTGCCACCGGATTTTTTCTGTTTTGTTATTACAATAAATTGCTTTAAAAAGTTTAAAAAATAGAATCAAATTTACACTTATCAAAACAACTCATACATTTCACACACTTCTCCTTATCAATAACAGCTACCTCTTTCTTTTTCCATTGGATTGCGTCAGCAGGGCAGCTCTTAAAACATTTGCCGCATTTTTTGCAAAGATCAGGATCAACTTCAAACTTGAGCAATGCTGCACAACGTTTAGCAGGACACCTTTTCTCTTTAACATGGATTTCAAACTCTTCCCTGAAATATCTGAGAGCTGAGAGAACTGGATTAGCAGCAGTCTGTCCAAGACCGCAAAGAGCACTCTGATGGATTACATGGGAGAGTTGTTCAAGATTGTCAATATCCTTCATCTCTCCTTTGCCCTCACAGATTTTTTCTAGAATCTGAAGCATTCTCAAGGTCCCTTCTCTGCAGGGAGTACATTTACCACACGACTCATCCTGGATAAAATCCATAAAGAATCTTGCCATATCAACCATACAGGTTCTGTCATCCATGACAATGGCACCGCCTGATCCCATAATAGCACCAACCTTGGCTATCTCCTCATAATCGACCGGTGTATCAAGCAGATGCTCAGGAACACAACCTCCTGAAGGGCCTCCCAATTGTACTGCTTTAAATTTGCGTTTATTGGGAATACCACCTCCAATATCATAGATTAATGACCTTAAAGGTGTTCCCATGGGTACTTCAACAAGACCAATATTATTAACGTCGCCGGAAAGAGCAAAAACCTTTGTTCCCTTACTCTTTTCAGTTCCAACATTTGCATACCAGTTACCACCGTTAATCATGATCTGGGGAACATTGGAAAATGTTTCAACATTATTTAATATGGTTGGTTTTTCCCATAAACCTTTATGGGCAGGAAAAGGCGGTCGTGGGCGCGGCATACCTCTTTTGCCTTCAATGGATCTCATTAGAGCAGTCTCTTCTCCACACACAAATGCTCCGGCACCCTGATATATTTCAATATCAAAATCAAACCCGGTTCCTAAAATATCTTCACCTAAAAGCCCATAATCTTTTGCCTGGGCAATGGCAATTTCCAGACGTTTGATTGCCAGTTGATATTCTGTTCTGCAATAAATATAACCTTTTTTAGCGTTTATTGCCTTGGCTGCAATGGTCATACCTTCAAGTACACAATGGGGATCAGCTTCAAGAATACTTCTATCCATGAAAGCTCCGGGGTCTCCTTCATCAGCATTGCAAAGTACATATTTGGTATCTCCCGGGCTTTGGCTTGCAAATTTCCATTTCATACCCGTGGGGAATCCAGCCCCGCCACGTCCCCTTAACCCTGAATCCAGCATCTGGCTGATGATTTCCTGGGAATCCATCTCTTTTAAGACCTTTACAATACCTTTATATCCATCCCTTGCAATATAATCATCAATTCTTTCAGGATCAATAAGCCCTTTATTTCTCAAGGCTCTTGGCATCTGATGGGCGAAAAAGGCTATATCATCCTGTTTTGCTACTCTTTTTTTAGTAGCTGGATCTTTGAACAGCAGACGTTCCACCGGATTATTGTTTTTTATCTGTTCTTCAACAAATTCAGGGATATCTTTGGCAGTGAGCTTAACATAAAAAATCCCGCCGGGCTGAACTACTAAAAGAGGACCTAATGCGCAAAAGCCATTGCATCCTGTTTCAACCACTTCTACTTTTTCTGACAACTTCTGTTTTTGTATCTCCTCAATGAGCACATCTTTGACCTTGATACTGCCAGTGGCATGGCATCCTGTACCGCCGCAAATCATAATCCGAATAATGTCTGGTACAGACAATTCAGCCTGCCTTTTCCCTCGTAAAACATTTAGTTTATCTACAGTAATCTTTGACATATATCTTTCCTTCTTACTTATAATCTTCTATGGACTTAATTACACTTTCAGCTGCGACACTACCGTGGGTATCATCTCCAATAACCATGACAGGAGCAAGACCACAAGCACCCAGACAACGAACACCTTCCAGAGAAAATCTTCTATCCTCGGTTGTTTCACCCTCTTTCAGGTTATATTCGCCATCAATTCTATTTATTACTTCCCGAATGCCTTTAACATAGCAGGCAGTGCCTGTGCAGACTTTGATGGTATGTCTTCCTTTTGGTTCCAGGGAAAACAGAGAATAAAATGATGCCACACCGAAAACTTCACTCCTTGGCAGGTTCATGCCATCTGCAATATGATTTATCAATACCACAGGAAGATAGTTTACTATTTCCTGACACTCTCTTAAGACAGTAATAATTGCTCCGGATGTATCTTTATTGTTTTTAATAGCAATATCTATTTTCTCCCACATTTCATCGGTGATATCTTCATGATGTGGTTTTACTAAACAGGTCATTTTCTATTTCTCCATTTCAACATTTGATTAAGTTTACAGCACAAACCTTTAATTCTGGAATTTTAGATACTGGGTCAAGTTTGGTGCTGGTCAAATTATTTGCAGCAGCTTTTGCAAAATGAAAAGGCATAAACAAAGTTCCCTTAACTGCCTTGCGGGAAAATTTAATCTTTGCTTTGACATTTCCTCTTTTTGAGGTCAACTGTGCTGTATCGCCATCCTTTAGACTGTATTGTTCTGCATCTTCCGGCGATATTTCAATAAAACACTCAGGTATTTTTTCATTCAAGCCCTGGGTTTTCATGGTCATGGTACCTGTGTGGTAATGATACAAAACCCTGCCTGTGGTCAAAATAAGTGGATATTTTTCACTGATATTTTCCGTGGAGGGTCTGTATTCTATATCATGGAAAATTCCCTTTCCACATGTAAATTGTTCCTTGTGAAGTATCGGTGTACCGGGATGATCCAATGATGGACACGGCCATACAAGACCGCCATCTTCAAGACGTTCATAATTAACTCCTCCATAGCTGGGTGTTAATGATGCTATCTCATCCATTATTTCACGACTGTTTTTATACTCCATGGAGTATCCCATTTTCTCAGAAAGCAGGGCAATGATTTCCCAATCTCCCAGAGCATCACCCGGAGCATTAACAGCTTTTCTTACTCTTTGAATTTTTCGCTCGGTATTGGAGAATGTACCATCTTTTTCAGCAAAACAGGTTGATGGGAGAACAACATCTGCCATTTGTGCTGTTTCTGTCAGAAAAATATCCTGAACAACCAGAAAATCCAATGAGTTAAGAGATTTTTTCACATGATGGGTATCAGGATCAGATACAAGGGGATTTTCCCCTATAATATAGAGGGACTTGATCTTTTTTGTTTCTGCAGCAGGCATCATATCAGTCAGTGCCATGCCAGGTTTCTTTGAAAGTCCCTTAACATTCCAGCCCTTTTCCATCTTTTTTATGGCAGCATTGTCATCAACCTTTTGGTAACCTGTGAACACATTGGGAAGTCCACCCATATCACATGCTCCCTGGACATTGTTCTGACCTCTTAATGGATTTAAGCCTCCTCCCTCTTTGCCCATATTTCCACAAACCATGGCAAGGTTTGCAAGGGCTTTAACATTATCTGTTCCAGACGTGTGCTGGGTTATTCCCATGCAGTATAAAATAGTGGCAGGATCAGCCTTGGCATAAACTTTTGCTGCTTCAACAAGATCATCTCTGTTAATACTGGTCACAGACTCAACATGCTCAGGAGTAAACTTTTCCACTGATTTTTCAAGTTTATCAAAATCTATTGTTCTACTCTTTATAAATGATTGATCATGCAATTTTTCTTTTATAATCACATGAATAAGACCGTTTATCCAGGTTACATTAGTACCTGGCAATGGTCTTAACCATTTGGTTGCAAAACGTGTAAGTTTAATACGGCGGGGATCTATCACCAGAAGTTTTGCATTGTTAAAATTAACAGCCCGCTTAATATAGGATGATATAACAGGATGATTCTCAGTTGTATTGGATCCTGTTACAAGAATAACTTCTGCCTTTTCAATATCTGCAATGGGGTTAGTCATTGCACCGCTTCCAAATGATGCAGCCAGACCGGCTACTGTGGAAGAGTGTCACAGGCGGGCACAATGATCTATATTATTTGTTTTCAATACAGCCCTTGTAAATTTTTGAGCAATATAGTTGTCTTCATTACTTGTTCTTGCAGATGTCAAAACACCAATGGCATCGGCATTGTTTTCTTGTTTTATTCTTGTAAAGTTGTCTGCGACCATGCCAAGGGCTTCATGCCATGTAGCTTCCCTGAACTTACCACCTTCTTTAATTAATGGAGTTTTAAGACGTTTTTCAGAATTGATAAAATCATAGCCAAATCGACCTTTTACACAAAGACTTCCATAATTGGGAGCAGAATCAGCCCCTGTTATTTTCTGTACAACATTATCTTTAACATGAAGATCCATCTGACAGCCAACGCCACAATAACTACAGGTGGTTCTTGTTTTCTCTATCTCCCCATACCGTGGTTTTCCCAGTGCATCTTTAGGAAACAATGCTCCAACAGGGCAAACCTGGATACAATCTCCACAAAAAACACAATCAGAATCTTTAAGCGGATTATCCCCTGCTGTTATAATTTTAGTCACAGCCCCTCGATATCCAAAATCAATTGCATTGTTAACCTGCACATCATTACAAGCCTGGACACATCTTCCACACAATACACATTTGGAAAAATCCCTTATGATAAAAGGGTTTACATTTTCCAATTGATATCTTGCCCTGGATGTTTTGAACTGCTTTCCATCCACCTTATACCTGTATGCCAGTTGTTGAAGAACACAATCCCCTGTAGCAGGGCAAAGCAGGCAATCATGATTTCCCATGGACAGCAAAAGTGAGACAGTCAGTTTTCGGGATTTAATCACCTCTTTAGACTCAGTTAGAATAACCATGCCATCTGCGGCAGGTGCTGCACAAGATGCAACAAGGGAACGTGCCCCCTCAACTTCAACCATGCATATTCGACATGCCCCGGTTGGAGTTGTCCCCTTTAAATGACATAATGTCGGAATGAAAACCCCATTCCTCTCAGCAACTTCTAAAATAGTCTCATCTGGAGTGAAACTGAATTCTTTACCATTAATAATTACTTTATTATCTGCCATAAATCTTCCTAAAATAAAAATTTTATCAATTAATAATGATGGGTTTTTTGAAGAAGGTCACGCAATCTTTTTGTATTAACAAAAATCTAAAACTTACAACAACATCCCCATATTGTTCATCACGTAAAAAACCTAAATTTTATCAATGAAGATTAATGTTGTCAATAAAATTTTTTAATTCGTTATATTAATCATAAGGCTGACACCTGCTTTTAAAACATTTGTGCCAGCCTTAAGTTCACTCTTAGACCTTGTAAAAGAGTGATGGTAGGAATCGTGTACCAAAGATGCTGTTTTTTAGAAACCTTTATCGTTTAATAAAGCTTCACTCATCTCCATCTCATTGGATTTAATGCTCTGTTTATCGCCTGCCAAATGACGGCGCTGTTTATCTTTATATTTTTTGATTTGCAATTTAACTTTATCTGTAAGTGCATCAATAGCAGCATACATATTGTTTTCAGATTCTTCTTTTGCATAAATTTTTATTTTGTCACAAGTAAAATTTATATCAACAATGTTACGCAACTTTTCAATAGATACAACAATATGCGCATCAGCTGGATAATCAAGCATCTTGTCTAATCTATCAAATTTCTCATGGATGTGAGATTTAACTGCATCGGACGATTCAATGTTTTTAAACGTTATGGATATCTGCATAAGAGCCTCCTGAAAAGAGTTAACACATAGACCAACAATACCATATACCTAAAATACGATCAATAATGAAAATAGCAAATTATATTTTAATTTTTTATAGTTGTTCATTAAAAGTCTCCTTGTATTATGAACTTTGAGCAGCTCACGTCATTACAAAGATTAAAGGCTGGAACTGTCATGATTAATGATCATACTGCATTCAAGACAGATTGGGTATCCTTTGACTGCATATTGCAGAATCAATAATTTAAAGGCAATAAGAAGCAAAAGCCGGCGCTGCCAACAGCCCCCTAGAAACAGCTAAAGCCAACAATTTTGATCTATACTGGCACCTCGCATATCTTTTTAAACATCTGCCTGAAAATCTATCTATTTAATCAGCCCTGAAACCAGATTGTGTTTATTGAGCGCTTACCTAACTATTCTCACAAATAATCTTGACAAAAAAATCCCCCCTATCTATAGTCAATAAAAACAGAAGAGTATCTTATTTAAAAAAAACAGAACCAAAATAAGAAATCTCTTCAATACGAGAATATTAGCTTTAATTTTAGATAGTTACAACAATGGTCCCATACAAGTGACCAGGCGGAGCTGTGCTTTAAAGTCAAGTAAACCTTTGAATAACCCCAATTTTTACAGGCACCATATTTGCCAGATGGTATTTTTTTCAACCATGTCTCAACCCGTTGCATTATTTATTGCGGCATCTCAATCATCATGATATCCTCTTTTCAATATCAAAAAACAATGAATGATATACAGATAGAAAGCATATAAAATAATCCAAATATAATGTCAAATCAATTTTTTATTGAATGATATAAAGAAACTATGTAATTACTTGTTAAATGAAGCCCTACGGGCGGACAAGAGGAAAAGTTACTTTACCTATAATGCAAACTGCATGCCAAATTCACCCGATAAATC